>NZ_BEWG01000162.1 GCF_002723835.1 Mycobacterium sp. shizuoka-1 | reverse complement strand
GCTGGTCTTGATCAGAATTCGGATTCCTTGCAGATCATCTTCCGGGAAGGCACGCCCGCCCGGGATCCACAGGTTCTGATCATTGCTCACGCGGGTATTCGCGGACGAGGAGTTGCAGCGCCTGCGGGAGTTCCCGGAGATCAGTCGTGAGGAGTTGTTCCGGTACTTCACGCTGACCCCGGCGGATCTGGCGTTCGTTGCTCCGCAGGGCAGGGGCCCTGCGGTCCGTCTGGGCCTGGCGGTGGCGTTGTGCACCTTGCCGTGGCTGGGGTTCGTGCCGGACAAGGTGTCGTCGGCGCCGCCGGTGGCGGTGGCCCGGTTGGCGGATCAGCTGAATGTCGATGCGGTGCAGCTTCGTTCGTATGGCAAGCGGGCGCAGACGCGGACCGAGCATGTGCGGCTGGTGGCCCAGTATCTGGGGTGGCGGCCTGCCGGGTCGATGGAGTTGAAGGAGCTGGATGAGTTCCTTCTGGCGCGGGCGATGGAGCACGATTCGCCGACGCTGTTGTTCCGGCTGGCGTGTGAGTACCTGATCTCGGCGCGGGTGATCCGGCCGGGCCCGGACACGGTGGTCCGCCGGGTCGCGCATGCTCGCACGCAGGCGCAGCGGGAGACCTATGACCGGTTGGCGCGCGAGTTCACGCCGCAGCGGTGTAAGGAACTGGATGCGTTGCTGGTCGCCGACCCGTCTATCGGGATGTCGCGGTTGCGGTGGTTGTCGACCGGCCCGGTGGAGGCGTCGGCGACCGCGGTGAAGGCCGAGGTCGAGAAGCTGGTGTTCCTGCGCAACCTGGGCGCGGATGAGCTGGATATGTCGGTGCTGCCGGCGGAGCGGCGGCGGTTCCTGGCGACTGTGGGCCGACGCTTGACGGGCCAAGCCTTGGAACGCCGGGATCCGCAACGCCGCTACCCGATCCTGCTCACGGTGTTGGCTCAGTCGGCCACCGATGTGCTCGACGAGGTGGTGCAGCTGTTCGATCAGGCGATCTCGGCCAGGTTGAGCAAAGCCGAACGCCGGATGCGCGACGAGCTCGCCGAGCGCGGTAAGGCCGGAGAGGATCGGCAGGGGTTGCTCGACGACTTGCTGGCCATCATCACCGACACGCAGATCCCTGACGAGGAGATCGGCGGCCTGATCCGGGGCGATCGGATCGGATGGGAGCGGTTGCGGGCCGCGGTCGCGCAGGCCAAACCTCGGCTGCCGCGCGATCACGGGCACCTGGCCGCTCTGGACAGCTCGTACTCCTATCTGCGGCAGTTCACCCCGCAGGTGCTGTCGACAGTCCGGTTCGCCGGCGGCACCGCGGCGATCGAGCTGCTGATCGGGGTGCACATGCTGCGGGAGCTGAATGCGACCGGTACCCGCAAGGTGCCCGACGACGCGCCGACGGGGTTCGTGCCGACGAAGTGGCGCGGCTACCTCGACGAGGCCCGCAAAGCCGGCAACACCACCGCCTATCGGCACTACTGGGAGCTGTGCGTGCTGCTGGGGCTGCGGGACGGGTTGCGCAGCGGCGACGTGTTCGTGCCGGGGTCGCGCCGCTACGCCGACCCGGCCGCTTACCTGCTGACCCCGCAGGCGTGGGAGCCGCAGCGTGACGAGTTCTGCCGCCTGGTCGGCAAGTCCGCTGATCCGGCCCGCGCCCTGGCGACCGCCACCGACGAGCTGCACGACGCTATGAGCGAGTTGGAGAAGGTGCTCGCCGACGGCGACGGCCCGGTCCGTCTCGATGAGGCCGGTGACCTGGTGGTCTCGCCGCTGTCGGCAGAAGACGTTCCGGCCGAAGCGGTGGCGTTGAAGCAGGAGTTGACGGAGATGCTGCCGTTCGCGCCGATCGTGTCGCTGTTGATCGAGCTGGACAAACGCACCGGCTACCTGGACTGCTTCACCCACGCCGGCGGTAAGCAGTCCCGCACCCCGGAGTTGAAGCGCAACCTCATCGCGGTGCTGCTGGCCTACTCCACCAACCTGGGTCTCACCCGTATGGCGGAGGCCTCCGGCATCTCCTACGACATCCTGGCCTGGACTTCGGAGTGGTATGTGCGGGAGGAGACGCTGCGGGCGGCGAACCTGACGATCATCGACTACCACCAACGCCTGCCGCTGACCCCGATCTTCGGGGCCGGCACCCTGTCCTCCAGTGATGGGCAGCGGTTCCCGACCCGTGGCAAATCGGTCACTGCCAGAGCGTTGAGCCGCTATTTCGCGAACGAAGGACTGAGCACGTATACCCATGTCACCGATCAGCACGCCACCTACGGCACGAAGGTCATCGTCGCGACGAGACGTGAAGCTCACTACGTGCTGGACGAAATCCTCGGCAATGCAACGGATCTGCCGATCACCGAGCATGCGACCGACACGCACGGCGTCACCCTGGTGAACTTCGGGCTGTTCGACCTGCTCGGGTTGCAGCTCTCGCCCCGCATCCGGGACCTGGGCCGGATCACCCTGTACCGGGCGGCGCCGCGAGCCCAGGTCGAGTCCGCGTTCCCGCACGCGGGCCCGCTTTTGACCCGGCGGTGCAATCTCGATCTGATCGCCGAGCACTACGACGACCTGCTCCGGCTGGCCGGGTCGCTGAAGTTCGGGCACGCCACCGCGTCGCTGCTGGTCGGCAAGCTGTCGGCGTCGGGCCGGCAGAACGCCCTCGCGGCGGCGCTCAAGGAGTACGGGGCGCTGCGGCGCACGATCTACGCCGCCCGGTATCTGTCCGACCCGGGCTATCGACGCAAGATCTCCCGCCAGCTCAACAAGGGCGAATCCCTGCACGCGCTCCGCCGCGACCTGCTCTACGCGCATGAAGGAACCGTGCGCGCGAGGCACCTGGAGGGACAGACCGAACAGGCATGGTGCCTCACGTTGGCGACCAACGCCGTCATCGCCTGGACCACGGAGTATTACGGTCTGGCGACCGAACAGATGCGGCGGGCCGGGCGGCGCATCGATGACGAGGTGCTGGCGCACATTTCTCCGGCGCACAGCGAGAACATCAACTTCTTCGGCGCCATCGAGGTCGACATCGACGCCGAACTGGCCCAGCTCGGCCCCACCGGGTACCGGCCGCTGCGGGTCCGCGACACCCTCTTCTGACCGCCGGCTACCACCTTCCGGGAGAGGGTGCTGGGGCGTAGCTGGGCACATCGGTGGCCTGGGTTGGGTCAGCGACAGCGTGGTGGTTCGGTGGCGGTGAGGACGCGGTCGCTGATCGGGCGCAGCTGGGCGTAGGCGTCGGCGACGGGCAGCACGAGCCCGGTGGGGTGCCGGCTCTGCCAGTCGGCGGCCGCCACGGCGGTGGCGAAGTAGCGGCCGGGGTTGCAGGTGGTGGCGCGGACCCGGGTCGGGTCGAGTTCGTCGGGGCCGGGTACAGAGATGACCGCGGTGGCCGGGTCGAGGCCGCTGACCCCGGAGGCCGGGTCAACGGACAGTCGGATGGTGGTTCCGGTTGCGGCGCAGGTGGATTCGACGGTGGCGGGGCGACCGATGATGGCGGGGAACAGCAGGGTGTCGGCGGCGCACCAGGTGTAGAGCTGGTGGCCGTCGACGGTGAACCGGTGCGGGGTGGGATTGAGGGTCAGGCCCCAGCCGAGGATGCGGTGCCGGTCGTCGTATTCGATGTCCGCGGCGGCGGGCGCGTTCTCGACGTCGGCGACGCTGGCGCCGGCGGCGGTAGCGAGCTGTTCGATGGTGATCGGTTCACCGGCCGCGAGCAGCCGCATCGCGGTGCCCATCAGGTTCGTTCCCGTATTGGCGGTGGAGTCGAACAGTGTGTCGACGATGGTGGTGGCGAACGGGTTGGTCGTCATCGCTGGTGTCCCCTCGGAGCGTGTAGTCACGGGTGTGGGATCGAGTGTCGGGCTTGCCACCGCAGGGAAGGTCAAGCGCCGCAGCCGCATGTCCTCGGATCCGGCACCCACGGCGGGGCGGCGGCTCGGTCGTGGCTGGTCGCCCGGGTCAACGCGTCGTGGTGGTGGTGTTCGAACTCGTCGATGCGGCGGCGCTGCTCGTCGAGGTCGCGGATGCGGTCCTCGATCCGGGTCCGGGAGCGGGCCAGTAGTTCGGCCAGCTGCGGTCCGACCGGCCGGGCGCTGTCGTCGCAGGTGGCGGCGAGCTGACGGATTTCGGCCTCCGTGAGGCCGAGGCCGCGCAGGGTGGCGATGACCTCGACGCACCACAGCGCGTGTTCGTCGAAGAGCCGGTATCCGGCCCGGCTGCGGCCGAGGCTGTAGATCAGGCCCAGGTCGTGGTGGCGGCGTAGTACTTTCGCCGGCACTCCGGTGCGGCGGGCCAGGTCTCCGATGGTCATCACCGGTGTGTTCATGACGGCTCGATCCGGTCCTCAGCCCGCGCAGCAGGACAGCTTGGCGACATCGGCGGTGAAGGTTTGGGCGGTGAGTTTCAGCGCTTCGGCCATGGTCAGATACGGCGCCCAGGTGCGGGCGAGCTGGTCGACGGTCATGCCCGCGGTGATCGCGTACCCGGCGGCGGTGATCAGATCCCCGGCACCCTCGGCGACGGCGTGCACGCCTAGCACCCGCCCGGTCCCGGCCTCGGCGACGAGTTTGACCACACCACGGGTGTCCCGGTTGACCAGGGCACGCGGCACGTTCGCACCGGTGAGCAGCCGCGACTCGGTCCGTAATCCGGCTGCGGCGGCTTGGCTGTCGGTGTGGCCGACCGCGGCGATGGCCGGGCTGGTGAATGTCACCCGCGGCAGCGCCGTGTAGTCCAGGGTGCGGCCGGCGTGCCCGAGGGCGTTGCCGGCGGCGAGTGTGCCCTGCGCCGCCGCGACGTACACGAATTGGGGGCCGCCGGCCACGTCGCCCGCGGCCCAGATCCGCGGGTTGCTGCTGCGCTGGTGGGCGTCGACGACGACGGCGCCGCGGTCGTCGGTGCGTACCCCGACCGCCGCCAGATTCAATCCGGGGGTGTCGGGGCGGCGGCCGGTGGCGATGAGCAGCTGGGCGGCCCGCAGTTCGGTGGTGGCCCCGTCGGCGGTGCGGACGGTGACGAGTTTCTCGCCGCCCTCGGCCAGTGCCTTGTCGAGGGTGGCGCCGGTGAGCACGGTGATGGCTTCGTCGGCGAACACCTGCGCGATGGCCCGGGAGATCTCGGGTTCCTCGAACGGCGCCAGCCGATCCAGGGCCTCGATCACCGTGACCCGGGTGCCGAGCCGGGCGAACAACTGTGCCTGTTCGAGACCGATGGCGTTGCCGCCCACCACGATCAGCGACCCCGGCAGGACGTCGAGCTCCATCGCGGTGGTCGAGGTCAGATACCCCGCCTCGGCGAGCCCGTCGGTCGGCGGCGCCCACGGCGCGGCGCCGGTCGCGATCAGGTACTGATCGGCGTCGATCACCCGCGGGCCATCGGCCCCCTGCTCGACCCGCAGCACCGGTGCGTCGGTGGTACCGGTGAAGACGGCGGTTCCCGAGACGATCTCCCAGCCGTAGTCGGCGGCCAGGTCGAGGTACTTCTCGCCGCGAAGCCGGTCGACCAGCGCGTTCTTGCCCGCGATCAGCTCGGCGAAGTCCACCGGTGCCCCGGTCGCCGCCAGCCCCGGGAACCGGTCGGCGCTCGCCGCGGTGTGCCGGGCCTCCGCGGCGGCCAGCAGCGCCTTCGACGGCACGCAGCCCACGTTCACGCAGGTGCCGCCGATCGCGGCGCGCTCGACCATCACCACCCGTTTGCCGAGGTTGACCGCGGCGATGGCGGCGGCGAACGCCGCCGAACCGGAACCGATGATCGCCAGATCGGCGCGCGGGGATGTCGTGGTCACGGCGGGTTCTCCTTGCTGGGGGACTCCGGTCACGGAACAGGTTGCTATTCGCGTTGACGAATATCTCCGGACATCATACTATGCGCTTATCCGAATAGTTCAACTTTCTTCTTGTGGAGGCGATCCCCTTGCCCCGGTCCACGACCGCCGCCGTCACCGCGCCCGGTGGCGAGACGGCCTGCACGCACCTGGATGCGACGGCGAAGTTCTTTCGCGCGCTGTCGGATCCGACGCGGTTGAAGCTGCTGGAGTTCATCTTGGCCGCCGAGCGCACCTCCGCGGAGTGTGTCGAGCATGCCGGGATCTCCCAGCCGCGGGTGTCGGTGCACCTGTCCTGCCTGGCCGACTGCGGTTATGTGACCGCGCGCCGTGACGGCAAGAAGCTGCGCTACTCCGTCGGCGACCCACGCGTCGCGGACCTGGTGATGCTGGCCCGCTCCCTCGCCGCCGACAACGCCGCCGCGCTGACCTGCTGCACCCGCATCGACACCGCTCGTGTGAACGGAGCAGGACATTGATGAACGTACGCAACAACTCCACGGGGATCGGCGGCCCGCTCGCGGTGGTGGGTGCCGCCGTGGCCATGATCGTGTGCTGCGCCGGACCGGCCTTGATCGCGGCCGGTGCGCTCACCGCCCTCGGCGGTGCGCTGCGCAGTTGGGGACCGATCGTGGCCGCCGCGGTGATGGTCCTCGCCGCCGTCGGCTACACCGCGCGCCGTCGTAAGCCGCCGCAGCGAGGGACAGTCCGCGGACTGCTGGGCACCCGCCGATCGCATCAGCCCAACGCGTCGACCGATCGGAGTTCCCAGCCGTGACCACGCCGATCACCCGACGCACGGTGAGCGCGGCGCTCGCCGCCCTGGCGGTCACGGTGCTGGCTGCCTGCGGCACCGACACCGCCTCGCCCCGCGCCGCCACCGACCCCGTCACGGTCACCGCGCTGTCCGGGGCGCCGGTGACCGTGCCCAGCGGCAAGCCGACGGCGATGTTCTTCTTTTCGGTCGGCTGCGGTGAATGCGTGGGCGGCGCGAAGTCGCTGTCGCAGGCTGCGCGACAACTCGGTGACACCGCCGCTTTCGTCCTGGTCGACATGGATCCGGCCGAACCTGCCCAGGTCGTCACCGACTTCCAGCAGCAAACCGGGACCGACACCGTGCCCGCGGTCATCGACACCGATGCGACCCTGACCAAGCGGTACTCCGTGGCCGCCCTGTCGACCCTGCTCGTCGTCGACCCCGGCGGTGCGGTCGCCTACCGGGCCGCCGACCCGTCCGCCGATCAGATCACCGCCGCGCTGGCGAAGGCCGGGGACCGGTGAACGGGCTGCTGGCCTTGGCGTTCACCGCGGGCATGCTCGCCCCGGTCAATCCGTGCGGTTTCGCGCTGCTGCCGGCCTGGATCACCCACACCCTCGGCGACACCGCCACCGAACCGCTCGGGGTACGCACGGCGCGGGCGCTGCGAACCGGCGTCGCTTTTACCCTCGGGTTCGCGGGCACCCTGGCCGTGGCGGGGCTGGCCATCAGCGCCGGTGCCCGCGCGCTGATCAGCGCCGCGCCGTGGCTCGGTCTGGTCGTCGGTGTCGCCCTGGTATTGCTCGGTGTCGTCATGTTCACCGGCCGCGTGCTCGGTCTGCGACTGCCCACCCGAGCGCTGCGCCCGGCCACCGGGCCGGGCGGCACAACCGGGATCGTCCTCGCCGGGATCGGCTACGCCGCGGCGTCGCTGTCGTGCACGTTCGGGGTGCTGCTGGCCGTCATCGCCCAGGCCCAGGCCACCGCGGGCTGGGGTGCGCTGCTCGCGGTGTTCGTCGCCTACACCCTCGGCGCCGCGACGATCCTGCTGCTGGTCAGCCTCGCCGCCGCGGCCGCCGGTACCGCGCTCACCCACCATCTCGCCGCCCTCGCCCGGCACGGCACCCGCATCACCGCGACCGTGCTCATCCTCACCGGCGCCTACCTGGCCTGGTACTGGCTGCCCGCCGTCACCGGCGACACCACCGGCACCAACGGATTCGCGGCCCTGTCCACCACCGCCAGCACCTGGCTGCAGAACCACACACCACTGATGGCGACGATCGCGGCACTGACCGTGCTCACCGCCGCCGTCACCGTCCTCGCTCACCGCATGATCCGGCGCCGCGTTACCGATGCCGCACCCGTCGACTGCTGCACCCCGACGACCGTCATCGAGGAAGGGCGCCCGCAATGACCGAACGCTACGACACCCTCGTGCTCGGCGGCGGAATGTCCGGGCTGCCACTGGCGCTGCGCGCCGCCCGCCACGGCCGGGTCGCCTTCGTCGAGAAGGAACTGCTCGGCGGGACCTGCCTGAACCGGGGCTGCATCCCCACCAAGACGATGATCGCCTCCGCCGCCGTCGCCCATCAGGCCCGCCGCGCCGCCGAGTTCGGCGTCCGCGTCGGCGGTCCGGTCACCGTCGACCTGGCCGCCGTGGTGGAGCGTAAGAACACCCTCGTCGATTCCATCCGGGCCGGATCGTATCGGGCCGTCGAAAAATCCGCCGACCTCGACTTCTACCACGCCGCAGGACAATTCACCGGTAACCGGCGCCTCACCGTCGACGGCACCACCCTGACCGCGGACCGGATCATCCTCGCGACCGGCACCCGCACCACCCTCCCGGCCATCGACGGCTTGGATGCCGTGCCCTACTACACCTCCCGCACGCTGCTCGACCTCACCGAACTACCCGCCCACCTGCTCGTCGTCGGCGGCGGCTACGTCGGCTGCGAATTCGCGCAGATGTTCCGGCGATTCGGCGCCGAGGTCACCATCGTCCAGCGCGCCGACCGGCTGCTGCCCGGGGAAGACCCCGACATCAGCGCCGCCGTCGCCGACGGCATGACTGCCGACGGCATCACTGTCGCGACCGCCACCACCTGTACTCACGCCGCCGGGACGGCCGGCAACATCCGGATCGGCTGCACCGGCACCGAGACCGCCGAGATCACCGGCAGCCACCTGCTGCTCGCCACCGGGCGCACCCCCAACACCGACGCCCTGGGCCTGGAACACCTCGACCTGCAACCCGACCCGCACGGCTTCCTCACCGTCGGCGACACCCTGAACACCTCCGCCGACAACGTGTGGGCGATCGGCGACCTGCGGGGCGGGCCGATGTTCACCCACACCGCCCGCGACGACGCCGACATCGTCTACCGCACCGTCTACCGCGACCAGGACCGCACCACCACCGGACGTGTCGTGCCGCACGCGGTGTTCACCGACCCCGAAGTCGGAGCCGTCGGCCTGACCGAACCCGCCGCCCGCGCAGCCGGCTACGACGTGATCATCGGCCGCCAGAACTTCACCGGCGTTGCCAAAGCACGCGCCATCGGCAACACCCGCGGCCTGGTCAAATTCGTCGCCGACGCCGCCACCGACCGGATCCTCGGCTGCCACATCGCCGGACCCGACGGCGGCGACCTCGTCCACGAAGCCGTCATCGCCATGACCTGCGGCGCCACCTACGGCCAACTCGCCGCCGCCATCCACATCCACCCCACCCTCGCCGAAGCCGTCAACGCCGCCGCCGGCGGCGTCCACCGACCCGCCGCCGACTGATCCCACAGATAACACCCTGTTATCTGTGGCACCATGAAACCCGGCCTGCGACGACTCCGCTCCGGCGGTGCGCGAAGCGGCCCTGTTATCTGTGGCAAGCAGGCCAGGGAGGTCACAATGTTGTCGTCCGGGATCACCGTCCGCGCCGCCGGCGACGGCTTCCTCGACTCGATCCGCTCCCCGAACACCCGCCGCTCCTACGCCATCGCCGTCGATAAGACCACCGCCAGGCTCGGCGAGGCCCGGCCGCTGGCCAATGTCGCCGACGACGAGATCGGCGAAACCCTGGAAACTTTGTGGGGCGAGGCGGCGGTCAACACCTGGAACGCCCGCCGCGCCGCGGTCGCGTCTTGGCTGGCGTGGTGCCGCGAGCACGGACACCTCGCCCCGGCGGTCCCCGCGTGGGTGAAACGCTCCACCCCGCCGGACTCGGCCACCCCGGTGCGCTCGCGCACCGCGATCGACCGGCTCATCACCCGCCGCGACATCGACCTGCGGGATAAGACGCTGTGGCGGATGCTCTACGAAACATGCGCCCGCACCGAGGAACTGCTCCAGGTCAACATCGAAGACCTCGACCTGGCCGGGCGGTGCTGCCCGGTGAAGTCCAAGGGCGCCAAGCCCCGCACCCGCCGCCGCGGCGCCGCCCATCACGAGTACGCGCACGAGCTCGTGTACTGGGACGCGGGTACCGCCCGGCTCCTGCCACGCCTCACCAAGGGCCGCACCCGCGGACCGCTGTTCGTCACCCACCGCCGACCCGGACCCCGCAAAGCCGTCGCCGACCGCGACATCTGCCCCGACACCGGCCTGGCCAGGTTGTCCTACGGCCAGGCCCGCGCCCTGCTCGATGCCGCCACCGCCACCAACGGACCCGGCACCGGCTGGGACCTGCACGAACTCCGGCATTCTGGCCTGACGCATCTCGGCGAGGCCGGAGCCAGCCTGCTCGAGCTAATGGCCAAGTCCCGCCACCGCAAACCCGACAACCTGCGCCGCTACTTCAAACCCTCACCGGCGGCCATGCGCGGCATCACCAGCCTCCTCGGTCCCGACCGCGGCCACCGAT
>NZ_BEWG01000161.1 GCF_002723835.1 Mycobacterium sp. shizuoka-1 | reverse complement strand
ATCATCGACGAGATCGAGGAGGACCTGCGAAAGTGGTTCCTGGGGCTGACCTACACGGTCTCGGGTGACGCCGTGGCAGCCGCCCTGGCTGCAGGGCACGTGCCACCCCCGGACCCGGTCGAGGCCCTTCGCTACGGCCCGCTGTGTATGGCCGACGGCGCCAGGCTCGATGACGCCTTCGTGTGGCCGGAGTCGATGCCCGAGTGGTTCACCGACGAGGATCTGGACTTCTACGTCAACGAGTTCGAGCGAGCCGGCTTTTCCGGCGGACTTGCGTTCTACCACAATGCCGATGCCGGCTGGGAGGTCCTCGACGAGGTCGCGAACCAGCCGCTCACGCCGCCCTCGATGTTCATCGGCGGCGAGTACGACATCGCCACCACCTGGGGTGCGGAGGCAATCGACCGGGCGGACGAGAAGATGTCCGATTACCGCGGCAGCCACATCATTCCGTCCGCGGGCCACTGGATCCAGCAGGAGGCCCCCACCGAGACGAACCGCCTGCTCTTGGAATTCCTCGCCCAATTGCCTTCCCCGACAACATGATGCCGCGCGGGGCCGTCACCACAGGGCGGCGAGGGTCCCGCCATCGGCTACTTGTGCCGTCCCGTTGACCATCGAAGCGTCGTCGGAGAGCAGAAAGGCGACGACTCCCGCCATCTCCTCGGGCCCGGCCATCCGGCCCTGTAGCCGGCCGATCATCCCATCGGCACCGCCCGCGCCGAGTGCCTCGTCGAACATGGTCATCGCCGTCTGCTGCATCGGGGTGTCGACGAAGGCCGGCAGCACCGCATTCGACCGCACGTTCGCCGAGCGCAACTCGGCGGCGGTGATTCGGCTGAGGTGGATGATGCCCGCCTTGGACATCCCGTAGGCGGCGGTGCCGGCGGCCGCGATCTGCCCGCCCAGCGACGACATGTTGACGATCGCACCACCGCCGCGCTCCACCATCCGAGGCGCGGCGTGCTTGGTGCACAACCAGGCCCCCCGCAGGTTGACCCGGATGACCCGGTCGAAGTCGTCCACGGTGGTGTCCAGCAGCGGTGCGAAATGCACGACACCGGCGTTGGCGACAAGCTTGTCGACCCCGCCGAAGGCCGCGACACAGGCATCGACCATCGCGATCACCTGGGGCTCGTCGCCGACGTCGACCTGATGGCCGACCGCGCCACCGCCGATCTCGGCCGCCGCGCGCACGGCCGACTCACCGTTGATGTCCGCACACAGGACCCGAGCGCCCTCGGCCGCCAGTCGGCGCGCGATCGCCAGGCCGATGCCGGCACCCGCGCCGGTCACGATCGCAGCTTTACCGGCCAGGTCCGGATGCGTCATTGCGTCCTGTCTCCCATCATGTTGTCGCACACCTCATCCGGCGACCGGCCACACCGAGGCTCCGGACTCGACATACAGTCCATGCTCGCGGATCGCCCCGAACATCAACAGGCCCAGTTCAGGTGCGTCGTCGGACAGCCGCACGGTGTAGACGCCGAGATCACGCAGGATCCAGGCCACCGTCTCCGAGAGCCGGTCGGGTGCCGCCGCACCGGTGAGTAGACCGCAGGCGCGCGGGGTGCGCGGGCGCAGATAGATGATCATCCCGGTGCCCTGGGCGTGCATCGCCGCGACGGCCGCGTCGAGCTCGGCGCCGCAGCCGCACGCCAGCGAGCCGAACACGTCGCCGCTGAGGCATTCGATGTGGACGTGCAGAGGCATGGGCGCATCGGCGTCCGCGTTGCCCGCGATCACGGCCAGGTGTTCGCAGCCGTCGCCGGTGTCACGGAACCCGACCACCCGCAACGGACCGCCGCCGGTCGGCAGCCGGGTCTCCGCCGAACGCATCACCTGGGGCTCGGTGCGGCGCCGGTAGGTCGCGATCTCGGCGATCGAGACGATCGCCAGACCATGCCGGGCCGCGAACGCGATCGACTCGCCGTGATCGGCCATCGCCGACGGATCTGCCTGCGACACAATCTCGCACAGCACGCCGGCCGCCCGGCGCCGACCGAGCACCGCGAGGTCTACCGCGGCTTCGGCGGCCCCCGGCCGGTCCCCCAGTACTCCGCGGCCACCGGCCTGGACCGGGATCACATGGCCGGGGCGGCGGAAGTCCGCCGCGACGGCGTCGGCCGCGGCAAGTGCCGCGATGGTCTTGGCGCGGTCGATCGCCGAGATGCCGGTGCCCGTGTCGCGGAAGTCCACGGCAACCCGGTGCGTCGCCGTGCCGACGGGGTCGCCGTCCTGGGGACACAGCGGCGGTAGGTCGAGCCGCTCGCATTCCGACCTCGGCAACGCGGCCCGCACGTAGCCCGAGGTGTGCCGGACCGCGAACGTGAGGAGTTCGGGAGAGGCGGCGTCGGCGGCGAACACCAGATATCCCTGTGCCTCTTGGTCGTCGGTGACCACGACCGGACGTCCGGTGGCGACGGCCGAGATGGCACGGCGCACGCGTCCGTAGGCGGTTCTCATCGCCGTCGCTCCCTCACCGAAGGCCGGTGAGGAAATCGAGGAGCAGCCGGTTGGTCTCCTTGGGCTCCTCTTGCTGGATCCAGTGCCCGACGCCGTCGACCATGTGAGTTCCGCAGTAGTTCGGCATCACCTCGTGGGCGCGGTCGATCGCCTCGGCCCCCCAGGTGGTGCCGACGTCGTACTGGCCACCGATGAACAACGCCGGCGGGGTCAGCGGGGTGCCCTCGTACTCGGCGAGGTCGTGCCAGTCGTTGTCGATATTGTGGTAGAAGCTCAGCGGGCCACCCAGTCCGGATCGCTCGAATTCCCCTGTGTAGAAGTCCAGGTCGGCCTCGGTGAACCAGTCCGGCATCGTCTCCGGATAGACGAAGGCGTCTTTGAGCCGGGCGCCGTGCGGCATGCACAGCGGGCCGGAGCGAATCACCTCGATCGGGTCCATGGCCGCCAGGTCGACCCCGGCCGCCACCGCGGCCTCGGTCGCGACCCGCATGGCGTCCCCGGACACGGTGTACGTCAGCCCGAGCAACCAGCCGCGCAGGTCCTCCTCGATCTCCGCGATGATCGCGTCCTGCTCGGAGAAGTAGTCCTGGTACCAGACCTTGCCCGGGCCGGCCAGTTCCAGGTGGTAGTCGTTGGGCCGGTGCTCGCCGAACGGACTTCCCGGCAGGCCGATCACCCCGCGCCCGGCGAACGGAACGCTGACACCGACCACGCCACGGCATCGGTCGGGATGCAACCAGGCGAAGGTCCACGCTACCGGTGCGCCCCAGTCGTGGCCCACCACCACGGCCTGTTTCTCGCCGTACGCGTCGATCACCCCGACGATGTCACCGGCCAATTCCTTGATCCGGTAGGCGGTTTGGACCCGGTACTTCGAGGACTGGCCGTAACCGCGCTGGTCGATGGCCACCACGCGGTAGCCGGCCTGCGCCAGGGCCGGGATCTGGTGCCGCCACGAATACCACGACTCAGGGAAGCCGTGCACCAGAATCACCAGGGGGCCCTCCCCCTCTTCGACGGCGTGGATTCGGGTGCCCCGGCAGTTCAGCATCCGGTGGATCATCTAGGCCTCTTCTCTAGCGGGAGCGGGATTCCGCCAAACCGACCAGCACTTCTTCGGTTTGGGACAGGTGTTCGGGCGGCGGGATCGTGCGGTCGGAGTAGTTACGGGCGATGAGGGTCTGTTGCCCGGACAGTTTGGTCTTGGCCCATTTGCCGACCACCCGTGCGGCGACCTTCGGTGTCATCAACGCCGCAGCCGGCTTGACCAGGTGGACGACGGCCAGGAATTCGTTGTAGGTGTCCGGATCGTCGTGCACCAATTCCATCACCCGGTCCATGTACCAGGTCAGCGCACCGAAGTAGAACGGCCGCTTCTTGTCGACGTCCTTGAGCCAGTCGAACCGCAGGTTCTGCTCGCGGATCACGAACCAGGCGGTGTCCGCGAGCTTGGCGATCTTGCGGAAGTAGCGGCGCGGCAGTTCCGGCGCAGTGGGCTCGTATTTGCCGAGTAGCAACTGCATCTCACGAACTTCCTTGAGCGCCAGCGTCATCCCCAGCCCGGACACCGGGTCTGCGCTGGTGTACGCGTCACCGACGACCAGCAGAGCCCGGGGCAGGTTGCGCTTGCGCTCGTAGTGCAGCCGGAGCATGTTCGGGTAGCGGAAGTTGTAGATCGGCGACGCGGGTTCGAGGCCGTCGATGTTGTCCCCGACCACCTCCGAGGGCATCAGCTTGGCGAACTCGCGGAACTCCTGCGCGGTACGCGGCGGCGAATAGCAGTTGTAGGCAACCAGTGTCGTCGACAGGATGCTGCGGGAGCTGTCGGTGTAGTACTGCGCGGCGTAGGTGTCCTCGTAGGGGCGGTAGGCGTAGCAGATGACCATGACCTTGTCATCCCACTGCCGCTCCGGCGGGACCTTGTGGAACATCGTGGAGTAAAAGCAGTTGATGATGTCCTGCTCGACCTCGGGAGCGCCGATCCCGATGCGGTCCAAGAACTCCGGGATGTGGGTGTTCTTTCCCGAAGCGTCCACCACGAATTCCGCCGGCACCACCTCGAGTTCCTCGTCGTCGCGGGCCACCGCCACACCGAGCACGGTGTCGCTGCCACGGTCGTAGACAAGGTCGGCCACTTCGGACTCGTAGTGGAAACTGATGCGGGGTTCGTCATCCAGCCGGCGTCGGACACACCATTCCAGCAGCGGCCTTGCCGCGCAGACGATCTGAATCGGTCCGGTACCGGGCTTCTTCCAGCTGCCGCCGAGGCGGATTCGGTACTGGGCGGCCATGTCGACGTCGAACGCACCCTCGGCGACCATGTCGTCGATGATCCCCGGGAAGAACCGCTCCAGCTCGATGCGTCCCGCGGTGAGCAAGTGGTGCAGGTGCCAGCCCTGCGCCGCTCCAGGCCTGCCTTCGCGACGGGCGTGCGGCGGGTCCTTCTCCAGCACGATGACCTTGTCGAATTTCTCGGTGAGCACCTTGGCTGCGGCGATTCCGGCGATGCTGCCGCCGACGACCACCGCCGTCCCGCGGCCCCGGCGGCGCACGTCGGCCAGGTCGACCGTGGCGTAGTCGAGCCGCGGCGTGGTGCGCCGGCGCGCGGCACCGCTGGCCACGAATTTCTCGTAGTACAGACCGGTACCGTGGATGCCGTTGTCGGTGAGCCACTTCCGAGTGTCGGTCACCATCCCCGCCGGCCCGCATACGTAGACGTCGGCGTTTCCACCGTCGAACATCCGCGCGTCGAGCACGTCGGTGACCCGGCCGACCAGACCGTCCCAGTGGGCGTTCGGACGGGAGACGACGGTGTGGACTTTCAGCTCCGGTATCCGCGCCGTCAGCGCTTCGAGCTCGTCGAGCTTGCACAGGTCTTCGACAGTGCTGACGCCGTAGAGCAGATGGACACCTCCGGGGTGGCCGTCCGGCAGGCTCTGTGCCATCGCGAGGATCGCCGACAATCCTGTTCCACCGGCCACCAGGACCAGCGGCCGGACCGGCGGACGCAAGTAGAAGCCGCCCTTGCTGCACCGCATGGCGATCCGGTCGCCGGGTTTGGCCTTCTCGCGCAAGTAATCCGACATCACGCCCCTGGGCAGGAGCCGGACGATGAACTCCAGCTCGGTACGGCCGTCGGCGGGATGCGCATAGGAGTAGTTGCGCCACACGGTGGTACCAGGCACCTGAAGCTGGGCGAACTGCCCGGGCAGGTAGACCACCGGGCCCAGCCCGGACACATCCACCCGCAGCAACGCCGTGGTCGGCGACACCAGCTCCACCGCGGTCACCACCCCGTTACCGGTCACCAGCTTTGCGGCATTGTCGTCGGCCGGGTACTGCAGATCGATCACGCAGTCCGACGTGGCGAACGTCTGACAGGTCAACACCTTGCGGGCGTCACGTTCGACCTCGGACAGCCCTTCGGTTCGGCCCATCTCGTAGTCGCCCGAGGAGCAGGTGGCCACGCAGGTTCCGCAGATCCCGCTCTGGCATTCGTTGACGATCGCGATGCCGTGTTCCTCGGCGGCTTCCAGGATCGACTGGTCCGACTGCACGGGCATCGTCTTGGACGTCCCGTCCGAATACCGCACGGTGATCTCCGGCACCTGCATGGCTGTGTTCCTCTCCGTCCGAGTTACTCCGATGGGCCCGAGTCAGACGATCGCCGGTGCCGGCTTTTTGGCGATGCGCGCGTTGAGCCGTGGCATGACCTCCTCGGCCAGCAGGCGCATCGACTCTTTCCATGGGCCCGGGTTGTCGAGATAGTCGAATCCGAGGATCAGCAGATGACCGAACCCACCGACCTGGTCGTAGGTGGCCTCCAGCTTGTCGACCACCGTCTCGACCGAGCCGACCACAAAGGTGTTCTCGGCCAAGTACTCCGGGGTGACGTCCTCGTCGGGCACTGAGGGGTTGTGCTTGTAGAACTTGGTCATGCCGAACATCCGGAAGGTCGGCAGGACGTACTCGCGCATGTTGCGGCCCATCATCCCGTCCACGGCGTAGCGGAAGGCCTGCTCGTCGGTTTCGGCGACGACGACCTCACGCACCAACCGCCAGTCGCGGCGGTCCGGCGTCCGCCCGGACCGGGCGGCCCCCTCGAGCACCGCATCCCAATGAGTGGCCACGTATTCGGTGTTCAGGTCGAGGCTCATCGGAAGGTAGCCGCGCTCGCCGGCCAGTTTGAGTGTCTCGGAGCCCGCACTGAATCCAGTCACCCCGATCGGTGGGTGAGGAGCCTGAAAGGGCTTGATGTGCCTCTTCATCAGACCTTCGAACATCGGCGCGATTCCGTTGGCGTTCCAATACTTCCCGCGGAACTCCCACGGCTGGTCCTCGGTCCAGACCTTGAGCATGATCTCGAGCGCCTCGCGGGTCATCTCGCGGTGCTCACCGTTCTGGCCGTCGACGTCGAACAGTGCCCAGTCCCCCGGAATGCCGCTGGCGCCGACACCGAGCATGAAGCGGCCCTGGGCAAGGTGATCGAAGTAGGCGACCCGATGGGCCAGCTCGACCGGATGGTGATACGGCAGCAGATGGGCGCCGGGGGCCAGCTTGATGTTCTTGGTACGCAGCAGCGCCTGCGCCAGCAGCAGGTCGGGCGCGCAGATCGGTTCCCATGGCACCGTGAAGTGCTCGCCGACCCACGCCTCCACGTAGCCGAGCTCGTCGGCCAGCGTGATGAGGTCGAGGTCCCACTGGGTCGCGTCGTACAGGCTGCGCTCCGGTGGATGCGCCGGCATCAGGAAAAGTCCGATCTCCATCTTGAACCCTCTCGGTAGTGGTCGAGCAAGCGCACCGTCGGCTGCGACTTACAACACAGTACTAGCAAGATACTTGATTGGATGCAAGATCCATTTTTCTTGCTGGTTTGCTCGCCATTGAGTTTCTAAAGGAGCGTATCGGCTATGGACATTTTGTCCGTCTCCCGCGTAGCGTGCTGCATCAACGGCGGCCATAGCCGGCTTGGGAAGGGAGCATTTGTGCAGCATTTCGACTACATCGGCTACGACGTGATCGACGACGGCCGAATCGCCGTGATCACGCTCGACCGCCCGAAACAGCGCAACGCGCAGAACCGGGGGATGCTCGTCGAACTCGGGACGGCCTTCGAAATGGCCGAAGAGGACGACACCGTGCGGGTGGTGATCCTGCGGGGCGCCGGCCCCTGCTTCTCCGCCGGCCACGACCTCGGATCCTCCGACGACGTCCGGGAGCGGTCCCCCGGCCCTGGTCAGCACCCCTCGTACCAATGCAATGGCGGCACGCTGACCGGCGCCGATGCCCGGCACCGGCAGGAATGGCATTACTTCTTCCAGAACACCAAGCGGTGGCGCAACCTGCGCAAGATCACCATCGCCGAGGTGCACGGACTGGTCCTGTCGGCAGGTCTGATGCTGACCTGGTGCTGCGATCTGATCGTCGCCGCGCAGGACACCGTCTTCGCCGACGTGGTCGGTACCCGGCTGGGGATGTGCGGGGTGGAGTACTTCGGGCATCCCTGGGAGTTCGGCCCCCGTAAGGCCAAGGAACTGCTACTCACCGGCGACTCGCTGAGCGCCGACGATGCCCATGCCCTCGGCATGGTCAGCAAGGTCTTCCCGGACGACGAGCTCTCCGAGCGCACCATCGAGTTCGCCCGGCGCATCGCCAAGGTGCCGACGGTCGCATCGCTGCTGATCAAGGAGTCGGTGAACCAGACCGTGGACGCCATGGGCTTCTCCACCGCCCTGGACGCGTGCTTCTCCCTGCACCAGCTCAACCACTCGCATTGGGCCGAGGTGAACGGCAATCCGCTGGGCATCGGAACCGTCGAGGACGGACTCGAGGACTGGCGGCTGGCTCCCGAGATCCTGCCCGCCGCCAAGAATCGCCCCTGAGTCAGGACAGCCATGGACATCGACTATCCCTGCGAAGCGCAGGCCTTTCGCGACGAGATCCGGGCCTTCCTGGCCGAACATCTGCCCCCGGACTGGACCGGCCCGGGCGCACTTGCGCGCGAGGAGCGAGAACAGTTGCGGCACCGGTGGCGCAAGATCCTCGCCGACCGCGGGCTGGTGGCGGTCTCCTGGCCCAAGGAGTACGGCGGCGGCGGGCTGTCCGCGATCGAACAGGCCGTGGTGGCCGAGGAATTCGCCCGCGCCGGTGCACCCGAGCGCGAAGAGAACGACATGCTCAGCATCGACCTGCTGGGCAACACCTTGATCGCGCTGGGCACCGAGGAACAGAAGAAACACTTCCTCCCCCGCATCCTGTCCGGCGAGGACTTGTGGTGCCAGGGGTTCTCCGAACCGGAGGCGGGTTCGGATCTCGCGTCGGTGCGGACGAAAGCCGTCCTCGACGGTGACGAGTGGGTGATCAACGGGCAGAAGATCTGGACGTCGGCGGGTCCGACGGCCAACTGGATCTTCGTGCTGGCCCGCACCAATCCCGACCTGCCGAAACACAAGGGCCTGTCGATGTTGTTGGTGCCGGTCGACCAGCCCGGTGTGGTGGTGCGGCCGATCGTCAACGCCGCCGGGCACGCGTCGTTCTCCGAGGTGTTCTTCACCGACGCACGTGCGCGTGCCGCCGACGTGCTCGGCGGGGTCGGCGGCGGCTGGGCGACCGCGATGACCGTCCTGGGCTTTGAGCGTGGTTCCCAGATCACCACGGCGGCAATGGAATTCGGCCGCGACCTGGATCGGCTGCGCCAGCTGGCCCGGGAACGGGGACGACACACCGACCCCCATATCCGCGACGAGCTGGCGTGGTGCTACTCGCGCGTGCAGATCCTGCGGTACCAGGGCTACCGCGGCCTGACCGCGCTGTTGAACGGCCACCGGCCAGGCGCTGACGCAGCCATCAACAAGGTGATCTGGAGCGAGTATTTTCGCCGCTGTACCGACCTCGCCGTCGACATCCTCGGTGTCGACGCGCTGTGCGCCGACGGTCCCGGAAACGGTGAGGCCCTGATCATCCCGGCACCCGGAACACCGAACTCGGCGTCGTGTTGGCTCGACGAGGCCCTCTACGCGCGGGCCGCGACCATCTATGCGGGCAGTTCCCAGATCCAGCGCACGGTGATCGGCGAACAGTTGCTCGGCCTTCCGAAGGAGCCACGCTGACATGGATTTTCGCTACAACACCGAGCAACTCGATTTCCGCGACTCGGTGCGCGCCTTCCTACAGGAGACCGCACCGCTGTCGCGGGTACGCGACATCGCCGGCGCGAACGGCCACGACGACGAGCTGTGGCAACGGGTGTGCCGCGACATGGAACTCCCCGGGCTACCGGTCCCGACCGAGTACGGCGGAGTCGGGGGCACGCTGGTGGAATCGGCGATCGTGTTCGAAGAGTTCGGCCGCGCACTGACCCCGGTCCCCCTGGCGTCACACGGCTTCGCGGTTGCGGCCGTACTGAGCATGGGGACCAAGGAGCAACGCCGACGCCTGCTGCCCAGCCTGCTCAACGGTGACCGGGTCGCGGCGTTCGCGGCCACCGGACCCGCAGCCGGCGATCCGTCGTCGGCCACGGTCACCGTCACCAGCGACCAGGGCCGAACGCTGCTGGACGGCGTGTGCGGGCCCGTTCTGCACGGGCACGTCGCAGAACTCGTGATCGTCGCGGCCCGGGCCGGCGACACGATGGGCCTCTACGTGGTCGACGCCGATGCCCCCGGGGTCAGCGTCGAACGGCTGCCGTCGTTCGACATCACCCGGCCGGTCGCTCGGATCACACTGCGGCAGACGCCGGCTGAACCGCTGGACGGGGCACCCGACCAGTTCGAGCGGGTGCTGGACACCGCGCGGGTGCTACTGGCTGCCGAGATGCTCGGTGGCGCGGAAGCCTGCCTGACCCTCAGCGTCGACTATTCGTGCAGCAGAAGACAATTCGACCGAGCCATCGGCATGTTTCAGGCAGTCAAGCACATGTGCGCCGAGATGGCGATCGAGATCGACGCGACCAGGGTGGCGGTGATGTTCGCGGCGATGAGTGCCGGCGACCCTGGTGAGCTGGCCGTCGCCGCACCGCTGGTGAAGGCGCAGGCCGCCGACACGTTCACCCTGTGCGCGGGGATCGCCACCCAGGTGCACGGCGGAATAGCCTTCACCTGGGAACACGACCTGCACCTGTACTTCCGCCGCGCCAAGACGACCGCGGCCCTCTTCGGTAGCAGCACCGAGCACCGGGCGCTGCTCGCCGACCGGGTCGGCCTGTGACCGACAGACGGTAAGGAGCCCACCATGACCACCTCCCCGTCGACGGGAATCACCCTCAGCGACGTCCTCGCCCGGCACGCCCGGGTGCGCCCCGACAAAGTCGCTTTCGCCGATCCGTACCGCCGCGGCACCTTCGGTGACATCGACGCCAGGGTGACCCGGCTGGCCAATGCGCTGGCACAGCGGGGCATCGCAGCGGGTGACCGGGTGGCGGTACTGGGGCTCAACAGCCTCGAGATCGTCGAATCCTGGTTCGCCGTCCTGCGTCTGGGCGCGGTCGTGGTGCCGCTGAACTTCCGCCTGGTCGCCGAGGAGATCGCCTACCTGTTGACCGACAGCGGCGCCACGGCCGTGATCGTGGACGCCGCACTGGCGCCCGTGCTCGAACAGGCGCGGACCACAGAGGACGCCGTGCACACCGTGCTGACCATCGGCGGCGACCTGCAGGACGCCATCGACGGTGCTGCCGAAGACCGGATCGACATCGAGGTCGGCGACCAGGCGCCCGCCTTCATCATGTACACCTCGGGTACCACCGGCTTTCCCAAAGGCGCAGTGCTGAGCCACCGCAACCTCTACCTGCACGCGTTCAGCTCGATCGCAACGCTGGGACATCAGGCCGACGACGACTGCTGGTTGGGGGTCGCCCCGCTGTTCCACACCGCCGGGGTGTCGGGGATGTTGCCGGCCTTCCTCACCGGCGGCAAGGTCGTCATTCCGCCCTCGGGCGGCTTCGACGCCGAGGCGACGGTGCGCACCGTCGTCGAGGAACGGGTGACGTCGTGCTGGATGACACCGGCGCAGTGGCAGATCGTCTGTGCGATGGACGGTCTCGCCGACTGGGATCTGTCACACCTGCGGCGCATCTGGTGGGGCGCCGCTCCGGCGTCTACCACGTTGCTGCAGAACATGATCGAAGCCTTCCCATCGGCCGAGGTGGTCGCCGCATTCGGCCAGACCGAGTGCAGCCCGATCACCTGCCTGCTGCACGGGCAGGACGCGCTGGCCAAGATCGGCTCGGTGGGCATCCCGATGCTCAATGTCGAGGCCCGCATCGTCGACGACGACATGAACGACGTCGCACCCGGCGCGGTCGGCGAGATCGTCTATCAGGGCCCGCTGGTGATGGCGGAATACTGGAACAAGCCGGCGGAGACCGCCGACGCCTTCCGCGGCGGGTGGTTCCATTCAGGCGACCTGGTCCGCCAAGATGAAGACGGCTACATCTTCGTGGTCGATCGGAAGAAGGACATGATCATTTCCGGCGGCGAGAACATCTACAGCGCCGAGGTGGAGAACGTCTTGGCGGCCCATCCCAAGGTCGCCGAGGTCGCCGTCGTCGGGGTGCCGGACCCGAAGTGGGGTGAGACGCCGCTGGCTGTGATCGTGCCGCGCGACCCCGACCACCCGCCGGCAGCCGACGAGATCGAATCGCATTGCCGCCGGCACCTCGCCGCTTACAAGCGGCCGCGCCGCATCGCCATCGTCGAGGAACTGCCCCGCAACGCGAGCGGCAAGGTGCTCAAAACGGTGCTGCGCGAGCGGCACGGCGCACCGCTGTCCTATGCCTGCGGACCTGATGGTGTGGCCCTGCTGGACGAGACGATCGGTTCGAATATCGAGCGCACCGCCTCGGCGCACCCCGACGTGGACGCGCTGGTCGAGGTGACTACCGGCAGGCGGTGGACCTATGCGGAGTTCAACCGCGACATCGACTCCCTGGCAAGGGCGTTGATGTCGTCGGGCATCGCCAAGGGCGACCGAGTCGGCATCTGGGCGCCCAACTGCGCGGAATGGACGATGCTGCAGTACGCGACCGCGAAGGTGGGCGCGATCCTGGTGACCATCAACCCCGCCTACCGCACCCACGAATTGGCCTACGTCCTGCGCCACGCCGGTGTCCGGCTTCTGGTGTCGGCCAGCGAGTTCAAATCGTCCGACTACCGCAGCATGGTCGCCGAGGTGCGGCCCGAGGTGCCCGATCTGACCGAGGTGGTGTTCCTCGACTCACCGGAATGGGATGCGCTGCAGGCGCGCCACACCCGGACATCGGCCGCCGAGCTGCGTTCCCGGATGGACTCGTTGACACCGGCGGACCCGATCAATATCCAATACACCTCCGGCACAACCGGTTCCCCCAAGGGTGCGGTGCTCTCACACCGCAACATTCTCAACAACGGGTTCTTCGTCACCGAGCAGATCAATTTCGGCCCGGGCGACCGGCTGTGCATCCCGGTGCCCTTCTACCACTGCTTCGGCATGGTGATGGGCAATCTGGGGTGCACCACGCACGGCGCCACCATGGTGATCCCGGCCGCCGGCTTCGATCCTGGCGCCACCCTCGCGGCGGTCGAGCAGGAACGCTGCACCGCGCTGTACGGGGTGCCGACGATGTTCATCGCGATGCTGGGGCATGCCGACCTGACCCGCCGCGACGTCTCGTCCCTGCGAACCGGCATCATGGCCGGCGCCCCCTGCCCGGTGGAGATCATGAAGCGCTGCCTCGACGTGCTGCACATGTCCGAGGTCTCGATCGCCTACGGCATGACCGAAACCTCTCCGGTGTCGTGCCAGACGCTGATCGACGATGATTTGGACCGCCGCACCGCCACGGTCGGGCGGGCACATCCCCATGTCGAAATCAAGATCGTCGACCCGGGTACCGGTGCCGTCGTCGAACGGGGAACCCCGGGCGAGTTCTGCACCCGTGGTTACTCGGTGATGCTGGGCTATTGGAACGACGAGCAGAAGACCGCCCAAGCCATCGACGACGACGGGTGGATGCACACCGGCGATCTGGCGGTGATGCGCGACGACGGCTACTGCCAGATCGTCGGCCGGATCAAGGACATGGTGATCCGGGGCGGCGAGAACGTCTATCCCCGGGAGATCGAGGAATTCCTGCATACCCATCCCGATATCGACGACGTGCAGGTGATCGGGGTGCCCGACCCGAAATACGGCGAGGAGATCTGCGCGTGGATCAAGATGCGGCCGGGCAGCGCACCGCTGGATGCCGCAGGTATCCAGGCGTTCGCGACCGGGCGGCTGGCCCACTACAAGATTCCGCGTTACGTGCATGTCGTGGAGGACTTCCCGATGACCGTCACCGGCAAGGTGCGCAAGGTCGACATGCGGGCCGAGATGATCCGGCTGCTGGACTCGCCTTAGTGCACGCCCTCCATCAGCCGGCTGACCCGCGGCGCGAACGCCCAGACGACCACACCGACGGCGACCGCCACTGCGCCGAGGATGCCGAAGTAGGCGAACTCGCGATCAGGTCTGTAGTAACCGGACAACACCCCGGACATCGACGTACCCAGACCGACCGAGAAGAAGTACAGGGCCATCATCTGGGCGCGAAAGGCGTTGGGAGCCAACTGCGTGGTGACCGACAACCCGATCGGCGACAGCATGAGTTCGGAGATCGCGAAGACCGCCATGATCGCCACGACGACGAGGGCGGGCACGCTGCGTCCCGTCGTGCCGGCCATCGGCAGAAACAACAGGAACGCCAGGCCCATGCCGATCACGCCGTAGGCGAACTTGCGCGGGGTCGTGGGCGCCCGACGGCCGAGCTTGGTCCACATCGCCGCGAACAGCGGTGACAGCAGGATGATCCACACCGGCTCGATCGAGCCGATCCAGTTCGACGGTGCCCGCCAACCGAAGATCGACCAGTTCATCCGCTCATCGGAGTACACCGCGAGCACGGTGAAGATCTGCTGGAACAGCGACCAGAACACTGCGTTGGCGATGAACAGCGGAATGAACGCGCGCACCCGGGTGCGTTCGGTCGGGCCGACGCTGGGACTGCCCAGCATGACCGCGAAGTAGCCGATCGAGGCGACCAGGAGGATGCCGGTGGTGACCTGGGAGAGGTTGGCCAGCGTGATCAGACCGACGACGAAGGCGAGCACGAAGGCGGCCACCACCGCCGCCGCGATCACCGCGGTGCGCCAGAACTCTTTGTGCGACAACGGATGGGCGACGGTGCGCCCGTGGCCGCCGAGGTTGCGCCGGAAGGCGACGTATTGGGTCAGCCCCAGCGCCATGCCGATCGCGGCGGCCCCGAACCCGTAATGAAAGCCCATCTTCGTCTGCAAGAGGCCGGTGATCAGCGGGCCGACGAACGACCCGAGGTTGATGCCGAGGTAGAACAGGGTGAATCCGCCATCACGCCGGGGGTCGCCGTCGTCGTAGAGCGTGCCCAGCAGTGACGAGGCATTGGCTTTGAGCGCACCCGATCCCAGCGCGATGAGCACCAGGCCGGTCGCCACACCGGTCATTCCGGGCAACACCGCCAGCGCAATGTGGCCGCACATGACCACCACTCCGCCGTAGAGGACGGTGCGCTCCATACCCAGCAGCCGATCGGCGACCCAGCCGCCCAGGACAGTCGACAGGTAGACCAGGCCCCCGTAGGCGCCCACGATGCCGGTCGCGGTCGCCTTGGGCAGGCCCAGGCCACCGTCGGTGATCGAGTAGTACAGGTAGTAGCCGAGGATGGTCAGCATCCCGTAGTACGAGAACCGCTCCCACAACTCGACGCCGAAGAGATTGGCCAGACCGATCGGATGCCCGAGAAAGGTTCGTCGCGCGCCCACATCGTCAACGGCATCGGCCATGGATCTCACCATGCCACACCGCCAACCCGAAGTTCAGCCGATCGCGGCGCGTCTTGCCGTCAGGCGACCCACTGATCCCAGGGCACGCTCCAGTCGCCGTTCTGCCACAGCTGCAGTGGCTTGCCACCGGTGTTGCGCACCTCGACCACATCACCGGGCACCGAGAAGTTGTAGAACCATACGGCGTTGTCGCGGTTGAGGTTCAGACAACCGTGGCTGGTGTCGGTGTTGCCCTGCGCCCACACCGTGGCGTCCAACTCATGCAGGTAGACCCCGTCGGTACTGATGCGCACGGCGTAATTGATCGATTCCTTGTAGCCGAGATGGGAGTTGATCGGCAGCCCGTAGGTCGAGGAGTCCATGATCACCGGATTGCTCTTGTCCAGCACGGTGTAGATCCCGGGCTGGGTCCAGAAGCTCAACGTCGTGTTGCCCACCTTCTCGGTGCCGCCGCGACCCATCGAGGTGGGCATGGTGCGCACCGGCTTGCCGCCGTCGAACACCGTCACCTGTTTGGTGGCGTCGTCGGCGATGGACACGTGCGAGGCGCCGATGGTGAAGGTCAGCGGCGGCCCCGGGCCCGGGGTGACGGTGACGACGGTGCCCGGGTCGTAGTACTGCGGCGGGCGCCAATGCGCGGTGTGGTCGTCGACCCAGTGCCAGACGCCGGAGACCGGCGGCGAGGTGTCGACCTGCAAGGCCTGGTCGGCCAGGGCCCGGTCACCCACGGGCCCGTCGAAATGCGCAACGATCACCGTGCCGATGCCGTAGGTCCCGCCGTCACGCAGCGGCGCACCGGAGGTCGTGGTGAAACCCACGGTGGGCAGGACGTCGTCGGCATGTGCGGTGGCCGCAGGCCCGGCCGCGGCGACGATCAGCGCCAGCACCCACGCCAACAGGACGGGTGTCCTGCGACTGACATCGCCCATTGCCCACTCCCCGATCGACGGATGAACCGAGCGACCATGGTAGTCCGGCACCCTATGCCCGGGCTGTCAACGGCGACCCGCTAGCGGTTGCGCAGGGACTCCGCCGCATGCAGCACAGTCGCGGTGAGCCTGGCCATCAGCGGGCTCTCGAGCTTCCAGCATTGCCAGAACAGCGGCACATCCAGATGGACATCAGACACCGCCACGAACGTGCCGTCGGCCAACGCCGGGGCGGCCGATTGTTCGGGATACATGCCCCAGCCCAATTCGGCCCGCACCGCGGCGCCGAACCCCTCCGCAGTCGGCACATAGTGCACCGGACGATCGATGGCGCGGCGAAACACTTTGCGCACCAACATGTCCTGTAGCGCGTCGTCGCGATTCCAGGCCAGCGACGGCGCCTGGGCCACCGCTTCGGCGGTGAACCCGTGTGGCAAATGGCGTGTGACGTAACCACTGGCGGCCACCGGCACATACCGCATCACCCCGAGCGGCCGCACCCGGCAACCCGGCACGGGCGCGCGTTCGGTGGTGACCGCACCCATCACCACTCCCTCGCGCAACAGCCGAGCCGAATGGTCCTGGTCTTCGATGCGGATGTCGAAGACCACACCGGGCAGGCCCGAGAGCACGCCGGCGAACCAGGTGACCATCGAATCCGCGTTGACCGCCATCGCGATCCGGGGTAGCGGGGCCGACTCACCGCCGCCTGTCATCTCGGTGATGGCCTCAGCCTCGAGCATCGCCGTCTGGGCCGCCAGCCGCAGCAGAGGTATACCCGCCGTGGTTGGCACACAGGGCTTTCCGCGCACCAGCAGCACCTGACCGACGTGCTTCTCCAGCGCTTTGATGCGCTGGCTGACCGCCGACGGTGTCACATGCAGGCGATCGGCCGCCGCCTCGAAACTCCCGAGTTCGACGATGGCGTGGAACGCGGCGAGTTGGCCCGCATCCAGCCGGGCCTCACCGGGGGCGCTCAGTAGCAGGGATCCGAACCGGGGGTGTAATACGGCACTCCCTGCGGGGTGTAGCACGGCGGCTGACCGGAAGCCGCTTGGGCCGCCGCGTCCTCGTCCGTCGCCACCGCACCTGCCACCGCGACGTCACCGGCGACGTTGGTGCAGCCGCCGACGTTCACATGGCGCCCCCCGACGTCACCGCAGACGTCAGCCTGTGCGCCCGGCGCGATCGCCACCGGCACCGCAACCATCGCCATCGCGCTCAACAGCGCCGCTGCCAGCTCCTTCATGGTCGACTTCCCCTCTCGACACCGACTCCCCGAAATTATCGCCGCTGGCCGTCGTCGCCGCGGCGTATTCACCGCAGGGAGTAGCGGATCGGCAGGTGTTTGATCCCGCCGACGAAGGTGGTGGCCATCAGTTCTGGTTCACCGGCCAGTTCGATGGAGTCCAGCCGGGGCACGAGTTCGGAGAAGAAGCTGTGCATCTCCATGCGGGCCAGGGCGGCGCCCAGGCAGAAGTGCACGCCGTAGCCGAAGGACAGGTGCTTGTTGGGGTCGCGGCCGACGTCGAAACGCATCGGGTCGTAGAAGATGTCTTCGTCGCGGTTGGCTGAAACGTAGGACAGCAGAACGGCTTCGCCCTTGG
>NZ_BEWG01000160.1 GCF_002723835.1 Mycobacterium sp. shizuoka-1 | reverse complement strand
CTATGGCCCCGTCACGGACATGACCGCGACGGTATCATCGCTGGTCATCCGCACTTCCAACTCACTCTCCTACAGATAAGATTCGAACTTGCCGTCAGCGAGGATGACCTCAGCGAGCAGGTGCTGCGCGGCGGTCGGGTCGTGAGCGTCCAGTACCGCGGCGGCAAGGGTACTGGCTCTTGCGGTGTGCACGGCGGAGGGCATCGTGGGTCGGGCCGTGGTTCGTCCTTTGCTGCTGCGGTCTGGGCTGGCGGCAACAGCGTTGTCGGAGCGCAGCGTTAAGTCCGCGGCGCCGCCGAGAAGTGTGAAGACGTACGAGCAAGGGTTTTCACGTCCATGAGCATCTCGTGTGGTCTCGGTTGATGTGCGCCGTACACGCGGAGCCGCCTTGGTCTTCCCGCGAGCAGCGCGTTGATGAGCCGCTGGGTCCGCGCCATCGAGAGGCTCAGGGGGTGATCGGCTGGCTGAACGCGGGTCAGGTCGGCGCCGCAAAGCCGCCGCTGCCCGACGAGGTCGAGGATCGGTTGAGCACATCGGTCCAACTCGGGGATCATGTAGGTGGGTGGGCGGTAGCGTTGCGGCGCAGCGCAGTTCGGGCAACCGTCCTGCAGCAGGCATTTGTGGGTAGGACAGGCGAAGGTCCAGTTGAGTCGCCATGCGAGCAGCCAGCGCCCTCCGGTGTCGGTCAGGCACTGTGGGCACCAACGTGAGGAGGTGCGCCAGTCCCAAGTCGAGGACAGCAGCGTTCGTCCACCGCTGAGCGGGCCCACACCACTTCCGCTGCGCGGCAACGCCAACGCATTGACAACATGGCGGCCGTAGCCGGTTGCCTGAGCGATTCCGTCGATATCGGCGGGGGTGAGTAGGCGTATCCAGGCCCCGTAGAACGAAATGGGTGCGATGGCGCATCGCTCGATGACAGCTCGGCGTGGCACGTGGTGCCGGTGGGCGATCGCGTCGAGCCAGGAGTCAAGCGCCTCGCCCTGGATCGGCGCTACCCGCAGCGGAAAGCTACGGTGAACCACCCCGGGTTTGATGCACACCTTCTTTCGAGGGAAGGTTGTTTGCATCATGCCGAACAAGTACGACGACGAGTTCAAGGCCCG
>NZ_BEWG01000159.1 GCF_002723835.1 Mycobacterium sp. shizuoka-1 | reverse complement strand
GGTGGCGGTGGTGGCGGTGGTGTGCCGACTCCTCCGGGTGTGGTGCCCGGTACCCCGTTCACCAACAACGTGGTCACGCCAGGAACCCCGCCCGCGGCGGTCCCGGGCGGTCCGGGTGGCGGCGGTGGTGGCGGAGTTCCGACTCCTCCCGCGGCGACCCCCGGCACCCCCGGCAACAATCGGGCGGCCACTCCACCGACCCCGCCAACCGTGCTTCCCGGCGGTCCCGGCTCCTACATCGGGCCCACGCCCGGTGGCCTCGGCAGCCTGATCCCGGCGGCGCCGCTGTCCGATGCGGCCGGCACCCTGCCGACCCCGCCGGCGCAGCTGTTCGGCACGATGGCGCAGGGAGTGGCGACGCTGCTCTCCCCGCCGCAGCTGACGATTCCCGGCATCCCGGGCTTCGGCATCCCGCTGCCGTCGACGATCTCGGGCCCGCGCGACCTGCTGTGCGTCGGCACCGGCTGGTCGGCGAGTGCGTCCGGCATCGACTCCGGGGCACCAGCCGGCGCTGTGCTCGGCTCGGAGCTGCCGCGGGCGAACCGGTGGTTCAACGACTAGCTGGAGTTGGTCAGGCTGGTGAGAATCTGCGGGTAGTACCGGTGGGCCAGGAAGTGGCCACCGGGCTTCTCGTGGAGAGTCGCACCGGGAACCCGCAGTGCAAGCTCGCGAGGCCAAGCGATCGTCACCAGCTCGTCCTGCTCACCGCCCCAGACATCGACCGGGATGGCGATCTCTTCCGGAGTGAAGCCCCAGGGACGCATCCAGGCTCGGTAGTCCTCGACGACGCCGCCCGGGCGGCGCAGCGCCTCGGCCGACATCCTGGCGAACTCGGCGTAACCCTCGTCACGCAGGACGGCGGCGTCGGCGGTACCGAGTTGAGAGGCGGCAACCCGGCCGTAGAGCGTGGGTGCGGTTCGCGCGGCCAAGGCCATCGCGCCGAAGCAGGGCTTGACCAACCACGGCAGCCGTTGAGACAGCCGTGTATAGGCCCGATCGAAACCGGGAAGCTGCCCGAACACGCCGGGCTCGGTCAGCGGTAGTGCCCCCGCGATGATCGCCACTCGGTTCGCCCGGTCGGCCAGCCCCCAGGCGAGTGCGGCCGCGTATTGTCCGCCCATCGACCAGCCCATCGCCGAAAAGCGCTCAACGCCAAGCTGATCGAGCAGCTCCGCGATATCGCCCACCCAGTCGAGGACGGTACGGCCCGGTTTCGGATCCGATCCGCCGATGCCCGGCCGATCTGGCGAGATCAGCCGCACGCCGGCGGCTCGTGCCGCGGAGTCGGCCGCCGCGACGTCGAGCCGGCAGGCCAGACCGCCGTGGGCGTTGACGACGACGGAGCCGTCGGGGATGCCGTACTGGGCGTAACACACCGCGCGCCCGTCCCGCAGTCGCGCAGTGAGGTTCTCGTCGAGTGGTGGCATCCGTTGCTTTCTCGTCAGCCGGATGATAGCCCCGCGGCGAACCGCAGGTCGGCGACCAGCGCATCGAATTTCGCGGTCCGCTGCTCGGCGGGCCCGCGTAACACCGCCGACGGGTGCGCCGTGGTCACCACGCTGGGATCCACGCCGAGGTCGGGATCGGCGGGCAGCCGCAGATCTTCGCCTCGATGCGCCGTCAGCCGAAATCCACTGCCCAGTAAGGCCTGCGCCGCGGTTGCGCCCAGCAACACCACGACATCCGGCTCGACCGAGGCGATTTCGGCGAACAGCCAGGGACGGCAGGCGACGACCTCGGTGCGGCTGGGGGTCTTGTGGATACGTCGCGTGCCGCCGGCCCTGGTGAACTTGAAGTGCTTGACCGCGTTGGTGACGTAGAGCTGGCCGCGGTCGACCTCGGCAGCGGTCAGGGCCTTGTCGAGCAGCCGGCCCGCCGGGCCGACGAACGGCCGGCCGGCGCGGTCTTCCTGGTCGCCAGGTTGTTCGCCGACGAGCATGATGGCCGCGGCCGCCGGGCCCTCGCCGAACACCGTCTGCTCGGCGTCGCGGTACAGGTCGCAACCGTGGCAGCCCCGCGCCGCCTGCGCGAGCCGGTGCAGGTCGTGGGTGGGCGGAACGTAGTCGTCGGCGCTCATGGTTGGCGGCGTACCCGTCGGCGGGCCGGGCGATACGTCACCGGACCGACTTGGTCACCTGGGCGAAGTTGAACTGCCAGCGTTCGACGACCCGGAAGCCGAAGCGGCTGGGCACCTGGTAGGCCATTGCGCGGCCGAGGCGGGGGCCTGCGTGCAGCGTAGGGCCCTGCTCATGATCGGGCCGGGTCGGGTCGCGTTCGGACACCGTCCAGATGGCCGGGCAGTCGGGCATCTTGTCGGCCCAGGTCCAGATCGCAAGGTGGGCGTCCCACAACCGATTTCGTTGGATCGCCGTGAGTCCGCGGCCGTAGTCATGCAGCTTGGCGAACGCTGCGGGCCGGGCTGCCAGCAGCGGTCGGATCGGTCCGGGCATCCATGCCGTCGAATTGTCCATCACCAGGCAGTCGCCGGGTGCTGCGTGCCGGGTGATCACGTCGGCGACCTGGCTGTAGTCCATGCCTTCCTTGGCGTACGGGCCGCGCTGCGCCAGGTAGTTCGGCGTCGCCGCGATCGCGAAAACCATCAGCACGGTGGTGATCCCGGCCCGGGACCGGCCGACCGCGACGATGCAAACGGCGATGAGCAGCGCCGCGGCCGGGGCGGTGAACGACAGGTAGCGCGGGTAGTAGACCGGATGTCGTACCACCGAATACACCAGTAGCGCCACGGTGGGGATGACGATCCAGGCCACCATGACCGCCACCAGCTGTCGGGCTCGTCGCCCGGCCCGTCGCCAGGACAGCACGCCGCCGAGGATCAGCAGGCCGCTCACGATCGCGACCGGCAGCGAATGGTCGAAATACTGCTGCTGCAGCATCATTCCGACAGTGCGGGCGCCCAGCGGGGCAATCCAGCCGACCTGGAACAACTGGGTCTGGGTGAACAACAGAAACGGTGTCGCCGCGGCGGCCGCCGTGCTGGCGGCCAGCGCCCAGCGCCAGCGCACCGCTCGGGACTCCCCGAGTACGGCCACCACAACGCCGTGCACGGCGAGCAGCAGGATCGAGAAGACGTTCAGTACGGCCGCCGCGAGCATCATCACCGCGTAGCCCAGCCACCAGCGCGGTCGGTCGTGGCGCACCGCGGCCAGGCACAACACCGTCAGCCAGACCGCGGCGACCATCGTCAGTGCATACGAACGAGCCTCCAGGCCGGCCCAGGTGACGCGGGGGAGCAGCGCGAACACCACGCCCGCCGTCACCGCGACCGTCCGGCTCGACAGTCGCCGCCCCAGCACCACGACACCGGCGGCGGCCAGGCCCACCGTCAGCGAACTGGACAGCCGTGACCAGAACTCGGTGGCCGGAAACACCGCGAACCAGCCGTGCATCACCAGGTAGTACAGGCCGTGGACGGCGTCGATGTTGCCGAGCATGCGCCACAGGTCCGGCAGCGGTCGGGTGGCCGCCGAGATGGTGGCGGCCTCGTCGAACCACAGCGACGGCCGAGCGGCTCCGATGGCGCTGAAAAACGCCGCGAACACTGCCACCCAGACGGCGTCGAGCTGCCGGGCGGGGCCGGTCGACCGCTGACCGTCGCCGATGAGTGGCTCGGGCCGAAGAGTGATGCTCACGTGGGGCTGTCCTGTAGGCCTGTCGAGTTGTGTGCCAAACGGTAACCCGCAGTTCATCAGACCGTCGATCATCGCGACCTGGCGAATTGGCGAGGTTTCGAATTCGCCGCATTGGTCATCATTGGTCTGTGGTAGCCCCGACAATCGTGAATCCGCTGCGATGTGGATTTGCAATTGAGGGTGGTGTCGCCCGGCTCACGCATGGGTCGAGTGCGCTGTTTTGCCCGGTAGAGTGGCGTCGCGCGGCATTCCGCAATTGCCGCGTGGCGTGATTCGCACCCTGGCGTGGGGTCGAGGCGTTAGTGTTCTGAGCGGCGTTGAAATTGGAGACTGGAGGGTACGAATGGGCGGTTACAAGACCGTGGTCGTCGGCACGGACGGCTCGGATTCCTCGCTGCGTGCAGTCGACCGGGCGGGCTACCTCGCCTCCGATCCCGATTCCAAGGTCATCGTGGCGACCGCCTACTTCCCGGCTTCCGAGGACACCCGCGCGGCCGATCTGCTGAAGGACGAGGGCTACAAGATGGCGGGCAACGCCCCCATCTACGCGATCCTGCGCGAGGCGCGCGACCGGGCCAAGGCCGCCGGAGCCGCCGAGGTCGAGGAGCGCGCCGTCGTCGGGGCGCCGGTGGACGCCCTGGTCGACCTGGCCGAGGAGGTCGGTGCCGATCTGCTGGTCGTCGGCAACGTCGGGTTGAGCACGATTGCCGGCCGCTTGCTGGGGTCGGTGCCCGCCAACGTGGCGCGGCGGTCCAAGACCGACGTGCTGATCGTGCACACCACCGGGTAACGCCACAATGGTCTGATGACCCACTGCCGAACCCGACTGTGGGTCGATGGCGTCCTGAAAGCGGAGGATTTTCCGCTCCAGGAAGTCTCCGATCACCTCACCGAGGACGCGGCCCTGGTCTGGGTCGACATGTGCAACCCGGACCATGACGTGCTGTGCCAGCTGTCCGACGAACTCGGCTTCGACCAGCACGCCGTCGAAGACACCGTCGCGCATGCCGAACGGACCAAGGCGACTCGCTACTCGTCGCACACGTTCCTCACCGTGTACGCCACCGCGCTGGCCCCTCCGCTGCCCAACGATCTCGAATCGCGGCTGCTGCTGGCCCGGGTGTCGATCTTCGTGCTGCCGTCCGGGATCGTCACCGTTCGACACGAAATCGATCCGCAGAGACCGGTTTTCGACATCGACGAGGTGGTCCGCCGGTGGGACGAGAATGCCGATCTGCTGCGGATGGGGCCGCCGGCGCTGTTGCACGGGCTGCTCGACGTGATCGTCGACGGTCAGTTCGACACCATCCAGCAACTCGACGACGCCATCGAGGCGCTCGAGGACGGGTTGTTCGACGATCGTGCGCAGACCCGCACGATCCAGCGCTCCACGTACCGGCTGCGTAAGGAACTCGTGGAGTTGCGCCGCGTCGTGCTGCCCATGCGGGAAGTGATCAACACGATCATGCGCCGCCGCGCGGAACGCTCGGACACCGTCGAACTCGACAGCTGGTATGCCGATCTCTACGACCACGTCATCCGGGCCGCGGAATGGACGGAGTCGTTGCGCGACATGATCACCACGGTCTTCGAGACCAACCTGTCGCTGCAGGACGCCCGGCTCAACACGATCATGAAGAAGCTCACCGGCTGGGCGGCCATCATCGCGGTGCCGACCGCGGTGACCGGATGGTACGGCCAGAACGTTCCCTATCCGGGCTTCTCCCAGACGGCGGGGGTGGTGGCCAGCGCGCTCATCATCATCGTGACGTCGGGGCTGCTCTACGTCGCGTTCAAGCGACGCGGCTGGATCTGAGTCGTCAGACGCGCAAGTTGGTGAATGGCGGGAACGGCAGGTTGCGCGCCACGAACCAGACCACCACCGCGACCAGCGCGACCTGCGCGGCCCATCGATGGTGTTGCCAGCCCCTGATCGCGCGGCCGGTGACGCGGCCATAGGTCCAGGTGCCGTAGGCGACGATCAGGAAGCCCATGGCCAGCAGCGCCAGGGCATTGAAGCGGACCGCTGCGAGAACGTCGCCGTGCAGCAGCGAATAGATCATGCGCAGAGTGCCACAGCCCGGACAGTCAACGCCCAGAAGGGCTTTCGTCGGGCAGATGGGTAGGAAGCCGCCGGGGGTGGTCGGATCACCGATCCACACGGCCGAGCAGGCGGCCGCCGCCACCGCTCCCACGAGCAGCGGCGGGCCGAGGCGAGCGAGGCGGCCACCGGCCGCCTGCCCAGCCTCTGTCGGGATCACGGCGTGGTGGTCTCGACGTCCATGTTCATCACGCCGGTCGCAAACAGGATGCCGTAGATCACGATGATCGCGAACCAGATGACGACGCTCCAGATCACCCACTTCTTGGCGCTCGCAGCAGACTTCTGCGCTTCGTCGTACTGGCCCTGCACCCAAAGCCCGTTCACCTGAGCGGCTTTCACGATCGCGACGATGCCCGTGATCGGGAAGCAGAAGATGGTGGCCAGGATGGCGAGCGCCAAGTTGTTCTTGGGCTGTGCCGGGGGTTGGCCATAAGGTTGCTGGGTCATCGACGCCTCCGAATTTTTGGACAAGGTAGGGGCCAGAGCGTTGCCCAGGCTACCCCATGTAGGCGGCGTTTTGGGGGTGTCGCGTGCGACCATCTCTGGCGCGTCGTGATGACGGGTCGAAGTTTTGCCAATTGGCCATTTGGCCGGTCGTCTGTTTCGAAGGACGACTCGTCCACAGACGCCAAGATGACATCGGCGGCGGCAGCTCCGGCCAGCCGGTCAGCAAGCCGTTCGGAGTCGTGGCGGCCTGCCCTTTGCGCGGATGAATTCGCTTGGCGCACAGCCTCGGATCGGCCGATCTCGGTGTGCACGCCGCTCACCTCTCATAGCACTTCGCCGATATCGGGAAGCAACGCAATATCTTCCGGCTGACCGTCGCGGAACATCGCGGCCGTCTCGCGCACGTTGCGTTTGGCCCATTCAGGACTGAACCGGCTCAGAACCTCGTATTCGAATTGAAACCGCTGCGCGCGGTCACCGATGGGTCGGGCAAGCGTTCGGGTGACCACACCCTGGCAGTACCAGTACAGAACATCGTCGAGGCTGCCCGCCTGATCGAATCCAAGCTGGCCTCGTTCGTAGAAAGCGTAGTGATACATGCCGTCGTCGCCGACAAAAATGTTTAAGCCGTCGTTGGTCAACAGCCCAACCGCCATGGGACGGACGCCGAGTTGTGCTGCGAGCCGATCGATCTCGGTTTGCAGCTCGGTCGACCTAACGTCCGAGGGGTGGCCCATAGTTGTCCAGGATACCCCTGCGCCATAGCTCATACGCACTGACTTTCACTCCAGGCGGCCCGACGAGCATGTATTGAGGGACCCCCGGAGTCGGAGTTTGCCCGAACCATGGTTGTATAGGCCCCTCGACGATCCGCCACCCGTCGGGAAGGGGATTGCCGGTGAGCATGTAGCGGTTATATTCCCCGCCTGCACTTTCCGGCATGATCGCTCGGCCGCCGAATGGGGTGCCGTCCGGCGCGAAATACCGTCCGTCTGGGGATCCGATTCTGTCAATGATCGTCCCGGCCGGCAGGTTAGCGGGCTGCGGGTCATAGCCCGGTGGAAAGCCGTTGTTCTCCGGGAAGACTCGAGCCCCAGCGGGGCCGAATAGATTGTCAAAATCGGTTGGGTGCATGCCCCCCAAAGGATCCCATCCGCGCATGACCGACAACGGGATACCACCCTCGGTGACCAGCTCGGCGGGCAGTCCCGCACGCACCATCGCACCTTCCGCGCCGAAGGGTGCGGTGGCCGCAGCAGCGGAAAGGTCGAAGGCCTTCTCGCCGGCGTAATAGGCTGCGCTAGGTGAGTCCAACCCGTGCTTGACTTCGCTGACGACCGCGCCAACCGGATTACTCGCGGTGTCGGAAATCCCCTGGGCAAGCCCTTTCCAGGATTCCAAGACTCCAGGTGCCCCTGGTCCACCTTGTCCCAGCAGATTTTTGATGCCCTGCTCCGTGTCGCGCCACGCGTCGCCGAATCCCTCACCGAAGCCTGGCGGAGCCACGCGAGCTGGTTCAGGGGGCGTCGGCCTCGGAAAGTTCCAGCCCGTGGCTTGCGCTCGAGCGACCATGCCGGACAAGTACGCCTCGATTTGCTCGGGCGGCATGCCCTCGGATTCGAGGATCGGTCTCGCCGATGCCTTGAAGTCTTCGATCTCCTTGGCAGAGAACACGACCGGCTTTGGCGCGTCGGCAGACACTGGGGCGCCTGCGATCTGATTGAGCGCCTCGTTCACATCGGCTGGCTGGGTTCCGGAGGCAGTGCCGGGTAGCGATGGCGGAATGGGTGTCTTGCCGCCGGCCATGTTGATGGCGTTGGCCAGCGCCATGTCGATGAGGTTGGCTTCGGCGACAATCTTGTCCAGTCTCGGCTGCAGCTGCGCCTGCTTAAGTTCGGCCTCCATCGGGTCACGGATCTTCGGGCCCGGCAACACCGTGCCGGACACCGGATCGATCTCCATGCCGAGCGACTCGGCATCGGCCTTCAGGGTCGCCAGTTCGGACTTGATCCGCTCGATGTTGTCCGCCGCACTGCGTGCGGCCTCGGCCACGGCGAGCGCCTCGTTGCCGTGGGCATCGAGATCGGTGAGGGTCTGGCCGATCGCCCGTTTGGCCGCTTCGGCCGATTCACCGCCCCAGCTGGCGAAGGCCGGCAGCGTGGCCAGGCCGTCGGCGGCATCGAAGGCCGCTTGCGCGCGGCTGGTGGCGGCATGAAACACCTCGCGAACGTCGCCGGCGTTCCAGCGCTCGATGTCGGCAACGGTGAGAGTCACGGCACCTCATCTACCAGCCGCGTTCGCGCCATTCGTCGAGATGCGGGCGCTCGGCGCCGAGGTTCGTGTCGTCGCCATGGCCGGGGTAGACGACGGTGTCGTCGCCGTAGGCGCCGAACACCCGGCTGCTGACGTCGTCGAGGAGCTGCTCGAACGCACCGGGCTCCCAGGTCTTGCCGACCCCGCCTGGGAACAGGCAGTCGCCGGTGAACAGATGCGTGGCGGTCCGCTCGGCGGTGGGCCGCAGCGCCAGCGCCACCGAGCCGGGGGTGTGGCCACGCAGATGGATCACGTCGAAGACCAGGTCGCCGACGCTGATGGTGTCGCCGCCGGCCAGGAAGCGCTGCGGGGTGACCGACAGCGGTTCGGCATCGAGCTGGTGGGCCGCGGTGGGCACCCCGGTCGCCTCGGCGACGGCTTCCAGCGCTTGCCAATGATCGAAGTGCTGGTGGCTGGTCACGATCAGCGTGAGCTTCGGCGCGTGCTCGCGGACCAGGTCGACGAGCAACTCAGGATCGTTGGCGGCGTCGATGAGTAGGCTCTCGCCGGTCCGGGAACAGGTCACCACGTAGGCGTTGTTGTCCATCGGGCCCACCGACATCTTGATGATCGTGGCGCCGGGCACGGTCCGGCGGGCGGCGGTCTGCGGCTCGACGTGTCCGGTGTAGGTGTCGTCGACGACTGTCATGGCCGCCACGTTACTTGTCGGTGGGTCGACATAGCATGGGGAGCGGCGTCTTCTCGCCCACAAACCCGCAGGAAGGGGGGCTGGTGGCTGACCGGCTGATCGTCAAGGGGGCGCGCGAGCACAACTTGCGCGGCATCGACCTGGACCTGCCCCGCGACAGTTTGATCGTGTTCACGGGGCTGTCCGGATCGGGCAAGTCCTCGCTGGCATTCGACACGATTTTCGCCGAGGGTCAGCGCCGCTACGTGGAGTCGCTGTCGGCCTACGCCCGCCAGTTCCTCGGCCAGATGGACAAGCCGGACGTCGACTTCATCGAGGGACTGTCGCCCGCGGTGTCGATCGACCAGAAATCGACCAACCGCAACCCGCGGTCGACGGTCGGCACCATCACCGAGGTGTACGACTATCTGCGGTTGCTCTACGCCCGGGCCGGCACCCCGCACTGCCCGGTCTGCGGCGAGCGGATCGCCCGGCAGACCCCGCAGCAGATCGTCGATCAGGTGCTGGCGATGGACGAGGGCTTGCGCTTCCAGGTGCTGGCCCCGGTGGTCCGCACCCGCAAGGGCGAATTCGTCGACCTGTTCGACAAGCTCAACAGCCAGGGGTATAGCCGCGTGCGAGTGGACGGCGTGGTGCATTCCCTCACCGACCCGCCCAAGCTGAAGAAGCAGGAAAAGCACGACATCGAGGTGGTGGTCGACCGGCTGACGGTCAAGGCCAGCGCCAAGCAGCGCCTGACCGACTCGGTCGAGACCGCGCTGAACCTGGCCGACGGCATCGTCGTGCTGGAGTTCGTCGACCGTGATGACGACCATCCGCACCGCGAACAGCGGTTCTCCGAGAAGCTGGCCTGCCCGAACGGCCACCCGCTGGCGGTCGACGACCTCGAGCCCCGGTCGTTCTCGTTCAACTCGCCCTACGGCGCCTGCCCGGAATGCAGCGGTCTGGGCATCCGCAAGGAGGTCGACCCGGACCTGGTGGTGCCCGATCCCGACCTGACGCTGGCCGAGGGCGCGGTGGCGCCCTGGGCGATGGGCCACACCGCGGAGTACTTCACCCGGATGATGGCGGGCCTCGGCGAGGCGATGGGCTTCGACGTCAACACCCCGTGGCGCAAGCTGCCGGCCAAGGCGCGCAAAGCCATTCTGGAAGGCTGCGACGAGCAGGTGCACGTCCGCTACAAGAACCGCTACGGCCGGACCCGTTCGTACTACGCCGAATTCGAAGGCGTGATGGCCTTCCTGCACCGGCGCATGGAGCAGACCGAGTCCGAGCAGATGAAGGAACGCTACGACGGGTTCATGCGCGACGTTCCGTGCCCGGAATGCAACGGCACCCGACTCAAGCCGGAGATCTTGGCCGTCACGCTGGCGGCGGGCGAGCACGGTGCGAAGTCGATCGCCGAGGTGTCGGAGCTGTCCATCTCCGACTGCTCGAAGTTCCTCAACGACCTCACCCTCGGCACCCGCGAGGCGGCCATCGCCGGGCAGGTGCTCAAGGAGGTGCAGTCCCGGCTGGGATTCCTGCTCGACGTGGGCCTGGACTACCTGTCGCTGTCCCGGGCGGCAGGCACGCTGTCCGGCGGCGAGGCGCAACGCATCCGGCTGGCCACCCAGATCGGTTCGGGTCTGGTCGGCGTGCTCTACGTACTCGACGAGCCGTCGATCGGGCTGCATCAGCGCGACAATCGCCGGCTGATCGAAACCCTCACGCGCCTGCGGGATCTCGGCAACACCCTGATCGTCGTCGAGCACGACGAAGACACCATCGCGCACTCGGACTGGGTGGTGGACATCGGTCCGGCAGCCGGCGAGCACGGCGGCCGGGTGGTGCACAGCGGTCCGTATGCCGACCTGCTGCGTAATCCGGATTCCATCACCGGGGCGTACCTGTCGGGCAAGCAGACCATCGACGTGCCCGCGATCCGCCGCCCGACCGACCGGCGCAAGCAGCTCACGGTGATCGGCGCGCGCGAACACAACCTGCGCGACATCGACGTCGCATTCCCGCTGGGCGTGCTGACCTCGGTCACCGGGGTGTCGGGCTCGGGCAAGTCCACGCTGGTCAACGACATCCTGGCCGCGGTGCTGGCCAACAAGCTCAACGGCGCCCGGCAGGTCCCGGGCCGGCACACCCGGATCAACGGCCTCGAGCACGTCGACAAGCTGGTGCGGGTCGACCAGTCGCCGATCGGGCGCACCCCGCGCTCCAACCCGGCGACCTACACCGGGGTGTTCGACAAGATCCGGACGTTGTTCGCCGCCACCACCGAAGCCAAGGTCCGCGGCTACCAGCCGGGCCGATTCTCGTTCAACGTCAAGGGCGGGCGCTGCGAGGCGTGCTCGGGCGACGGCACCATCAAGATCGAGATGAACTTCCTGCCCGACGTGTACGTGCCGTGCGAGGTGTGCCACGGCGCCCGGTACAACCGAGAGACCCTCGAGGTGCACTACAAGGGCAAGACCATCTCCGAAGTGCTCGACATGTCCATCGAGGACGCCGCCGAGTTCTTCGAACCGATCAGCAGCATCCACCGCTATCTGCGCACGCTCGTCGACGTCGGGCTGGGCTATGTGCGGCTGGGGCAGCCCGCGCCGACGCTGTCCGGCGGTGAGGCGCAGCGCGTCAAGCTGGCGGCCGAGCTGCAGAAGCGTTCGACCGGCCGGACGGTGTACATCCTCGACGAACCCACGACCGGTCTGCATTTCGAGGACATCCGCAAGCTGTTGAAGGTCATCAACGGTCTTGTCGACAAAGGGAATTCGGTGATCGTCATCGAACACAACCTCGACGTCATCAAGACCTCGGACTGGATCGTCGACATGGGCCCCGAGGGCGGTTCGGGTGGCGGCACCGTCGTCGCACAGGGCACCCCCGAGGACGTGGCAGCGGTGCCGGAGAGCTACACCGGAACGTTCCTCGCCGATGTGCTCGACCCCCCGGCGCCCAAGCGGGCCACCCGCGCGCCGCGGCGGCGCAAGGTCAGCTAGCCCTGGACGGTCGGCCGGATGACGATCTCGCCGATCTCGACCTCGTGCGGCTGCTCGATGGCGAAGGCGATAGCCCGCGCCACCGCCTCCGGCGGCAGCCCCATGCGCTCCATCTCCGCGCGGGCCTGTCTGCGGGCTTCGGGGTCTTCGATCGAGGAGTCGAGTTCGGTGTTGACGTATCCGGGGGAGATCGACGTGGTCCGCACGACGCCGTCGGTGGATTCCTGACGCAACGCCTCCAGCGCCGTGCGCACGGCATTCTTGGTGGCGGCGTACACGCCCATGGTCGGCACGATCTTGAGCCCTGCCGTCGAGACCACGGTGACGAAGTGGCCGTGGCCCTGACGGCGGAACACCGGCAGCGCCGCGGCGATACCGTGCAGCACGCCGCGAAGATTGACGTCGATCATCGCCGACCAGCCGTCGACATCCAGGTGGGCGGTGGGTGCGATCCGGCTGATGCCGGCATTACCCACGAACGCATCGAGGCGGCCGAACTCGCCGACAGCGACGTCGACCAACCGCTCGACGTCGGCGGGTCGAGTCACATCGGTGACCGCGATCGCGACCGTGCCACCGGCATCGCGGATTTCGTCGGCCAGCGCTCGCAGCCGGTCCTCGCGCCTGGCGCCGAGCACGACGGTCGCGCCGCGCCCGGCCAGCAGCCGCGCGGTCGCGGCGCCGATGCCACTGCTGGCACCGGTGATCGCGACGACCGGCCCGCTCAGGACTGATCCGTCTGGTGCATGGATGCGCGGATCTCGTTCAGCTTGTCGGCCGCGGCCCGCTGCCGTGCCTCGTACTGCTCCTCGACCGTGCGCCCCTGCGGCGTTTCGGCGGCCAATTCGGCTGAGCCGAGCGCGGTTCCATAGCGTGTCTCGATCTTCTCCTGCACCGATTCGAAGGTGGGCACCCCGGAATCGCTGTAGCCGGGATCGGGGGTGGGGCCGGCGCTCGGTTCGTCGGGCATAGCCCTCACCGTACTCCCGGCGGCCCCGCCGAGGCCACGATCGTGACCGGGCCGGGCGGGCGGACCGGGGGTCCGGGCAGTGGCAGCGGCGGCACGCCGGGCGTGCCGATCCGGCCGGCCAGCCACGGCAGCGCGGCGGTGAAGGCGCGTGCGGCGAATGGCCAGTCGTGCTTGCCCGGCTGGGCCACCACCGCGCAGTCGATGCCGTTGGCACTGCCCACGCCGCACAGCGTGTTGGCGGCGGTGGTCTGATCACCCGGGTACAGGGCGGCGTCGACGACCCTGGGTGCGGCACGTTGGGCCGACGGGTTACCGGAGATCGCGAACCACCCCGACACATTCTGATAGGAGCCGTGTCTGGTCATGATCGTGGCGGGGTCGAAGCTGGCGTAGGCGGCGGCGTCACCGCCGAACAGCCGGGCGATCGTCTGGGTCTTGTTTCCCGAGTTCGGGGCGAAGTCGCCGGCGATGTCCTCGAAGGCGCTGAACATGTCGGGATGCATCGTGGTCAGGTCGACCGCGCAGGTGCCACCCATGGACCAGCCGACGATCCCCCAGTTCGCCCGATCGGCGCTGACCCCGAAGTTTGAAACCATAAACGGCACAACATCTTTGGTCAGGTGATCGGCGGAGTTTCCGCGTGGGCCGTTCACGCATTCGGTGTCGTTGTTGAAGGCGCCGCCGGAGTCGACGAACACGAAAACCGGCGCGTTGCCGTGGTGGGCGGCCGCGAAGTCGTCGATCGTCTTGATGGCGTTACCGGCGCGCATCCAGTCGCCGGGGGTGTTGAATTCGCCGCCGATCATCATCACCGTGGGCAGCTTCGGTGGCGGGTCGGTGGCGTAGTAGGCCGGCGGCAGGTAAACCAGTTCATCGCGGTGGGCGAAATGCGAAGCCTCCGAGGGGATCGTCACCTTCACGACGGTGCCCTTGGCGGGAATGGCGTGTTGTTGCACCATCGCTGTGACGGTGGCGCGGTCGGTCTGGTCAGGCAGCGGACCTGCGGTCAGCTGGCCCCAGGCGGTCTGCACGGTGGGGAAGTAGCCCACCCAGAGGTTGAGCATCAGCGCCGTCGCCAGCGCGCACAGCGGCACCGCCAGCACCGACAGCCCGCGCCGCCACCACCGGGCGCTGCGCCAGCCCACGATCGCCACCACCGCGGCCAGCGCCGTCATCGCGGTCCACACCCACAGCTGGTGGGGCGCCGGATCGCCGGCCAGCCCGTCGTCGGAGATCGCCCACTGCGCATACCAGGCGGCGGCGATTCCGACGACGGCCGCCAGCGGAAGCCACAGCGTCCGCCAGCGGCGGGTCCGCCAGCCCACAGCCAAGACCAGAACAACGCCGGCCGCGATCTGTACCGTCAGCGGCAACCATCCGTGCATCAACGAAATGTGTTGGTGATCAGCCGGTGTCACGCCCTTATGGTGACCAAGCTTTCTTGCGGGTCGCTGTGAGCCCGCTGTGGGCTAGCGCGGTTTGGCGAGCGGGAACGGCAGGGTCTCGCGGATGCTGTGCCCGGTGATCAGCATGACCACCCGGTCGACACCGACGCCCAGCCCGCCGGTCGGCGGCATGGCGTATTCCATCGCCTGCAGGAAGTCTTCGTCGAGCTCCATGGCCTCGGGATCGCCGCCTGCGGCCAGCAGGGACTGTTCCTGCAGGCGACGCCGCTGTTCGACCGGGTCGGTGAGCTCGCTGTAGGCGGTGCCCAACTCGACGCCCCAGGCCACCAGGTCCCAGCGTTCGGCGACACCGGGCTTGCTGCGGTGCGGGCGGGTCAGCGGCGACACCGACGTGGGGAAGTCGGTGTAGAACGTCGGCGCCTCGGTGCGGTCCTCCACCAGCCGTTCGTAGAGTTCGAGCACCACGGCGCCGGCGTCCCAGTGGGTCAGGTAGGGGATCCGCGCCGCATCGCACAGCCGGTGCAGCGTGCTCAGCTCGGTGGCGGCGTCGATCTGCTCGCCCAGGGCTTCGGAGACGGCATCGTGCACGGTCTTCACCGTCCATGTGCCGGAGATGTCCACGGGTTCGAGTTGGGCGGAGGCGGAGTCGCGCGGACGCATCACGACCGCGGAGCCGTTGGCGGCCACCGCCGCGTTCTGGATCAGCTCGCGGCACCCGTCGATCCACACCCGGTAGTCGGCGTGCGCCTGATAGGCCTCGAGCAGGGTGAATTCCGGGTTGTGGCTGAAGTCGACGCCCTCGTTGCGAAATGCCCGGCCCAGCTCGAAGACCCGCTCGACACCGCCCACGCACAACCGCTTCAGGTAGAGCTCCGGGGCGATCCGCAGGTACAGGTCCAGGTCGTAGGCGTTGATGTGGGTCTTGAACGGCCGTGCGTTGGCGCCGCCGTGGATCTGCTGCAGGATCGGCGTCTCGACCTCCAGGAATCCCTTGGCGAACAACGTTTCCCGGATCGAATGCAGCACGTTGCTGCGGGCCCGGATGAGCTCGCGCGCCTCGGGATTGATCGCGAGGTCGACGTAGCGGGCCCGCACCCGGGCCTCCGGGTCCTGCAGGCCCTTCCATTTGTCCGGCAGCGGGCGAAGGCATTTGCCGAGCATCCGCCACTGCTGGACCAGCACCGAGCGGGTGCCGTTCTTGCTGTAGCCCATGTGCCCGGTCACCTCGACGAGATCGCCGAGGTCGACCGAGGCGAAGTCCTCGGCGATGCCGTCGCTCGCCGATTTGTCCACGAGCAGCTGGACGTCGCCGGACCAGTCCCGCAGCTGGGCGAAGACCACCCCGCCGTAGTCCCGGGTGCGCAGGATCCGTCCTGCGACGCTGAGCGTGACGGTGTCGTCGGCGGCCAGGGCTTGTGCGATCGTGTGGCTGGGCGGGCTGCCGACCGGATAGGCGTCGACGCCGTTGTCCTGCAACGCTTTCAGCTTCGCCATCCGGACCCGGACCTGATCGGGAAGCCGCTGGCCGCGCTCGGTCTTCGGTGCGGCCGGCTCGTCGGGATCGGGTGCGCTGCCGTCGGCGTGCAGCCGCCCGCTGGCGGCGAGCTTCTCCGGGACCGCCGAGTGGTGGCCGGTGTGCTGCTTGCTGCGGCGGGAGAACGGCAACACCAGGAAACCTTCGGCGATCACCGATGCGACGCCGACGCGGGGGACGAGCCGGGCGTCCTCGTAGCAGGCGTAGCGGGGCACCCACTGCGGCTGGTACTTCATGTTGGACCGGTACAGGGTCTCCAGCTGCCACCACTTGGAGAAGAACACCAGCATGGCCCGCCACAGCCGGGCGACCGGGCCGGCGCCGAGCTGGGCGCCCTGTTCGAATGCCGCGCGGAACATCGCGAAGTTCAGCGAGACACGGCTGACGCCGATGTCTTCGGCGTTCTGCAGCAGCTCGCTGACCATCAGCTCGATCGTTCCGTTGGGCGACTGCGGGGAGCGGCGCATCAGGTCCAGCGACAGCCCGTTGTTGCCCCACGGCACCAGCGAGAGCATCGCCACCACCTGATCGGTGCCGCCGTGCACGGCCTCCACCAGCAGGCAGTCGCCGTCGGCACTGTCGCCGAGGCGGCCCAACGCCATCGAGAAGCCGCGTTCGGTCTCGGTGTCGCGCCAGGCGTCGGCGCGGGCGATCACGGCCGCCATCTCTTCGGCCGAAAAGTCGCGATGTCGTCGCATCCGCACCGTCAGCCCGGCGCGGCGGGCCCGGGTGACGGCCTGCCGGACGGCGCGCATATCGGAGCCGGACAGGTGGAAATGGTCGGGGTAGAGGATCGCCTCGTCGCCGAGCTGCAGTGCATTGAGGCCCGCCTCGCGGTAGGCCTGGGCTCCGGTGGAACTGGCGCCCATCACCCCGGGCGCCCAGCCGTAGTCCTGGCACAGCGACAGCCAGGCCGAGATGGCCTGCTGCCAGGCGCGGGGATCGCCGATCGGATCCCCGCTGGCCAGGCACACGCCGACCTCGACGCGGTAGGTGATGGCCGCGCGGCCGTTGGCGGCGAAGACCACGGACTTGTCACGGCGGGTGGCGAAGTAGCCCAGGGAGTCGTTCTTGCCGTAGGCCTGCAGCAGTCCGCGGATCGCGGACTCGTCCTCACCGGTCAGCGCATTCTCGGCGCGCTGCGATTGGAACAACACCACCGCGGCGACCATCAGCGCGAGCGCGCCGAACAGGCCGAGCAGGGCATTGACGAAGGTGTGCGGGTGGCCGGTGAACGATTCCGCTCCCGCGCCGGCGAACGCACTGACGCGGTTGAGCGCGTACCAGAACCGGTCCTCGCGGGCCAGCGTGCCCGGGAACAGTTCCAACAGGCCCCAGCCGATCAGCGTCCCCACCGCCAGGCCCGCCACCAGGGTGGCGGCCGCCTTGAGCAGGGCGCCGCGGCGGACCCGGGCCCAGAACTCCTTGTAGGCCAGCACCAGGGCGCCGGCCGCGGCGACATGGAAGACCAGACCGATGACCTCGCCGATGTCGGCGGCCGCGGACTCGTCGCCGGCCAGCAGGTCGGCGATGTTCCACACCGACGCGGCGACCATGTAGAACACCAGGATCCACCAGGCGATGCGCTTGCGGGCGGCCAGGGCGGCGGCCAGCAGGGCCAGCACGAAAGCCCAGGCGAAGCTGGTGTCCGGGAAGTTGAACAGGTAGTCGTTGATGAACTCCCTGGGGATCCGGATGGCGTGCCGCAGGATCGTGGACACGCTCGACAGCAGCGACAGGGTCGCGATGACGCCGATGATCCAGCCTGCTGCGGCGGGCACCCAGCGGAACCGTGACGTTGGCCGACTCGTGGTGGCGGTCATAGGCCGCGAGAATATTCGGTCGATGTGCGAAATGTCTGTGGCGCGCTAGCGAACGGGCCCGGTGTATTTCTCGCCGGGCCCGCTGCCGGGCTCGTCCGGGGCGGCACTGGCTTCCCGGAAGGCCAGCTGCAGGCTCTTCAGGCCGTCGCGGACCGGGCCTGCGTGCGGGCCGAGGTACTCCGCCGAGGCGGTCACCAGGCCGGCCAGCGCGGTGATCAGCCGGCGGGCCTCGTCGAGGTCACGGTGCTCGCTGGCTTCGGGATCGGGGGAGGCCAGCCCGATTTTCTCGGCGGCCGCGCTCATCAGCATGACCGCGGCGCGGGTGATCACCTCCACGGCGGGAATGTCGGCCAGGTCGCGGGCGCGCGGGTCACTCGTGTCAGATGGCTGAGTGTTAGGGTCCGTCATGCCTGCTAGACTGGCATGCACGACCGTCCCGGCGTACGCCAGGGACAGCAAGTGGAGTCCCACTCCCACCGCACGCCACGGAGATATCCGCAGGTAGCGCGGTCCGGTCGCGGATATCGTCAGGGTATCTGTTCTGCGGTTTCGCAGGCGGCGTGAGCCGTGATCGGTCGGCATTGGGCCCTGCTTCCGGCAGGGCTTTTCTGTTCCATGGAACAGAGTGCTGGTGGCGTGGACTGTGCTGGGCTGCTCCCGAGGTGACACCGCGGTGGTCCGTAGAGGAAACCGAACCAGGGAGGCCCCATCAGCACTGAGACCCGCGTCAACGAGCGCATTCGCGTACCCGAAGTCCGACTGATCGGACCCGGCGGGGAGCAGGTAGGCATCGTGCGCATCGAAGACGCCCTCCGCGTCGCCGCGGATGCCGATCTCGACCTTGTCGAAGTAGCTCCGGACGCCAAGCCGCCGGTCTGCAAGATCATGGACTACGGCAAGTTCAAGTACGAGACCGCCCAGAAAGCGCGCGAGTCCCGCAAGAACCAGCAGCAGACCGTCGTCAAGGAACAGAAGCTGCGGCCCAAGATCGACCCGCATGATTACGAGACCAAGAAGGGCCACGTCATCCGCTTCCTGGAAGCGGGGTCGAAGGTGAAGGTCACGATCATGTTCCGCGGCCGCGAGCAGTCCCGGCCCGAACTCGGATACCGGCTGCTGCAGCGGCTGGGCGCCGATGTCGCCGATTACGGCTTCATCGAGACGTCCGCCAAGCAGGACGGGCGCAACATGACGATGGTGCTGGCACCGCACCGCGGCGCGAAGACCCGCGCCAAGGCGGCACACGACGCCGACGTCCCCGCGGGACGCCCGGCCGAGCCGCAGCCCACCGAAACACCAGAGAACACCTAGAACTGAGGACCAATGCCCAAGGCCAAGACGCACAGCGGCGCTTCCAAGCGATTCCGCAAGACCGGCACCGGGAAGATCGTGCGGCAGAAGGCGAACCGTCGCCACCTGCTCGAGCACAAGCCCAGCAAGCGCACCCGTCGTCTCGACGGCCGCACGGTTGTGGCCCCCAATGACACCCGGCGTGTCAACGCGATGCTGAACGGCTGAGCGCCGTAACCCGTTAACTTTTGACCGAACGAGAATAGGAACACCGCAATGGCACGCGTGAAGCGCGCACTCAATGCCCAGAAGAAGCGGCGCACAGTACTCAAGGCGTCCAAGGGCTACCGCGGCCAGCGCTCGCGGCTCTACCGCAAAGCCAAAGAGCAGCAGCTGCATTCGCTGACTTACGCCTACCGGGACCGCCGTGCCCGCAAGGGTGAGTTCCGCAAGCTGTGGATCTCCCGCATCAACGCGGCAGCCCGAGCCAACGACATCACCTACAACCGGCTGATCCAGGGCCTCAAGGCCGCTGGTGTCGAGGTCGACCGCAAGAACCTCGCCGAGATCGCGGTCAGCGATCCGGCCGCGTTCACCGCGCTGGTCGAGGTGGCCAAGGCCGCATTGCCGGAGGACGTCAACGCGCCCTCCGGTGAAGCTGCCTGACATGTGAGCGAGGCACTCACCGAACGATCCGCCCGGGTGGTGGCTGCAGTGAAACTGCAGCGCCACACCGGGCGTCGTCGTGCTGGGCGCTTTGTGGCCGAGGGTCCCAATCTGGTCGAGGCCGCCGCCCGGCGCGGGCTGGTGCTCGACGTGTTCGCCACCGCGACGGCCGCGCACCGGTACGCCGATCTGCTGACCGGGCTGACGGTCCACGAGGTGACCGAGCGGGCCGCAAAGGCGTTGTCCGAGACTGTGACTCCGTCGGGTCTCGTGGCGGTGTGCGAGCTGCCCGAGACCGATCTGGACGAGGTGCTGACCGGCCGGCCGCGGCTGGTGGTGGTCGCCGTCGATCTGTCCGAGCCGGGTAACGCCGGGACATTGATCCGGTTGGCCGACGCGATGGGCGCGGCGGCGGTGGTGTTCGCCGGGCACAGTGTGGACCCCTATAACGGCAAGTGCCTGCGGTCGTCGGCGGGCAGTATCTTCGCGGTGCCGGTGGTGGTGGCCGACGATGTGGGCGCGGTGGTGTCCGGGTTGCGCGGGGCCGGGCTGCAGGTGCTGGCCACGACGCTGGACGGCGAACTGAGCCTGGACGACGCCGAGTTGTCCGGGCCGACGGCCTGGATCTTTGGCCCCGAGGCCCACGGCCTGTCCGATGAGACGGCTGCGCTGGCCGATCACCGGGTGACGATTCCGATGGCCGGCGGCGCGGAGAGCCTCAATGTCGCTGCTGCCGCAGCGATTTGCCTGTATCAGAGCGCGCGGGCCCACCGCGAGGGGTCAGGGCAGCTCGGCTAGGTCGTAGACCGTCATCGCCGCCGTCATCTCCATCATGGCCGTGGAATCGTCGAGCTGGTGTCCGCAGAGTTTCTCGATTCGGCGCAATCGCTGCGCGACGGTGTTGGGGTGGATCACCAGCCGGGTGGCCGTCGCCGTTCGATCTCGGCCGCAGGCGAGGTAGGCCCGCAACGTCGCCACGAGTTCGGTGCGATGGTCGGCGTCGTAGGCGACGACGGGGGCCAGCGTCCGCAGCGCGAACTCGCTGAGCTTGACCGAGTCGTCGATCTGCAGCAACAAGCCGACGATGCCGAGATCGTCGACACGGACCACGCGGTCGATCCGGCCGGAACCGACCGCGATCTCCAACGCCCCCTTGGCGATCCGATAGCCGTCCCGAAGGGGGGCCGAGGCATCGGCATGGACCGCCACCGTCACGGCTGCGCCGGGAATGCCGGATTTCACCGCGTCGAGGACCGTGGCAGCGACGTCGTACACCGCGGTGCCGGAAAGCGGCCACAGAATCACGATGTGACCGCCGTGCATGGCGACCAGCGGCCGGGGCAGCTGCCCGGACGCGAGCTTGGCGATCTGGGACAGTGCGCGGTCGGCCGCGGTCAGAGCGACCACCATGGTGGCGTGCGGCAGGCTGAGGTCGTGGCCGAGTCGGCCGGCCCGGCGTAACAGGGCCTCGGGTGGCGCTGACTTCACGGCGAGCAGGTCGGCCAGCAGCTCACCACGCAGCCGGTGCTCGACCTCGGCCGCGGTGCGAGCTCGCAGCAGTTCCAATGCCACCACCAGCGATCCGTGTTCGACCGCACGGGAGTCGATCGGCCCGATCGGGAGTGTGTGGGGGAACCAGATTCGCGCCACGATCTCAGCGCCGAGTCGTACCGCGCTGACGTAGACCGGTGCCTCGGGCCCGCCCAGCGATGCCGGCGTCGAGTCCACCGCGGATTCCGCCAACGCCGCCCGTCGGGCCGTGTCGGGCAGGTCGTCACCGTCGCCGGCCCGGGCCAGCAGAACATGGCGCGCGTCGTCGATGAGTACCGGCCGGCCGATCAGCTCTCGCAGGGTGGCCGCGATCCCGTCGAGGCCGCCGGATCGCAGCGTCACGCCCAACAGCCGCTCGTGGATCTGTTCGGAGCGCCGCAGGGCATCGCGCTGTTCGACCAATGACTCGTTGAGGGTGCGCAGTTCTTCCAGCCGGCTGGCCGACGTCAGTGCGATCGCGGCGTGGTTGGCGAGCAACGTCATTCGGGTGACGGCGTGCTCGGTGAAGGTGTGGATGGGGGCGTAATAGCCGTTGAGGGTGCCCAGCACCTCGTTGTGGGCGACCAGCGGGACGGCGATGACCGCGCGGTAACCCTGCTCCCGCGCAATGCCGGCCCACAGCGCGAACCCCGGTTCGGCGGTCACGTCCCGGACCGCGACCGCGGTGCCGGTGTGGAACGCCCGGCTCGACGGTGAGGTGCTGTCCAGCCGGATCGGGTGGTCGGAGTTGACCCGGTGTACGTAGTCGTCGGACAGCCCGCTCCACCCGGCGATGCGCAGCTGCTGTCCGTCGGGCACCAGGACACCGCAGAAGTCGAAACCCAGCAGCGACCTCGCCGTGTCGGCGACGAGGCTCAGTATCTGGTGGAGGTCGGTGTCGGCGGTGGCTGCCGTGCTCAGCTCGCGTAGCGCGTCCAGCCAGGTCAGCAGTTCCAGGCCCGGGCGTTGAGCGGGCAGATGGTCGGCCACACCACCGATTCTGCCGCATGGCAGTGTTGGCAGAGACATGTATCTGCCACAAGTATGTCTCTCTAGACATTGAGTGGGCTTCGGAACGTGACGACACTCATAGCCATGACGACTCCGATGCGCTATCTGACCACCGAGACGCCGACACCGGACACCCGGGACATCGTCAACCCGTCGACCGGGGCTGTCCTCGCGACGGTGCCGGAGGCGTCGGCAGCCGACGTGGACGCGGCGGTGGCCCGGGCGCGCGCGGCTTTCGACAGCGGACCGTGGCCCCAGATGACCCGCAGCGACCGGGGCCGCTTGCTGCTGCGGATGGCGGACGCGATCGAGGCGGCAACCGAACGCCTTTACACCCTAGAGGCGCAGAACAACGGGCGTCCGATCACCGAGACCCGCGCGCAACTGTCGCGGGTGCCGGAGTGGTTCCGGTACAACGCGGGCCTGCTGGCCGCGCAACGCACCGCGGTCCTGCCCGGCGACGGCCCCTACCTCACCTACCAGCAGCGGCTGCCGCTCGGCGTGTGCGGCATCATCACCCCGTTCAACCATCCGATGCTGATCCTGGCCCGCAGCCTGTCCGCGGCGCTGGCCAACGGCAACACCGTGGTGGTCAAGCCGTCGGAACTCACTCCGCTCACCACGCTGGCGCTCGCCGAAATCCTCACCGATGCCGGGCTTCCCGACGGGGTGCTCTCCGTCGTGACCGGTGGCCGCCCCGCCGGAGAACGGCTCACCCACCACCCCGACGTCGCGAAGATCACCCTGACCGGTGGCACCGAGGCGGGCCGCGCGGCAGCAGTCGCCACGGCGTCGCGGTTCGCCCGGGTCACCGCCGAACTCGGCGGTAAAACCCCGATCCTGGTGTTCGACGACGTCGATCCGGTGGCCGCCGCCGAAGGCGCGGCATTCGCGGCGTTCGTCGCGGCCGGCCAATCCTGTGTCGCCGGTTCGCGTTTCCTGGTCCAGCGGGGGAGCTATGCCCCGTTCGTCGAGGCGCTCGCCGCCCGGGCGCGGGCGATCCGGATCGGTGATCCCACGGCGCCGAGCACCCAGATGGGGCCGCTGATCAGCGCCGCCCAGCGGGACAAGGTGCGTCTGCTGATCGACGCAGGCGTCGCGAAAGGGGCCCGAGTGGCCGCCGGCGGCGGCGTACCGGCATTGCCTGCCGAACTGCGCACGGGTTTCTTCCTGGAACCCACTGTGCTGTCCGAGGCGACCATGGCGATGTCGGTCGCACAGCAGGAAATCTTCGGCCCGGTCGCGGTGGTGATCCCGTTCGACGAGGAGGCCGACGCGGTGCGGATGGCCAACGACAACCGCTACGGGCTCGGCGCCGGGGTGTGGACCGCCGACGTCGGCCGTGCCCACCGGGTCGCGTCACGGATCGTCGCCGGAATGGTGTGGGTCAACGACCACCACCGCCTCGAGCCGTCGTTGCCGTGGGGCGGGGTGAAGGAGTCCGGTGTCGGCAAGGACGCCGGCACCGAGTCGTTCGACGACTTCTCCTGGATCAAGACCATCGTCGTGCGCACCGCGCCCGACTCGGTCGACTGGTACGGCGATCAGCAACCGGGCCGGCTGAACTGAACCGAAATGACGAATTCACAACGCAGTGAGGGGATCTCATGACCATTGAGCGCACCGCGCCGACCGCCGGCGCCGGCTGGCGCCAGGAGATCAGCCGGACGCAGTGGCTGGTGCTGGCCGGCACCACGCTGGGCTGGGGCCTGGACGGCTTCGCGGGCAGTCTCTACGTGCTGGTCCTCGGGCCCGCGATGACCGAGCTGCTGCCCAACAGCGGGATCGACGCCGACCGTGCCGCCATCGGGCTCTACGGCGGCCTCACGATGGCGTTGTTCCTGGCCGGCTGGGCGACCGGCGGCATCCTGTTCGGGATCCTGGCCGACTATTTCGGCCGCACCCGGGTGCTCTCCGCGGGCATCCTCACCTATGCGGTGTTCAGTGCGGCGGCGGCGTTCGTCGACAACTGGTGGCAGCTGGGCATTTTGCGGTTCATCGCGGGTCTCGGGTCCGGGGTCGAGGCGCCGGTGGGGGCGGCGCTGATCGCCGAGACCTGGCGCAACCGATTCCGTGCACGGGCCGGTGGCGTGATGATGTCGGGCTATGCGGCCGGCTTCTTCGCCGCCGCCGGCGCCTACGCCCTGCTGGGCGGTCAGGGCTGGCGGGCCATGCTGATGCTGGCCGGCCTGCCCGCTCTGGTGGTGTGGTTCATCCGGCGCTTCGTGCCCGAGCCGCCGGAGATCAGCGCTCACCTGCATTCCCGTCGGCAGCGAAAAGCGCAGGGCATGAGTACAGTCCATGACCGGTTCGTGCTGTGGCGGCTGTTCGGCACGCCGTTCCTGCGCCCGATGCTGGTGTGCACGGCGCTGGCCACTGGAGCGTTGATCGCCTTCTGGAGCGTGTCGACCTGGTACCCCCAGATCATCAGGCAGCTCACCGCCGCGGCCGGACTGCCTGCCGGTACGGCCGATCACCGCGTCGCGCTCGCCGCCATGCTGTTCAACGCGGGCGGAGTCGTCGGGTACGCCTCCTGGGGGTTCATCGCCGACCTGATCGGCCGCAAGACGACGTTCTTGATGAGCTTCACGGTCTCGGCCGCGGCCATCGCGTGGGCGTTCCCGTTCGACCGGAGTTACCCCGAATTCATCGCCACCATGCCGATTCTCGGCTTCGGCCTGTTCGGTGCGCTGTCCGGCACCTTCATCTATGCGCCGGAGCTGTTTCCGCCCAGCGTGCGCGCCACCGCGCTGGCGGTGTGCAACAGCGTCGGTCGCTACGTCACCGCATTGGGGCCGCTGACCGCGGGTGTCATCGCGACGACCTGGTTCGGCGGCAACCTCGGCCAGGCCACCGCCTGGGTCGCCACCCTGGGCCTGATCGCCGTCGTCGGCCTGGCCTTCGCCACCGAGACCAAGGGCGCACCCATGCCCACCGAGGAGAACCAGTCATGACCGCGTACACCTGCGCAACGGCCGTCGTCGTCGGCGGATCCATCGGCGGCCTCACCACCGCACTGCTGCTGCGCGACTTGGGATTCCAGGTCGACGTCTACGAACGCACCCCGACCGCACTGGACGGGCGGGGCAGCGGCATCGTGTTGCAACCCGACACCGTGCGGTGGTTCACCGAACGCAGCAGCCAGGACCTCGCCGATCTGCGCACCTCGACGTCCTACATCCAGTACCTGCAACGCGACGGCGCGATCGCGCATCGGGAGAAGGCCACCTGGACCTATACCTCCTGGGGGACCTTCTACCGGGCGCTGCTGGCGGACTTCGGTATCGAGCACTACCACCACGGCGAGTACGCCTGCGGCTTCAGCCAGGACGCGGAGCGGGCCACGGTGCGATTCGTCAGCGGCGCCACCGCCTCGGCCGATCTGGTCGTGTTCGCCGACGGGATCACCTCGACGGCACGGGAGCGCTTCGACCCCGACGCCACCCTGGCCTATTCCGGCTACATCGGCTGGCGGGGCACCGTGGCGTGGTCGGCGCTGGGCGAGCAGACCCGCGTGACCCTCGACGACGCCATCACCTACAACCTGGCCCCGGGTACCCACATCACCATGTACCCGATCCCCGGCGAGGACGGCCTGGACGTCGGGCAGCGGCTGATGAACTACGTCTGGTACCGCAACGTCACACCGGGACCCGACCTGACCGAGATGCTGATCGACAAGCGAGGTTTCCACGGTGCGGTGTCCGTGCACCCCGGACAGGTCCAAGACCGCTACGTCACCGAGATGCGTGCCGCGGCGCAGCAGCTGTTCGCCCCCGCGGTCGCCGAGGTGGTCACCGCCACCGAAACACCCTATCTACAGGTGCTTTCCGATGTGCGGTCGGCGCGGATGGCTCAGGGGCGAGTCGCGCTCATCGGTGACGCCGCCTGCGCGTCGCGTCCCCACGCCGCGGCGGGAACCGCGAAAGCGGCCGCCGACGCCTGGGCGCTGGCCGGCGCCCTCGACGAGGCCGGCGGTGACATCGTCTCGGCGCTGACCAAATGGGAACCGGCCCAGCTCCAGCTCAGCGACGCGCTGCTGCGCCGCGTCGTGGACATGGGGGAGCGTTCCCAGTTCCGCAACACCTGGGTGCCCGGCGACCCAGACCTTCGTTTCGGGTTGTACGGACCCGGACGTTAACCACTTGTGAAAGGAAAACCGATGTCCGACAACACTTTCCTGGTCGACCTGCCGCTGGCGGGCGAACTGGTCGCCACCGACTTCGAAACCTGGCCCGATTGGCTGCGCCTCGAGTTCACCGAACACGCCCACGACGGTCACGTCGGGTCGCGGCTGCTGAGCCAGAACGACCGGGTCCGAGTCTGGGAGATCCGGCTGGCTCCCGGTGAGCGCTGGCACGCACACCGGCATGTGCTGGACTACTTCTGGACTGCGGTCAAGGCGGGCCGTAGCCGGCAACACACCCACGACGGCACTGTGCGCGAGGTTTCGTATCAGGCCGGCGAGACGCGACATTTCCACTTCGGCCCCGGCGAGTTCCTTTTGCACGACATCGAGAACATCGGTGAGGATGATCTGGTGTTCACCACCGTGGAGCATCTGGACAGCGCCAACGCCGCCCTCGACCTGGCCGCCAGGTGATCACCACCCCGATCGCCGACGGCGTCGTCGACGTCCACGCGCACTGGCTGCCCCGAGAGCTGTTCGACCTGCCGCCGGGCGCTCCTTACGGACCGATGCACGACCGCGACGGACAGCTCTATCTCGGTGATCTGCCGCTGTCGATCGCCACCGACGCGATGAGCGATCCGGCAGCGGCTGTCGCCGACATGGACCGGGCCGGCGTCGGCGTGCGGGTGCTGTCGGCGCCGCCGTTCGCGTTTCCGCTCGTCGCCGGCGCCGATGCGAGCGGCTATGCCGACGCCTTCAACACCGCGCTGGGACGGGTCGTCGCGGGCCACGGTGGCCGGTTGGCCGGGTTGGGCATGGTCGCCCTCGGCGACAACGCGCAGGCCACCCGTCACCTGGAGACGATGGCCGCGATCGAGGGCATCGCCGGCGTGGCTATTCCGCCCTTGGTGGGCAGCGGCTCGCTGGACAGCGACCCGTTGCGGCACGTCCTGGTCGAGGCCGCCCGGCTCGATCTGGCCGTGCTGGTGCACCCCATGCAGCTGGCCCGTGACGAATGGTCGAGCTATTACCTGAGCAACCTGATCGGAAATCCGGTCGAATCCGCCACCGCGGTGGCCACGCTGCTCCTGAGCGGTCTGGTCGACGAACTACCCGACCTGCGCATCTGTTTCGTGCACGGCGGCGGTTGCGCCCCCGGTCTGGTGGGGCGATGGAGCCATGCCTGGTCGGCCCGTACCGACGTCAGTGCCCGGGCGATCCGATCGCCCGGCGAGACGATCCGTGAGCTGTACTTCGACACCGTGACCCACGGCACCGCGCAGCTGGCGTTGCTGACCGAGATCGCCGGGGCGGACAAGATCCTCTGCGGCAGCGACTATCCCTTCGACATGGCCGAGACGGACCCGGCGCGGTTCGCCGTCGAGCACGGGCCGGGTGCGGCGGCGTTGCACCGCGCCGCCCACGCCTTTCTTGGGGTGCGGGCGCAGCGTCGGACCCCGTTGGTGGCATCGTGACCGAGCTCTTCAGCCCGTTGACGCTGCGCGGAGTCACCTTCGCCCACCGGGCGTGGATGTCACCGATGATGCAGTTCTCGGCGGTCCCGGACGGCCCGGAGATGGGGTCGCCGACGGACTGGCATCTGCAACACCTCGGTGCCCGTGCGGTCGGGGGTGCGGCGCTGGTGATGACCGAGGCGACCGCGGTCGACCCGGTGGGCCGCAGCAGCATCTACGACCTTGGCTTGTGGAATGACCTGCAGATGGCACACTTTCGCCGCATCACCGAGTTCATCTCCGGACAGGGCGCGGTCCCGGGGATCCAGCTTGTGCACGCCGGGCGAAAGGGCTCGACCGGGCGGCCCTGGCCCGACGAGACCCGGTCGCCGCAGAGCTGGCCGACCGTCGGCCCCAGTGCGGTGCCGTTCGGGCGGCTGCCTGCGCCGGCCGAACTCGATACCGCACAGATCGCCGCGATCGTCGACGCGTTCGCCGCGGCGGCCCGCCGGGCGGCCCAGGCCGGCTTCCGGGTGCTGGAGCTGCACGGCGCGCACGGCTACCTGATTCACCAGTTCCTGTCCCCGGCCGCCAACGCTCGCACCGACCATTACGGCGGATCCTTGGAGAACCGCCTGCGTTTCGCCGTCGAGGTGGTGTCGGCGGTCCGCGCTCAGTGGCCGGACGAGCTGCCGTTGTTCTTCCGGGTGTCGGCAACGGATTGGCTGGCCGGTGACACCGACGACCCGCGGCCGGGCTGGACGCTCGAGGAGTCCGTTGTGCTCGCCACCCGGCTCACCGAACTCGGCGTCGACCTGATGGATGTCTCCACCGGTGGGCTCGTGCCGGACGCCGCGATCCCGGTGGGCCCCGGTTACCAGGTGGCCTTCGCCGAGGCGCTGCGCAGCAAGGCCGGCGTGCCTGCCTCGGCGGTCGGACTGATCACCGAACCCGAACAAGCTGCGCGCATCGTCGACGACCAGCAGGCCGACGCGGTGTTCCTGGCTCGGGCGTTGCTGCGTGACCCGGCGTGGGTGCGCCGCGCGGCCGCCGCTCTCGGCGTGGCGCTGCCGTACCCGCCGCAGTACACCAGGGCGTTCACGTGACGCAGGTCGGGCGGCCGGTCGCCCGGGTCGAGGGCCGGGACAAGGTCACCGGTCGAGCCCGCTACACCGCCGACACCGTGGTCGACGGGCTGACGTATGCCGCACTCGTGCAGTCCGAGGAGGCACACGGCGTGGTGACGGCGGAGTCGCTTCGGCGCAGCAGCGCCCGGGCGGCCGCCGCGCCTGGCGTCCTTTACGTCCTCACTCCGTTGAATTGCCCGGCGCTGCAGCCCCTTCCGGTGGATCTGACCTTCGACCTGCCGCTGGAGCGGCGACCGCCGTTGTCGGATCTGACGGTCCAGCACGTCGGACAGCACATGGCGGTGGTGGTCGCGCAGACACCGGAGGACGCCACCTACGCGGCCTCGCTGTTCGACTTGGACTACGAGGTCCAGCCGGCCGCAACGGACATCGACGCGGTGCTCGGCGCCGCGCCGCCGCCCGACGAGAAGGACGGCCAGATCCGCCACGGCAGCTACCTGCCGGATCACTTCGTCAAGCTCGACGAGGAGAAGTTGCAAGACCACCGCGGCCCGGCCGACGAACCGCCCGGCGGGGTGCGCATCGCCGGGGAGTACACCACACCGCGCCACGCGCACTACCCGATCGAACTGTCGGCCACCATCGCCGAGTGGGACGGCGACCAGCTCGTCGTGCACGACACCACCCGCTGGATCACCGGCGAACGGGCCGCGCTGGCAGCGTATCTGGGCCTGCCGGAGTCGTCGGTGCGGGTGGTGGCGCCATTGGTCGGCGGAGCGTTCGGCTCGAAGAGCTTCCTGTGGATGCACGTCGTGCTGTGCGCGGTCGCCGCCAGGGAGATCCGACGCCCGGTCTCGCTTGTCCTGACCCGCACCCAGATGTTCTCCTCCACCGGGCACCGGCCGCGCACCCGCCAGCAGGTGAGGCTGGTCGCCGACGGGTCCGGGACATTGCAGAGCATCGAACACCACACCGTCACCGAGACCTCGACGGTGGCGCACTTCTGCGAGCCGGCCGGGTTGTCCAGTCGCATGCTGTATCGAACCCCGCGGCTGGTCGTTTCGCACCGGGTCGCGCGGATCAACGAGCCCACACCATGTTTCATGCGCGGCCCGGGGGAGGCGCCCGGGTTGTTCGCGCTGGAATCGGCGATGGACGAACTCGCCGTCGAGCTCGGTGTGGATCCGGTGGAGCTGCGCATCCGCAACCACGCCGATGTCGACCAGGCCGCCGGCAAACCCTGGTCGGGCAAGCATCTGTTGGACTGCTACGAGATCGGGATACAACGGTTCGGCTGGGACAAGCGGCCGCACGCGCCGCGGTCGTTGTCCGACAACGGTGTTCGGCTGGGCTGGGGGATGGCCACCGCCACCTACCCCGGCCGGCGGATGCCCGCGTCGTGCCGTGTGACGACCACCGCCGACGGCACGGTGCGGTTCGCCTCGGCCACCCACGAGATCGGGACGGGTGTCCGCACGGTCATGGGGCAGGTCGCTGCCGACGCCAGTGGCTTGTCGCCCGCGCAGGTGGTGTTCGAGTCCGGGGACTCGGCGTTCCCGGATGCCCCCTACAGCGGAGCGTCACAGACGACGGCAACCGTCGGATCGGCCGTGCATTCGGCTGCCGCGCAATGGAACAGCCGGCTGGTCGCGCTGGTCGGAGCGGACACTCGAACACCGTTTCACGGCGGCGACCTGCTCCGAGTGGAAGACGGCGACGTGGTCAGCGCGAATCACCGGATGGCGGTCGCCGAGCTGATCGCCCTCGGCGGGCAGCGCTATCTGGACGAGCTGAGCTTCACGGTCTCCGTGGACGGGGGACGCCGGCGCGACCGTGTCTCGCAGTCGTTCGGCGCACACTTCTGCGAGGTGGAGGTCGACGAGGAGATCGGGCGTGCGGCGGTGACCCGTTGGGTCGCGGTGATGGACTGTGGGCGGGTGCTCAATCCGGCGCTGGCGCACAACCAGGTGATGGGCGGCATCACGTTCGGGGTGGGCATGGCGCTGCTCGAACGCGTCCCCTACGACACCAGCACCGCCCAGCTCATCGGCGAGTACTACGTCCCGACCCATGCCGATCGGCCCGATTTCGACATCACGTTCGTCGACGAACCGGATTTCGGTCTGGACCCGATCGGGGTGCGCGGCATCGGCGAGATCGGTGTGTGCGGTGTCGCAGCGGCGGTCGCCAACGCGATCTTCCATGCCACCGGTCGCCGGATCCGCGAGCTGCCGATCACCGTCGAGAACCTGTTGAGGCCGATATGACGGAATCCGTTTCCCACCAGGACATCACGCTGACGGTCAACGGTACCGCGCACCCTATGACGGTGGATGTCCGCACCACCCTGCTGGACCTGCTGCGGGAACGACTCGCGCTGACCGGCACCAAGAAAGGCTGCGATCACGGCTTGTGCGGCGCGTGCACAGTGGCCCTGGACGGCGAACGGGTCGTCAGCTGCCTGGCGCTGGCGGTGTCGCTGGACGGCTCGGCGGTGACGACGATCGAGGGGATCGGCACCGACGACACGCTCGACCCGGTCCAACAGGCGTTCCTCGACCACGACGGCTTCCAATGCGGGTACTGCACACCGGGCCAGATCTCGTCGGCGCATGCGTTGCTGCGCGAGCACGCCCGCGGTGATCTGTCCGCGGCATCGTTCGACGGCAACCGCGCCAACGCGCTCGACGGCAGGCCGGCCCTGACCGAGACCGAGATCCGGGAGCGGATGGCCGGCAACATCTGCCGGTGCGGGGCGTACGCGAACATCGTCGACGCGGTGGCTGCCGCCGCGCAGGAGATGTCGCCGTGAGGACCTTCGGCTTTCGGCGCGCCGGCTCGGTGGACGACGCGATCCGCTCCGCGCAGGACACCGACGGCACCTACCTCGCCGGCGGGACCAACCTCGTCGATCTGATGAAAAACGGTGTGCTGCAGCCATCGACGCTCGTCGACATCCGGCGTCTGGGATTGACGTCGGTGACCGCCACCGACACCGGCGGGGTACGCATCGGTGCCGGAGTCACCAACAGCGCGGTGGCCAACCATCCGTTGATCCGGACGCAGTACCCGGTGTTGTCGCAGGCGATCCTGAGCGGGGCCACCACGCAGTTGCGCAACATGGCGACCGTGGGCGGAAACCTGCTACAACGCACCCGCTGCCCGTATTTCATGCAGACCGAATTCGACCGGTGCAACAAGCGGGTGGCGGGTTCGGGCTGCGCGGCGCTCGACGGGTTCCACCGCGAGCACGCGCTGTTCGGGGCCAGCGAGCACTGCGTGGCCGTCAACCCCTCCGACATGGCGGTGGCGCTGAGCATCCTCGACGCTGTCGTGCACGTGCAGGGCCCGGACGGGGCCAGGAGCATTCCGATCGCGGAGTTCTACACCCTGCCCGGCGACACCCCGCAGCGGGAAAACCGCTTGCGGCCGGCCGAACTCGTTCTCGCCGTGGAGTTGCCGCCGTCACCGTATGCCGCCCACTCGTGGTACCTGAAACTGCGCGACCGGCACAGCTACGCGTTCGCGCTGGTGTCGGTGGCGGTCGGTGTCGAGCTGATTGACGGGGTGATCGAGTCCGCTGCGATTGCGCTCGGCGGCGTGGCACCGTTGCCATGGCGGGTGCCCGCCGCGGAGGCAGTGCTGGCCGGGCAGCGGCCGGACGATGCGGTGCTCCGCGGCGCCGCCGAGCAGGCGATGTCGGGTGCCCGCCCGCTGAGCCAGAACGCGTTCAAGGTTGCGCTGGGCCGCAGCGCGGTGCATCGGGCGCTCGTCCGTGCCCTCGGTAGTGGCGGCTTAGCGGACTAACAGGGCTGGTGCCCGCCTCGCAGCGACAATTCAGCCCGTGTCAGTGCGCTGTGCAACCTTGGCGGCATGACCAACCCGCTGGTGCTGCGGGGGACGAACCTCCGCTACGTGTTGACCCGCTATCTGCAGCTCAACGGCCCCACGACCGTTGCCGATCTGGTCGTGGCGCTCGACGACTGGGGCTTTGCCGTGGCAGGCAGGCCGTCCAAGGCGATCTCGGATGCGCTGCGATGGGAACGGGTCCACGACCGAGTCCGTCCCCTCGGACGCGGCCTCTACGCGGCGAAATGGGGCATCCCGCGCGGGACAGAGCACCGCATCCATCAGCGGGTGGCGGCGCTACGAGCCGAAGCCCGCGATCTGTCGCTCAGAGGCGGGCACCAACCCTCTACCCGCTGAGCAATCCCTTGGCCACGTGGGTGATCTGCACCTCGTTACTCCCGGCGTAGATCATCAGCGACTTCGCATCGCGGGCAAGCTGTTCCACCCGGTATTCGGTCATGTACCCGTTGCCGCCGAACAACTGGACCGCCTCCATGGCCACGTCGGTCGCCGCCTGCGAGCAGTAGTACTTCATCGCCGACGCCTCGGCCAGTGAGATCGGGGTGCCGCTCTGCCCGCACTCGATCACCCGGAACAGCATGTTGCGCACATTCATCCGGGCCACCTCCATGTTGGCCAGCTTGAGCTGGATCAACTGGAACTGACCGATCTCCTTGCCCCACAATGTGCGGGTCCGGGCGTAGTCCGTACACAGCCGCAGGCATTCCTCGATCACCCCGAGCGCCATCGACACCACGCCGATCCGCTCGGCGGCGAAACTCGACCGGGCGCTGTCCCGGCCGTCACCGGACTTGTTCTCCTCGGTCTCGCCGAGCAGCCGGTCACGGCCCAGACGCACGTTGTTGAAGAACAGCTCACCGGTGCGCGAGCTGTGAATACCCATCTTGCGGAACGGCTTGGCCTGGACGAAACCCTCCATGCCGCGATCCAGGACGAACGTCAGCACCTTGCGGTCGCGCTTGTCGGCCCCGTCGCCTTCGTCCAACTTGGCGTACACCACGACGACGTCGGCGTCGGGTCCGTTGGTGATGAAGGTCTTCTGCCCGTTGAGGATGTAGTCGTCACCGTCGCGTACCACATAGGACTTCATGCCACCGAAGGCATCCGAACCGGAATCGGGTTCGGTGATCGCCCACGCGCCGACCTTCTCGTACGTCACCAACTCCGGTAGCCAGCGCTCCTGCTGGGCCAGCGTGCCCCGGCTCTGAATGGTGGGCACGGTCAGCCCGAGGCTGACGCCCATCCCGGTGACCAGTCCCATGCTCACCCGGCACAGCTCGCTGATCAGGACGAAACCCATTCCGGCCGAACCGCCGTCGCCGAACATGCCACCGCCACCGCCGGACTTGGACTCCTTGCCCTCTCGCATCCGGGCCAGCCGCTTGGTGAGGGACTCGCGCGCCATCTCATCGATACCGAAGGTGGCGAACAGCTTCCGGACGATGGGGTAGGGCTCCATATCGCCGCTCTCGAGGTCGTCGATGTGCGGACGCACCTCTTTGTCGACGAACTCGCGGACGGCGTCGCGCACGGCAATATCGACGTCGGACCATTCGATCATGGGTTCTCCGGTTCAGGCGGCGGCGGAACGTCCTCGGGCGGGCCGCAAACCGGCAAGTGAGAACGTCGTGTGGACCAGCGACCCCGCTCGTTCGACGAGGCTTTTGTGTCGAGGGACATAGTGCATGGGCATGCCGCGGCGGTCTTTAGGGGGTGCCATGAAACCGGGCGCTTCGACCAGCGGAGCGTCCGCCGGGATCCGCCCGGCGGCCCGCCGGTAGGCCGACAGCGCCCGCGGATGCAGGCGGATTTCGTCGGGGACCGCCCAGAACGCCAGTTCCACGGCCTTGCCGAACAGCCGCAGTGCCACTTCGTCGCCGGGCGTCCAGCGCATCCCGGCCTTCTCGCGCACCGCGGGGTCGAACAGGCCGGCGGCGATCCAGCGCTGCCCGGCCACCATCGGTTTGAACAACTGGTCCCACACCGGCGTCGGCATCAGGACGAACTTCGGCTTGGGGATCCGGATGTCGAAGATCTCCAGCGTTGCCTTGTTGATCTCCAGCTCCTCGCGGCACACCCGGTCCCAGTACTCGCAGAACTCGTCCCAGGTCTCGGGGACCGGGCGCATGCTCATGCCGTACATCGCGTACCACTGCACGTGTTCGTCGAAGAGTTGGCGCTTCTCGGCCTCGGTCAGCCCGCCGCAGAAGTATTCGGCGACCTTGAGGATCAGCATGAAGAACGTGGCGTGCGCCCAGTAGAACGTCTCGGGGTCCAGCGCGTGATAGCGGCGGCCGGCGCTGTCGACGCCCTTGATGTCCCGGTGGAATCCCTTGATCTGTTCGCCGGTCTGGCGGGCGCGTTCGCCGTCGTAGACCACACCCATGATCGGGTACACCGACCGGGCGACCCGCTGCAACGGCTCGCGCAGCAGGATCGAGTGCTCTTCCACGCCCGCACCCAGCTGCGGGTACATGTTCTGCAGCGACCCGATCCACACCCCGAGCATCCCGGTGCGCAGGTCACCGAAGTATTTCCAGGTGAGTGAGTCCGGCCCGAGCGGGGTCGGTGGGGCGGTGCGGGTGGTCGTCGTTGACCTCATCGACTCACGATAAAGCTGACAACGAGCGTTGTCTATGACGGCGACGAACCTGTGACCAGTCGTTTGGCAGAGTGATACGTCGACCGCGTCACACCAGGTTGGCCGGTCCGAAATGCGTTGCCTAGGCTTGATCTTGTGGACGTCGAGCCGTTCGACGATCAACCCGATTCCCTCGTTGACGTCAACCAACCCGGGCGTGGGCCCGCCGCGTGGTGGCACAACACCAACCACAATCCGGGCATCATCGCCCTGGTTCGTCGTGCGCGCCGGATGCTGCCCGGGGATCCCGACTTCGGCGACCCACTCTCCGCGGACGGCGCCGGCGGTGCCCGGGCTGCCGCGCGTGCCGCCGATCGGTTGCTGCGCGACCGGGAGGCCGCCACCCGTGAGGTGAGTTTGGCCACACTTCAGCTGTGGCAGGCGCTCACCGAACGCGTCTCCGGCCGACCGGCGAACCGGGAGGTGACGCTGGTGTTCACCGACCTGGTCGGGTTCTCCAGCTGGTCGCTGCAGGCTGGTGACGACGCCACGCTGCGGCTGCTGCGCCGGGTCGCCCAGGTCGTCGAGCCGCCGCTGCTGGACGCCGGCGGGCACATCGTGAAGCGGATGGGCGACGGGATCATGGCCGTCTTCGCCGACCCGCTGACCGCGGTGCGAGCCACCATGGCCGCGCGCGACGCGGTGCGAACCGTCGAGGTAGACGGCTATACGCCCCGGATGCGGGCCGGCATCCACACCGGTCGCCCGCAGCGCATCGGCGCCGACTGGCTCGGGGTCGACGTCAACATCACCGCCCGGGTGATGGAGCGGGCCACTCGGGGCGGGCTGATCGTCTCCGAGAAAACCCTGGAGCTCATCGAGCCCGAGCAACTCGAGTCGCTCGGGGTGTCGGTGAAGCGGATCAGGCGGGCGATGTTCGCGCCGCGCGCCGCCGGCGTGCCGACCGATCTGGCGATGTACCGCCTCAAAACCCGCAGGGACCTGCCAGTCGAGGACGATGCCGACGACCTCGAAGCGCAGGCATAGTTGAGGAGACATGTTTCTCGCACTGCTGTCGCGGCTGGCCCGCGTTCGGGTCACCGTCGGCTACACCGCCGCGCTCTCGGCGGTCGCGGCCGCGCTGTTCGTGCTCGGGCCGCACATCCGCACCGAGGTCATCTGGCACGCGAGTACCAACCTGCACAATCTCGGTGAGGGCCGGCTCGGGACGCTGATCGGCAGCGCGTTCGTCATCGAGCAGGGCCCCATCTATGTCTGGCTGCCCGGGCTGTTCGCCATCTTGGGCCTGGCCGAACTGCTGTGGCGCAGCCGCCGCATGGTGGTGGCGTTCGTCGTCGGCCACGTCGGGGCCACAGTGCTGGTGACCGCCGGGCTCGCCGCCGCGCTGGCGGCCGGGCTGACGTCCTGGTCCATCGTCAACGTGACCGATGTCGGCATGAGTTACGGGGCGGTCGGTGTCCTGGGCGCGCTCACCGCGGCGATACCGCGACGGTGGCGTGTGGCGTGGACGGGCTGGTGGCTGGCGGTGGCCTTCGGCTCGGCGCTGGTCTCGGGCGGCGACTTCACCAACGTCGGTCACGGCGTGGCCCTGGTGCTCGGAATGGTGGTCGGCACCCGGTTCGGCCATCCGGCGCACTGGACCACCGCGCGCTACACGCTGCTCGCGGTCGCCGCGGCGTTCGGCTACCTGATCATGGCGAACACCGGGCCGGCGATCCTGACCACGGCCACGCTCGGGGCGATCGGTGCGGTGGTGGCCGCGTGGATCGCCCGGCGGCGCGCCGGGCGCCGGGCGCCGGCCGCCCCACTGGCCGCCGCCTCGTAACCCCGCAGAACTCTCCGTCGATCCGAGGCGGGGATTCGCCGCGCCAAAATTTGCGTCAGTTATGACATAAACACCGTCACTTATGACACGAATGTGGTACTTATTCTCCCGGAGCCAGGGAGGGTGCCGACGTGACTCAGCACGACGCGACGTCGACGTTGCGAAGCGCTATTCGCCCCGCAGTGGGGTTGGCCTCCGTCGTGCTGGTGGCCGCCGTCATCGGCGCGGCCGTCCTGATGTTTCGCGGCGACGTGAGCGCGGGCGTGCCGATCACGGTGCTCTCGCCGCGCGCCGGTCTGGTGATGAATCCGGGCGCCAAGGTGAAGATGCGCGCGGTCCAGGTCGGCACCGTCTCGTCGATCGACCAGAGCCCGAACGGCCAAGCAGTGCTGCACCTTTCGATCGACCCCGCCCAGGTTCGGCTGATCCCGGCCAACGTCCGGGTCGACATCGCGTCGCCGACGGTGTTCGGCGCCAAGATGGTCGAACTGTCAGCGCCGGACGATCCGTCGGCGCAACCGCTGCGCTCGGGTCAGGTCATCGAGGCATCCAACGTGACGGTCGAGATCAACACCGTCTTCCAGCAACTGACGGCAGTGCTGTCGAAGGTGCAGCCGGAGAAGCTCAACGAGGTTCTCGGTGCGCTCGCCGGGGCGATGAACGGCCGGGGTGACCGACTGGGGCGGATGTTCTCCGATTTCGACGCGCTGCTGGCCGAGCTCGAACCCGGCCTGGACACTTTGCGCCACGACATCGTCGCCGCCGACGTGGCAGCCGATTCCTACGCCGACGCGGCCGCCGACCTGATGCGCACCGCCGACAACGCGACCCGGATCAGTGCCACGATCGTGGACCGGCAGGCCGATCTGGATGCCTTGTTGCTCAGCGCCATCGGGCTCGCCACCGTCGGCTCCGACGTCGTCGACGGCAACCGGCAGGCGGTCACCGACGTGGTTCGCCTGCTGGTGCCCACCACCGACCTGGCCAACCGCTACCACGACGCGTTGAACTGCACACTGGCCGGCCTCATCCCGATCGCCCTGGCGCCCCCGCAACCCGATCCGGGCGCCGTGGTGTCGGTGAGCTTCACCCTGGGGCTGGAACGGTATCGCTATCCGGCCGACCTGCCCAAGGTCGCCGCGACCGGCGGACCGCATTGTGCCGACCAGGGGCTGCCACACCTGGCACCGAACACCAAGCCGCCGTTCCTGGTCACCGACGTGGGCGCCAATCCCGCGCAGTACGGAAACCAGGGGGTGCTGCTGAACTCCGACGGACTCAAGCAGATCCTCTACGGCCCGCTGGACGGGCCGCCGCGCAACTCCGCACAGATCGGACAGCCGGGGTGAGGCGATCGGCGCGGGGGACCGCGGTCAAATTCTTCGCGTTCGCGGTCGTGATGGTCACGGCGACGGCGTTTCTGTTCATGACCTTCGCCCAGTACCGCACCGGTCGCACCAACGGCTACTCCGCGGTGTTCGCAGACGTGTCGCGGCTCAAGCCCGGTGACAGTGTGCGGGCGGCGGGCATCCGCATCGGCACCGTCGACACGGTGACGCTGCGCGACGACGCCACCGCACTGGTCACCTTCGAGGCCGACCGCGACGTCGTGCTGACCACCGCCACCACACTGGCCGTCCGTTACCTCAACCTCGTTGGCGACCGCTACCTGGAGCTGGTCGATGCGCCCGGGCCCACGGCGATGCTGCCCGCCGGTTCGCAGATCCCGATGGACCGCACCCAGCCGGCACTCGACCTCGACCTGCTGCTCAGCGGCCTCAAACCGGTGATCCAGAGCCTGAGCCCGAGCGACGTCAACGCGCTGACCTCCTCGCTGGTGCAGATCCTGCAGGGCCAGGGTGGCACCGTCGAGTCGCTGTTCACCAAGACGGCCTCGTTCACCAACGCGCTGGCCGACAACGACAGCGTGATCCAGCAGCTGATCGACAACCTCAAAGTGGTGCTGTCCGCGCTGACCACCGAGGGCGACCAGTTCTCGGCGGCGGTCGACCGGATCGAGAAACTGATCACCGGCTTCGCCGCCGACCGCGACCCGATCGGCACGGCCATCGATGCGCTGGACGCGGGCACGGCATCGTTGTCGGACCTGCTGGCCAACGCCCGCTCGCCGCTGGCCGGGGTGGTCAACGAGCTGAACCGCGTGGCACCGCTGCTGGACCAGGACAAGGACCGAGTGGATCGGGCACTGGCGAAGGCGCCGGAGAACTACCGCAAGCTGACCCGGCTCGGCGCCTACGGCAGCTTCATCCAGATGTACGTGTGCGGCATGTCGGTGCGCGTCACCGACCTGGAGGGCCGGACCGCGGTGTTCCCCTGGCTCAAGCAGACCGGCGGGCGGTGCGCCGAACCGTGATGAGCAGATACCGCGGCACGTCGCTGATCCGAGCCGGCTTCATCGGGGTCTCGGTGGCAGTGCTGGTCGTGTTGGTCGGCCTTGCGCCGCAACGGCTCTGGTCGTGGGCGACCCAGGTCCGATATCAAGCCGTGTTTGCCGAGGCCGGCGGGCTGGCCACCGGCAACGACGTGGTGATCTCCGGGATCAAGGTCGGAACCGTCTCGGCCATCGCCCTGGTGCGGGGCGATGCGCTGGTCACCTTCACCGTCGACGGCTCCGTGCATCTGGGCTCCCAGACCACCGCGCACATCAAGACCGGAACCGTGCTCGGCGCCCGGATCGTGACCCTCGTCCCGTCCGGTACCGGGACGCAGAAACCGTCCGACGTGATCCCGGCGTCACGCACGTCGTCGCCTTACGTGCTCACCGACGCCGTCGGCGACCTCACCACGAACGCAGCCGGGGTCGACACCGCGTCGCTGAACCAGTCGCTGGAGACACTGTCGGACACCGTCGACGCGATGGCGCCGCAGCTGGGGCCCACCCTGGACGGCCTGACCCGGCTGTCCCGATCGATGAACAGCCGAAACGACACCCTGCGCGAATTGCTGCGCAACGCTTCCGATCTCGCCGGGGTCCTGTCCGACCGCCGCCAGCAGGTCAACGCGTTGATCCTCAACGGTTCGGATCTGGTCGCCGTGCTGGCCGCGCGCCGCCAGGCGATCGCGGACCTGCTGGCCAACACCTCGGCGATGAGCCGGCAGTTGTCCGGGCTGGTCGCCGACAACGAAGCGACACTCGCGCCCACCCTGCAGCGGCTCAACTCGGTGACGGCAGTGCTGCAGAAGAACAACGACAACATCGCCAAAGCGCTTCCGGGCCTGGCCAAATACGAGATCACCATGGGCGAGGCGGTCTCCAGCGGCTTCTACTACCAGGCCTTCACCGCCAATGTCGTGCCCGCGGAATTCCTGCAGCCGTTCTTCGACTACGCCTTCGGCTTCCGTCGGGGAACCGATGCGGGCCAGCCGCCCGACAACGCGGGACCGCGGGCCGAGTTCCCGTTCCCGTACAACGGCATTCCACCCACACCGCACGAGGGGACACCGTGAGCATGCGCAACCGCATCACTGCCGCGACCGCCGCGGTGTTGGTGGCCTTGTGTGCGGCGGGCACCGCGTTCGTCGTTCGTCACACCTACTACGCGGCCACGACCATCACGGCCTATTTCACCGCGGCCAACGCCATCTACCCCGGCGACGAGGTTCGGGTGTCCGGGGTGAAAGTCGGCACGATCGATGCCATCGAGCCGATCGGCAAGCAGGTCAAGGTGGTACTGCGCGTGGATCCGGGGATCGACATCCCGGCCGGTGCCAGCGCAGTGATCGTGGCGCAGAACCTGGTCGCGGCCCGCTACCTGCAGCTCACGCCCGCCTATCGGGACTCCGGCCCGACAATGCCGTCCGGGGCGGTCATCCCGGTCGAGCGGACTGCGGTCCCCGTCGAGTGGGACGACGTCAAAACCCAGCTTATGCGGCTGTCCACCGATTTGGGGCCCAGCAGCGAGTCAGCCCGGCCTGCGCTGGCGCGGCTGATCGATGACACCGCGGGTGCGATGGGCGGCAACGGCGCCAAACTGCGCCAGATGTTGGCTCAGTTGTCCACCGTCGCGCGGATATTCGCCGACGGCAGCGGCGACGTCGTCGACATCATCACGGGCCTGCAGAATCTGGTGACGGCCCTGCGGGACAGCAGTGCCACGATCGTCGACTTCGAGCACCGCCTTGCCGCCTTGGCGGGCACTTTGGACGACAACACCGCAGATCTCGACGCCGCCCTGCGAGACCTCGCCACGGCGACCGCCGATGCGCAGCGCTTCGTCGGCGGAAGTCGTGAGGTGACCGCCGAACAGATCCAGCGCCTGAGCGACGTCACCAGAAATCTGGCCGAGAACCGCAAGAGCATCGAGCAACTGCTGCATGTCGCGCCCAATGCGTTCGCCAACTACTACAACGTCTACAACCCCGACACCGGCGACAACATCGGCTCGATCGTGTTCAACGACTTCGCCAATCCGATCCAGTTCATCTGCGGTCAGATCGGCGCCATCGAGAACGCCACCGCCGCCGAGACCGGCAAACTGTGCGAGCAGTACCTCGGCCCGGCCATGCGGCTGCTCAGCTTCAACCTCATCCCGTTCCCGATGAGTCCGTATCTGATGAAGGCGCCGTCACCGGAAAACCTGCTCTACTCCGATCCGGCGCTGGCCCCCGGCGGCGCAGGGCCGCGCCCGGGTCCCCCCGAGACGCCACCGGCGGTCTCGGCCTACACGGGGGCGCCTGCGCCGTGAGATTCCGTCCCATGTGCGCCGTCGCCGCGGTCGTGGTCATCACGACCGGCGCCTCGGGCTGCGGATTCCGCGACCTGAACTCGTTGCCACTGCCGGGCACCGAAGACCGGCGCAGCGCCACCGTCTTCCACGTCGAGATCGCCAATGTCGGAATGCTCGAATCGAACTCGCCGGTTCTGGTCGACGACGTCGTGGTGGGAACCGTCGGCTCGATGCGACTGCGGAACTGGCACGCCGACGTCGAGGTGTTCGTCCGTCCCGACGTCGTCGTCCCGGCCAACGCGGTGGCCACCGTCGGGCAGACCAGCCTGCTGGGCTCGATGCACCTGGAACTCGACCCGCCGGTCGGGGAAGCACCCAGCGGCCGGCTGCAGCCGGGCGCGACGATCCCGCTGAACAAGTCGTCGACCTATCCGTCCACCGAGCGCACGCTGTCCACCCTGTCCGCGGTGGTGAACGGCGGGGGACTGGGCCAGATCGGCGATGTCATCCGCAATGCCAACACCGCACTGGCCGGACGCCAGGGGCAGGTCCGGGACCTGCTCCGGCGGCTGGACACGTTCGCCGGCACGCTGGATGGCCAGCGGGCCGACCTGATCGACATGATCCAGCAGGTCAACCGGTTGAGCGGGACACTGGCCGACCACCGGCAGGTGATCACCGAAGCGCTGCAACGCATTCCGGCCGCCCTCGACGTCCTGATCCGGGAACGCCCCCGCATCGTCACCGCGCTGGACAAGCTGCGCAGCTTCAGCGAATCGACCACGGATCTGATCAACGCGACCCAGGACGACCTCGTCACCAACCTGCGCAATCTCGAACCCACGATCAAAGCGCTGGCCGACGTGGGCCCCGAACTCGACACCGCGCTGGCCTTCGCCGTCACCTACCCGTACAGCCAGAGCTACATCGACCGGGCCGTGCGCGGCGACTACGTCAACATGTTCTTGGTCGCCGACCTGACCGTTCCGCGCCTCAAGCGCACCCTGTTCCTGGGTACCCGATGGGGTGATCAAGACGCCAAACTCGTTCCCGCGCCAGGGGATCCGTGGTATCTGAACTACACCTACGATCCGCTGCGGACCGGCCTGACCGACCCACCACCGGCGACCGGGGGCGGTTGATGCTGACTCGGTTCGTCCGCATCCAGCTGGTGGTCTTCGGGATCATCGCGTTGACCGGCCTGCTGCTGATGACCTTTGTGTTCGTGCAGGTTCCGACGTTGCTGGGAATCGGCAAGATCACCGTCACGCTGGAACTGCCCAGCGGCGGCGGGCTGTACCGATTCTCCAACGTGACCTATCGCGGGGTGCAGGTCGGCAAGGTGACCGCGTTGCGGCTGACCAAGACCGGAGCGGAAGCGACTCTCTCGCTGGACACGTCGCCGAAGATCCCGCTCGACCTGCGCGCCGAGGTCCGCAGCGCCTCGGCGATCGGTGAACAGTACGTCGATCTGCGGCCACAGAGCGGATCTGGTCCGTACCTGCGGGACGGGTCGGTGATCTCCGCCGCGCAGACCACGATCCCGCAGGCGGTCGGCCCGATGCTCGACAGCGTGAGCGCGCTGGTGAACAGCATTCCCGGGGAACAACTGTCGGTATTGCTCGACGAATCGGATCAGGGCCTGCGCGGGGCCGGTTATGACCTGTCCTCGCTGCTGGACTCCTCGGCCACCGTGATCGGCGCGGTCGGCTCGGTGCGCGATCGCACCAGAATGCTGGTCGACGACTCGGCACCCCTGCTGGATTCCCAAGTCGCGTCGATGGATTCGCTGCGGGTGTTGGCTCGCGGTCTGGCCGACGTCACCCAGACGGTCGCCGACGACGACGAGCATGTGCGGGCACTGCTGCGCACCGGCCCGGCAGCCGCCGACGAGGTCGCCAGGCTGCTCGACCAGGTCAAGCCCACGCTGCCCGTACTGCTGGCCAACCTCAGCGCGCTCGGCCAGATTCTTCTCACCTACAACTCCTCGCTCGAGCAGTTGCTCGTGCTGTTGCCGCCCGCGGTCGCCAGCACCCAGGCCTTCGGCTTGCCGACCAACAACCCGAGCGGCCTGCCGGTGGGGGAGTTCGCGATCACGCTGGGCGATCCGCCGCCGTGCACGGTGGGCTTCCTGCCGCCGTCGTCGTGGCGGTCACCCGCCGACACCACCACCATCGACACCCCGGACGGCCTGTACTGCAAACTGCCGCAGGACTCGCCGATCGCGGTGCGCGGGGCCAGGAACTATCCGTGTGTCGGCAAGCCGGGCAAGCGCGCACCGACGGTCGAGATGTGCGACAGCGATCAGTCGTTCGTGCCGACCGCAGTTCGTCAACATGCGGTCGGTCCCTACCCACTGGATCCGAACCTGATCTCCCAAGGCGTCCCGCCCGACAGCAGGGTCAATCCCGACGACCACATCTACGGGCCGGTTGCACCGCCACCAGGCGTGGCGCCCAGCGCATTCGGCACAGCCGACGGTGGCCGGGCGCCGGCTTCGGTGGTCCCGTACAACCCAGCGACCGGCAGCTATATCACCCCCGATGGGCGCCGCTATGTGCAGTCGGATCTCGGCGCGTCCAAGGCGCCGGCGTCGTGGAAGGACCTGCTGCCGTGTTAGGCCAGCGGTGCAAGCCCGGAGCGGATGAGATCGACGCTGGTGGCCACCACCGCACGCAGGTCGGTCGTGCATCCGTCGCGGCCCCACCGCTCCACCGCGGCCACCAGGGTCGCCGCCAGCGCCGCACCGGCCACCTCGGCGATCAGGTCGAGATCGGGCAGATCGGGATAGCGGCGCCTGACGAACTCGGTGAGCACCTCGGCGAACGAGGACTGCACCACCCGCAGGTGTCCGGCGGTGCGCTCACCCTCGAGCAGCGTCGCTCGCAGGATGGCCGCTTGGCGAACGACTTCCAAGTCGTGTGGGAAGCTCACCACACTGCCGAGCACCGCGTCGAACAGCGACTCGTTGGCTGGGCGTCGAGCCAACGCCTCGGCGAACCACTCCAGTTGTGTTTCGTAATCCTGAAACAGCACGGCCTCTTTGGTCGGGAAGTGCCGGAAGAAGGTGCGCTGCGTGACGCCCGCCTCGTCGGCGAGTTCGGCGACGGTCACGTTGGCGAATCCGTCGCGGGCGAACCTGGCCAGCGCCACCTCCCGCAATGCCTCCCGCGTCGAGGTCCTGCGGCGCTCGTGCATGTTCGTCATTACGTCATTTTCGCACAATCCTTTTCGCCGATTCACGACAGTCGTGAGATAGGTCCCGTCAAGTAAGGAGAAACCAACAAATGAGTGACTACGACGCGATCGTCGTCGGGGGCGGCCACAACGGCCTGACCGCCGCGGCGGTCCTGGCTCAGCACGGCCTGCGCACGGTGGTACTGGAACAAAACACCTATTCCGGCGGGATGGCTGCGACGGTCGAGCTGATCGACGGATTCCGTTACGAGATCGCCGGTTCGGTGCAGTTTCCGACCGCGCCGGAAGTGGCGCAGGCCTTGGAACTGCACACGATCCCGCAGGTCCACGCGGAGGTGCAGTCGGTGAATCTCGGCGAAGCCGGTGAGGAACCGATGATCATGTACAGCGATCCGATGAAATACATGACCCATCTGTCCGAGAAGCACGGCGCCGATTCGGTTCTGGGCATGGCCAAGATGCTGGAATGGACCACCGGCCCCACCCGGGCACTCGGCCGCTTCGAAGCGCGCACCCCACCGAAGACGCTCGACGAGATGTATGCCTGTGCCACAAACGAATCGGAGCGCCGCGCGATCCACGAGATGCTGTTCGGCACGGCCATGGACGTGATCGATCGCAACTTCCCCGACAAGGACAAGTACGCGACCATCCGGGGCATGCTGGCGTTCCTGGCGATCAACTCCACCTATCGTGGTCCGTTCACACCCGGCAGCGCAACGTGTCTGGCGTTCGCGATGGGCGTGCCGGACATGAATGCCACCATGATGACGAAGCTCGAGGGTGGCATCGGTGCGGTATGTGATCACCTGAAGACGTTGCTCATCGACCGCGGCGGCGAGATCCGCTACCGCAGCAAGGTCGAACAGATCCTGGTGGACGACGATCGGGTCACCGGGGTGCGGTTGCGGGACGGGTCGGTGCTCACCGCGCCGGTCGTGGTGTCCAATCTTTCCCCGGACCTCACGCTGGTGGACCTGGTGGGCTCGGAGAATCTGCCCGGCAATCTGGTGGAGCGGCTGGCCGGCCGCGATCACCGGGCCACCTTCATCCAGATGCACTTCGCCCTCGACGGTCTGCCGGAGTTCGCCTCACCCTACGAGCTGCTCAACGAGCCCGGGATGCAGACGTCGGTCGGGGTGTTCGGAACCCCCGAGGAACAGCAGCGGCAATGGGAAATGGCCAGGGCCGGAATGCTTCCGGACAACCCGTCGTTCGGTATGCAGATCCCCTCGGTCGCGGATCCCTCGCTGGCGCCGCCGGGAAAGCACGCCGCCAGTGCGTACGCTTACGGGTTCCCGGTCGACGCCCCGCGGGAGCAGCATGGGCGCCTCAAGCAAGAGATGGCCGAGACGGTGATCGACAAGATCACCAAATTCGCACCGAACTTCCGGGAGATCCAGATCCGGCACATCACGTTCGCGCCCTACCACATGCAGACGATGTTCGGGGCGCCGGACGGCGACTTCTGTCACGGCCTGCTGCATCCTGACTTGATGGGGCCGAATCGTCCGGGTCCCAAGGGTTTCCTCGATCTGCCGATCCCGATCGAGGGGCTCTACCTCGGCGGCGCCGGGTGCCACGGCGGTCCGGGCATCACCTTCGTGCCAGGCTACAACGCGGCCCATCAGGCCATCGACGATCTGGCGGCGAAATGACCTACGTGATCGGTGAGCCCTGCGTCGACATCAGGGACAAGGCGTGCGTGGACGAATGCCCGGTGGACTGCATCTACGAGGGGGAGCGGATGCTCTACATCCATCCCGACGAGTGCGTGGACTGTGCGGCCTGTGAGCCGGTGTGCCCGGTCGAGGCGATCACCTACATCGACGAAGTGCCCGACGAGTGGCGGCCCTACATCGACGCCAACGCGGATTTCTTCGCCGACCTCGGATCGCCCGGTGGCGCGCGCGGTTTGGGCCGGCAGCCGTTCGACGCCCCGCTGGTGGCACAACAGCCGCGCAAGGACACCGCACCGGGTTAGTTCGGATCGTCGGTCTCAGTCTCCAACAGCCGCTCGGGGTGGTGGTAGGTGTTGGTGCCGCCGTGGAGCATGGGTAGGCCGGGTGGGGGGATCCATTCGGTCTGGCCGTTGGGCAGGATGCGGGTGTTCCAGCCGCCGGTTTCGACCAGTTGGTTGTCTGGTGGGCAGGCCAGGGTGAGGTCGTCGATGTCGGTGGTGCCGCCGTTCTTCCAGTCTCGGGCGGCGTGGTGCACTGCGGAGTGATAGCCGGGGGCGTCACAGCCGGGCCGGGTACAGCCGCGGTGCTTGGCGTGCAGGATGATTCGTTGATCGGCCGACGCGATGCGTTTGGTGCGCCCGAGCCATAACGCCCGGCCGTCCACCCCGTCGAACAGGGCGAGGTAATGACGCCTCTCTGTGTCAAGACCCTGCGGTTGTAGCGTGAGGGGGCGGACCCGGGAAGTGACTTGTCT
>NZ_BEWG01000158.1 GCF_002723835.1 Mycobacterium sp. shizuoka-1 | reverse complement strand
GCGCGGTACGGCTGGTGGCCGACCATGCCGAGGAGTACGACACCCGCACCGCCTGCATCACCGCGGTAGCCAAGCGGTTGGGGGTGTCCTACGAATCTTTGCGCCGGTGGGTCAACCAGGTCGAGGTGGACACCGGCCAGCGGGATGGAGTGCCCACCGATATCGCGCGGGAGAACAAGGAGCTCAAGCGCAAGAATCGTGAGCTTGAGGAAACCATCGAAATCCTCAAGGCGGCAACAAGTTTCTTCGTGCGGGAGAGCGACCCGCGACACCGTTGATTTGTGCGTTCATCGCCGAGCATCGTGCTCGGTTCGGGGTCGCTCCGATCTGCCGCGTGCTCACTGAGCACGGGTGCCAGATCGCCCCGAGGACCTTCTACGCCTGGCTGACCCGCCCCCCATCCGCTCGGGCGCTGTGGGACACCGTGATCACCGAGGTGCTGGCCGGCTTCTACGAGCCAGACGAGCACGGTCGGCGCAAGCCCGAGTCGCTGTATGGCGCCACCAAGATGTGGGCTCACTTGCAACGCCAGGGCATCGCGGTGGCCCGCTGCACCGTGGAGCGTCTCATGCGGACCAACGGCTGGCGTGGAGTTACTCGCCGCAAGAAGGTCCGCACCACCGTCTCGGATCCGGCCGCCGACCGGGCTGCCGATCTGGTGAAGCGCCAGTTCCGGGTGCCGGCCCCCAACGTGCTGCTGGTGGCGGACTTCACCTACGTACGGCTGTCCAACGGGATGTTCGTGTACACCGCATTCGCCATCGACGCCTACGCGGGCCGGATTGTGGGATGGACCTGCTCGGCCAGCAAGGAAGACCGGTTCGTGCGCCGAGCGATCCGCCATGCCGCACACCTCCGAAGCGGCGAGGGTAATCCATTGTTGGGCAATACTATTCACCACAGCGACGCGGGCTCTCAATACACGTCTGTGCGGTTCGGGGAAACCCTGGCTCTGTCCGGGCTTGTGGCCTCGATCGGCACGGTCGGGGATGCCTTCGATAACGCTTTGGCCGAAACGACCATAGGGCTGTACAAGACCGAAGCAGTCCGCGACGACTCACCATTCCGGCGGGGTCCCTTGCACCGTCTGACCGATGTCGAACTGCTCACCGCCGAGTGGGTGCACTGGTACAACACCGACCGGCTCATGCACCGCCTGGGCCGCATCCCACCCATCG
>NZ_BEWG01000157.1 GCF_002723835.1 Mycobacterium sp. shizuoka-1 | reverse complement strand
GGCTACTCTGTCTCGGCTTCGCCTCGACCGTGGTGAACAGCTATCGCAACTCCGGCCGGCGGATTGAGCCGACACCCGTTGCTGGACACGCCATCCCGTCTTACCAACCGGGCTACGCCCTCAACACCAGAATCACTCAACACCAACGTATTCCATTATCCCCGCACCACGGGCCAAGCCGACAGACCACCACACAGAAGCCCAGAGCAGACCAGACGACACCGCCACACCCCAACCTTTGCCACACAAACACCCAACACCAATACCTGAGACACCACGGGCGGGCCAGGCCCAGACCAGCTTCAGACGCCGGAATCCGGGTCGTATCCGAGGATCTCTTCACGCCGGGACTTGGTGAACGGGCTGTGATCGTTCACCAAGGGCCATACTTCTCTACTCAGCATGTTCGAGCAGCTGGTCCCGGCCCATCGTCGGCGCGCCATCATCATCAGTGCTATTGGCCACGATCTGCTCGACCAGCAGCGATCCTCGCGAGATACGCAGTGACGGCCGCGGACCGCCGATGACCAGCAGGCACGACTCGACCTTCCAGCTTCGCCGACGCCCTGGTCGAGCGCATCCCGGCCGCTTTGACGGCGGCCTTCGACACAACCACGTCCTTGGGCGCCCGGCTCTCCATAGGTTGCGACCCTACCGACCCTGCACACCGCTGACCAGGCATTTGTGGAGCCGTCCACTCTCCTCGACGGGACCTACTAACTGAGCCGTTCATTCCGACGGTAAAGGCCGGCGGATCAACACTGGCAACCCATAGCCTCAGTAGGCGTAGCTCCCCTGCTCGTCGACCGTGGGCTCTGCGAAGCCAAACCGGCGATACCAGCCCATCCGCCGCACAGTGTTGATCGCCTCGACGGTGTACGGAACCTCATGGTTTCGCTGTTCCCTGCTGGGGGTCGATCAGTCCTCGCTCATCGCTGGTAAAGCTTCAGGGCGTCGGCATAGTGCTGGCGTAGCAGAGGAGTGATCTCGTCTTTGGCCGTAACGCCGGTGACCCGGGCGTGCACCATGATCGCGTGGTGCAAGCTGGCCGGCACCTCGATGGTCAGGCGCTTGGTCGGCTCACTGGCTGACGATTCGACCGGTGGCTGTGCAGGTGGTTCAGGAGCCGGTGGCGGCGTCGTCTCGGTGCCCTCGCGGCCGCCGCGCACCCAATCGTCCGCGGCGGCGGGCAAGTCAGCAGCAGCGCTAGGCCTACGTGGCGTCAGGTCCGGGCGGGTCTTATCCGACATTCGACATCTCCTCCAACTCCTGTGCGACAGCACGAATCTCTGTATCGGCCACACCGTCCGGGTCGGCCTCATGGACAGCCAAACCGCGGCTCGCAGCTTCCGAGAAGATCACTCGCTGAGCGACCGTGGCCTCCAACAGCCGGGGCCCGTAGTCCTGCAGCTGCTGCTTGATGTCCCGGCCGATCGACGTGTTGACGATCCTGCGGTTGATCAGCCAAGCCGCCCTCAGATCCGGCTTGTACACCTGCGACTGCTCCAACAGCGCCAGCGTCTCCGCGCTCGCCCACACGTCATACGGGCTGGGCTGCACCGGTAGGACAACGAGGTCGGCAGCCATGATCACCGCCCGAGCGGTGCTTTCCACCCGAGGCGGGGCATCGATCACCACATCGTCGTAACCCGCCCCGAGCTGCCCAATCTCCCGGTGAATCGTGTCGCGGGGAAAGCCGGCCACCGTGAAGATGGGTGGATGCTCAAGGTTGCCCCGCTGAGCCTGCCAGTCGAGCGCAGAACCCTGCGGATCAGCATCTACTAGCAGCACCCGCCGCCCGCGCCGCGAGCGCTCAGCAGCCACGTTCACGGCCAACGTCGTCTTGCCGACGCCACCCTTCTGGTTCACGAACGCATAGATCATGCGATGAGTGTACAAGCACACACGAACACATACTCACGTAATCACACATTCGTGTTGTCACGTATTCGTGTGTGTAAGTACATGTGTAAGTAGTTACATGTGTGCTTACGTGTGTGTTACCGTAAGCTAGCGCCAAATTGCGTAGCCGAGAGGGGCCTTACCCGTGTTCAACCACGATCGCCTTCGCGACCAGATCGAACGAACGACCGCCTACCTCCGACGATTGGACGCGCACAGCACCGCGTTGATCTACCACTCAACGCGCACCCGTCTGTGGGTCGGAATTCTCGCCGAAGCCCGCGCCGGAACACTGCCGGCTGACTGGCGTTCCACGCTGACCATCGACCACGACACCGGCCTACGCGAGCAGATCCTGGGTAGCGCCGCAGCGCTAATCAACCCCACCGAAGCCAACGCCGACAGTGAAACCCTGGTTCTCCATGAACTGACGACCATGCCCATGCGCCCGTGGGAGCCCTACGCAGCACGAGGAGATTGGCGCGCAGCTCTAGACGCCTGGTACGCCGACACTCTCGCCATTGACGAATACCGGCGTCAGCCGGTCGACCCACTTCTCTCTGACCACCTGGGTCTCACCAACCTTGGTGCGCGCATCACCCCCGGCGTCGACGCCCTACTCCAGGCGTTGCAGGAAGCTTCCTACCGCGCCGGGCTCGCCGCCGGGGGAGAAACCGGTCTCGACGATTGGCAAACCTGGCTCGATACCCGCATGGAAGCCCTGCAGTCATCGGCCGAACTGCCACCGAGCGACCGAACCGCCAACCCCGAAGCGCTTCGGGAGCACCTACAACAGCTGCCCACCTACTGGACGGATAAGCACTCATGAGCCAAATTGCCCCCGGTCGAGCAGCAGTTTTGGCCCCAAACCGCCCTTACCATCAAGTCAGTGTCAGGGTGAGGTCACCGCTTCTTGCGGTGGTTGGGATCCTTTACATCTGGTGTCTGGCTCATAGCATCGGTGCCGCCTCCGGTTGGCAACCATGGGTTTTGTCGGCGCCAGGTGTGAAGGACCGGCCGGCGTGACTTGATAGGAGCGTGGCATCGCCCCCACTGAGATGTGTCCGCCGACCGGCCCAACCGTCACCTCACAGTGAAGGAGGCAACCACCATGGTTGTTGTTGGAGCCGACGTGCACAAGCGCACTCACACCTTCGTCGCCGTCGACGAAGTCGGACGCAAGCTCGGCGAGAAGGTCGTGCCGGCCACCACGGCCGGACACCATGACGCAGTGGCGTGGGTGCGCACCCAGTTCGGCAGCGACGTGCGGTGGGGCATCGAGGACTGCCGTCACCTGTCGGCCCGGCTGGAGCGCGACCTGCTGACCTGCGGCCAACAGGTGGTACGAGTCCCGCCCAAGTTGATGGCCCAAACCCGAGCCTGCGCACGCACCCGGGGCAAGTCTGATCCCATCGATGCGTTGGCCGTGGCGCGGGCGGTGCTGCGCGAACCCGACCTTCCGGTCGCCTCCCACGACGAGGTCTCCCGGGAGTTGAAGCTGCTGGTGGATCGCCGTGAAGACCTTGTCGGACAGCGCACTTCGACGATCAATCGTCTACTGTGGCGAGTTCATGAGCTCGACCCCGCGCACGCACCCAAAGCCGGCTCACTCGATCGTGCCAAGCATCGCCAGTTGCTCGGGGCATGGTTGGCCACCCAGCCTGGCCTGGTCGCCGAACTAGCCCGTGACGAGCTGGCCGACATCACCCGCCTCACCGAACAGATCAACGCCCTCGCCGCACGTATCGGCGATCGCGTACGCCTGGCCGCCCCGGCACTGTTGTCGATGCCCGGCTGCGGGGAACTGACCGCGGCCAAGATTGTCGGCGAGGCCGCTGGGATCACCCGGTTCAAAAGCGAGGCCGCTTTCGCTCGCCACAGCGGGGTGGCACCAATTCCGGTCTGGTCGGGCAACACTCGCGGACGGGTCCGCATGACCCGCTCCGGCAACCGCCAACTCAACGCCGCGCTGCACCGCATCGCGGTCACCCAGATCCGTCTCGATGGCCTCGGGCGGACCTACTATCGACACCGCCTCGCCGAAGGAGACTCCACCACCGAAGCCCTGCGCTGCCTCAAACGACGCCTGGCCCGCGTCGCATTCGGACATCTGCACACCGACCACCAAAACCGTCAACCCGCTTGCCAAACAGCAGCGGCTTGACATAGGAGAAACTCATGGAGGGGAACACGCCACCGGACCGAGCGCCGCACGCAACGCATCAGCCTGCGCCGGCGCCACACAACGGCGCACCGCCACCGCCGTGGCCGCCCCATGCGCACCCTTACGCCATGCCACCTGCTGCGAAGTCGGGACGCGCCCTCTGGATCATTTTCGCCGGCATCGTGATCGCCGGCGCACTGATAGCCGGCGCTGCGTTCTTCGCCCTCAGCGGCAAAGACACCCCCGCGCCTACTGCCGGTCCCACGACACCGCCGGCCACGTCGAGCGAACCGGCGACCAGCGCCGCGGACAACTCCACCTGCAAAGCATGGCGAACTACTAAACAGACATTGCTCGCGATTCCGCTGCTTCCCGCTGGATGGGACTGGAACACCCCGAACATCGATACCTACATCCAGAACCGCACGACCGCGATCGACCGGGCGTTGGAACTGTTCGAACCGAAAATCATGCCCAACCCTGCCGATGCAGCGGAGGCGGCGCGTACCTACATCGCCACGCGGCGCAGTGAGGTCCAGAAGCTGCGGGATCACACGTTTTCCAGCCAGGACGTTGTTAACTCGAACGCGGCGTCGGCTGAACTCGATCAAGTGTGCGGCGTAGCCGGCTAGGGGGATATAGCCAATGCCCCCGATGCCGCCTGGTCCGAATGCCGCTGAGATCCTCCAGGGGCTGTGGGAAGAGTCGCTGGAACCGGCCGATCTGACACGGCGATCGCTGGAACTCAAGAAGCTCTCGGGTCAACTGCTTGCAACCGCGCAAGATGGCCAGGTCTCGGCCTGGAAACTGCTCAATCACGGGCAAGGTGCACTCGCTGAAGTCATTGCCGCCAGCTGGACCCAGTACTTCGTCAAGGTCAGCATGGTGGGCCTACAAGTAGGCGAAGCCTCCGCATGTTTGGACGCCTGGGCAACGACGTTGGGCGCCATGTTGTTCAACATGGCCGGCGTCGTTGAATCTGCCGAGGCCATCATCAAGATGCTCGAGGGTGCCCGCCCACTCTTGGAGTTCTTCAACATTGATGTCGACGCCGAAATCCAGGCAATCAAAGAGCAAGCCCAGGAAGACGTGCGCGCTCTTTCAGCCGCCGCTATGGGCGCCTTGGCCGCCGTTCCCAGCTGGGCCGGACAAGTGCCCACTGGTCTTTCAACACCAGGTGGTGGACAGGGCGAGACCTCGGCCACCGCGGGTATTGATAGCGCGCCCGGCACGCCCAGCGACCAGGGCGCGACAAACGCAACCGGCGTCGACAATGCCCCGGGCACCGCGGCAGCCACCCCAGCCAGTAACACCACAGGAA
>NZ_BEWG01000156.1 GCF_002723835.1 Mycobacterium sp. shizuoka-1 | reverse complement strand
ATGTCGGTGGGTCGCTCGAGCAGTTTGCCTTTGTGGAAGATCGCGCCGGCCCGGACCAGAGCGACCAGGTGCGGTGCGTTGACGGCTCGCCAGCGGGCTTGCGCGGCGTCGATCAGCTTGTAAGCCATGGCCATTCCGGCGACGCGTGAACCCGGCCCCTTGGTCACCTTGGTCCTCAAACGTACCGTGGCAAACGTTGATTCGATCGGGTTGGTAGTGCGCAGATGGACCCAGTGCTCGGCCGGGTACTTATAGAACTCCAGCAGCACATCGGCGTCATCGACGATCTTGGCGACCGCCTTGGGGTACTTGGCGCCGTAGTCCACCTCGAACGCCTTGATCGCCACCTGCGCGTGGTCGATATCCTCGGCGTTGTAGATCTCCCGCATCGCCGCGATCGCCCCCGGATGAGCCGACTTTGGCAGGCAGGCAAGAACATTGGCCTGCTTGTGAAACCAGCACCGCTGCTCGCCGGTGGCCGGGAACACCTCACGCACGGCCTTCCAGAACCCCAGGGCCCCATCGCCGACGGCCAGCACCGGTGCGGTCATCCCGCGACGTCGGCACGACCGCAACAGATCAGCCCACGACTCGGCCGACTCCCGGTACCCGTCGGTGAGCGCGACCAGCTCCTTGCGGCCGTCAGCGCGCACACCGATCATCACCAGCAAACAGAGCTTCTCCTGCTCCAGGCGCACCTTGAGATGGATGCCGTCGACCCACAGGTAGACGTAGTCGGTGCCCGACAGATCACGGGCCTCGAAGGCCTTGGCCTCGTCCTGCCACTGCGTGGTGAGTCGGGTGATCGTCGTGGCCGACAAGCCGGCACCCGAGCCCAGGAACTGCTCCAACGCCGGACCGAAATCACTGGTCGACAAGCCATGCAGATACAGCAACGGCAACACCTCGGTCATCTGCGGCGACTTGCGCACCCACGCCGGCAGGATCGCCGAGGAAAACCGTTGCCGCTCACCAGTGTCCGGGTCAACACGTTTGTCATTGACCCGCGGCGCGGTCACACTCACCGCGCCCGCCGCGGTGAGCACCTCGCGCTCGCGGTGATAGCCATTGCGCACCACCAGCCGGTGCCCGTTCTCATCAAGCTCACCGGCATGAGCCTCGATGTAGGCGGCGACCTCAGCCCGCAACGCTGCGGCCAGCATCTGGCGGGCACCGTCGCGGACAATCTCATCGAGCAACGACCGCGACGAGCCAGCATCCTCGTTG
>NZ_BEWG01000155.1 GCF_002723835.1 Mycobacterium sp. shizuoka-1 | reverse complement strand
CGCGTCGCTACAGCTTGGAGGAGAAGGCCGCGGCGGTGCGGATGGTCCGGACCCTGAGAGCCGAGTTGGGTGCCGAGCAGGGCACGGTGTCGCGGGTGGCCCGCCAGCTCGGCTACGGGGTGGAGTCGGTGCGGTCCTGGGTCCGCCAAGCCGACATCGATGACGGATACGCTCCGGGAGTGTCCAGCGCGGAGTCGGCACGGATCAAAGAGCTTGAGCAGGAGAATCGAGAACTCAAGCGTGCCAACGAGATACTGAAACGCGCGGCCAGTTTTTTCGGGGCGGAGCTCGACCGCCAACACAAGAAATAGTCGACTTCATCGACGCCCAGCGCGAGGAGTTCGGGGTCGAGCCCGTCATCACCGTCCTGCGATCAGCAGGGGTGGTGATGGCCCCGAGCACCTACTACGACACCAAGACCCGGCCTGTGTCGGCACGCGCGCAGCGTGACGCCGAGCTTGGTCCGGCCCTGATGGCGCTCTGGGAGGACAACTACCGCGTCTACGGGGCCCGCAAGCTCTGGAGAGCTGCTCGCCGCGAGGGCTACGACGTCGGCCGCGATCAGGTGGCCCGCCTGATGCGCAGCCTCGGGATCGAAGGGGTCCGGCGCGGCAAACGGGTCAAGACCACCAAACCGGACGCCGCCGCTGCGCGTCACCCGGATCTGGTGAAGCGCACGTTCACCGCTACCGCGCCGAACCAACTGTGGGTGACGGATCTGACATTCGTGCCGACGTGGGCCGGGGTGGCGTATGTGTGTTTCATCGTCGATGCCTACTCGCGGATGATCGTCGGCTGGCGGGTCGCCTCGCACATGCGCACCACGATGGTCCTCGACGCATTGGAGATGGCCCGCTGGTCACGCGGAAACATGTTGGTGGGCTTGCGATGTCACTCCGATGCCGGGTCGCAGTTCACATCGATCCGCTACGGCGAACGCCTCGCTGAGATCGGTGCGGTCCCCTCGATCGGATCGATCGGGGACAGCTTCGACAACGCCTTGGCGGAGACGGTGAACGGCTACTACAAGGCCGAGCTGATCTACGGTCCCGCCCGCAGCGGGCCATGGAAGACCGTCGAGGACGTCGAGTT
>NZ_BEWG01000154.1 GCF_002723835.1 Mycobacterium sp. shizuoka-1 | reverse complement strand
TTTCAGGTCGAGCGGGGGTCGTTTCCGAACAGCTGCGTGACGTTGCGGTCGCGTTCCCGTTTGACGTTGGCGCGGGCTGCATCGAGTGAGCGTCTGAGGGTGTTGTTTTCGCTGTGTGCGCGTTGAAGGTTGTGGTTGAGCGTCGAGACCAGCTCCCGCAGTCTGGTGTTTTCCTCGGCGAGGTGGTTTCCGTCGGGGTCGTAGAGTTGTCCAGAGAGGTCGTTGATACGGGCTTCTCGCTGTTTGACTGTGGTGCGAAGTGCCTTGGCGAGGGCTTCGGCGTCGAGGGCTCGTTCTCGCCATGAGGCGGATGCTTTGTCGATTTCTTGTTCGGCGTGTTGGATTGCGGTGCCCTGGGATGCGTCCCGAGCTGCCAGAACGGCCTGGGTCAGGTGTGGGCGGCGCTTGTCGTAGATGAATGTCTTGCCGACTCCGGCGAGGTCGCAGACGTTCGCGACGGTGAACGGTGCACCGGTCTTGGTGAGTTTGGTGACGGCTTTACGGACGCGCTGTTCACATTCGGCGCTGTTGGCTGTGCGATGTTCGATCATTTCGACGGGGCGTCTGCGTGTTTTGGTTTCCATCGGGTTGCGCTCCTCAATCGAGTCGTAGCTTCGCCGCTATCACGTAGCGGGGGGAGGTTGATTCAGTTGGGCTACTTGCCATCCGGTGGCGAACAGTGGATCGAAGTAGTCATGCACGGGTGTGCGCAGATCGAGTTTCTCGGCCTCTTCGAGCAGGCCGAGCTCGTCGAGCGCTTCGCGTAGCGCGGTGAGTACCGGTTCCCATGGGTGCCATTGGCTGAGGATGTAGTCGCGAGCGTCGTCGGTGGGGGCGCCTTCGGCGAAGTGGTAGGCGGCGTCGCGTTTGCGTTCCCAGTAGGCCAGGTCCGCGCCAGTGAGTACGAAATGCTCGCATGGCCCGTTGGGGCCGGTGCTGCAGTTCTTTTCGAATGGGCATTGCGAGCCGCCGACAACCGGGCCGTAGCGGCACAGGCCGTGCTCAACTGGCACCACGGTCAGGTCGATTCGGGCGGCGGCAGCGCAGGTGTCGTCGGCCTTCATCTCGGTAGGGCGCATCAGGATGGTGCCGGGCTTATCCATGCCGGGTCCGGCGGCCCAGAGCTGCTGAAGGTGTCTGGTCATGCTGTCGTTGTTGTAGTTGGCGTAGTGCGCCAGTGCCTCTTGGGAGAAGTGCCCCAACAGTTGGCGCACAAGGGCTGCGGGCGCGCCGTTGTTCAACAGGGAGGTAGCCAGAGTTGCTCTGGTCTGATGCGTGGTAATCCCTTTGAGGCCAAGGCCTTCGAACCACGGCCTGAACAGGTCGTTGAACCACGATTGTCCTACCTCGATGGTCAGGTCGGGGTTGCGGATCGCGCTCGGAAACAGGGGCATGTCGCGGTCCCACTTGGCCTCCAGCGTTGCTCGTCCACGTTCGTCGAGTGTGGCGAGTTGCTCGGCGTAGCGGGTGTGAAGTTTCGCGCGTGTGATCTGCTGGCGGTGAAGCAGCCGTTCGTAGACCGGTAGATAGCAGGGCATGCCGTAATCGACGACGTTGGCCTTGCTGACATCTCGCCAGATATAGGGTTGAGCAGCGCCGACGAGTCCCACACAACCCAGCCGGAGTTTGAGTGTCTCGCTGATTCGTCCGCCTTGAAACGCTTGGGTGAGCCAGATGTCGGCGAGGCCGAGATCGTGGCCGTCGAGGGCTTCGAGGGCGTTGATGCTGTCGCCGTTCACGAGCAATTGAAAGTCGCTGTAGGTCAGCGGGCGTGGCCGCGGTTTCTTGGTTGGTATCGGGTAGTCGGGCAAGCTGTAGATGAAAGAGTCCAGCCCCGTCGGTGTCCGATGCTGTTCGCGACTGCGGTGCAAGACGAGTCGAATGCCGGACATGTAGCGGTGCCGTGTGAGCTCATTGAGGGTGCTGGCTCGCTTAGCGTTCTCGGTCTGAAAGGGCAGGGGAATCTGTTCCAGGAACCACAGATCCCAAGTGTCTTTGACCGCCATGGCGTCTGCCCTGTCAAGTCGGGCCGGGTCGTTGCCGTGGTCGTCGCGGTTTTGCCGAAGAATCTGCGAGAGCAGAACGATCCCGGTGATCTTGTTGTAAAGCGTTGCGGTGCTGGGACGTTTCCCGACGGGCTTGAGAGCCTCGTCGCGGAGGTGTTCCCAGATCAAGTCACGCAGCCAGCGCTGTGAGACGGCGGTGAGGTCCCAGACCTTGCGCCGATTCGGTTGGCCCTGCGATCCCGGAAACGGTGAGCTACCGACAAGAATCGGGTCGAACCAGCCCGCGGATCTGGCGAGCTCGTCGGTCACCGTGAGGCTGCGCGCCGCGAACGGAAGGGTCAACCAGATGCGGCGGCCATCGGTGCGACGGCTGTTGTCGGCGAGGTCGGCGACCAGGGGGTCGCTCAGTGACGTCACGCTGCTTGCTGCCAAGGCGTCGATGACCTTCTGCAGGTCGGTGGGCCGCCACTGGGTGCGTCGTGCAATACTTGCATGCCGATGGAGGGCGTAACGAATCTCGTGCTGCAAGCCAATCGGCAGCCCCGCCAGTGACAGTTGCCCCCGGATGTTCGGTGGCGACACCGAATCCCGTACCCGTGCTGATGTGAGCCACGCGTCCCACGCGTGTGAATCTGCTGGTCCGCTGGTAATGCTCAGCCAGCGTCGCCAAAGACGGTGGTGGTTTCTGCATACACGATGGCGGCCACCGCACGTCGCGGCGCTGTCGTGGGCGCATAGCGGAACCGTGCATCGGTCAATCGCCGGTAGCGGGTGTGTGTTTTGTCGCCACTGCGCTTCGCTGATTCCCTTTCGGCGTGCCTTGCGCAGCGAGTTCGCGTGCTGGTGACAGTAGCCGTGTTGGTCTGTTTGACGATTGGCGCCGCAGATCGCGCAGTCGGGCTTGCGTAACAGAGCCCACCCGAGCTGGGCGAACTTTCCGGCTTTGGCGCCGCGGACGAACTGATCGAGGTCAGAGTCCTTGAGCGCGCGATACTGTTTCAAGTGCTCCGAACAGAGCAGCTGCTTACATGTTGCGTTCAAGGCGCCAGCGCACCCCTCGACGAGACATACCCAACCGTAGGTCGGGTGACGGGGAGGAAACTCGACCGGCTCGGTCAGCAGCCACGGCGGGAAGTGTTGACTGACAACGGTGTAACGCTCTTCAACTGTGAGGCCCAGGTAGTCGCTCGCGGTCTCCAGAACCGGACTCTCTGTAATCGTTGCTGCAGCGCTCATTGCGCGCCTTCCGATGCTGCGGTCCCGAGGTAAGGTTCGGCCGGCGGTCGCGCCGTGGCGTCCCAGGCCTGCTGCAGGTGCTTCATCGCGTGGCGATTCGCAGACTTTCCGTATAGATCGGTGACCATCTGCGGGCTTGCCCAGCCGAACTCCTGGGCGACCATCTCGGCGTTGAAGTCCGATTCGGCGTAGAACGCCGCCGCGGCCTTGTGCCGGAATGCGTGCGGGGTCACCCGCGCCTGCAGCCCTGCCCGCTTGCACGCCCGGACAAGCATTTTGCGGACACCGGCAGAGGTCAAGGCCACCCCCGGGGTTTTGCCCAGGACATGTACGAGGACCTGCTCGTGGTCCACCAGATGCTGGATCGGATGAAAGTCATCGAGCAGGTAGGCGTGGAACGTGCTGATCATGTCCGCGCTCACCGCCCGGATAACCCCGTCCAAGACGGTGCCGTCGCTGGCGACGTTGACCTGAGCGTGAGCCTTCGCGCGCGCACCGTTGGGGTTGTCGTCACGACCGACGATGTGAACGTGCGGATCCGCGCGCTGGCCGCACGGATGGTGGCGCATCAGGTGCAGATCGGAAAACCGCAGCCCGCACAGACCCCCCACCCTGATGCCCGCATCATGCAGCCAGGTGACGACCATGACGTCACGGGCCGTGGTCAACACCCCCGGCGCGAACAATGCTTGCACCACCTCGTTCGGCAGGACGCGTGGGCGCCGAGCAGCTTTCTTCGGCGCAAGGGGATTGGCCTCGCCTATCCGCCCCGACCTGCCGCGTCGCACAGCATGGTTGGACCGCAGCCCCTCCACTAGTGCTGGGCTCACGGTTTCCGACACGGCCAACGCCAGATAGTAGGCCTTGACGATCGAGGCCACGTTGCCCGCCGCCGACGCACCCATCGGTTTCTGGGTCGGCTTACGCCACGCCGCGCTGCCGTCGAGCTGACCGGTCACGCCGTTCATGTAGCGCCGCAAATCATCGAGCGTGACCGTATCGGGTGTCTTGCCGTTGACCAGCAGCCAGTTCAAATGATCGACCAGGCTGTAGGCATAGGTCTGTTGGGTGGAGGATTTGTAGCGGCACAACACATTCAGAGACGGACGGTGAACCTCCAGATCCGGGGTGAAAATCCAGTAGGACTGGTCCCCATCCCCGTGTCGCACCTTGCGAACAGAAAACCGATCTGCCTCCACAACCCATCCGATCCGCTCAAATGGACCACTCGTGACCCAGACGTATCACCCATCCGTCGCGCCGAGTGGTAGGCACGCCGCAAACGTCACGAACGCCGAATGGCTCGGTAGCTAAGCTAAGCTGAGGCTAAGCCTAAGGGCCCCGATGGCTGGCGGCGACCAGCTCGATCGGTGGGATGTAGCCGGTGATGCTGTTGATGGTGCGGTGCAGGCCGTGGTGCAGCGCGTCGATGTCGCAGCGGGCCAGGCCGCCAGCGGTGGCGATGACGTGTTCGGTGGTAAACGCGAGGTCGTTGATGGTGCCCAGAATGCGGCGGTCAGCGGTCTTGGCCACGGCCACCTGCTGGGGATCAAGATCGCCCAGCGTATCCACGGGCAGGCCTTCGGCGTGCAGCGCGGCCTGGATCGCCGAGACGACCGGCGGGCCGATCGGGCGCAGCCCCGCGGCGGTGACGTTGGGCACGAACACCGAGAACAAGGTCCCGGCGTGGGTCACCAGCAGGCATTTGCGTCGGTCGATCCAGACCATGTGGGCATACCAGTCGGTCGCGCAGGCTTCGCCGATGGCCGGCTCAGACACCCCCAGCAGCGCCAACACCCTGGCGGTACATCGCAGCATCACGACCCATGATCGTAGGCAGGGCCGCCGACGATCGGTATGCAAGAACGCCGTGGCTGGGCGCCGGTACAGTGTGGCGACGTGTTGGTCGCTGATCTGCATCACTTCCTCGACATGCCGCACGACGCTTCGGGTCCCGCGCGGCGCCTCGCGCAGCACTTGGGCGACATAGTCCGGGCGGGCACCGCCGGCGAGGTCGGTGATCGGTGGGTATCGGCATTGCCGTGTCGGCGCCGACCGGCCCACCGACGCTGCCCCGGACGGATGACCATCGCCATCGCCTCGGCCGAGGCATCGGCGCCGATCCGATGGTCGTGCAGCGTCTGCGACGACGAGGGGGTGATCAGCAACTGGGCAGATTCCCCGTACGATCTGCGGCGTCGCCGGCTCAGCCTTGCCGACGCCCTCGAGGAGGTCATCGTCAGCGACAAGACCACCGCGGTGTTACGCGACCTGGTGTTGCTTGACCCCGACTGCGAGCGACTGGTGTATGGCATGCGCGCCCACCCAAACGGCGCTGCCTTACTGACCAATGCCGACGAACTCGAAGAGCTGATCGGGTTCGTGGCCGCCGAAGCCAACCACGAACCCAACCGCCGCCGCCAAAACCGCCTCGACGCCGCGTTTACCACACAGACCAAATCTGCCCAAACCCTATACGGCTGAACATCTCTCGGCCCTGCAGTGTCAGTGTTGGGGCTGACAAAGCTTCCGTAGCGGGACCGAGCCGCGTTTCCCATGACACCATTGAGGGGCAATCTCCGCGGTGGTGTGGCCGCCGGCCGAGTTCCCCTGCCCGTACGCTGACGACAAAGCCGCGAACCGGCCCGTGCGCTTACACCAACTTTCGGACGCGACCCCGTCAGCTGCTCGGGGTGGTCAGCGGTGCTGGCCGCCCGGGTATCGCATCAGCCCACACGCGCAGTGCTTGCGCGCGGTGATGTGGTGCTGATTGCTCGACGCCGCTGGCGAGATCCACCAGGGCGCCGGCGATGCTGCCGATGCCGATGCCGGTTTCTCGAACCGCGCCGGCGATCTCGTCGAACGCCTCCCGCTCGGAGCAGCCGCGCCATCCGATCAGCACGCCGATGGCCATATCGATGATCCGCCGTGACGTCGGATCCGCACCCCGGCCCGCTTTGCTCACCTTGTCCTCCCCTCACGTCGCAGACAACTCGCTGTCTGGTGTACGCCGGGTCTATGAACACAAGCCAACGCGGACGACAACACCGTCACACCTGATGTCGCGGTGCAAACGCCCCCCGCTGGCCTCTCCGTCGTTTTTGGGCCCAATGCCCCCGGGAAGGCAGCCGGATACCAGGAGGCCGGTGACTCCCTATGGATACCTGCGTGTCGGGCCGGGTCGTTGACCGTGCCCGCTCGTGCGGCAGATCCAAGGTGCTTGGGCGAGTAAGGAACAGAACAAGGGGGATACAGCGATGTCGCACTAACCGTGATCGGATGGCGCGAGGTTCATTGCCTGCCGCTCAGCCGGGTTCGGGCATGCCTACCGCTGTGTGACCGGGGCGGGCCCGACGCGGTGGGGATACCGCCTGTGCGGCTCAAACATCGGGCCGATCGCTATCTCGGTGATCGGCAGGGGTGGCGGGCGCGTGCGCGTCCGCTTGGCACTGGTGTGCCCACGGTCGGGGTTCGGCACCTGCGCTATCCTGACTCGTGATGCAGTTGCCGCACTTGCCCACCGCCGATCCGGCGGGGATCGCCCGGGTGGCCGACGCTGAACAAGGCGCCTACTTTCGGCGCCTGTTGGTCAGTCAACTCGCCGAGGTTGACGCCAGAATCACCGGAGGGTCGTGACCGGATCGGCCACTACCTGGCCCGCGGCGCGTTCTTGGAGGCGGGACGCGCTCAGGCTCAGCTCGATGACGACGAGCACGACAAGCGCATCATCACACGGCTGCTCTACGCTCTCGATCGGCGCTTTATCCCTGTTGCGGGTCCTCGGGGCAGCGCACACCGCGCCGCCGGCGCCACCGCATCCCGGTGCCGCTGAGCGTAACGTGGCCGAACTGCCCCGCGGGCTCTGGGGCTGATCCGGCGAGCTCGTCGAGACCTCGCCCGGGCTGTGAGTAACGGGTAACGTCGGCTTTCCGTGGTGGTTATCGGCGGTTCACCCGCGGCCGGAAAACTCTGGGGTGACGGGACGCGTTGGGGTGCGGGCGGTTGGGGTGCAGATCCAGGTTTCGTCTCGCGAGGTGCTGTGAGCACCCGCCGGTGAGGGGATCGGCGGGTGCTCGCGCGGCATGGGCAGGCGGCCATCACCGATTCCGGCGTTCACGGAAGGGCTGTAGTGGACAAGGTGCTGGCCGGTGCCGCGATTGTGGAGGCGGTGCACCCGGTTGCTGCGGCGGCGCTGCGGCGCCGGCTGCATCCGGTCGTGTTCGGTGCCCGGCAGGCCGTTTTCACCGAAGGCGAGCCCGGCGACCGGCTTTACATCATCAAATCCGGCAAGGTCAAAATCGGGCGCCGCTTTCCCGGGGGGCGCCAACATCTGCTGACCATCCTGGGGCCCTCGGACATGTTCGGTGAACTGTCGGTCTTCGACCCGGGGCCGCGCACGTCGAGCGCGACCACGATCACCAAGGTGCGCGCGGTCTGGATGGACCGCGACGGGCTGCGCGCCTGGATCGCCGATCGCCCCGAGATCGGCGAACAGCTGCTGCAGATGCTGGCGCGACGGCTGCGCCGCACCACCGACACGCTGGTCGATCACAGCGGCACCGACGTGCCCGGCCGCGTCGCCCGACAACTGCTGGTTTTGGCCCACCGATTCGGCGCCGGTGAGGGCGATACGCTGCGGGTGACCCACGATCTGACCCAAGAAGAGATCGCGCAGCTGGCCGGCGCGGGCCGCGAGGCCACGCATAGGGCACTGCACGACTTCGCCAATCGCGGCTGGATCCGGCTGGAGACCAACGCCGTGGTGATCCTGCACCCCGACAGGCTGGCCCAACCGCGCCGGACACACCGGCCACCTACCTGAAGGCTCACTACGCCTGTGCGCGGCGTGGTCCTGAGGAAACCGGCGAACGGGACAACTCACTGCCAAACAAGACCGATCAGGCCGATCAACGCGATCGAAACCCGCCCCGACCAGAGACCTCCGATAAGCAGCTGGAGGCGTATGTGACTTAACCCATTAACCGAGACTTAACCGCAGAGATGCCGGGGAAATTACCCAGCTCATGGCGTCTTCGCGGTGGGGTTTGATTCTGCTGTTGCGATGGTAGTCCCGGCGTTGCTGTCGAGTGCGGTCGAGACTCGTCGCGGGCGGGCCTGTCTGATGGCCTGCCCGAACCGCAGCACTGATCGGTGCTCACCGAGCCGATACTGCCACCATTTCTTCTCATCGTGGAGGTAGCGCTGAGGGGCTCCTTGTACCCACAGCTGTCTTGCTGGGAAGCTTGG
>NZ_BEWG01000153.1 GCF_002723835.1 Mycobacterium sp. shizuoka-1 | reverse complement strand
TGGTCACCCCGAGCTGCTCGTGCACCGCACTGCCCGGGGAATTCAGCGGCAGCCACACCACGCCGTCGGCCATCTCGGTGATCACCACCGGCAGGCTGATCGCACCGCGGCCGGTCGACACCGACACCACATCCCCATCGACCGCCCCGATCCCGGCGGCCGTGGCCGCCGACAACCGCACCACCGACGGCCGCGCCGTACCCGCCAAAAACCGCTCCCCATCCTGCAACCGGCCGTCATCCAGCAACAACCGCCACCCGGCCAGCACCGCCTCACCGGGCTCCATCGGTGCCGGTTCCTTGGCCGCCACGGACGGGGGAGTGGCGCGCTCGCCATCCCACGGGCCCAGCGCCGCGATCTCGGCGCGGGCTCCCTCGGCGGTATGGAATCCCAAGTCCACCCCGAGTTCGTCGGCCATGATCTGCAGCACCCGAAGATCGGGGAAGGAGCTGGACGACAGCGCGGGTTCGAAGGGGCGAATCCGGCCTTCCCAGTTCAGGAATGAACCCGACTTCTCGACGACCGGTGCGATTGGGAAGACCACGTCGGCCAGCGCGGTCACCGCGGATTCACGCAATTCGAGGCTGACCACGAAGCCGGTCGACTCGATGGCTGCCAGGGTGGCCTGTGGCTCGGGTAGGTCGGCCGGGTCGACCCCGCCGATGAGGAGCGCGTCGAGCTGGCCGTCGGCCGCGGCGGCCAGGATCGCGGTGGTGTCGCGGCCTGGTGCATCCGGAAGATCGTCGACATGCCATGCGGCCGCGAGCTGTTGCCGCGCAACGTCGTCAACCACCGGTCGTCCGCCGGGCAGGAGGTTGGGTAGGCAGCCGGTGTCGAGGGCGCCGCGGTCGCCGGCGCGCCGGGGTATCCAGGCCAGTCGGGCGCCGGTGTGCTGGGCCAGCCGGGTCGCGGCGCTGAAGGCGCCGCGGCTGGTG
>NZ_BEWG01000152.1 GCF_002723835.1 Mycobacterium sp. shizuoka-1 | reverse complement strand
CGGGGCTGTTGGTGGTCTCGGTGACGGGATCGTCGCCGCGGTGATGCAGTGGTGGTCTCGGTGGTGGGAGTCTGGTTCAGTCTGAGGCTGTTTCGCTGATGGCGATGCGGGCAGCTTTCTCCCCGACGATGGAATGACCGGCAGCGAACGCGGCAGTCAGCGCGTGCAAGGCGAGGTTGTTGACCGCTCGTGGGTGTCCGCGTGAGGCGTTGTGAATCAGGGTGACGGCATCCTCGGCGAACAGGGTGTCGGAGCGGCCGGCGATCTTGGTGTGATGGCTGATGTAGTCGGCGGTGTCAGCTGGACTCATGCCGGGCAGGGTGTAGCGCACGGCGATGCGCTGATCCAACGCGGCAAGGACACCGAGGCGTAGCCGGTGCCGCAGGGTGGGTTGGCCGACCAGCACGACGGCGAACGGTGACCCGGAGTCCATGTCGTGATTGGTCAACAATCGGATCGCTTCGAGCTGATGGTTGTCGAGCAGATGGGCTTCATCGACGACGAGCACGGGGTTGCGGCCGCGTTCGGCGTGTTCAGCGGCCAGGGCGTCCGCGGCCTGGGGTGCGAGGCGGGCGGTGTGAAATACCGGGGTGTGTCCGAGGGCGGCCACGATGTGGGTGAGCATGCCGCGGACTCCGATGGTGGGGTTGGCCAGGTAGATGATGACGTGCCGGGCGGGGTCCAGGGCGGTCGCGGCGGCGCGGATGGCCACGGTTTTGCCGGCGCCGACTTCACCGGTGATGACCCCGATCGCGCACTGATTGACACACCAGCCGATGCGGGCGATCGCTTCGCTGTGGCCGGGGTGGCGGTGCAGCATCGACGGAGCTAGATTCCGCCCGAACGGCATCCGGGAGAAACCCCAATGCGATTGCAGCCGTTCAATACTCATGCCGACACCCCATCTTCATGAGCAGCGTTGCCGGGGTCGAGGTCGGTGATGGAGAGCTGGCCAGGAATCTGAGCATGGTCGCCAGGGGCGTCGATAGTGCGGTCAGTGCGAGGGCCGTAGAGGGCGTGATAGCCGATACGTTCATCCTGGCGCAGCTGCTCATGATGGGCAGCGGCAGTCAACGCCAGATAGTCGATCCCCGTCACCGCCGGCGCAGGTCCTGAGTCAACGGTCTCGGGCCGGGCTTTCGGATGGGCATGGCGGGTGATGGTGTGAGCGATCGCGGCGCCGAAACTCTGATCCCGGTAGCGGACCTCGATCGTTTCCAGATCGAACGGGGAGAACACCAACTCCACCCGGCGCCCGGCCAGGGCCGGGTCGACCCGGTAGGTGTTGGAGTGCAGCGAGACCGTGGCGGTTTTGGTCACCGTGCGGAACTCCGACCACAAGAACGCCTCAGTCAAATCCGCAGCAGTCGGCAACGCCGGCAGCCCGCCGAGCCGATCCCAGCCGTCCTCCCACCGAGCCAGCGGCGGCGCTTCGGTCTCGGAGTGGGTGCGGCGGTGGTATTCGGTCTCGACCCAGGCCATGAACAGCCGGTTGAGCTCCAACAACGCCCCGCGGTGATCCACCCCGGCCGCGGCGAGGTCCTCGCTGCTGGTGTCGGTGACCTCGACGAGGAACTGTTCACGCACGGTGCGGAAGAACCGTTCGATCTTGCCGCGGCCCTGCGGGCGACCGGGCGCGGAATGCACCAGCCGGATCCCGAGTTTCGCGCACGCCCGCAGCAGCCACGCATCCACGAACGCGGACCCGTTGTCGACATAGATCGAGGCGGGAACTCCGCGGGCGGCCAACGCCGGTTTGAGCGCGGCGGCCAGGCGCACGGTGTCTTCGGCGAACCCGAAGCGGTGCCCGACCACCAGCCGAGAGTGGTCGTCGAGGAACGCGAACAGGTAGGTTTTGCGGTCCCCGACCCGCGGGCCGTGCAGGGCATCGCCGACCCACAGTTCATTCGGGTCGGGGGCTTCGAACCGCCCGAACACCTCACCTGCCTGCCCGGTGGCCGGGCCCATCAGTTCGCTGCGGTGGAAGTGGCGCAGCAGGGTCGATTCCGAGGGTGCCCACCCGGTCGCGGTGCGCAGGATCCGGGCCACCTGGGCGGCGGTGCGGGCCGGGTTCTCCCGTTTCAGCGAGGCGGCCAGCTCCAACACCTGCTCATCGGTGCGGGTGGCCAACCGCCGCGGCTCAGGGACCAGTGCCTCGAAGCCGCCAGCCCGGTAACGGCGGATCCAGCGATCCAAGGTCGCCCGCGCCACCTGCACCTGACTGCCGAACGGGTCGATATGGCGGCGCTCGGCGATCTCGCGGACCAGCCTGCCGCGCTGCTTGGTCGACAACCCCGCCTCCAGTGCAGGGCAGATCAACTGATAGCGGAACAACCCGATCGCGTGGGCCCGCTCCCGACGCTTGTGCTCTTCCAATGACACCGCAGTGTCCTCCTCGCATGCTCGGCGGCCCTGCCCGAAACCGTTGCCGGGCAGGTTCCTTGGCGAGGATCACCGATCACGGCGCGTCGCGTCAGGGGCAACTGGTGTTGCGTGCACCCCGCGTCATGCCGGTGACCAGTCCGGCGCCAACAGCCGCCCGCCGCTGACCGCCACCATCACCAGGTGCGGCGTCACCACGCCCAGCACCCCCGCCGGGCCGAACCTCTGACCGATCGCCGCAGCGGCGGTGATTATCGCGGCCACCAGATCACGCCAGCCGCAGCCGAACCCCTGCGGGACCGGCACGTCTATTCCGGTGCGCATTGCGACCTGGATGAACCACGCCCGCACTGACTCCACACGCCCGGCCACCCGGCGCAGCCATCCGCGCACCGTGGTCGCTGGCACCCTCAGATTCTCCGCGATTCGGCGATGCCCAAAGCCGTCGGCTCGCTGCACCAACGCATTCCAAATCGTCTGTGCGCCATACCCTCTACGCGCAAACATCATCACCGGCAGCAGCACATGCGTCACCAGACACGACCGGCAACGCCCCCGTCGCGGACGCACCGCGCCAGCTACGCCGCGGATGCGGCGGGGCCGGGCAAATCCCCAGCCGCCCAGCACACCGTCGGCGCAGGACGGGCACCCGATCTCGCCGGCAGCCAGCCGGGACTCGACGGAAACCAGATCAGCCTCTACCGTCACCACGAGTGCCTCCGTGCACTACAGCGCGGCACCCTGCGAGCCCGCCAAGACTTCAGCGGGGTGCCGCGCTGTAG
>NZ_BEWG01000151.1 GCF_002723835.1 Mycobacterium sp. shizuoka-1 | reverse complement strand
TCCACCGCCAGCAGGTCGTAGCGGGCGACGAGTTCGCGGGCCTGTTTGTGGTGAAAGTCTTTACGCCGGTTGGCGATCTTACGGTGCCGCGCCGCCACCGTTTCTCGGCGCGCGACCCGGTTATTGGAGCCACGTTTTGTGCGCTGCAATCGTTGCTGAGCCGCCTCCAGTCGGGCGGCCTCCTGACGTGCCCACCGCGGATTGGCGACCTCGGTGCCGTCAGAGAGCGTCGCGTAGGTCACCACCCCGACGTCGATACCGGCCTGGCCGCCGGTTGTCGGCAGCGGATTGGTCGGTACCTCGTCACACGAGAGCACCAGCATCCAGCGCCGGCCTTGGCGTTTGATCTGGATCGTTTTCACTCTGCCCTGCACCTGGCGGTGCAGATGCACCTTCACCTGACCGACACCTTGCAGGTACACCCGCTTGGTCTCGGGTAGCCAGCGTGCACCATCGCCGTCTTTGGGCCACTCCACGCTGTCGAAGCGGGCCTTACCCTTAAACCGCGGATAGCCGGGCTTGTCTCCGCGTTTGACCCGGCGGAAGAATCCGTCGAACGCCTTGCTCAACCGGCGCAGGGTGGCCTGCTGGCTGGAGAACGACCACACCGCCTGATCCGGCCGTATCGCCCGGATCTCTGACAGTTGGGCGGATTGATCCCGGTAGTAGATGCGGGTCTTGTTGTGTGACCAGGCATTCCGGCGTTCCTGCAGGGCGGCGTTGTAGAGCTCACGGTGCGCGTCCAGACACTGCGCCAACGCGACGTGCTGGCGGGCAGTCGGACGCAGGCGAAACACATACGCGCGCCGCATCAAGCCACCGCGTCCCACTGGTGCTCGATGTAGCGGCGCACCGTCGACTCCGACACATACCCGACCGAGGCGGCGAAATACGACGGCGACCACAACACCCTCGCGAACCTCCGCAGGTAGGGAAACTCGGCGCGCAGCACGCGCGCGGTGCGGCCCTTGAACGCCCGCACCACCGCCGCTGGCGCGTCGGTCGGGCCAACCCGCACGAACAGGTGCACGTGATCGGGCATCACCTCGGAGGCCACGATCTCCCAGCCGCGTTCGGCGGCGACCTCGGTCAGCAGCTCGCCGCAGCGCGCCGCTACGCGGCCGCCAAGCACCCGGCGCCGGTACTTCGGGCACCACACCAGATGCAGGCCCAGCGAGCACACCCCACCCGGGGTGCGGCGAAACCGGCGCTGAGACATACCACGCACCTTACGAAACGAC
>NZ_BEWG01000150.1 GCF_002723835.1 Mycobacterium sp. shizuoka-1 | reverse complement strand
GTGTTGTCCGCACCTTCGACGTAGATGGCGTCGGCCGGACACGCCCAGGCACACAATTCGCAGCCGATGCATTTCTCCAGGCCGTCGGGATAGCGGTTGAGCTGGTGGCGGCCGTGATAGCGCGGGGCGACCGGGCCGGGTTTTTCTGGATACTCCTCGGTGATGGGACGTTTGAACATCGTCGAAAACGTCACGCCGAAACCCTTGACCGCGTCCAAGAACTCAGGCATCGCCACTCCCCCACGTTGCGACGGCCACCCGGTCGTGGACATCGTGCCCATTGCGCACCGGTGCGCCCACCTCGGTGGCGGCCGGCCACGTGGCGGTGAGCCGCTGGCCGGGCAGCGGCGGCACCGGGAACCCACCGGCCATGGGATCGAATTCGGTTGCCGCCAAGGCTGTGTGTGCTGTTCGGCGCCGCCGGATGATCCGCCGGACCATCACCACCACCGCCAGCAACGCCGCGGCGGCGATGAGGTTGGGGATGATGCCGGTGTGGCCGAGGGTGTGCAGGATGGCGACGATCATGATCCAGATCAGGGAGGTGGGGATGAGCAGTTTCCAGCCGAGTGCCATGAATTGGTCGTAGCGCAGTCGGGGCAGGGTGGCGCGGAGCCACATGAAGATGAACAGGAAGGTCCAGACTTTGGCCACGAACCAGATCAGCGGCCACCAGCCGGTGTTGACCCCCGGGATGAGGCTGATCGGCCAGGGGGCGTGCCAGCCGCCCAGGAACAACGTGGTCGCCAGCGCCGAGACGGTGGTCATGTTGACGTACTCGGCGAGCATGAACATCGCGAATTTCAGCGAGGAGTACTCGGTGTGGAACCCGCCGACGAGTTCCCCTTCGGCCTCGGGCAGGTCGAAGGGGGCCCGGTTGGTTTCCCCGACCATCGCGGTCACGTACACCGCGAAGCTGGGCAGCAGCAGGAACACATACCAGGTGTGCTCCTGGGCGGCCACGATCCCCGACGTGGACATCGTGCCGGCGTAGAGGAACACCGCCGCGAACGACAAGGCCATCGCGATCTCGTAGGAGATCACCTGCGCACTGGAACGCAACCCACCCAACAACGGATAGGTCGAACCTGAGGCCCAGCCGGCCAGCACGATGCCGTACACCCCGATCGAGGTGACGGCCAGGATGTAGAGCACCGCGACCGGCAGATCGGTCAACTGCAGCGGGGTGTCATGGCCGAACACCGACACCACCGGGCCCAGCGGGATGACCGCGAACGCCAGGATCGCTGGGATCACCGAAATCACCGGTGCCATCAGATAGATCGGCTTGTCCACCCCGGCCGGCACCAAACCCTCTTTCAGGGCGAGTTTGATGCCGTCGGCCAGCGATTGCAGCAACCCGAACGGGCCGACCCGGTTAGGGCCGTAGCGCATCTGCATGCGGCCCAAGATTTTGCGTTCGGCCAGGATCGCCACCAACACCGTCAGCAGCAGGAACGCGAACACCGCGACCGCCTTGGCCAAGATCAGCCACCACGGATCATGGCCGAACACACTCATATCCGGATAGCTCACACCGACACCTCCCGCTCGATGCGCACCACCGCACCCGT
>NZ_BEWG01000149.1 GCF_002723835.1 Mycobacterium sp. shizuoka-1 | reverse complement strand
GCGTGTTTGGTAACCACACCGATACCGGAGGTCCTCACCTACTTCCGCTCACCACGCCGTTCACAACCTGTCTGGGAGTTACACCTAGGCCGCCCGCGCCACCGAAGACGACGGCGGAAACCCCACTGATCTGCATTGCGGCACCCTTCGTGTAACTAACACTCTCTTGATGAGAGAATAGTATTCTCAGATGACCCGAGATGACCAATTGCGAGCACGAACGAGGCCGCCAGTTACTGAGTTAGCGTTGCGAGCTATGGATGTCGCCGAGCTGATCGCCGCGGCCCGGGGTGGGAACATCCGGGCGGTTGGACGGCTGCTGAGCCTGGTCGAGAGCCCGCGGCGCGCTGCGGTGCTGGCCGAACTCGGGCCAGCCGTGGTGCCGGTGATCGGGGTGACCGGCCCGCCTGGTGCCGGCAAGTCCACGACCATCGCCGTGCTGGTCGCGGCGTATCGCGAACGCGGGCAACGGGTCGCCGTCCTCGCGGTCGACCCGTCGTCGCCCTACAGCGGCGGGGCGCTCCTGGGCGACCGGATCCGGATGGCCGCGCACATCAACGACCCGGACGTGCTGATCCGGTCGGTGGCCACTCGCGGTCATCTCGGTGGCTTGGCCGAGGCCGTGCCGGCCGCCATCCGGCTGCTCGGGTCGCTGGGCTATGACGTCGTGCTGCTGGAGAGCGTCGGGGTCGGACAGTCCGAGATCGAGATCGCCGCGGTCGCCGATCCCACGATCGTGATCCTCAATCCCGGTGCCGGCGACGCGGTTCAGGCGGCCAAGGCCGGTCTGCTCGAGGTTGCCGATCTGGTGGTGGTGAACAAGGCCGACCGGGAGGGTGCCGCGCAGACCGTGCGTGACCTGACCTTCGAGACGCACGTGCCGGTTCTGACCCTGGTCGCCGCGCGGGCCGAAGGGGTCGGAGAACTCATCGAGGCGATCGAGGCGCACCGGCGTTCCGACACCGCAGCCCGGCGGTCCGCTCGGGCGCGGGCACAGGTGCTTTCGCTTGCGCAGAGCCGGTTGCGCAGTCACCCCGATCTCGACGCGGTCGCACAGGCGGTCGCCGAGGGACGCTGCGATCCCTACGCCGCGGCCGAAGCCCTGATCGCACCGAGAACCTCGCCGCCGGTCGACCAGCCGTGAGCGCAGGGGTTACTTGCGGGCGAAGCCCTGCGAGCAGAAGGTCCACACCTCGTCGCCGCTGATCGGCGTGTGGACGTTCTCCTCGTCCTCGACCGAGCTGGACTGGGCGATGAACATGATGGTCTGCATCGTCATCGCAGCGATCCGGCGGGGATTGGCGTCTTCGCGCAGCTCACCGGCCGCCGCGGCTTCGATCATCAGCTCGGTGAACAGGGCGACCAGCGGTGCGTGCGCGACCTTGACCTCGTTGGGGTGCGAGATCAGCAGCTGCGGCGCGAAGTCGGTGAACAGCGGCCTGCGCGCGGTCGGGTCCGGCCGCGAGAGCTCGAACAGCAGGGTGACGGCGACCTTCAGCCGATCCAGCGGATCCTTCTGGGCCGACGTCGCCGCCCGAATCTGGTCGGCCGCTCGGCTCAACGCATCCTCGAAGAGTGCCAGCAACAGTTCGTGCTTACCGTCGAACTGCAGGTAGAAGCTACGCAACGACTGGCGCGAGCGGTCCACGACTTCCTGCACGGTGAAGTCGGTGCTGCCCTTCTCGGTGATGATGGCCTGAGCGGCATCCAGGAATCGCTGCACGCGCTGCCCGGCACGCACTTTGGCGGTCCGGATGGACCGCTCCACGGCGCGCTGCTTCCAAGCGGGCTCTTCGCTCGGGCTGTTCACTGCAGGGCTCGAGACGAGCGCGTGTCAGCGGTTCGGATGTGGCTCACGCTAAGAGAGTACTACTCTCAGCGGCGAGAATTATATTCTCAATCCAATCTTGCCCAAATTTCGCGTCGCCGACAGTCTAAATGGTGATCAGCGCATTCGCCGCCATGGCGTACGTCACAGATTTCCCAGCCGGGGTGCGTGTCCCAGCGTGCGTATGACCGTGCCCGCCTCCCGGGTCAGCTCGCGCGTCGAACCGAGCAGACCGTCGAGCACGAACGCGCGCTTCACGTGACGATGCAGGTCGTGTTCGGCGGTGAAGCCGATCCCGCCGAGCACCTGCTGACAGTGCTTGGCTGTGGTGAGGGCGGCCTGTCCGGCCGCCGCCTTGGCCAACAGACAAGCCAGCTCACTGGGGTCGTCCTCGGCGGCCAGCAGGGTGGCCTGGGCGCCCTCGACGGCCACCAAGCTCTCGGCGAGCCGGTGGCGGACCGCCTGGAACGACGCGATCGGACGGCCGAACTGCATCCGGTCCACCGCGTGCCGGCGGGCCAGCGTGAGCATCGCCCGCGCCGATCCCACCAGCCACCAACCGAGTGCCCGGCGGCCCCCGGCCAGTGGCAGCGCGGTCCCCGCCGCGCAGCCGCGCAGGGGTAGTTCGGGATCCATCGCCGAGTGCGCGCCGGCGGTGCGCTCCCACAGCACCCAGCGCCCGCCGGTGTACGGCAGCGCGATCGTTGAACCCGGTGGTTGTCCGGCCTCCGCGAGCACGACGTCATTGATCACCCCGGCGTGCGTGCCGGTCTCACCGAGCAGTCGGAAGACCAGTGCTGTTGCCTCCGAGGGGATCTCGCCGAGCATCTCCAGCCAGCCGAAATCGGCGAGCACGTCCTCGACATGTGATCTTCCGGCGGCCGCCGCGGAGCTCATCGATTTCTCCAGCGTGTCCGCCAGCATCCCGAATTCGCCGTCGTCCACTGCCTACTCCTTCCCGAGGTCGAGAAGCCGGCGGGCGATGATGTTGCGCTGGATCTCCGCGGTGCCGCCATAGATCGTGGCCGAGCGGGCATACAAAAACTCTGAGCGCCAACCCGTCTCGTCGAGTTCGAGCACACCCGGAAGCACATCGCGGGCGGTCTCGTACAGGCGTTGTTCGGCGCCGGCCAGCAGCACCTTGTCGATCGAGGTCTCCGCGCCGAGCTTGGCCCCGTCGGCGAAGCGATGCTGAGTGCGTGCCGAGGTGCAGCGGACGGTGTGCAAGGCGAGGTAGGCCGCCCCGAGCTCCGCATCACCGGCCTGGCCGGCGTCTGCGGCATCGGCGATCAGCCGGTCCATGCGGGTGAAGAGATAGGCGATGCGCTGCCAGAAACACGTCGACCGCTCGAACGGCAACAGGTCGTTGGCCAGCCGCCAGCCATCGCCGGGGTTGCCGAGCATCCGCTCGGCCGGCACCACGACGTCGTCGAAGTAGACCTCGCAGAACTCGTCCACCCCGTGCATGGTGCGCAGCGGTCGCACGGTGATGCCGGGGGAGTCCATGTCCACGAAGAACGCGGTGATGCCCTCATGTTTGGGCGTTTCCTGGCCGCCGGTGCGGGTCAGCAGCACGCACCGTTTCGAGAACTGCGCGAAGCTGGTCCACACCTTCTGGCCGCTGACCACCCACCCGTCGCCGCGCGGGGTGGCCTTGGTGGACAGCGATGCCAGGTCGCTGCCCGACCCGGGCTCGGAGAAGCCCTGACACCAGTGCTCCTCGCCACGCAGGTAGCGGGGCACCATCTCGGCGGCCAGCTCCGGTCGCGCGTACGAGATCATGGTCGGAACCAGCACTTCCATCATCGAGTACGGGCCGGGTTCGGCGATGTTGCGACCGAGCACCTCCTCGGCGACCACCATGCGCAGGATCGGCGATCCGCCCAGTCCCCCCACTTCTTCGGGCCACCCGTAACGCATCCACCCGGCGTCGTAGAGGGCGCGACGCACGCGGCTCATCTGCTCGATATGAGCCGGCAGCGAATGATCCGGGCCCGGTGTCAGGTCGTTCTCGTCGAGCCAGGCGATCAGCCGTTCGCGGAATTGTGCTGTCGTCGTGCCGGATCCGGCTTCCGTGGTCATCCGCCCGCCGGTCGGCCGATCGCATGCGGACGCCCGGAATCGTGCACACCGGTCCGGCGGATGAACGTCATCGCCCTGGTCCGCAGCCGCCAGCCGGCGTCGGTTCGCAGGTAGGTGTCGCGGTAGTACCCGATGCGCATGTCGTGCGCGGAATGCTCGATGAAGCACAACGGCTGCGTTCCGGTGGCGGCGTTCGGGTCGCTGTCGTCGAACTCGATCAGGGACTCACCGGTCATGAACAGCCCCTTGGGCGCCGCCTCGACGAGCTCGGGAAACCGTGACAACGAATAGGTTTCGCCGAAGGCGCTGTATGTTCCACCGTCGGTGAAGACCTTGACCAGATTCTCGACGTCCAGTTGGGTGATGGTCACCGCGTAACGGGCGAGCAGTTGCTGGATCTCGACGATGTCGTCAGTCCGTCTTGTGGACATAGACTTTCCCGCCTTTCATGACGAAGCGAACATCCTTGGTCACCGTGATGTCGGCCAACGGATCACCGGGCACGGCGATGATGTCAGCCAGCAGGCCCTCGGCGATACGGCCACGGTCGGTGGCGTTGATGAGGTCCGCACCGACCACCGTGGCGGCGCGCAACACCGCGGCCGGCGGCATGCCCCACTCCACCAGCGTGACCAGCTCATCGGCATTCTTGCCGTGCGGGATGGCGGGGGCGTCGGTGCCGACGGCGATCTTCACGCCCGCCTCGTAGGCAGCCTTGATCGACGTCTCCGCTTTCGGGAACATGTCGGCGGCCTTGTCCTGCAGCGCCTTCGGTGCGTGGGAGACATCCATCGCCTGCGCCAGGCGGCGGGTGGTCACCAGGAACCGGTCATGGTCGACGAGCATCTGGATCGCCTCGTCGTCCATCAGGAAGCCGTGCTCGATGCAATCGATGCCGCAGGCCACCGCGTGTTTGACGGCCTCGGCCCCATGGGTGTGTGCCGCCACCCGCAGTCCCCGGCGGTGGGCCTCGTCGACGATGGCGCGCAGCTCGTCGTCCGAATAGTGTTGCGCACCGGCCTCACCGGTCAGCGACATGACGCCGCCGGAGCAGCACACCTTGATCAGCTGGGCGCCGTGCTTGATCTGGTAGCGCACCGCCTTGCGGATCTCGTCGACCCCGTTGGCGATGCCCTCCTCGATCGTCAGTTCCAGCACGCCCGGCATGAACGCCGCGAACATGGTGGGGTCCAGATGCCCGCCGGTCGGGGTGATGGCGTGGCCTGCCGGGACGATGCGCGGCCCCTCGATCCAGCCGGCATCGATGGCCTTGGCCAGAGCCACGTCCAGCAGGTAGCCGCCGGTCTTGACGAACAAACCCAGGTTGCGCACCGTGGTGAACCCCGCGTGCAGGGTGCGGCGGGCATTGCCGACAGCCCGCAGCACCCGCGTCGGCGGATCGTCCTGGACCTGGGAAAGGCCGGGGTTCTCGCCCCGGCCGCCCATCAGGAGGTTGACCTCCATGTCCATCAACCCGGGCAACAGGATGGCCTCGCCGAGGTCGATCACCTCACCTTCGGGCTCGCCACCCAGACTGACGATCCGGTCGCCGTCCACCGTCACGACGGCGGGCCGGACGATCTCGCCCGCGTCGACATCGACGTACCCGGCAGCCTTGAGTGTCAGCATCGGCACGCTCAGACCACCGGCTCCCTGATGAGTTCGACCCAGGCCGCCCCGCTGTCCAGCACGCGCGGCTGTTTCCAGACCTCCACCGGGAAGCTGACCATCACCACCGACTGCATCAGGTGCATCAGCCGCTTGGCGTCGGCGGGCATGTCGTGCAGCGGGAAACGCGCGTCGAGGTACACCATGACCTCCTCGAGTCGCGACGTGCCTGCGTCGTACAGCGCCTGCATCTCGTCCATCGACGAGGCTAGCCGCTTGGCGTAGCGCTCCGGTTCGGTTGCCAGGATCCAGTCGCTGAACCGCTCCAGGTCGGCGAACTCGGCGGGGAGCAACGGCTCAGACATGCACGTCTTCTTTCTTGTCCGCAGTGGTTCCGGCGGCCTGCTCGGCCTTGTACTTGTCGACGTACTTGTGCGCGGTGTGGTGTAGGTGCCGCAACAGGACCTCCTGATCGCACAGCGGGAAATCGGTGACCGCACGGGTGCCGATCTGGGTCTGGGTGGCCTCCAGGGTGTTCGCGTCCTGCAGGGCGTACTCCTTGAACGTCACCGCGGCCAATTCCTGCGACAGCCGCTGGCGGGTGTTCTTCGGCGGCACGAAGTACAGGTTCGCCTCGAAGATGTGGCTGTCCACCCCGGTCGGCCAGTAGTTGTAGGTCAGGTACCAGCCCGGTGCCCACAACAGCAACGTGAAGTTCGGGAAGAACTCGAAAGAGTCCTGGCCCCAGGTCTTCTGGCGGGCCGGGTTGACCGCGGGCGGAAGTTCGTCGGGCAGGATGCCCTTGATGTCGGGCCGGTCCCAGGGTCCGAACAGGCCGCTGTGCAGAATTCGTTCGATCGGCTTGACCATGTTGAGGTCCTTGGGCGGGCTCATCCCGCCCCAGGACGAGATCATCGAGTGCTGATCCTTGATGTCGTAATGCAGTGCCTCGAAGCCGACCTTGGCCAGCTTCTCGGCCTCCTCCTTGGTCGCCTGCTTCATGTGCAGGACGGGTGCGTGGTAGAACTCGGTGAACGCGTCGATGAACAATTTCCAGTTCGCGTTGATCGGCGCGCGGTAGCTGTAGACCTCGGTCATCTCGTGGAAGGGATAGCCCTCCAAGCCCCGTGCGAACTCGCCGAGGTAGTCGCGCAGTGGCTCGGCGTCGTCGTCGAAGTTGACGAAGATGAAGCCCTCCCACACCTCGCAACGCACCGGCTTGAGCGGGTAGTCGCTCTTGTCGACGTCGAAGAACTCCTCCTCCTGCTGGATGAAGGTCAGTTCGCCGTCGAGCGCGTAGCGCCACGCGTGGTACTTGCAGGTGAACTGACGGCAGGAGCCCGACACCTCCTCGCCGGGAAAGTCGTTCCACACCAGCTTGTTCCCGCGGTGCCGGCACAGGTTGTAGAAGGCGCGCACCGTGCCGTCTTTGTCCTTGACCACGATGATCGAGGTGCCCGCTGCGACCGAGGGCATCTCGCGGGTGAAGTAGCTGCCGGTCTTGGGCAGCCGCTCCACGCGACCGACCTGCAGCCAGGTCTTGCGGAAGATGGCCTGCTGCTCGAGCTTCCACTGCTCGGGATCGATCGAATCGGTGTAATCGACCGGGGCAGTGCCCAGCTCGGGCCAGTTCTGTGTCCAGCTCCCTGCGGCCGGCTTCGGAAAATGTGCCAACGTACTTACCTTTCATCCTCGAGCTGTACGCCGAAAGTGTTGAACGCCATGGCCAACATGCCGTAGGCGCCGACGGTGAAGACGAAGTCCATGCGCTGGCGCTCGCCGAGGTGATCGGCGAGAGCAGCCCAGGTTTCGTCGGTGAGATTCGAGTTCTCCTCGAGTTCATCGGTGGCCAGCAGGACCAGCCGGTCGAGGTCGTCACGGGCTTCGCCCCGCCGGATCGCCTCGATGTCGGTGTCGGTCAGCCCCTCTGCCTTGGCGAGCTCGACGTGGTGTGCCCACTCGTAGTCACATGCGCGCCGGTGGGCGACACGCAGCACCGCGACTTCCCGAACCCGGGCCGGGAGGGTGGAGCGGAACAGCAGATGGACGGAAAAACCCAGATATGCCTTCGCGAGGTCGGGATGCCGAACCAGGGTGGACAGGGCCGTCCCGGCGCCCTCTGGGTTCTGCCGGTCGCGCGGCAGCATGCCTTTCAGGGCGTACTGGACGTCGGAGTCCCACTGCTCCGCTGGTAGCGGCGTCAGGCGCATCGGTAACCCCCTCTCACAGTGGAGAATTGCATTCTCAAAACCGGATAACAGGTTTTCACGATTGCGCGCCGAGGTCAATCCCCGCCGCTGAGCAGGGCGAAAAATCCGAGGTCGGGCGGGCTGCCCGCGGCGTGGAATCCGGTCGCGGACACAATGCTGAGCGGGTCTCCGGATGTTGATTCTCGTGGAGCGAGAAGCTAGTTTTCAGTAGAGCGGGTCGTCACGGAAGGAATCGCCATGCGCAAAGAGGACATGATCCTGATCAGCGTCGACGACCACATCGTCGAACCGCCCGACATGTTCGCCAACCACTTGCCGCGTAAGTACATCGACGACGCGCCCCGGCTGGTGCACAACCCGGACGGCTCGGACATGTGGCGTTTCCGCGACATCGTGATCCCCAACGTGGCGCTCAATGCGGTGGCCGGCCGGCCCAAGGAGGAGTACGGCCTCGAGCCGCAGGGCCTCGACGAGATCCGGCCGGGGTGCTACAACGTCGACGAGCGGGTCAAGGACATGAACGCCGGTGGCATCCTCGGATCGATGTGCTTCCCGTCGTTCCCCGGCTTCGCGGGCCGGCTGTTCGCGACCGAGGATGCGGATTTCTCGCTGGCCCTCGTCCAGGCCTACAACGACTGGCATGTCGAGGAGTGGTGCGGGGCGTACCCGGCCCGCTTCATCCCGATGACGCTGCCGGTGATCTGGGACCCGGTGGCCTGCGCCGCCGAGATCCGGCGCAACGCGGCGCGCGGCGTGCACTCGCTGACCTTCACCGAGAACCCTGCCGCGATGGGTTACCCGAGCTTCCACGATTTCGATCACTGGAAGCCGATGTGGGATGCGCTGGTCGACACGGACACGGTGCTCAACGTGCACATCGGTTCCTCGGGCCGGCTGGCGATCACCGCGCCCGATGCGCCGATGGACGTGATGATCACGCTGCAGCCGATGAACATCGTCCAGGCGGCAGCTGATCTGTTGTGGTCCAAGCCGATCAAGGAGTACCCCGACCTCAAGATCGCGCTGAGCGAGGGCGGCACCGGCTGGATTCCGTACTTCCTCGAACGCGCCGACCGGACCTACGAGATGCACTCGACGTGGACGGGGCAGGACTTCGGCGCGAAGAAGCCGTCGGAGGTGTTCCGCGATCACTTCCTGACGTGCTTCATCTCCGACCACGTCGGTGTGCAGTTGCGCAATGACGTCGGCATCGACAACATCTGTTGGGAAGCCGACTACCCGCACAGCGACTCGATGTGGCCGGGCGCACCCGAGCAACTCGACGATGTCCTCAAGGCGCACAACGTGCCTGACGACGAGGTCAACAAGATGACCTACGAGAACGCGATGCGCTGGTACAACTGGGATCCCTTCACCCACATCGCCAAGGAGCAGGCCACGATCGGCGCGCTGCGCAAGGCCGCCGAGGGCCACGATGTCTCGATCCAGGCGCTGTCGAAGAAGGAGAAGACCGGCGCCACGTTCGCCGATTTCGCGGCGAATGCCAAGGAGCTGTCCGGCAACAAGGACTGAACGGGTCCGTCGGCGACACGGCGCCGGTGCGCGAGAGGTCGCCGGCACCGGCGCGCCGCGCTGTGCGCCGATCAGGGAGTAGAGGAGTGTGGCTGTGCCGTCAGGCATGAGTTTCGAGTTGACCGATGACCAAGAGCTGATCCGTAAGTCGGTGCGGGAACTGGCATCCCGATTTGACGACCAGTACTGGATGGAGAAAGACCAGGCCCACGAATTCCCTTCGGAGTTCTACGACGCCATCGCCAAGGGCGGCTGGCTGGGCATGACGATCCCGGAGGCGTATGGCGGCCACGGGTTGGGGATCACCGAGGCCACGCTGCTCGCCGAGGAGGTCGCCCGCTCTGGCGGCGGCATGAACGCCGCCAGCGCCATTCACATGTCGATCTTCGGTATGCAGCCGGTCGTGGTGTTCGGCTCGCAGGAGATGAAGGCGCAGACGCTGCCCCGCATCGTCACCGGGGATCTGCATGTCTGCTTCGGTGTCACCGAGCCGACCGCGGGACTGGACACCTCGCGCATCACCACCGTCGCCCGCCGCGACGGCGACCACTATGTGGTCAACGGGCGCAAGGTGTGGATCTCCAAGGCGTTGGAGTCCGAGAAGATCCTGCTGCTGACCAGGACCACGCCCCGCGACGAGGCGGGCAAGCCGACCGACGGATTGACGCTGTTCCTCACCGATCTGGACCGCGACCACGTCGACATCCGGCCGATCAAGAAGATGGGCCGCAACGCCGTCAGCTCCAACGAACTGTTCATCGACGATCTGCGGGTGCCCGTCGAGCACCGAATCGGGGAGGAGGGCAAAGGCTTCTCCTACATCCTGCACGGCCTGAACCCCGAGCGGATGCTCATCGCCGCCGAGGCGCTCGGCATCGGTCGCGTCGCGCTGGATCGAGCGGTGAAGTACGCCAACGAGCGCGTGGTGTTCGACCGGCCGATCGGCATGAACCAGGGCATCCAGTTCCCGCTGGCCGACTCGCTGGCGCGGCTGGACGCCGCCGAGCTGATCTTGCGGAAGGCGACGTGGCTCTACGACAGCGGAAAACCGTGCGGCCGGGAAGCCAACATGGCCAAGTACCTCTGCGCCGATGCCGGCTTCGCGGCGGCGGACCGGGCGCTGCAGACCCACGGCGGTATGGGCTATTCCGAGGAGTACCACATCTCCCGGTTCTTCCGGGAATCACGGCTGATGAAGATCGCGCCGGTCAGTCAGGAGATGATCCTGAACTTCCTCGGCGCCAACGTGCTCGGCCTACCGAAGAGCTACTAGTGGCCGGTCCACGCGCCGACCGTATGGTGATCTGATGACTTCTGCCCAGACACCGGCAGCCCCGCTGGCCGGTATCACAATTGTGGCGTTGGAGCAGGCGGTGGCCGCACCGATGTGCACGCGGGTGCTCGCCGACTTCGGCGCCCGCGTGATCAAGGTCGAGAATCCCGCCGGCGGCGACTTCGCCCGTCACTACGACGACGTCGTCAACGGTCCGGGTGGTCTTGCCGCCCACTTCGTGTGGGTCAACCGCAACAAGGAGTCCATCGCGCTGGACCTGAAATCGGCCGAGGGCCTGAGCATCCTGCATCGGCTGCTCGACCGCGCCGACGCCCTGGTGTCGAATCTCGCGCCCGGCTCCACCGACAGGCTCGGCATCTCGGCCGAGCAACTGCGTGAGCGCCATCCCGATGTGATCGCCGTCGAGATCGACGGCTACGGGGCCGGCGGACCGCTGTCGAACAAGCGCGCCTACGATCTGCTGGCCCAGTCGGAGTCGGGATCGTGTGCGGTCACCGGCTATCCCGGTATGCCGGCCAAGCCCGGCCCGCCGATTGCCGACATCTCCACCGGTTTGTACTCGGCGCTGTCGATCATGGCTCTGCTGATCTCGCGGGACAGCCGCGAGCGCCGTGGCGCAGCCGTTTCCGTGAGCCTGTTCGACACGATGATGGACCTGATGGGCTATCCACTGACCTACGCTCAGCACTCCGGCATCGACCAGCAGCCGTTGGGGATGAACTCGCCGGCAGTGGCGCCGTACGGCTCCTTCACCACGGCCGACAACCAGACGGTGGTGCTCGGCACCACCAACGACCGCGAATGGCAACGCCTGGCCCGGGAGATCATCGAGCGCCCCGACTTGGCCGACGACCCGCGATACGCCACCAACTCCGATCGCTGTGCCCATCGTGACGAGCTCAATGCTGCCATCCAAACATGGTGTGCCCAGCACGATCTCGTGCACATCCAGAAGACCGCCGACAGTGCCGGCATCGGCAATGCGCGATACAACTTGCCCAGCGAGGTCTTGGCGCACCCGCAACTCTCGGAGCGCGACCGCTGGCGCACGGTCCAGACCACCGCCGGGCCGATCGAGGCGATTCTGCCCCCGCCGATCATCTCCGGATTTGAGCAACCGATGGGGCCGGTGCCCGGTCTTGGCGAGCACACCGATGCGTTGTTGGCCGAAGTGGGCTTGTCCGCCAATGAGATCGAGCGACTGCGCGCGCAGGGAGTTGTGGCGTGAACGATGAGGAGCAGCTATGCGAGAAACGGTGATTGTCGAAGCGGTACGCACTCCGGTCGGCAAGCGAAACGGCGGGCTGTCCGGCGTGCACGCCGCCGACCTGTCGGCGGCGGTGCTCAATGCGCTCGCCGAGCGAACCGGCCTGGACCCCGCGACGGTCGACGATGTGGTGTGGGGCTGTGTGTCCCAGGTCGGTGACCAGTCCAGCAACATCGGCCGGTTCGCCGTCCTGGCCGCGGGCTGGCCGGAGGCGATCCCCGGTACCACGGTCAACCGGGCCTGCGGATCCAGCCAGCAGGCACTGGATTTCGCCGCCCACGCGGTGATGTCGGGACAGCAGGACGTGGTGGTCGCCGGTGGTGTCGAAGTGATGAGCCGGGTGCCGCTGGGGTCGGCGCGGGCCACCGGTATGCCCTATGGCCCCAAGGTGCTCGAGCGTTACGACGATTTCTCGTTCAACCAGGGCATCTCGGCGGAGATGATTGCGCAGAAGTGGGGCTTCTCCCGCACCGATCTCGACGAGTTCTCGGCGCGCTCCCATGAACTCGCCGCCGCCGCGCAGGATCGTGGTGCCTTCGCCGACCAGATCGTGCCGGTGACCACCGATGCTTGCGTGGTCAGCGCCGACGAGGGGATTCGCCGGGGGACCACTGTCGAGAAACTGTCCGGGCTGAAACCGGCCTTCACCGAGGACGGGGTGATTCACGCCGGCAACTCGTCGCAGATATCCGACGGCGCGGCCGCCCTGCTGGTCACCACCGCCGAATATGCTGCAACGCAAGGCTGGCGGCCACTGGCCCGCTATGTCGCCGGTGCGGTCGCCGGTGCCAACCCGGTGCTGATGCTCACCGGTCCCATTCCCGCGACCGAGAAGGTGCTGGGCAAGACCGGGCTGGGTATCGACGACATCGGGGTGTTCGAGGTCAACGAGGCATTCGCGCCGGTGCCGCTGGCCTGGCAGGCCGAGACCGGCGCCAACGCGGATCGGCTCAACCCGCTGGGCGGGGCCATCGCGCTGGGTCATCCGCTCGGCGGTTCAGGTGCGGTGCTGATGACCCGGATGCTGTATCACATGCGCGACAACGGTATTCGATATGGACTGCAGACGATGTGTGAGGGCGGCGGCACCGCGAACGCCACCGTCGTCGAGCTGATCAACTGATGCGCCGGACGCTGTTCACCGAGGACCACGAGGCGTTTCGCGGACTTGCCCGCGATTTCGTCGAAAAGGAGGTGGTCCCGGACTATCCGCAGTGGGAGAAGGGCGGCCGCATGCCGCGCGACGTCTTCGCGCGGATGGGTGCACTGGGCATGCTGGGCATGGCGATCCCGGAAGAGTACGGCGGTGCCGGCGTGCCCGACTACCGCTACAACGTGGTGTTGCAGGAGGAAGCCGCCCGTGCGCTGGTGACGCTGTCGACGGTGCGCACCCAGCTCGAGGTGATCCTGCCGTACTTCCTGCACTACGCGAACGCCGAACAGCGGGCGCGGTGGTTCCCCGGACTGGCCGCCGGGACCCTGTTGACCGCGGTCGCGATGACCGAGCCCGGAACCGGCTCCGATCTGGCCGGGGTGCGCACGACGGCGGTCCGCGACGGTGACGACTGGATCGTCAACGGCGCCAAGACCTTCATCACCGGTGGCATGCAGGCCGATCTGGTGATCGTGGTGGCCCGCACCTCCACCGATCCCGACAACCGGCGCGCAGGGCTGACCCTGCTGGTGGTCGAGGACGGCATGGCCGGGTTCACCCGCGGCCGTGAGCTGGAGAAGATGGGCTGCAAGGTGCAGGACACCGCGGAGCTGTCCTTCGCCGACGTCCGCGTCCCGGCCGCGAATGTGCTGGGGGAGGTGGGTGAGGCGTTCTCCTATCTCGGGCACAACCTTCCCCAGGAGCGGCTGACCGTCGCGGTCGGGTCGGTGGCACAGGCCCGCTCGGCGATTGCCGCCGCGATCGACTACACCCGGGATCGCAAGGCCTTCGGCACTCCGGTCGCGTCGTTCCAGAACACGAAGTTCGAACTCGCCGCCTGCTCGACGGAGGTGGAGGCCGCTCAGGCGATGCTCGACCGGGCGGTGGCCCTGCACGTCGACGACGAGCTCAGTGGCGCCGACGCCGCGCGGGTGAAACTGTTCTGCACCGAGATGCAGCAGCGGGTGATCGATCGTTGCCTGCAGCTCTTTGGCGGTTACGGCTACATGATGGAGTATCCGATCGCCCGGCTGTACACCGATGCGCGGGTGGCCCGGATCTACGCCGGAACCAGCGAGGTGATGAAAGTGATCATCGCCAAGTCGCTGGGCTTGTAGCCGCCGAGATCGACTCCACGGCGGTTGATTTCGGCTCGTTCACGGCCCTGACGTCGGTCTGGGCCTAATCGAGTCGCTTACTGGAAACTTTTCCGGCTGAGACCCTTGTCACATCGGCCCAAACCAACCTACTGTGTGTTCACTAGGTTGGTCTGGGAAGGAGTCCGGTGACGCGCCCGTATGCGACCCTGCTGGCCAAGGGGGAGGACCGCAAGCAGCGCATTCTCGACGTCGCGCAACGCCTGCTGGCGCGCAACGGGTGGCGCAACACCACGCTGGCTCAGATCGCGAAGGAGGCCGGCGTCACCGCGGCCGGGCTGCTGCACCATTTCGAGTCCAAGGAGCAACTGCTGCACGCGGTGCTCGACGCCCGGGATGCCGACGACAGTGAGCACGCCGACCAGCACACCGGTGACCTGGCCGAGGCAATCGCCAGCGCTGCCGAGCGGTTCTACCGCTCGCCACAGCTGGTGGGGACCTTCGCGGTGCTCATGGTCGAGAACATCGCGCCCGACGCCCCGCTGCACGACCGGCTGGTGGACCGCTACCGGCAGGCGGTGGACATCATCGCCAACCGGATCCGCACGGGGCAGGCCGACGGCCGATACCGAACCGACGTGAACCCGGCCCGAAAGGCCGTGGAAATTCTGGCATTTGTGAACGGAATGGAGACCTCATGGCTACTCGACCCGTCGATACCGCTGATCGAAGTGTTCCAGGAATACTCCAGGTCGCTGGCGAGCCAGCTGGCACCGGACGGCGCATCATGAGGTATCGGCTCGACATCGTCGCACCCAGCGTCGCCGAGGCGGTACTGCACGCCGGCGGTTGGATGTTCGACCGGGTGATGGCCGGCTGGGATGTCAACGTGCTGCTCGCCCAGCCCGGTGACACCCGCCCGTTGTCGATCTTGGGCGCCCAGACGCTCGACTTCGAATCCGTGCTCGCCGCCGGAGACGACCAACCGCACCCGCAGGCATTGGCGGTCTCCGCCGATCTCCTCGACAGCGATGCCCGGGTCCGTGCGGGGGTGCTGCGGGCCCTGGACTACGGCATGACCGAGGTGGCGCTGTGGGGCGACGCAGACCCGGTCGACCTCGATCGCACGGTCGACTCGGTCGCACACCGGCTGAGTTCGGCCGCGCGGGTGTTCAAGGCTCAGGCCTTGGCTGCCGCGGCGGTCGGCGATCTCCCGGTGGCGCCGGTGGAGACCTTCCGCAGTGGCGTCATGAGCTGCCCGCCGATCGGCGCGGACCTGATCCCGGCCGGCTGACGCCGGCCCCGGCGGATGCTACTCCGTGATCGAGATGGCCTGCCGGGGGCACTGGCGCACCGCATCGCGGATCTGCGCCTCGTTCTCCGGGGTCACCTCGTCACTGAGGACATGCAGGTAGTCCTGGTCGTCGACCTGGAACACCTCCGGGATGATCCCCATGCAGATCGCATTGGCCTCACACAGGCCGAAATCCACTTCGATCTTCATCGCAGCACCTTCACCGGAACAGTGTGCCAACCCGCCACGTTCTGCATGTGCACTCTGCTCAATCGATCCCACTGCACTTCGTAGCGGGGCATGAAGTCCAGCAGCCGCTCCAGTGCGATCGCGCTCTCCATGCGGGCCAGCGCCGCCCCCAGGCAGCTGTGGATGCCGTACCCGAGGCCGAGGTTCTGCGCCTCGGTGCGGTCGCGGTCGATGTCGAACGTCTCGGCGTCGGTGAACGCCCGCGGATCGCGGTTGGCCGCCGCGCCGATCAGGAACACCGGCTTTCCCGCGGGGATGGTCTTGCCGTGCAGGTGCGCCTCTTTGAGCGTGTAGCGGACGTTGTACTGCACCGGGCCCTCGTAGCGCAGAATCTCCTCCACCGCGGCCGGAATCTTGCTGCGGTCGTCGAGGAGCTTCTGCCACTGGTCGGGGAAGCGGGCGAAGTTGACCACCGCGGTGCCCAGCAGCTTGGTCACCGTCTCGGCTCCCGCGCCACCCAGAAGCGTTGCGAAGCCGCAGATCTCGATATCGTCCAGCTTGCGCAGATTACCGTCGTCGTCCGGGATCTCGGCGGCGATCAGCTTGCTGATCATGTCGTCGCGCGGGTCGGCCCGCCGTTCCTGCACCAGGTTGTAGTAGAACATCGCGGTCTCGATATTGGCCTGCATGCCGGCCTCGCCGACCCCGATCTGACCGGGCTCGCGATGCAGCGAGGTGTCGATCCAGTGCCGGACCTGCTGGCGGTATTCCTCCGGGACGCCGGCCATCCGGGTGATCACCTCGACCGGGAAGGGGCCGGAGAAATCCTGGACCACGTCGAAGTCGTCGGGGTCGACCGCGGACAGGAACCGGTCGATCTGCTCGACCACGGTGTCGCGCTGGGCCTGGATCGTGCGCGGTGTGAACGCCTTGTTGAGCAGGCTGCGCATGTGCCGGTGTTCGGGCGGGTCCATGAAGATGATCGACTTCGGCGGTGGCTCGGGCGCTTGCACCATCGCCAGGTCGCACCCCCGGGTCGAGGAGTACGTCTCGTGGTCCTTCATGGCGTTCGCCACGTCTTCGTGCCGGGTCAGGGCGTAGAAGTCGCGCTCCTTGTCGTAGTAGAGCGGCGCCTCGTCGCGCATCCGGCGGTAGATGTCGAACGGATCGTTGAAGTACTCATCCGAGAACGGATCGAAGACGAGTTCGGCCTGGGTCATTGCGTTCTCCTCCGAGGCGAGAGCTGGGCCAGAAGCGTTACGGAAGGCTGGTTGATTGTAACGCTAACAGTGGGGCTTTCGGGAGAGCGGAAAACGGCTGAATCAGCGGGGTTTCGTCGTCGTCTGACCAGCGTCGACCACCTCGCCGAGCAGCCCGAGGTCACTGTCCAGATCGGCCAGCGCCGCCCGGATCGCGGCGACATCCTTACCGATGAATTCCCCGACGGCATCGTTGAATCCGACGACCGAGCCGACTCGGGCGATGGAACCCAGTGCCCGGCTGGTGCCGCTGCCGTGGACGACGGCGCTCAGCAGGGTGGTCTCGTCCACGCCGAGCCGGTCCGCCAGGGCCACCGCTTCGGCCACGATCCCGATCTGCGCCGCGAACAGCGTGTTGTTGACCAGCTTCACCCGCTGGCCGTAGCCGAGCGGACCGACGTGCAACACCGGATCGCCGTAGCTGGACAGCACCGGGTGCGCCCGCCGCACGGCCTCCTCGCCGCCGCCGACGAATATCGTCACCGTTCCTGCGGCGATGTCGTGTGGTCCGCCGCTCACCGGCGCGTCGATCACGTCGATGCCGCGGTGGGCGGCCTGTTCGGCGACGGCCTCGGCGGTGCGCGGGCTTCCCGTCGTGTGCACGACGAGCACCGAGCCCGGGCGCATGCCTGCCAGCAGGCCGTCGGTCAGGCATACCTGGCGGACCTGCTCGTCGGTGAACACGCAGATCACGACGGCCTCGGCCGCGTCGGTCAGCTCCGCGAGGGTTGCGACCGCCGTTGTTCCCAATTCCTCCGCCGCACGGCGCTTTTCAGGTGTTCGGCCCAAAACCTTGATCTCGTGGCCGGCGTCGGCCAGGCGGCGCGCCATCGGTGCGCCCATCCGGCCGGCACCGACGAAGCCGATCTTCATCGCGGGTTGTCCATCAACCTCAGCGCCGCGTCGGCGGCATCGAGGACGGCGCCGGGCTGGGCGCCCGCCTGCTCGGCGATACCGGCGATCAGGCTCACATCCTTGTGCAGAAGTCCCGCCGCGACCTGCTTGAGGATGTCGAGGCTGCCGCCGAATCGGGCCACGCTGACCAGCGCGAAGCTGTTCGCCGAGCCGCGGGTGATCACCTCGGACAGATTCTCCGGTGCCACGCCCAGTGCCGCGCCGAGGTCGAGCGCGGTCTTGGCGGTGGCGATATTGGCGGTGAACAGCAGATTGTTCAGCAATTTGGTGACCTGCCCGGCGCCCACCCCGCCCAGGTGGACTATCGGATCGGCGTAGGTGGCGAACACCGGGCGCACCGCTGCCACCGTGTCGTCGTCACCGCCGATCATCACCAGAAGCGTTCCCTGCTCGGCTGCCGGGCCACCCCCGCTGACGGGCGCGTCCACGACGGAGACCCCCTGGGCGGCTGCTGTTTCGGCGAGCTGCCGGCAGGTGTCCGGATGCACGGTGGCGTGCACCGCGATGATGCCGCCGGGCGCGAGGCCGGCCAGCACGCCGTCATCGCCGGTGGCCACCTCGAGCACGTCGGAGTCGCCGACCACGCACAAGCAGACCAGGTCACTGCTGCGCGCGAGCTCCGCAGGCGTGGCCGCGACGGTGGCCCCCGTGTCGGCAAACGGTTCCAGCGAGGCCGGCCGCCGGGCCCACAGTGTGGTGGGGTAGCCGCCTTCGACGATCCGGCGTGCCATCGGCGCGCCCTGGCTGCCCAGCCCGATGAATCCGACGCGCATCAGCCGGCCTCCTTGTTCTCATCGGCGGCGACGCATTGGTTCGCGAACGACAGCACGCCCGAATGGTATTGCGCCGCAGTTATACCCAGGCTCAGATTGTGCCCGGCGCCACCTTCATGGTGGATCTGGACGTCGGGTGACATGGTGAACAATGCGGCGATGTCGGCCAGCGCCTCCGGTGTCGAATCCCACACCCGCTCATGCTCTGCCGCGGTGAATCGCACCGGGGCAACGACGTGGCCGGCCAGCGCCGCGAAGTCGCGATCGGCCCAGGTGGCCGACAGCTGGGCCTCTTGCGGCGGCGAGCCCGCCGAACCGACGGCGTTGACCACGTCGGCGGGATAGAGCTCCTCGGGTGCCCAGATCAGCTCACGAATGCCCGCCGGCCGGTGAGTGGGTGTTGCCCGCTGGAGAATCGCTGCGGCGGCGGGGTATTGGCGTAATCCGGTACCCGCCAGTTCGAGACCGAGCAAGTCCCGCCCGCGCTCGGCGACGGCCATGCGCAACGCCAGCTCGCAGCCGTTGGAATGCGCCATGATGAACACCCCGGCGCCGCGGTCGCGCCGGCCGAGCATCGCGTCGACGGCCGCGTAGGCCAGCTCGACCCGGCGCTGCGGCTCCCACATCTCCTCGGCGTAGGGGGCCGAAGCGCCGTAGCCGGGCCGGTCCAGCGCCACCGCACTGAAACCGGCTGCGGCGGCGGCACGCAAGAGCGACAGCTCGGGATGTCCCGGGCAGTCGAAATACCCCGCGGAGGAGGCCCCGCCGTGCAGCGCGACGAGGACGGCCCGAGGCTGGGCGGCCGGCGCGAACAAGCCGGACATCGGGATTCCGTCGGCGGCGACCACCCGGCGGGTCGGCGCGGGAGAGTCGCTCACTCGTCGACCCGCATCAGGAGCACGCCGCTGGGTGTCAGCCCGCCGCTGCTGGCCACCGCGACCTTGGCGTCGCGGACCTGGCGGTCGCCGGCCTCACCGCGCAACTGGCTGACGGCCTCGTGGATCAGTCCCATGCCGTGGGTGCGGCCGTGGGAGAGCTGCCCGCCGTGGGTGTTCAGCGGCAGGATGCCGTGGAGGGCGATGTTGGTGCCGCCGTCCAGGAAATCCTTGGCCTCGCCGATGCCGCAGAACCCGAGCGCTTCGATCCACGACAGACAATTGAAGGTGAACCCGTCGTACAGTTCGGCGACGTCGACATCGCTGGGCCGCAACGACGTTCGGGTCCACAGGTGTGCGGACTGGCCCAGCACCTGCGGCTCGTGGGTCAGTGTGGTCTGGTCCCAGTCGGTGCGCTCGACGATCTGGGTGCCGACCGCCTCGAACAACACCGGCGGCTTGGCCATGTCCCGTGCCGTCTCCACCGCTGAGACGATCACCGCGACGGCACCGTCACAGGGCACGTCGCAGTCGTAGAGCCCGAACGGCGTGGTGATCGGACGAGCCGACAGGTAATCGTCCATCGACATCGGGTCACGATAGATGGCGGTGGGATTGCGTGCGGCGTTGGCCCGCTGATTGAGTGCGATCCACCCCAGTGTTTCGCGGGTGGTGCCATAGCGCGCGAAATGGCGTTGGGCGTTGAGCGCCAAAGTGTGTGCGGCCGAGGTCGCGCCGAACGGCATCTGCCAGCTGGTGGTGCGCAGCCCGCCGGGCGGGGCCATCTTTCCCTGCTTGAGCAGCTCCTGAAAGGTCGACTCCCAGAGTGTGCGAAAGCACAGGACGTGCCGGGCCAGCCCGGTGGCGACGGCCATCATGGCCGCGATGACCGAACCGCCGGGCCCGAAGGTGTCCATGCCCCCGTTGATCCACGTGGGGCGCAGGCCCAGCGCGCCTTCCAGGACGGTCACCCCGCCCTCGCCCATGCCGGCGATGTCGAGTCCGGGGTAGGTGGAAAGACCGTCGATGTCGGCGAAGGTCAGCCCCGCGTCGGCGACCGCCGCCTCGCACGCTTCGATGGTCAGCGCCAGCGGGTTGACCATCAGCCGGCGACCCAACCGCGATGCGCCGATACCCGTGATCGCCGAGCGGTCCTCGAACTTGGCCGTCGTCAGCGGTGGCCGGATGTGGGTGGCGAAGTCCGCCGGGGCGATCTCATCGGCGGGTAGCTCGCCGAACTGGGCGGGTGCCACCGGACGGAACAACGGCAGATAGACGTCGTCATTGCGCTCGAAGACGACCTCGACCAGCTGTCCCAGCTGCAGATCGTCGGGTTCGGCGTCAACGATGTTGGTGGTCAACCGGACTCGCGGATCCTCCTGGATCGCCACCTGGGCGACGATGTAGGGGGCCGGCAATCCCGGAATGCTGAACCGCGCGTTGACAGTGAACGCCGAGAGCACGGCCAGGCCGCTGACCTGTCGCGCAGCGAGGTCGTGGCCGCCACAGTACCGGCACACCGGCTGCGGCGGGTGGATCAGCGCCGTGCACCCGCGGCACTCTTGAATGCGCAACCGGCCGTCGGAACCGGCTGTCCAGAAGAACTCGTTCTCGGCGGTCACCTGTGGCAGGGGAGCGCGGCAACCCCCGGCCCTCACTGGGCGAAGCCCCAGCGGGCCTCGAAGACCGGAGCCTCGTCAGTGTCCGGTGACGCCGGGCCGGGTGGGGTCTGCCCGTCGGACTCGTCGGTGATCTCGATGATCGCGTGCACCGGGCAATCGAACAGCGCACGCAGGACGTCGTCGCGGTCGGTGGCCTCGACCGAGCCGTCACCGATCAGGGACGCGTACCCCCAGTCGTCGAGGGAGAAGTGTTTGGGCGCATGTTTGGCGCAGACACCGAACCCGTCGCAGATCGTGCGGTCCAACCGGATGCGCATCTCGCCGGTCATGGCTGCGTCACCGCCTCCACCTCGTAGGGTCGTTGCGCGCTGAAGGTCGCCGACCGGCAGGGATCGCACGCACCCGCCAGGTGCTGCTCGACCACATGCGGGAAGTGCGCCAGCAGGCTGGCCGCGACATTGGCTGCGCCGTCGAGCGTGGCACAGGCGCCCCGGCCGCGAAGGACCACCGACCAGCGGCGCAGCCGGGCGATATCGTCGGCGATTGCCACGCCGTCGCGCAGTGCCCCCGCGGCCGCCGCCATCGCCGCCGTCCCGTTGAAGCACGACCCGCACTGTCCGGCGTTCTCCCTGTCGAAGTAGGCCAGCACCGCCGCGGCGACCGCCACCGGGCAGTCGTCGGTCAGGATCGCGATCGCACCGCAACCGAGACCGCAGCCCAGTTGGCGGAATGTCTCGTGGTCCAGCGTGGTGTCGAGCACGCCGCGGTTGAGCAACCCGGCAAAATATCCACCCATCAAGGCGCCCTGGACCTTGTCTGGGGAAACACCATGCAGTGCAAGCAAATCGGTGAACGGCATACCGTGGGGTATTTCGTAGAGGGCCGGTGGGCGTCCCGCGCCGGTGACCGTGGCCAGGAATGTTCCCGGCGACGCCGCGGTGCCGGCCGACCGGAAGGCCACCGCGCCGTGGCGCTGCAGGTAGGGCAGGTTGGCCAGGGTCTCGACGTTGCTCACCAGCGTGGGGTGCCCGGCCACGCCGTGCTGGAAGGGGCGCGGCGGCTTGTCGGTCGGCTTGGCGGGGCCGCCGTTGATGGCCCGCACCGCCGCCGTCTCCTCACCGGCCACATAACCAGGTGCCACGGTCACGATCGAAACAGCCAGCCCGCCAAACGTATCGAAGCCGACTTCGGCCAGCGCGGCGTCGACGATCCGTGCCGCGTCCTGGTCCGACACATAGACGTACGCGCGTTGCGCGCCGACGAGTCGCGCCGCCAATCGCACGCCGTCGAGGACGAGATGCGGGCGATGGCGCAGCAGCCAGCGGTCTTTGACCGACGCGGGCTCGCCCTCCTCGCCGTTTGCCACGACGACCGTCTCGTGGCCCCGGGTGTGTGCCGCACGCACCGTACGCAGCTTGACGGCCAGCGGGAACGCGGCACCGCCACGGCCCAGGACACCGGAACTCTCGACGTCGGCGAGCAGTGACTCGGCGTTGTCCAGCAAGCCGTAACCACCGGCCGCCAGGTAGGCGCTGTGGTTCTCGGCCGCGGCGGGTAAACGCAACAACCGGGGTACGCATCCGGGTGCGGCGGCGACCCGCAACGCCGTGCCGGGGGGTGCTGTCGCGTTCATCGGTCACCTCGTGGGGATCGGGCGTTCGGCAGGCGGTCGCTAGGCTGAGTCGCATGAGAACGGCTGTGGTTCGGGTCGACGTCGACCCGCACGGTGAGCTGACGCCGGCGCAACTCGCCGAGGGGGTCGTGGCGCTGCGGACACTTGCCGACCACGACGGTGTGGCCGTGGTCGACAACAACCTGGCTGCGATGCCCCGTGGTCGCCGGGAAGCCGAGTTGCTGATCGGCAACCGGGGCGTCACTGATTCCGACGAACTCAAGCGGGTAGCGCTCGACCTGTGCGCCAAGGCATTCGGCACGCAACCGGTCATCGGGGTGATGACCTACGTCAGTCGTGGCACCGACGAGGACGCCCACGGGGTGCTGGCCGGTTTCGGGCTGCACGGGCAGATCGACCGGACGCCGGGTGAGAACGGCTACGACATCATTGCGGTGACGTTGCGCAAGGACGACATGGCTCGTATCCCGGAGAGCCGGGTGCACACGGCGCTGGAGGCCTCGACGAACTGCGAGGTTCACATCCGCACGGTCTGAATGGCACCGGCTGCTCATCGGCCCAGAAAGTCCAGGATCGCCGGGGCGGCCTGCACCCAGGTGTCGAACATGTTGAATCGCTTGACCTTCCCCGACGCGCGGTCTTCGCCGGCCCGCTCCCAGGCGTCCTCCGGCCACGGCGGATCGATCAGCGTTGAACCCTTGATGAGGCAGTTGACCTCCAGCGAGGTGCGCTTGGGATGGTCCCAGTCGTTCTCGCCGCCGCGGATGATCAGGGTGGGCACCTTGATGTCGCCGAACAGCTCGTCGTCCACCCCGGGGATCGCCTGGCCGGGCTTGGGGACGAACGCGTTGAGCCAGCGCAGCATGACCCTGAGGAACTCGTCGGTGTCCAGAGCCATGATCCGGTCGGAGTTCGCCGGGTTCTCGGCAATGCGCTCTTTCCATTCGTCCACGTGCAGAAGGCCTTTGATGCCAAGGCCGCGGACAGCCAGGATGCTGGGCACCAGATAGTAGGACCCCAGTACGAAGCTGCCGTAGACGCCGCCGACGATGTTCCAGGTCACCAGTTTGGTGACGATGTCGGGATAGAGGATGGCGGTGAGGATGGAGTCCCGGGCGCCGCCCGAGCCACCGGCGATCACGCACGGACCGATACCGAGGCCGGTGATCAGTCGGTGCAACGTCTCGGCGCGCATGTGGGACTCGCTCTGACCGTAGAACTGCAGGTCGGACTTTCCGCAGTTGGGACGGTCCCACAACAGCACCCGGTGTCCGCCCTTGACCAACTCCTCGGCCAGGGGTCGCAGCCCGTCGATGTCCTTGGAGTAGCGCCCACCGGGGGTCAGGGCGATGAAATCGCCTGATTCACCCAGGATTTCGTAGACGACGTTGCCCCCGTTGATCTCGATGACCTCTTCGCCATCGCGCAGTACCGGTCCGCTCATGCCATCACGAGAACGTCGTCGCCCACCACGCGTACCGGGTAGGTCCGGATGCTCCACTCCGGCTTGACCGCGGTGGTGCCGGTTGCCAACTCGAACCCCCATTGATGCCACGGGCAGTAGATGAACTCCATGTCCCGCACCATGACCGCGTCGCCGGGGACGCTCTCGTCGACGATGTTGCGGCCGCGTGGCCGCCCCGAGCACAGCGGTCCGCCCTCGTGCGGGCAGTAGTTCGCGATGGCATAGAACGTGCCATTGACGTTGTACACCCCGACGCCGTGCCGACCGATCGGCACCAATTTGTGAGTGCCGGGTGGGATCTCGTCGACGGTGGCGACCACGTGCTCCCGGCCCTGGGCGAGGCGGGGCTGCTTGTCAGAGTGCGTCATGTGCTCAGAAGACCCGCATCTGGCCTTCGATGGCCGGAACCGTGTCGGGGAGCTTGTAGGTCGCGATGCCGTTGCGGAACATGACTGCCTCCCTGGCATGTTCGGGTAGGTGTTTGACCAGCCAGCGCGGGTCGTCATAGGTCCAGTGCGGGTAGTCGCTGGAGAACAGCAGGATCTTTTCGCATTCCATCCACTCGAAGGCCCGCAGCAGTTCGGTCTTGTCTTCGGGATAGTCCAGTGGCTGGGTGGTGAATTTGATGTGGTCCTTGACGTACTCGCTGGGCTTACGGGTGATGTCCACCCACGATTTGCGCGCTTCGTAGATGGCGTCCATGCGCCACATCAGCGGCAGGATCCAGTTGAACGCGTGCTCGACGAAGACGATCCGCAGGGTGGGGTAGCGGTCGAACACCCCGTCGAAGATCAGGCTCATCACCTGGTTGGCGGCGGTGAGTGAGTAGCTGACCATGAAGTCATGGTTGTAGCTGGGGAAGCCCACCGGTGGGATCGGCAAGGTCTCGTAGACGCCCCGGGACAGGTGGCAGCTGACCGTGATGTCGTGTTTGGTGGCGGCAGCCCAGATCGGGTCGTAGCGTGGGTCGCCCCACGACGGTCGGGGTTCGGCCTTGATCAGGGTCTGCACCATGTAGGGGTGGCCGGCCCACTTCTCGATTTCGCGGGCGGCGCCGTCGGGGTCCTCGATGGCCACGCAGATCGAGCCGCGCCAGCGTTCGTGCCAGTTGTTCTTGCTGTCCAACCAGTTCTCGGCCTGCCAGGTGTTGTGTGCGTAGGAGATCGCGGCGGTGGCCTCGGGTAGCCGGCAGGCGCCGTGCGTGGGCTCGAGTACCGCGATGTCCGCGCCGGCCTCCATGATCGCCTGCCGGAACGCCAGATCCGGGTCGGTGCAGGCGAATTCGCCGTCATCCGGGAAGGTGTCCACGCGCATCGCGTAGGCGTGGGCGTAGTCGGGCGCGTCGTAGTAGATGAGCTCGCCGACCCGGTGATTCATGAAGTACTTGCTGCGCCAGGGCTCGGGGATGTACTCGGCCAGCACGCCCCGGCGCGGGACCGGATGGACATCTGAGTCCACGCAGCGCACCGGGATCCGCTCGGTCGGAGCGACCCGGTCCTGGATCTGGGTCAGCGTCATCATCGTCTCCTTGGCTCGGATCTAGTGGGCGGTCACGCCGGCTGGGATGTCTATGCCGTAGAGCTGGGCGGCGTTGCGCCAGCACACCTTTTCGCGTTGTTCGGCCGTCCACGCGGCGGGTAACGCGTGCACGTCGCCGCAGTGCCAGTGCGGATAGCTGGAGCCGAACATCAGCATGTCCTCCTTGCCGGTGAACGCCAGCCATTCGTCGGCGAAATCGGCATCCCCCGGCCCGTCGAGGCTGTTGTGGATGAAGTAGACGTGGCCGGGCAGGTAATCACTGGGCATCTTCGGCGCCCACGGCGTCTGTTCGAGGTGCGGCCGCCCGAAACAATCCATCCGCCAGATGAACGGCGTGAGCAGATCGCCCGCGCCGTCGGCCCACACGAACTTCAGGTCCGGCATCCGCTCGAACACCCCTTCGGCGATCATGTTGAGCAGGTGATAGACGTAGTTCAGCGACATGAAGCCGAGGTACTGCTCGAATGTTCGAGTGTGTCCCGACGGAGTCGGCGGGAACGCGATGCCTTCGCCCGGCTCGATGTGGGTGGCCACTGGTAGGCCGGCGTCGACGGCCGCCTCCCACAGCTCCCAGAACTGCGGCTTGCCGTACAGCTCGCGAGATTGCAGTGGAATGCCGATCTGAACGACCCGGGGGTGCTGGGCGTACTTCTCGATCTCGCGCAGCGCGCCGCGGATGTCGTCAGGGTTCACCCGGATGGTGCCGCGGAAGCGGTCACCGAATTCGGGGTGCTCCAACCAACGTGACACCAGCATCTCGTTGTGGGCGGCCAGGATCGCGGTGCCCAGATGCCGGTCGGGCATGATCCCGCGGCCCATGGGGTGCAGGACCGCCACGTCCACACCGCGCTCGCCGAACAGGTGCGCGGCGACGATGGCCGGATCGGATCCAGGGTACTGGCCGTCCGGGCCGCGCGACCCCTTGACGTACTCGCCGCCCGGGGCGCCGTACCAGTCCATCTCATAGTCGGGGAAGCCCCGGCTCTTGAACGGCTCGCGCATCACCGTGCGCAACTCGGGCGTCGACCCGAAGAAGATGTGCACGCTCGCGTCGATCACGGGCGTCGTCGTCCCGTCGCGGTGCTCTATCACCACACCCACCTTCCGGTGATCGTTCGTGTGAACCGAAGTTCTTCGAGCGCAAGAATAGTATTCTCACTATCGAGAGTAGAACCCCGTTACCACTTTGCCTCACCGGGCCGTGGGCAGCAAGCAAATCAGCCGGTAGAGTGCGATACCGTCTTGGGAGAACCTGTGGCTCACAAACTGAGAATCTGATTTCCAGTGCGGTGGTCCCATCGGGCAGGAGGCAGTGGGTGCTGTTGGAATTCGACGCTGATCAGCGGTTGTGGCAAGACACCGTGCGCGATGCGCTGGCCAAGCAGTGCCCCGCCTCGCTGATCCGCGGGATCGCTGAGAACGGGATCGACCCGGGACCGCTCTGGGCGTCCTACGTCGAGGCGGGCTGGACCGAGCTGGCCGACCCCGACAACGCGGTCGAACTGGCGATCGTGCTCGAAGAGTTCGGGCGCGCGACCGATCCAACGCCGTTTCTGGCCACCCTCACCCAATTCGCGCCGCTCGCCGCCGATCGCTACGACCCCCGACTCCCGGGCACCGCGCTCTTCGACGGCATCACCGCGCATCGCACCGCCGACGGATGGGTGCTGTCGGGGACCTCCCGGTACGTACTCGACGCCGATCGGGCGCAGCGGCTCGCGGTGGTCACCGACGGCGGCGTGTTCCTGGTCGACGCGACCGCCGCCACCGTGACGCCGGTACCGGTGTTCGATCCGGTGCTCCACGTCGCGGACGTGGCCCTGCCCGGCGTGCAGGTGTCCGAGGAGGCGCGGGTGCCTGCCGATGCCGAGCGGGCCCGCCACGTCGCGCTGACCGGGCTGGCGATCACGACCGTCGGGGCGTGCCAGCGCGTGCTCGATCTGGCATTGCAGCACGTCCGGGACCGGCACCAATTCGGGGTGCCGATCGGGTCATTTCAGGCGGTCCAGCACAAGGCCGTCGACATGCACGTCGCGATCGAACGCGCCCGCGCCCTGGCGTATTTCGCCGCCTTGACGATCAGCGCCGACGATCCCCGCCGGCGGTTGGCCGCATCGATGGCGAAGGCCGCGGCCGGCGACTGTCAGTCGGTGGTCTTCCGGCACGGCCTGCAGCTGTTCGGCGCAATGGGCTTCACCTGGGAGAACGACGTCCAATTCGCGCTCAAGCGCGCCAAGGCCGGCGAGCTGATGCTAGGCGGCGCTGCCGAGCATCGAGCGGTGATCGCCGACGAGTATGGAGAACTGTAGATGCAACTGTCATTCGAGCCCGACGTCGAGTCGTTCCGCGCCGAGTTCAGTGCGTTCCTCGACGCCAACCTGCCCGCCGAGGCCGAGACCTCGGAGCGGCCACGGTCGGTGTCGCACATGCCGGCGTGGGCTCGGCGCTGGCAACGCCTGCTGTTCGACAACGGCTGGTTGCTGCCCGCTCAGCCGCCCGAGTTCGGCGGCCGCAATGCGTCGATCCTGCAGCAGTTTGTCCACCTCGAAGAGCTGTGTCGGCGGCGGATCTATCACAGCTTCAACCCGCAGGGCGTCAACATCGTTGCGGCATCGTTGATCTCGTTCGGATCCGACGAGCAGAAGCACCAATGGGCAGTGCCTGTGCTCAAGGGGGAGAAGACGGCGTCGCTGGGCATGAGCGAGCCGAGCGCGGGATCGGACCTGGCGTCTCTGCGGACCCGCGCCGTCCTCGACGGTGAGCATTTCGTGGTCAACGGCCAGAAGGTATGGACCTCGGGTGCTCACGATGCCGATTTCCTGCTGACCTTCGTCCGGACCGACCCGGATGCCCCCAAGCACAAGGGCATCAGCGCGTTGATCATCCCGACCGATCTGCCGGGTGTGGTGTGCCGCCCCTTCGCATCGATCTGCGGGATCGACGACACGGATTTCAACGAGGTGTTTTTCACCGATGTGCGCGTGCCGGCGCAGAATCTGGTCGGCCCGCCGGGCGGTGGTTGGGCAGTGGCCAACGGATCGTTGGGTCACGAGCGAACGATGATGTGGCTGGGTTTCGCCGATCGCATCGCCAACATCATCGGTGACTTCCGCCCGCGGACGCCACTGGAGAAAGACCAGTACGCGTCGATGATCATGGACTATCAGGCGCTGCGCTTGATGGGGTCTTCCGGGCTGGCCAAGGCTGCGCGCGGCGAATCCGATGTGGCGTCGGTGTCCGTGGTCAAACTGTTCGGCTCCGAGGCTGAGCTGCGGGCGTCCGAGTACGCGCTCGCCGCGGCCGGTCCGGACGGGTTGGTACATCCGTCCAGCACCGGACCGTACGCCCACATGAACCTGGATCACTACTTCGCCAGTTGGTTCGAGCGTCATGCCCGCAGCTTCTCCGGAACCATTGCCGGCGGCACCTCGGAGATCCAGCGCAACATCATCGCCCAGCAGGTGCTGGGCCTACCGCGCGGGAAGTAATCCCGAAGGCCGCGCTGCGGCACATGGCGGTCCTGTTTGCTGAGGGCATTCAGCGGTCCCGGTGCATGCTCTCAGGGTTTTCTAGGGTATGGCGCGTCGCGATCCAAAATTGCACCTTCACAGTTAACACACATATCTGCCAATAGCGGGGCTGTAGCAATCCGTGTAGCGAACTCCAATTGATCGGTACCCAGGCAATACCAATTCCGCTGGCACTGCTGGCGACGCTGTGAGTTCGGCGCTGGTCTGATGCTCCCGCTGGTCGAATGCGGTGATCGCTCTGTTCCCGTCCTCGTCGCGGTTCAAACCGGTTTCTGCAAACGTCTGCTGCCGGTGGTCGCCCGGGGGGTCCGCCGGCCCGGTGTGGCCGCCGGCGGCGCCCTCCCGGCGTGTCGCCGCTGTGAGTCTCTGTGAATTTTTCCCGTCACCGTGCGCGCAGACCGCCGCTGATAGCGAAGCCGGCGGGACCGCGTCATTGCCCAGAGTTCTATTGCTGCAGCACGGCCGAGCGCATCGGAACCAGTGCCGGCGGCCCCGGCGACCGCCGGGACATGCGCGTCACACCCGTCTCACGGGTAACTCCTCGTGAGCTCGGCGGGGAGGCGGCTGCCCGGGTCGTGCGGCCGGTTCTGGCCGGCGACCGGACGCCGAACCCCCAGCAGACGATTGATTCTTTGCTGTCGATAAATCATCAAGCGCGTCAAATAAATGTGGTTAATTAACATTCAGCTAACGTCAATTAATTCGACCCTGGGAATGGCGCAGCAACTAAGAAAATCTCAGAGCAACCACTTGGCTACTTAGGTTCTTCTCAGGTAAGTTCGCGCCTGTCGGGGGCACAGCCATTTTGAAGGGATAGTCATGGACGTTGCTGTTCGGTCATATTTGACCGCGGGGGTGGCAGTATTCGGCGCGAGTGCGATCGCGCTGGCACCCATTCAGGTGACACCGCCAAACCTGCACCTCGCACAAGACCGGGCCCTGTCGGCCCTTGCTGACGTGTCGCTGTCCTCGCTCTCCGACGTGATCCAGGCGATCAACGATGGCTGGAACGGAGTACGTGGCGGCCTCAATGCGCTCAACGGCGCTGCCGACACCGCGATCACTCAGCTCGGCGACGCACTACAGGCGGCGCTGATCGCCGGCATCGGTTCCGGCAACACCGCCCTGCAGTCGGTGGTGGACGGTCTGCTCAATGGTGGTAGCGCCCTGGCCCAGGCGGTCGACAACGCCGTGGCAGCGTTCCCGAACCCGCAGGCGTTCGTCAGCGCCCTGATCCAAGCGTTCGGCAATATCGACGTCAACCTCGGTCTGGCCTTGCAGGCGGCGCTCGACGTGAGCATCCAGGGCGCCGCCGATCTGGCCAACGCTCTGATCGCGGGTGGAGCGGCCCTGGCTGCGGCGTTCAATGCCGCACTGGCCAACTTCCCGAGCCCGGCGGCGTTCGTGGACGCACTGGTCGGCGCGCTGGCCGCGGTCAACCCGACCCTGGGCATCCTGGCCGACGCCCTCACGACCTTCACCGGCCAGCTGAACGCAACCATCCAGGCCGGAATTGCGGCTGGGCTCACCGGTTTCCAGGCGGTGCTCAACGCTTTGAGCGACGGCGGTAGTGCGCTGGCGGCCGCCTTCCAGGCGGCGTTGGCGGCGTTCCCGAACCCGGCGGCGTTCTTCAACGCGCTGATCCAGGCGTTCGGCAACATCGACGTCAACCTCGGGCTGGCCCTGCAGGCCGCACTGAGCCTGAGCGTCGAGGGGCTGCAGGGCTTCGTCGACGCACTGGTCTCCGGTGGTGCGACGCTGGCCGCGGCGTTCAATGCCGCACTGGCCAACTTCCCCTCGCCAGCGGCCTTCGTGGCGGCACTCAACGGCGCACTCGCGGCGATCAATCCCGCCCTCGGGGTGCTGGCCACTGCCTTCACCAACTTCACCGGGGAACTCGGCGCCACGATCCGCGCTGGAATCGCGGCTGGGCTCACCGGTTTCCAGGCGGTCCTCAACGCCCTTGCCGACGGCGGTAGTGCGCTGGCGGCGGCGTTCCAGGCGGCGTTGGCGGCGTTCCCGAACCCGGCGGCGTTCTTCAACGCGCTGATCGAGGCGTTCGGCAATATCGACGTCAATCTCGGGCTGGCTCTGCAGGCCGCGCTGAGCCTGGGCGTGGACGGGTTGCAGGGCTTCGTCGACGCGCTGGTCTCCGGTGGTGCGACGCTGGCCGCGGCGTTCAATGCCGCACTGGCCAACTTCCCGAGCCCGCAGGCGTTCGTGGACGCACTGGTCGGCGCGCTGGCCGCGGTCAACCCGACGCTGGGGATCCTGGCCGACGCGTTCACGACCTTCACCGGCCAGCTGAACGCGACCATCCAGGCCGGAATCGCGGCTGGGCTCACCGGTTTCCAGGCGCTGCTGAACGCTTTGAGCGACGGCGGTAGTGCGCTGGCGGCGGCGTTCCAGGCGGCGTTGGCGGCGTTCCCCAACCCGGCGGCGTTCTTCAACGCGCTGATCGAGGCGTTCGGCAATATCGACGTCAATCTCGGGCTGGCCTTGCAGGCCGCGCTGAGCTTGGGCGTGGACGGGTTGCAGGGCTTCGTCGACGCGCTGGTCTCCGGTGGTGCGACGCTGGCTGCGGCGTTCAATGCCGCACTGGCCAACTTCCCCTCGCCGGCGGCGTTCGTGGCGGCACTCAACGGCGCACTGGCCGCGATCAACCCGACCCTGGGGATCGTCGCCAACGCCCTGACGAACCTCACCGGCGAGTTGGGTGCGACCATCCGCGCCGGAATTGCGGCTGGGCTCACCGGTTTCCAGGCGCTGCTGAACGCTTTGAGCGACGGCGGTAGTGCGCTGGCGGCGGCGTTCCAGGC
>NZ_BEWG01000148.1 GCF_002723835.1 Mycobacterium sp. shizuoka-1 | reverse complement strand
GTCGACATCACCCCGGAACCATCGCCCGACACCCCAGTGTCCGAGGTCGCCTGACGACCCTCGATCCACAGGATTTGACTATTTCTCGAAAGAGCGGTTTCGCGACCAGTAGGGAGGAAAGCGAAGAAGGTGTCGCATCCGTTGCTGTCGCCATACCTGCAAGAGGTCCCGACGTGAGGCTGGCACTAAATGCATCAGCGCCGAGCTATCGGTTACGGCCATCACATGTCCGCAAAGTAGCTGGCATCATCGGCGAAGCTGCCGCAGAGCTTGCTACTAAGCTGGTCTAACTACATTGGCAAAGGAGATGTTCTGTGTCGAGTACCCCCGACCTGCCGGCGTTCGTTTCGACGATCGATGACTACCTGCGCTTAGAACAGCGCCACTCGCCGGCCGAGCAAATGTTCGCAACCGTCCTCACAGACGACTTCGAAATCGGCTTTCGCGGCGGCCACCAATGGAAGGGACTCAATGGTCTGCGGTTGTATCTCACGCAGCGGGACGGGATTTTCGACGAACGCCTCGAACTGCGTCAAGTACTTTCCTACGTTCCGGTGCAGGAGGATGTCATCGAGCTGACGACACGACTCGAGTTCTTCTTCCGTCGCTGGAGAGCTCCTTCGCCGGTCAGCGAAGAATTCACCGGTGCGGCCTTTCACACGTGGCTGATCCGCATTGTCGACCATGAGACCCGCGTGGCCCGGGTGGTTATCGATGGATTTGCAAATCTCAACGACAACGCCAGGGCGGCGTTTGCTATCCCAGATGAAGGGTTCGACGAATAACGCATGTGACCGCATCGTGATCACTTTGCGCTTTACTCGCACAACCCGTGGGCCGACAACACGGGTGCAGATCAGGCCGCCTGCTTCGCCGGGAGACGCCGCGGCCACGAAAGTTGCAGGGCGGCTGGACATTAGCGCCGTGGATGGGTTGACCGGCCGCCGTGTGTTTGACCGCCGTCGTCAAGCGCCCTTCGAAGCGATTACCTTGACAATTTCTCCACTGCTTACGTGTCGCCGACGCCGAAAGCCTCGGCGAAGCTAACGTTGCCCCTGGTTTCCCTCTGGGTTGCGTCCACGGCAGCCAGGAGGCGGGAGTTCTCGATGACTATCATCTCGACGTCCTGTTGGTCATCTGCATAGTGGCGATGCCATACCCACGGCGGCGTATACACGAAGTCGCCTGCGCTCCACGTTACGCGTTGATCGCCAATCTCCGACCAGCCCGAGCCATGTCGCACGAAGTGAACTGACTCGTGTACGTGTCGATGAAGGTCACTGCCCGCACCGGCGGGGATCTTCTGCAGGAAGAACTCAATGGAGCGGGCGGGTATCCGCAGAAGCAATCCAATTTCTGATGGGCTTCCGGTCTGGATCCAGTGTGCCTCGGTGGAGTTCACGACGAGGTGCTCCTCGGTCACGTGCTGGGTGTCGCGATCCCCTGCGCGCGCCATACTTTCGGCGAAATCGGCTAGCTCGTCACGGGATAGGGTCATCAATCCACTCCTCTGGGAATTTCGTCGCTGAGCGAGCATGGAGTCACTTTTCGGCGACCCAAGCGCCAGGGTCACGACAGAGCTATGTGCAAGCGCTTCTCGAGCGCGGCGATACTGATGGCGAAGGTCTCGAGTACGCGCACGCGTCCGTCTCCGGCGTTGTCGATGTCGAAGATCGCGTACTCGGTATACAGCCGGCTGACGCACCGAAGCCCGGTCAGCGGGTAACTGCACTCCGGAACCAACTTCGCGGTCCTGTCCTTGCCGAACAGCGTCATCATCACGAATACGCGCTTCGCTCCGATGGCGAGATCCATCGCACCCCCGACCGCGGGAATGGCGTCCGGTGCTCCGGTGTGCCAGTTGGCGAGGTCTCCACGCTCGCTGACCTGAAACGCCCCGAGCACACACACGTCGAGATGGCCGCCGCGCATCATGGCGAAGGAGTCGGCGTGGTGGAAGTAGGACGCCCCAGGGGTTTCGGTGACCGGAACCTTGCCTGCATTGGTGAGATCCGGGTCAATGGCGTCTCCTGTCGCGGCGCCTCCCATGCCGAGCATGCCGTTCTCGGTGTGCAGCACCACCTCGGCGGCGGGGTCGAGGTAGTCGGCGACCATCGTGGGCTGGCCGATGCCGAGATTGACGTACGACCCAGGTGCGATGTCGCGGGCGATCATCGCGGCGATCTCCCCGCGGTCCAACGGGCCACGGTCGAGATGCTCGACACGACGCCGTGTCCTTGCATCGAGCGTTCCCGTCACGAGGCGGCCTCGGTGCGGGCGGCGGGAATCGAGGACAGGTCGAGGATGCGGTCGACGAAGATACCCGGCGTCACGACCGTCTCGGGGTCGATGCCTCCGGTCTCGACGACGCGGGAGACCTCAACGACGGTCAGCGTGGCGGCGGTCGCCATGACCGGACCGAAGTTGCGAGCAGTCTTGCGGTACAACAGGTTTCCGGCCCGGTCGGCCAGGTGTGCTGCGATGAGTGCGACGTCGCCGCGGATCGGATACTCCAGCACGTAGTCGCGGCCGTCGATCGTGCGGATCTCCTTGCCCGAGGCGAGCGGGGTGCCGACACCGGTCGGGCAGAAGAACGCGCCAATGCCCGCGCCTGCCGCTCTGATCCGCTCGGCCAGGTTGCCCTGCGGGACCACTTCGAGGTCGACCATGCCGTCCCGGTAGAGCCTGTCGAACACGTACGAATCGGCCTGTCGGGGGAAGGAACAAATGACCTTCGCGACCCGACCGGCAGCCAGCAGCGCGGCCAGACCGGTGTCGCCGTTGCCCGCGTTGTTGCTGACGATGGTGAGCTCGGCGGCGCCCTGTTCGATGATCGCATCGATGAGTGTGGTGGGCATGCCCGCCATGCCGAATCCGCCGACGAGAATTGTGGCGCCGTCAGCGATTCCGGCGACGGCTTCGTGGGCGGCGGCGCAGACGGCGGTGCGGCTCATGACGACGCCCGCTCGTCCTCGTCGAATTCCGGCAATACCTCGGCGGCGATGCGAAACGCGGAGTTGGCGTCGGGGACGCCACAGTAGATGGCAGTCTGCATCAGCAGCTCCTTGATCTCGTCGTTGCTCAAACCGTTCCGGCGGGCCGCTCGCAGGTGCATCGCCAGTTCCTCGCGGTGCCCGCGCGCGACCAGCGCCGTCAGGGTGATCATCGAGCGGCTGCGAAGGTCTAGACCTGGGCGTGTCCAGATGGTTCCCCAGGCGTACTGGGTGATCAGGTGCTGGAAATCGGCGGTCATGTCGGTGGTACCGGCGATTGCCCGGTCGACGTGCCCGTCGCCGAGCACCTGGCGCCGTATCGCCATTCCCGCGCGACACACATCCTCGACGGTCCTAGTCGCAGGCTGCGGAATACCCACCTGCTCTGCGATGAGGCCGGCGACCCGGTCCGGGGCTTCGGCGGGTGCCAGGTGGCCGACACCGTCGAGCACTACGAGGTCACCGTCCTGGACACCGGAGGCGATGCGCCGCAATGACTCCGGCGGTGTGGGCACGTCGGCGCTGCCTGCCACGGCCAGGACGGGAGTGACGATCTCGCGCAATCGGTCGGAGACGTCGAATGCCGCGAGGGCCTCGCAGGCCTGCGCATAGGACTCCGGATCGGTGTGGCTGAGGGTGTCCAGCAGCGCCGCGCCGACACCTGGTTGCCGGTCGACGAAGCCCGGCGCGAACCACCGCTGGGCCGCGCCCGAGAGTAAGGTTTCGACGCCCTCGGCGCGGACGGTGGCGGCGCGCTCGAGCCAGCCAGCTGGGGTGCCGATCAACGCACCGGTGCCCAGTAGGGTCGCCGAGTCCACCCGTTGCGGCGCGTCGAGCATCAGCTGCAGACCGACACAGCCACCGAGCGAATCACCGGCGTAGTGGAAGGTCTCGGCGTGCATGTCGTCGGCGAGTGCCAGCACGGCGACCGCGAGTTCGGCGATCGTGAAGGGCTCGCCAGGACCGCCTCGACCGTGACCGGGTAGGTCCCACCCGACGACGCGGGCGTGCGCACTCAGCCATCCAGCCGCAGCGCTCCACAGCGTGGCTGCCGAGGTACCCAGTGAAGGCCCCAGCACGAGGACAGGCGCACCGTCGGGTCCGCCGAAGTCGATTGTGGCCAAGGCCGGAATGGTCATGACGCAGACTTGATGAAGCGGCGGGCCCGACTCAAGGTCGAATCGATCAGCCGATCGGCGGCACCGGTGTAGTCGGGCCGTGCTGGGCTACCGGTCAACTCGGTCATTGCACGTTGTTCGGTGAGCAGCCCGCCCGCGTCGGCCAGGTTCGCGGCCGCCCGCGCCGTGTCCACCTGCAACCCGGAGAGCAGTTCGGAGGCTTGGATGGCCGCCACGACGGTGTGGCGGGCGAGCGTGCGCAGTGTGGCCCATTCGGCGTGCCACGCGCCGTCGGAGCGCTCGTCGACACTCGCTCCTGCGGCCAGGTGCAGGGTGGCGCCCAAGGTGCCCGCGGTGAGCGCGGTGCGCCGGATCAACACAGAGCGGACGGGATTGTTCTTGTGCGGCATCGTCGATGAGCCGCCACCAGTCCCCTCGGCCAGCTCGCCGACCTCGGGCCGGCTACCGGTCGCGATGTCGGCGGCGATGTGCCCCCAGGCGTCGCAGCAGCTCACCAACGCATCCCCGATGCGGGTGATCGCCGAGCGGGTGGTGTGCCAGGGCGGAGCCGGCGCCAGCCGCAGTGCGCCGGCGAGCGCGTCGCTCAACGCGATGGCGCCGTCCACCGAACCGGTCAATTCGGTAGCCGCCGCCAGCGTTCCCACCGCGCCACCGACCTGCACCGGCAGCGAGGGCAGCAGCCCGGTCAGCGGTTCGGCGGCGTCCAGTATGCCGGTAAGCCAACGTGCCATCTTGGCGCCGAAGGTGCTTGGTAGGGCGGCCTGGGTCAGGGTACGCGCGAGTGTTGGTGTGCTCCGGTGCCTCTCAGCGAGCTCGGACAGCGCCCGGACTTGGACGGTGAACTCGTCGCCGATGCGCATGAGGACATCACGGGCGCAGATGACGAGCGCTGTGTCGACGACGTCCTGACTGGTTAGCCCGCGGTGTAACCAGCGGGCTGTCGCCGCCGTTGAGCGCTCACGCAACAACGTGACCAGAGCGCTGACGGGGCTGCCGTCGGTGGCGGCGCGGCGGGCGATCGACTCGGTGTCGGCGTCGGCGATGAGGTCTGCCAAGCTGGCACGCGCCTCTTGCGGTGCGATACCGGCGTCGACGAGGCTGTCCAGCCACGCCCGTTCCACGGCCACCATGGCCTCGAGGAATGCGGGGCCGCTCATCAGGTCGCCTGCGAGGTCGTCGCCCGGCCAGAAGAGGTCAGTCATCGCTGGTGTCCCGCGTAGCGCAGGAAGACCGTCTCGGGTTTGCCTGGCGCGTCCTGCAATTGGATGTCGAAGCGTAGTCCGGCGCCCTCGCGGGTGGCGATGAGCGTGTCGCGACGCTCGGGCGGCAGGGACGCCAGCAGTGGATCGCCGGCCAGCTGCCCCCCGGGCACGTAGGCGCGGGTGAACAGCCGGTTGAGCAGCCCGCGGGCGAACACGGTGATCAGAAAGAACGGTGCCGCACCGGGATCGCAGGGACCTGGGATGACGGTGGAAAAGTTGTACCGTCCGCCATCGTCGGTGCCGGCGCGGCCCCACCCAGTGAAGGTCCAGCCGTCCCGGTGTAGCGAGCCGGTGGACGTGGGGATGGTGCCGTCGGCGTTTGCCTGCCAGATCTCAAGTAGGGCGTCGGGAACAGGCTGGCCGTCACCATCGAGGACCAAGCCGGAAAGCTGGACGGCACCCGGTGAGCCGGCCGGAACCAGCTGGTCGCACCGGTCGAACGGGAGTGCGTAACCGAAAAAGGGTCCGACGGTCTGCCCCGGGGTGGCGGTGAGCAGGGTATTCATCAGTGTTCGCTTCCGCGGTGGGGATCCTCGGTCGGAGTGCGCGTCGCGCCGGTGAGGATGATGTCCCACCGGTATCCGGTGGCCCATTCGTGGGTGGTGACGTCGTGGTCGTAGTTGGCAATCAGTCGGTCTCGGGCCTTTCGGTCGGTGATCGACTGATAGATCGGGTCCAGCGCGAACAACGGGTCGCCGGGGAAGTACATCTGGGTGATCAGCCGTTGCGTGAATTCCGTTCCGAACACCGAGAAGTGGATGTGGGCTGGGCGCCAAGCGTTGCGGTGGTTCCTCCACGGATACGGCCCTGGCTTGATCGTGGTGAAGCGGTAGCTTCCGTCGTCATCGGTCAGGCAGCGGCCGACGCCGGTGAAGTTGGGGTCGATCGCGGACGGGTGCTGATCACGCTTGTGGATGTAGCGACCGCCGGCGTTGGCCTGCCAGATCTCGACGAGTTGACGTCGCACCGGCCGTCCGTCGCCGTCGACCACCCGGCCGGTCACCACTATCCGTTCGCCGATGGGTTCGCCTGAGTGCTGGATGGTGAGGTCCGATTCAAGCGGATGCACGTCGCGTTCGGAAAAGCAGGGCGTCCACAGCTCGACGCCCTCCGGGTCAGCGTGGTGTAGGTCCTTCGTGGGATGACGCAGCAGGCTGCTGCGGTAGGGCGCGTAGCCGAGCCGCGGCTGCGTCTCCTCGATGCCAGCGCGCTGATACTCGGACTCGATCGCCTCGATCTCCGCGCTGATCGCCTGCTGCCTCGGCAACCCGCCGTCGGGATCGGGGTCGATCACTGCTGTCATAGCCTTGACACTATTGGCTCCTGAGGAATTGTCAATACCTGTGGATCGGCGTGTTTCAGGCGACCTCCGTTCCGGCTTGCTGATCGCCGTCTGAGGGCGGTGTCGGTG
>NZ_BEWG01000147.1 GCF_002723835.1 Mycobacterium sp. shizuoka-1 | reverse complement strand
TGCGTGTTTGGTAACCACACCGATACCGGAGGTCCTCACCTACTTCCGCTCACCACGCCGTTCACAACCTGTCTGGGAGTTACACCTAGATCCTCAGAGCAGAGTGGACCAGTAACTCCAGAACCGCACCAGGCACAACAGGATCACCGCGGTGAACCACAGCGCCACGATCGACCAGCGCCAGGTGTGCAGCCCGCGCAGCACGGCGTTGCCGCGCTGCGGCTGCACCGCGATCGTCGTCACCACGACCAGCAGCGGGATGGTCATCGACCACACCACCATGCAGTACAGGCACAGCGCGCCGATGGTGAACACGCTCTGGTAGATCAGCCAGTGCACGAACACCGTGCCCAGCAGCGTGCCGACCGCCAGCCCGGCCCAGTACCAGCGGGGCAGCTGAACCCGGGCCACCGCGAGCACCCCGGTCACCAGCACGACGGTGAACGACACGATGCCGATCAGCGAGTTCGGGAAACCGAACACGGCGGCCTGCGGGGTGACCATCACCGAACCGCAGGACAGCACCGGGTTGAGGCTGCACGTCGGCACGTAGGCCGGGTTCTTGAGCAGCTCGACCTTCTCGATGGTCAGCGCCAGCGCCGACGAGAGGCCCACCACGCCGGCGATCAGGACCCACAGCGCGCTCAGCCTCCCGACGTGCACCCCACCGTGCTCGGGGCTGTCCGGCTCGGCCGGGGACACCTCCCCTGGCGCGCTCACGCTCATGGAGCGGGAGCGGGAGCGGGCGCCGGGGTCGTCGGATCCGGATTCGGCGGCGGCGCACCGGCGTCGAGCACGGGCAGGTCACCGACGATGCTCCTGATCTCGTCGATCAGCGCGTCGGGGGTCGTCGGCTTGTAGTCCTTGCCGTTGATGCGGATGGTCGGGGTGGCCTTGACCTCGGTCGCCTTGGCCATGCCCTTGACCATGTCGTCGTAGCGGCCCTTCTCGATGCAGTTCGGGACGTCGCCGACGACGCCGGCCTGGCGCGCCACCTCGGTCAGCCGGGCCTCGTCCGGGAACGGGCCGACGCCCTCGGGCGGCTGCTGGGCGTACAGCGCGGCGTGGAAGCGGCGGAACGCCTCGGTGTCGGCTTCGGCCACGCAGTAGGCGGCGTTCGCGGCGCGGGTCGAGTACCCCTGGCCGGCCCGGTCCAGGATCGAGACCATGTAGTAGTCGGCCGCCACGGCGCCGCTGTCGATCAGCCGGTTGATCGTCGGGCCGAAGGCCTTCTCGAAGTTGCCGCACGCCGGGCACAGGAAGTCCTCGTAGAGCGACAGCACGGCCTTGGGCTCGCCGTCGTCACCGGTGATGACGTCGCTGGACGCCACCCGGATCGGCTTGGCCTCACCCTCGCCGGGCTTGTCCTCCTTGGTCATGACGATGTAGAGCACCAGCGCGACGGCGAAGATCACGACGATCGCGGTCAACCCGATCTGTACGGCCAGATTGCGTTTCTTGTCGGCCGCCTTCAGGTCGTACTTCGGGGTCTTCTTCGGTTTCGAGGCCACGGGGACAAGCGTACCGGCGGCGTTTTCGCGGCCCGTCAGACGCCGCGCAGACGGGTGCGCAGCGCGCTGATCATGTCGGCGACCGCGGCCGCGCAACCGCCCCCGATCGGGAACATGTTGGCGAAGCCGTGGATCAGCGCACCGGCCTGCCGCAGGTCGACGGCCACCCCGGCGGCGCGCAGTGCCTCGGCGTAGGCCACGCCCTCGTCGCGCAGTGGGTCGAAGCCGCCGGTCAGCACCAGTGCAGGCGCGAGCCCGGACAGGTCGTCGGCCAGCAGCGGTGACACGACCGGATCGGTGATCTGCACCGACGCACCGGTGACGTACTTGTCGGCGAACCACTCGATGTCGGCCTTCGTCAGGAAGTAGCCGGAGGCGAACAGGGTCTGCGACCGGGTCTCGCCGCTGGGGTTGGTCCACGGGTAGATGAGCAGTTGCAGCGCCGGTTGCGGCACTCCTTCGGCGCGGGCGCGCTGGGCGACGACGGCGGCGATGTTGCCGCCGGCGCTGTCCCCGCCGACCGCGACGCGGTCCGGGTCGGCACCGAGTTCGGCGGCGTGCTCGCGCGCCCAGCGGTAGGCGGCGAACCCGTCGTCGGCGGCGGCGGGCGCCTTGTGCTCGGGGGCCAGCCGGTAGTCGACCGACAGCACGTGCACCCCGGCGTCGCGGCAGATCAGCCGGCACAGGTCGTCGTGGCTGTCGAGGTCGCCGATCACGAAGCCGCCGCCGTGGAAGAACACCAGCAGCGGGGCGGCCGTGTCGGCGGTGGATGTGGGCGGAACGTAGTGGCGGGCCGGGATCTCACCGTCCCCGCCGGTCACGGTGAGATCTCTCACCGCGGCCACCGGGATCGCCTGCCGGAACCCGCCGGACAGGTCGCGCAGCTGCGCCCGCGCCGCCGCCACGTTGTTGGTGCCACCGTCGATCCCGACCAGCTTCTGCCCGGCGAGCATCAGCTGCACCGTGGTGTCGAGGGTGTTGCCGTCCACCGTCACCGTGCGGCCCGCCAGCAGCAGGCGTTTCACCGGGTCGGGGATGCGCGGCAACGCGCGCAGGGTGACACCCGCCATCGCGGTGACGAGCGCCTCCTTGCGTCCCGGGCTGTACGCGCCGTCAGCTGGCAGACTCGCAGTCATGGCATCTCCCTTGATCACGCTGAATGACGGTAATGCGATCCCCCAGGTTGGACTCGGAGTTTGGCAGACGCCGCCGGAGGCCACCGAGCGCGCGGTTGCCACGGCGCTGGAGGCGGGCTACCGGCACATCGACACCGCCGCCGCCTACCAGAACGAACGCGAGGTCGGGCAGGCGCTGGCCAAGTCGGGTCTGCGCCGCGAGGACGTCTACATCACGACCAAGCTGTGGAACGCCGACCAGGGTTATGATAGCACGCTGGCCGCGTTCGACAAGAGCATGGAGCGGCTGGGCCTGGAGTATCTCGATCTGTATCTGGTGCACTGGCCGATGCCGAAGACCAACAAGTACGTCGACACCTTCAAGGCGTTCGCCTACCTGCGTGACCAGGGCCGGATCCGCTCGATCGGGGTGAGCAACTTCGAGCCCGAACACCTGCGCACGCTGATCGACGCCACCGGCGTCGTGCCCGCCGTCAACCAGATCGAGCTGCACCCGCTGCTTCAGCAGCAGGAGCTGCGTGAGGTACACGCCGAACTGGGCATCGCCACCGAGGCGTGGAGCCCGCTGGGGCAGGGATCGCTGCTGGCGAATCCGACCGTCACCTCAGTCGCGGAGGCGCACGGACGCACCCCGGCGCAGGTACTGATTAGGTGGCATATCCAACTCGGCAATATAGTCATCCCGAAATCGGTGACCCCCGAGCGGATTGTGAGCAACTTCGACGTGTTCGACTTCGAGTTGAGCGAGCAGGACATGGCGTCGATCTCGTCGCTCGGCGATGGCACTCGCCTGGGTCCCGACCCGAGAAATTTCGAGTTCACAGGGTAGGTGACATGACCTCCTCGTCCATTCCGACGGTCACGCTCAACGACGACAACACCATGCCGGTGCTCGGCATCGGCGTCGGCGAGCTGTCCGAGGCCGACGCCGAGCAGGCGGTGCTGGCGGCGCTGTCGGCCGGTTACCGACTGATCGACACCGCCGCCGCGTACGGCAACGAGGCCGCCGTCGGCCGCGCGGTACGCAAGTCCGGGGTGCCCCGCGAGGAGATCTTCGTCACCAGCAAGCTCGACGTCCGCGACCAGGGTTTCAAGAGTGCGCAGGACGCCTGCCGCAAGAGTGTCGAGGAACTCGGTCTCGGCTACGTCGACCTGTACCTGATCCACTGGCCCGCCGGTGAGCAGGGCAAGTACATCGACAGCTGGGGCGGGCTGATGAAGAACAAGGAGCTCGGCGACGCCAAGTCCATCGGGGTGTCCAACTTCCACGAGGAGCACCTGTCGAACGTCATCGACCTGTCGTTCTTCACCCCCGCGGTCAACCAGATCGAGCTGCACCCGCTGCTCAACCAGGCGCACCTGCGCGAGGTGAACAAGGGCTACGGGATCGTCACCCAGGCGTACAGCCCGCTGGGCGTGGGCCGGCTGCTGGACAACGAGACCGTCGTCTCGGTGGCCCAGGCGCACGGCAAGACCCCGGCGCAGGTGCTGATCAAGTGGAGCCTGCAGCTGGGCAACTCGGTCATCACCCGGTCGAGGTCGCCGGAGCACCTGGCGGCCAACCTCGAGGTGTTCGACTTCGAGCTCACCGACGACCAGATGGCCGCGCTCAACGGCCTGGACGACGGCACCCGGTACCGCCCGGACCCGGAGACGTACACCGGCTAGTTGTTCTTCACGGGTAGGTTGTGAACGCGTAGGCGCTCGATTGGTGTCATTCCGCCGATGCCGGTGTGGGGTCGGTGGTGATTGT
>NZ_BEWG01000146.1 GCF_002723835.1 Mycobacterium sp. shizuoka-1 | reverse complement strand
GGTTGCAGGGCTTCGTCGACGCGCTGGTCTCCGGTGGTGCGACGCTGGCCGCGGCGTTCAATGCCGCACTGGCCAACTTCCCGAGCCCGGCGGCGTTCGTGGCGGCCTTCGCGAACGCGTTGGCGGCGATCAACCCGACCCTGGGCATCCTCACCGACACGTTGACGACGCTCACCGGTCAGCTGGGGGAGACGATCCGGGCGGGTATCGCGGCCGGTTCGACCGCCTTCCAGGCGGTGATCGCGGCCCTCGGCGACGGTGGCAGTGCGCTGTTCGCGGCGTTCCAGGCGGCGTTGGCGGCGTTCCCCAACCCGGCGGCCTTCATCAACGCATTGGTCGACGTCCTGGGCAACATCAATGTCAACCTCGGATTGGCCTTGCAAGCCGCGCTGAACCTGAACCTCGATGGTGCGCAAGCGATCATCGAGGCATTGGCCAACGGCGGTGCGCAATTGGCCGCGGCGTTCAACGCCGCACTGGCCAACTTCCCGAGCCCGTCGGTGGTCATCAATGCAGTCACCGGGGCACTCGGTGGCGGACTGGAGATCGCGCAGCAGGTCTTCAACAACGGCGCGGCAGTCCTGACCGCCGGACTGAACGCCGGTGTGGCAGCGGGTAATGCCCTGATCGGCGCGCTCAACAACGGGCTGATCGTCGGTGGTGCCGCGCTGGATACCGCGATTCGCACAGCGCTCGCGACACTGCCGTCACCGGAAGCCGTCGTGAACGCCCTGGCAACCGCCGGTGCACACATCAGCGCTCAGCTGACCGCGCTGGCCCGGTCGATCAGCGCCAGTCTGTCGGCGGCGATCAACATCAACATCGGCGGAATCCACATCGGTGGCGGCATCAACGCCGGCGGTGGTGCCGGTGCGGCGGCAGCCCTGGCTGCCACCGGTGCCGCGGCAGGGGCGGCCGTGAGCGGTGTCAACGACACGGTGACGAGCATCGCCGGCAACGCGCCGACGGTCTCGTTGAAGGTCAAGGACGCAGCACCGGCGCCGACGAAGAAGGCATCCGACAGTGCCGCGCCATCAGTGTCGCTGCCGTCGCTGCCCAAGGTGTCGCTGCCTGCGCCGCCGAAGGTGTCGCTGCCTGCGCCGCCGAAGGTGTCGCTGCCTGCGCCGCCGAAGGTGTCGCTGCCGTCGCTGCCCAAGGTGTCGCTGCCGTCGCTGCCCAAGCCGGCAAAGGACTCCTCGGATACCAAGGCGTCCACCGACACCAAGGCGTCGTCCGACTCCAAGAGCGACAGCTCCAAGGGATCGAGCACGCCGAAGAAGCGCTCCGGTGGGTCCGCTGGCAGCGCGAAGAAGAGCGGCAACGCCGCCTGATCGCATGACACAACGCACCGTGGCCCCTTCCTCACGGAAGGGGCC
>NZ_BEWG01000145.1 GCF_002723835.1 Mycobacterium sp. shizuoka-1 | reverse complement strand
GCCGCCGCGGCGACCGGCGTCTCCCACGGCACCGCGCCGTTGTTGACGCCCGGCCCCGGTAACGGCCCCGTCCCCCTGCCTGAGCACCTGCCCGACGGTGCCGCCCCCAGCTCGATCTTCGGCACCGAAGCACACCTGCCGGTCGGCATCAACCCGGCCCACGCCGTCGGCCCCGCGCCCGACGCGCTGCCCGAGGTGCCGACCCCGGTGACCGTGGTGAATCCGGCCGACCCGCCGACACCGTCCGCGACGCCGGTGGGCAACTCGATCAACGTCGCAAACCCGGCACCGGCACCCGCGGCCGCGGCCGCCCCGAACTACGACCCGGCGGCCCCGCCGACGCAGGACTTCATGTACCCGTCGATCAGCAACGGCTGCCTCAAGGACGGCGGCAACGTGATCGCCACCGCGATCTCGGTGGCCGGGCCCGCGAAGATCCCGACGCCCGGACCGGCCGCCGGCCAGACCGCCTACGTTTTCACCGCGGTCGGTACCCCGGCGCCCGCCGCCGAGCAGAAGCTGCCGCTGAACGTCACCTGGGTCAACCTGACCACCGGCAAGTCCGGCAGCGTCACGCTCAAGCCCAATCCCGACATCAACTCCGCAGGCCCGACCACGCTGACCGCGATCGCCGACACCGGTTCGGGCAGCATCATGTCGACGATCTTCGGCCAGGTGACCACCGTGGACAAGCAGTGCACCTTCATGCCGACGATCGGTTCCACAGTCGTGCCCTGAGGCGCGAAACACCGCGTTAGGGTTGGGAATCGGAATCCCAGCCAAAGGTCGGTTCAGACATGGAGACGCTCGACCCCATCGACGCGATGATGCTGACGGGCGAGCTGATTTCCAGCCCGATGCACGTGGCGGTCGTGTTGATCATGAGCCCGCCGAAGGGCGCCAAGAGCGCGAAGTTCGTCGATGAGCTCTACGAGCAGAGCCTGACCGCGCCCGGCCCCGTCGACCCGCGATTGCGCCGGCGCCCGCATCGCGGGGTGGACACCGGCGGCCTGTGGGTGTGGCGCGAGGTCGAAGACCTCGACCTGCGCCACCATGTGCAGCGACGGAAGCTGCCGCGCGGGTCGAGCATCCCGGCGCTGTGGGAGCTGGTGTCCGAACTGCACGCCGAACGGCTCGACCGGTCGGCCCCGCTGTGGATGGCCTATCTGATCGACGGTCTCAAGGGCGGGCGGTTCGCCCTCTACATCAAGATCCATCACATCGTCGTCGACGGTGTCGAGGGCCTGCGGATCATCGACGAATCGCTCAGCGACGACCCCGATCAGCGCGGCATGCCGCCGTTCTACGTCAGCGCCGCGCCGGCCGAGCCCACCGCGCCGCCGACCGGCCGGGGCCCGCTGTCGGCGGTCCGGGAGGTCGCGGGTGCCGCGATGTCGGCGGTCGGTCTGGCCCGCCACGTAGCGTCGGCGGAGCTGGCCAACATCGTCGGCAGCCTGACCACGCCCACGGTGGCGCCGCCGTTCGGGGCGCCGCACACCCGGTTCAACACCAAGCTGGGTCCCCGGCGGGCGTTCGCGGCAACCAGCCTGGACCGCAAGCGAATCCGGGCCATCCAGGACGCGGCCGGGGTCACCGGCAACGACGTGGTGACCGCGCTGGTGGCCGGGGTGTTGCGGGAATGGCTGGCCGAGCAGGACGAACTGCCGCACCAGTCCCTGGTCGCGCTGTGCCCGGTTACGGTGCGCGAGCGGGACGCCGCCGGAAGCGATCGGCACGGCAACCAGTTCGGCCTCGGGTTGTGCCCGCTGGGGACCACCATCGAAGACCCGCTGCAGCGCTTGAGCCTGGTCCACCACGCCATGGCCAACGTCAAGCATCAGGTCGCCGCGCAGGGCCCGGGCGCGATGCTGCTGGTGCTGATGCCGGCCATCGCGCCGACGGTGCTGTTACCGCAGCTGCCGTTCACCTCGTGGGTGCGCCCGAGCTACAACCTGCCGATCTCGAATGTGCCCGGCCCGCGGGGGCAGCGGTACTTCAACGGCGCCAGCGTCGACGCGATCTATCCGGTGTCGGTGGTCTACGACGGCATGGCGCTGAACGTGACGCTGTGTTCCTACGCCGACCGGATCGGCGTCGGCTACATCGCCGACGCCGACGTGATCGCCGACGTCGACGCCCTCATCCCGCTGACGGAGACCGCGCTCACCGAACTCGAGGCCGCCGTCGGGGTGGGATCGCCGCGTTGAGTGAGCGTCCAGGCCGACGATTC
>NZ_BEWG01000144.1 GCF_002723835.1 Mycobacterium sp. shizuoka-1 | reverse complement strand
GCCGGCCACCGCCTCGAAAAGCATGACCATTGGCCGAGCTCTTCTGCTCCTGATTCAACAAGTTGGTAGGCGTGGGCGGCCATGCGGATGAGGTCGGGGATGGGTAGCAGGGTGCCGGCGGCGGTGACGGCGTGCCCGGTTTGGGCTTGGAGGTCTTGCACGGTGGCGGTGGCGATGACGGTGACGGGTAAGCCGTTGTGCTGTCCGAGCTTTGGATCGCCCAACTGTCCGCGGACCAAAGCCTTGAGGGCGTCGTGTTGGCGCTGGCCGTGGGTGCGGGAATCGCGTGCGGCCGCGTCGTGCGACGGCGTGATCGCGGGGTTGTCGTCGTTGGGGTTGCACATTCCCGGGGCGGCGAATTTCGCGAACCAGGGTTCCAGCTCTGCCTGCAGTTCGGGGTCGGCGAGCAGTTTGCCTTCCCGCATGCCGTCGGGGCGTTGGCGGCCCCAGGTGAAGCTGCGCTTGCGCGCACGGTCCTCGTCGGAGAACGTGCCATCGGGGTTCAGATGCAGGGCCAGGCGTGCGGCGACTTTTTCCAACTGGTCGGGGCGCAGCACCGTCGCTTTCTCCGCCAGTGACCGTTCGGCCTTTTCCCGTTCCACGGGCGGGACGTGGTCGGGCAGATCTCGGAAGAACTTCTGAATCACCTCGAGATGCTCGCCATCGATCTGCCCGTCGTGCCATACCTTCGCGGTCTCGGGCAGCGCCGGCGGCAACAGCTCGCCCGTCAAGGTGGTGCGCGGTGCCAACTGGGCGGCGTCGCGGATCCGGCGGCGGGCTTCGCGCGGACTGACCCGCAACACATCGGCCAGCGTGATCCCGACCGGCGGGCAGCCCTCGAACCGCTCCAACCGGGCTACCACCGCATGCGACAGGGCGATCTGGCGGCGGCGCGCATTCTCCAACCGGTCCACCACCGCGAACCGATCCGGCGGCGACAAGGACTCCACGTCGACGGCGGCCAGAGCGTCGACGGCATCGTCGAGAGCTCCCAGTGCCACATTTATCGAACAAGTGTTCGAGTCCATGTCGAAACGCTACGCCCGGCCGCCGACAGAAAATTCGGGCACAACCCGATCTGGGGATGAACCGGAGTGTGTGGACAACTCGCTAGAGCGCGACCGCCGCCGCGGCGACCGCCTCCTGCAATCCCCGCGTCGCCAGCTGATCGGCCAACTCGTTGTCCGCGACCCCGGAATGGC
>NZ_BEWG01000143.1 GCF_002723835.1 Mycobacterium sp. shizuoka-1 | reverse complement strand
TGAACCATGCTGGTCCCAGCCCTACTCAGGTGTCAGCGATGTCCCGAGACATACCACTGTCAGCGATGTCCCCGAACAGAACACGCCGCCCAGCGACGGTTAGCGCGCCGAAATCACTTGTTACGCCGGGGTGTACCCGAACGGCAGTAGCACGCTCTTGGCCTGGGTGAACGCCTCGATGCCCTCGGGGCCGTTCTCCCGGCCGATGCCGGAGTTCTTGTAGCCACCGAACGGCGAGCCCGGATCGAAGGCGTACATGTTCACCGCGTACGTGCCGGTGCGGATACGCGCGGCGATCTTCATCGCCTTGTCGTTGTCGGTGGTGAACACCGAGCCGGCCAGGCCGTAAGCGGAATCGTTGGCGATCCGCACGGCATCCTCTTCGGTGTCGTAGGGAATCACCGACAGCACCGGGCCGAAGATCTCTTCCTGCGCGATCGTCATCGAGTTGTCGACGTCGGCGAACACCGTCGGCTGCACGAACCAGCCGCCGTCGAGGCCTTCCGGACGGCCGCCGCCGGTGACCAGCCGCGCGCCCTCCTCGACACCCTTCTTGATGTAGTCCTCGACGCGGTCGCGCTGCTTCTCGCTGATCAGCGAACCGATCATGGCGCCCGGGTTGTCCGGCAGCCCCACCGGCATCGCGGCCGCCGCGGCGGCGACCTTCTCGACGACCTCGTCGTAGCGCGAGCGCGGAGCCAGGATGCGGGTCTGCGCGACGCAGGCCTGCCCGGTGTTCATCAGGCCGGCGAACACCAGCATCGGCAGCGTCGAATCCAGGTCGGCGTCCTCGAGGATGATGGCCGCCGACTTGCCGCCCAGTTCGAGCGTGCACGGCTTGAGCTTCTCGGCGGCGATCTTGGCGATCTCCTTGCCGACCGCGCTGGAGCCGGTGAACGTGTACTTGTCGATCTCGGGGTTGGCGGTCAGCGCACGACCGGTGTCCGGGCCGCCGGGCACCACCGAGAGCACGCCCTCGGGCAGACCGGCCTCGGCGAACACGTCGGCCATCGCGAACAGCGACAGCGGGGTCTCGGCGGCGGGCTTGACCACGATCGTGCAACCGGCCAGCAGCGCGGGGCCGAGCTTGTTGGCGGCCAGGAAGAACGGCACGTTCCACGCGGTGACCGCGGCGACCACGCCGATCGGCTCGCGCAGCACCATCGTGGTGCCGTACACGCCGTCGCGGAAATCGCGCCAGGTGAACTTGTCGGCGGCGCCGGCGAAGTACTGGAACGCCGACATCGCGGCGCCGTACTGCATCATGTCGACGATCGTCGGCGGCTGCCCGGTCTCGGCGGCCAGCAGGAACTTGAACTCCTCGGCGCGCTCCTCGAGCATCTTGACCGCCCGGGCCAGGATCTCGCCGCGCTCGGCAGGCGACATCTGCGGCCACGGACCCTCGTCGAAGGCCTTGCGGGCGGCGGCGCAGGCGGCATCGACGTCGGCCTTGGCGGCCAGCGGCACCTTGCCGACCAATTCGCCGGTCGCCGGCGAATGCACTTCGATGACCTCGGTGGTGGACGGCTCGACCCACTTGCCGCCGATGAACAGCTTGTCCCACTCGGTCTTGAACGCGGTGCTCTGTGTCATGGCTGTCACATTACCGACTGAAGACAAAAACTAGAACCTGTTCATTTCGACGTATCCGGTGGCCGGAGCACCAGCACCAGATTGCTCACCGCGAACTCCCGGATCAGCGGTGCCGACGTCACCGGCCAGGCCCATCGTGGGTGGTAACGCGGGAATGCCGCGACCAGCGCACCGGTGCCGACCGCCCATCGCAGCCCGTCGGCCGCCGACACCGCGAACAGCGACGAGCCGTAGTTGTTCTTGGGCGGGTGACCGTGCTTGCGGGTGTAGCGGGCGGCGGCGCGGGCCCCGCCCAGATAGTGCGTCAGCCCCATCTCGTGGCCGCCGAACGGGCCCAGCCAGACGGTGTAGGACAGGATCGCCAGCCCGCCCGGGCGGGTGACCCGCAGCATCTCGGCACCGAGCTGCCACGGGCGCGGGACGTGCTCGGCGACGTTGGAGGACAGGCAGACGTCGACGCTGCCGTCGGCGAAGGGCAGCGCCATTCCGGAGGCCCGCAGGAAGGTGCCGGGGCCGCCGCGGCGCACCTGCTCGGCGGCATGCATCTCGTCCGGGTCGGGCTCGACTCCGATGTAGTCCCAGCCCGCGGCGGTGAACGCGGTGGCGAAGTAGCCCGGTCCGCCGCCCACGTCGACCAGGGTCTGGCCGGCCGGTTCAGTGCCGTGGGTCGCCCGCCAGAGGTCGCTGACCAGGTCGGACGTGTCGGCGGCCAGCGCGCCGTAGAAGCGGGCCGGGTCACGCTGTTCGTAGCGGAATTCGCTCAGCAGCCGCACCGACCGGCCCAGCGTCGCGCGCCGGGCGAACAGGTCGGTGACGGCCACGGACTCACCCTAGCCACGCGCCGAAGTTCACGTTTCGCAGAGAAAGTGCGAGTGCAGAGCTGCAAAAAGTGAAATTCGACCGGCGGACTAGTCTGGCGGTGATGTCCACCCACGTTCGCTCGGTCCTGCTGTTGTGCTGGCGGGACACCGGCCACCCGCAGGGCGGCGGCAGCGAAACCTACGTCCAGCGCATCGGCACGCTGCTGGCCGAATCGGGCATGGACGTGACGCTGCGCACGGCGCGGTATCCGGGTGCGCCCCGCCGCGAGGTCGTCGACGGCGTCACCATCAGCCGCGGCGGCGGACCGTACAGCGTCTACATCTGGGCCGGCCTGGCCATGGTCGCGGCGCGGCTGCGCCTCGGTCCGCTGCGGCGGGTGCGTCCCGACGTCGTCGTCGACACCCAGAACGGGGTGCCGTTTCTGGCCCGGCTCGCCTTCGGGCGACGCGTGGCGCTGCTGGTCCACCACTGCCATCGCGAACAGTGGCCGGTTGCCGGCCGCGTCGTCGGCCGGCTGGGCTGGCTGGTCGAATCGTGGCTGTCGCCGCGCATGCACCGGCACAATCAGTACGTCACCGTGTCGCTACCCTCGGCGCGTGACCTGTCCGACCTCGGGGTCGACGCCGGCCGGATCGCCGTGGTGCGCAACGGCCTCGACGAGGCGCCGCCGGACACCCTGAGCGCGCAACGCTCGTCGACGCCCCGGGTGGTGGTGCTCTCGAGGCTGGTGCCGCACAAGCAGATCGAGGACGCGCTGGACGCGGTGGCCGCGCTGCGACCCCGGGTCGCCGATCTGCACCTGGACGTCGTCGGTGGGGGATGGTGGCACGACCGGCTTGTCGAGCGGGCTCGTCGCCTCGGCATCTCCGACGCGGTGACCTTCCACGGGCACGTCGACGACCGGACCAAACACGCTGTGGTGCAACAGTCTTGGGTGCATCTGCTGCCGTCGCGCAAGGAGGGCTGGGGACTGGCCGTCATCGAGGCGGCGCAGCACGGCGTGCCGACGGTCGGCTATCGCTCGTCCGGCGGGCTCACCGACTCGATCGTCGACGGCGTGACCGGCATTCTGGTCGACGACCACGACGAGATGGTGGACCGCCTCGAACACCTACTGGCCGAACAGGTGCTGCGTGACGAGCTCGGCGCCAAGGCCAAGGCCCGCAGCCGGGACTTCTCCTGGCAGCAAAGTGCCGACGCCATGCGGAATGTGCTGGAGGCGGTGCACGTTGGAACGCGTGTCAGCGGTGTGATCTAGGAGCGCAGAACGCCATGAGTGAGAGCATCCGTCCCAATGCCGTGCAGTACATCGCCTACTGCTACGGCAAGATCCTCCCGCCCTCGATGAACGACTGGGTGCGCCACGATCTCACCGGAAAGGGCGCCCAGCGCCGGACGTTCTTCCGGGTCACCATTCCGGCGCTGCTGATCCTGGCGCCGCTGTGGCTGATCCCGACGACGGTGTTCATGCACCTGGCGATGACCGCCCTGCTGTTCGTGCCGTGTCTGTACTTCACCCACGCGCTGGACAAGATCTACCGCACCCATCGGCTGCGCCAGCACGGACTGGATCCGGACCTGATTGACGAGCGCACCCGCGAGCGGACGGCGCGCATCCACGACGAGTACGAACGGCGTCACGGCCGCGGCGCAGCGTCCTGAAACCGGTCAGCCAGAACGACTTTGCGATTCCCCGAGCAGGGTGACGAAAAGCTGCGCGGCCGCGTCCACGCCGGCGTCGTCGTCGGTGCCGACCAGGTCGAGCAGCAGGCCGCGCATCACCGCCAGGCCGAGTCTGGCCATGGCCGGGTCGCCGGGTGCGACGGTGAGTGCCTCGGCGAGCCAGCGGTCCACCGCGGCGGGCAGCATCGCCCGAAACGGCGACTCACCCTGTGCCCCACGGGCGTAGCACTCGAAGAACAGCCGCTCCAGCGCGCGCAATTCGGTGCTGCGCAGGTGGGCCCACATCCCGGCGAACCCGGCGCCGTCGGCGGGCAGTTCGTGCAGCAGTGCCAGCTGCCTGCGCTCCACCTCGTCGACGACGGCCAGTAACAGCTCCTCGCGGGACCCGAAGTGGTGCAACAGCATCCGATGACTGGTACCGACCGCTTCGGCGATTTCCCGAAGCGAGCGCCCGCCGACGCCATGGTCGGCACACTCGGTCACCACTGCGTCGAGCAGTTCGCGGCGCCTACGCAGGTCAGGTGTTCGCGCCACGACGTTTCCACCGGCCTTCGCTACACGCCTTGAGTCCCTGGGCCTCCAGCGCAAGATAGCGCCGGGTCATCCGGTGAGTGAGCGCACCGACCACCGAGCCGAGCACCCCGCGCTGCTCGAGTTCCTGGCGCACCAGGGTGCCGCCGCCGGGGGCCGCGCCGACCTCGTGCCGTGCGGAGGTGAACCCGCCCGGCGCGCGTTGCACCCAGGTCCAGGCGGCACCGGGCGTGAGCTCGGTGACGATCCAGTGCAGCCGCGGCAGCCGCGGCTGCTTGATCGAGAAGCGGCGGCCGACCGCGAGCTGTGGCCCGTCGAGGCCGGTCAGCCGGGTGACCGACGGGGTCCAGTCCGGCCAGTGTTCGACGTCGGTGAAAACCTCCCACACCAGCTCGGGCGGTGCGTCGATGGTGAACGTACTGACACTGATCATGTACCAGATGGTACGCGTTTAGGTCGCCGACTGACCAGAGCAGCTGCGCCGGCCCCAGCCAGCAGCGCCAGCCAGACCAGGTGCGCCCCGATGACCAGCGCCCGCGCCTGCGGCGCCGCGGACCGGCTCTGGCCACCGACCCGGTACAGCGTGAGGTCGGCGTCGTGATAGATCACCGGCAGTCCCCGCAGCGTCCGCTGAGCGTCGCCGACCGCGCCCGCGCTGCCGGATTCGACGACCACCCAGCCCACCCCGGCGTCGGCAAGCGCGTCGGCGGCCCCGCCGGCGAGCAGGATCCGCTGCACCGTCCGTGCACGGCCACCCTCGCCCGGCACGGACTGTCCCGAGATCGTCAGGTCGCCGGTGGCCAGCACTTCGGCACGGACCCAGCGTGGCAGCGGATCGAGCACCGCCGCCGGACCCGACCAGCGGAACCGGCGCATGCTGTCGGCGGGCAGCACCGCCACGTCGGCGGGCGCGGCGTTGACGATCTCGGCGACCGCCGACCAGCCCGCCGGGTAGCGCACCGAGCCGACCTTGCCCCACGCTCCGAGGGCCAGGTCGGGCAGCACCGCGATGACCGCGGCGATGCACACCGCGGCGGTGATCCCGGGGCGCAGCCATCGGCGCACCGTCACCACGGACGCAGCGGCGGCGACGGTGTAGCCGGGTATCGCCAGCGCCACCCACTTCTGCCCGTCACGCAACAACCCGACCCCGGGCATCGCCTCGACCATCGCCCGCAGCGTCGCCAGACCCGGCCCGGTGGCCAGCAGCGCCGGCCCCAGCACCCCGATCGCGGACAGCACCAGAAACGGCACCGCACAGCGGCGCTTCAGCGCCGTCGGCAGTCCGATCGCCACCACCGCCAGCAGCACCACCGTCGCCAGCAGGGCCACCGGAGTGGTGCGCGATGTCGGCACCGCGTCGGCATTCCAGATCCCACCGAGGCCGGCCAGGCTGCCCAGGGTGCCCAGACCCGGTTCGGCGCGCGCCGCGAATGCGATCACCCCCGACCCGGGCGACGAGTCGAGTGCCGTGCCCAGCGCCGACGCGGTCAGCCATGGCGCGGCCGCCAGCACCGCGGCGACCAGTACCCCGGCCGCGCATCGCGGCCGCGACACCCCGGCTCCTGACACCACGACCCCGACCAGGGCCACGACCGCGGCCAGCAGCAGCCCCGTCGGTGTCAGACCGGCCAGCGCGATCCAGAACACCACCGCCGCCCAGCGAGCCCAGCGCGGCGCCGGGTCCGCGTTGCGCAGCCGTACCACCGCGGTGGCGACCCAGCCCAGACTGCCGTAGCCGACCAGCAGGCTCCAGTGCCCCTGCAGCAGCCGTTCGGCGACGTAGGGGTTCCAGACCGCGACCGTGGCGGCCACCAGCCGACCGGGGAGGCCGGCCTCGGGGATCAGCGCACGGGCCAGCACCGCGGCACCCCACCCGGCCAGGAAGATCCCGGCGATCAGCAGCGCCTTGACCAGGACCCCGCCGTCGAGGACCGGTGACACCACGGCGATCAGGAAGTCCTGCGGCACCGCCCGGGGCGCGGCTTCACCCAGCCCCAGTGCGGAGTCGGACAGATACGACCGCGGGGTGGACACCGCATCACGCAACAACAGATAACCCGGCCTCAGCAGCGGCGCGGTCACGACGAGCGCCAACACCAGGGCGTAAAGCGGAACCACCCAGTCCAGCGCCCGGCGGGGGGTCACCGGCGGGCTCACCGCTGCGGCGGCGGCGGCTCCAGGTCCGGTCTGGCCGCGGGCAACTTCTCGGTGGCGGCCTCGGCGGCGGGCATCGGCCCGGTCTCGTCCTTGCCGAAGAATCCGTGGTCGGCGCTGTCCAGGCCGGGGTCGATCAGCGCGGACTCGGCGCGCACGCTGAACGTGCCCAGCAGGATCCCGCCCACCAGCGCCACCAGGCCGGCCGCCGTGAAGCTGATCGGCAGCACCCGCGACCACAATCCGACCCGGTCGCGTTCGTCACGGGCCGAGGCCACCCGCGATTCGATGGTCTGCTCGCTGGAGGTGACCTTGTAGTCGGCCAGCTCCATCTCCGGTCGCTCCGCATCGCGGGCGTAGTAGTGGTTGGCGTGCTCGGAGGCCTTCACGATCACGCCGGTCACCGGGTCCACCCAGAACGTGCGCTGCGCGGCGTAGTAGCGGGTCATCGTGATCGGCTCGTCCGGCGGTCCGGGCAGGCCCCACAACTCGGCTCGCGCGGTCACCTCGCCGTCGACGTTGTTGTCGTAGAGCGAGGCGTACTTGATCGGATCGACCAGCTTGCCGTCGGCGTCATAGCCGACGTTCTGGGTGAACCGGTAGGTCGTCAGCCCGTTGACGTCCTCTTCGCCGTCGTAGTTGGCGTCGAACGCCTTCTGGGCGATCGGGTCGAAGTACGGATACGTCTTCTTCTCGGTATTGAACGGGAACCGGTAGGACAGCCCCTCGTGCGGCAGCGCGATGTTGGTCGGCGGCTTGCTGTCCTCGATGGTCCGCGGCTTCTGCACCGAGCCGCCGGGATGGGTGTCGTCGGACACCGCCATCGCGGTGCTGCGGTTGAGCGTCACGGTGTCGACCATGGCCAGCAACAGGCCGTTGTCCTGTTGCTTGTCGCTGCGCCGCACGCTGGTACCGACCTGCAACGTCACCACGTCGGCGTTGGCCGGCGACTCGACGGTGATCTGCTGTTGCGACACCAGTGGCACGTTCTTGTCGACGATGAAGCGCTCGCCGGTCAGCGAGGACGGATCCAGCGCACTGCCGGTGCCGTCGCTGACCAAGGTCTCGTCGATGTCCAGCGGAATCTTCTTGATCTTGCCGGAGGTGTAGGTCGACAACAGCAGCGCGGCGATCAGCAGGGCGGCCCCGAGCCCGATGATGCCGTATGCCGTGATACGCAACATGCCCGCGCGATTCACGCTGCCGTGGCCTCCCTCACTCCCGATCGCGCCCCGCACCGGATGACGGGCGAAGCAAACGTGTCTGACCCTAACAGCCCAGCCCGAGGCACCGGCTCATTAGGAGGTCGTCGCCACTGGTGGGATGAGCCCAGGTGTACCCACTTTCGCCGGCAGCGCTCATCCGGAGCACACTGGCACCATGACATCGCCGGGCGAGCAGGTCGGGGGCACCCGCAGCTTCCTGCCCGCGGTGGAAGGGATGCGCGCCTGCGCCGCGATGGGCGTGGTGCTCACCCATGTCGCCTTCCAGACCGGCACCACCGGCCCGGTCATCGGACGCCTGCTGCACCGCTTCGACCTGGCCGTCGCGGTGTTCTTCGCACTCTCCGGCTTCCTGCTGTGGCGCGGTCACGCCGCCGCGGCGCGCGGCCTGCGCCGCCGCCCGCCCACCGGCCACTATCTGCGCTCCCGGCTGGTTCGCATCATGCCCGGCTACCTGGTGGCGGTCGTCGTCATCCTGACCCTGTTGCCGGAGGCCAACCACGCCAGCGCGACGGTGTGGTGGGCCAACCTGACACTGACCCAGGTCTACGTCCCGCTGACCCTGACCGCCGGGCTCACCCAGATGTGGAGTCTGTCGGTGGAGGTGAGTTTCTACCTCGCCCTGCCGATCCTGGCGTTCCTGGCCCGCCGACTTCCGGTGCGGGCCCGGATCCCGGTCATCGCGGCGGTGGCGCTGGCGAGTCTGGGCTGGGGCTTGCTGCCGATCCACACCGCGCAAGGGGTGAACTTCCTGAACTGGCCACCGGCCTACGCCTCCTGGTTCGCCGCGGGCATGCTGCTGGCCGAGTGGACCGTCAGCCCGCCGGGCTGGGCGCACAAACTGGCCAGGAACCGCTGGGCCATCACCGGGATCGCCTTGGCGGCCTATCTGGTGTCGGCCTCGCCGCTGGCCGGGCCCAAGGATCTGGTTCCGGCGACGCTGGGGCAGTTCGTGATCCGGACCTCGATGGGGGCCATCGTCGCCGGCGCGCTGCTGGCGCCGCTGGTGCTGGACCGGCCCGACACCGCACACCCGATCCTGGGCAGCCGGGTCATGGTCACGCTAGGCCGCTGGTCCTATGGGCTGTTCGTCTGGCATCTGGCGGCGCTGGTGATGGTGTTCCCGATGGTCGGCAAGTTCATGTTCAACGGCAACCTGATCGTCACTCTGGTGCTGACGCTGGTCCTCGGGTTTGCGATGGCGGCGGTCAGCTACGCGCTCATCGAGTCGCCGTGCCGGAATGCGCTACGTCGCTGGGAGTACCGCCGAGCGCCGGTGCCGCCGCTGGACAGTTCGGTCAGCGATGCGCCAGAACCGGTGATTGCGCGATGATCGGGTGTCGTGCCGCTTGACTGTGAAGGGACCGCCATGGCATCTGAGCCGCTGACGATCATGTTCTGGCCGGAGTCGGCGTACGGGCCGACGAACCAGTGCATCGGGCTGGCCGCGATCCTGCGCGATCGTGGCCATCGGATCGTGTTCGCGGCGGAGAGTTCCTGGGCGGGCAAGCTGGCGCCGCTGGGTTTCGTCGAGGAGCTGGTCGACCTGGCCGAGCCGGACCCGGCCGCGGCCGACGAGGACCCGGGCAAGTTCTGGACCGACTTCATCACCGAGACGGCTCCCGAGTTCCGCAAACCGACGATCGAACAGCTCGAAACGTTCATCGCGCCCACCTATCAGGCGCTCATCGACGGCGCGAAGTACTGCGAGCCCCGGTTGCGGGCGATCGTGGCCGAACACCGGCCCGACGTCATCGTCGAGGACAACGTGGTGCTGTTTCCGGCGCTGGTGAGCTCTTCAGCGCCGTTCGTGCGGATCGTGTCGTGCAGCCCGCTGGAGGTGCCCGGCGCGGCGGTCCCGCCGCCGTTTTCCGGCTTGCCCAGCGCGGACCCGTCCCAGTGGGACGCCTACCGCGCCGAATTCGACCGCACCCACCGCGCGATGTGGACCGAGTTCAACACCTGGGTGCAGGAACACGGCGCCGACCCGCTCCCGGACCTGGAGTTCATGCCCCGCGACAACGCCGCCAATCTGTACGTGTACCCGGCCGAGGCCGACTACCTCGACGCCCGCCCGCTGGACGAGAGCTGGGTTCGGATGGACTCCAGCGTGCGCGAGACCGACGTGGAATATGTTCTGCCGCAACAGCTTGCCGATCGTCCCGAATCCAGCGCATTGATCTACCTGTCGCTGGGTTCTCTCGGCGGCGCGGACGTCGAGCTGATGCAACGGCTGGTCGACGTGCTCGGCACCACCAGGCACCGATTCATCGTCAGCAAGGGGCCGCAGGCCGACCGGATCACCCTGGCCGACAACATGGTCGGCGAGCAGATGCTGCCCCAGACCAAGGTCATCCCGCTCGTCGACCTGGTGATCTCGCACGGTGGCAACAACACCGTGACCGAGACGCTGCACTTCGGCAAGCCGCTGATCGTGCTGCCGTTGTTCTGGGATCAGTACGAAAATGCCCAGCGCATCGACGAACTCGGCTACGGCGTGCGGCTGCAGACCTATGCGTTCACCGACGAGGAGCTCACCGGTGCGGTGGACTCGCTGCTGGCCGACACCGAGCTGCGTGCCCGGCTGGCCGACATCGGTGCGGCGATCCGGGCCCGCGACGGGCTGCGGGTGGGTGCCGACGTCATCGAGCGGGTGGGCCGCCGGCAGCGGAGCGGCACCGCCGTCACGGGCTGACCCGGTGCAGCGCGATATCGCATCGCTGGACCTCGCCGAGGGTAAACGCCTCGCGGTCGTGGCGGGTCCGGCCGGCCTGGCCGCGGTGCCGCAGGTATGCCGGCCGGACGGGGCCTGGGCACGGGCCCGCCCCGGTGACGGGGTGGCCGAGGCGCTGCTGAGCGTGCTCGCCGCCGCACCGGAGGTGTCGCGGACCGGACCGTTCACCGTGCACGCCTGGTCGTCGCGCCGCGCGTCCGGTGAGCGGGCGATCACCGTCGACCAGACCAACGAGTCGGTGATCGTCGGCGAGGCTGCGGTGGTCAAGTGGGCCGCGCATCTGCAGCAGGGCCCGCACCCGGCGCCGCGCCGCATCGACGTGCTGCGCGCCAACGGTTTTCGCTTCATGCCCGACCCGTGGGGGCTGATCACCTGGCAGCCCGACGACGGTCCCGAGACGCTCGTGGTGAACGTCGACGAGTATCTGGCCGGTGCGGTCGACGGCTGGACGTGGGCCGTCGAGCTGATCGCCGATGCGGCCCGCGGGCCCGTCCCGCACACCGATGCGGTGACCACCGCGGTCGCCGCGGTCGGCACCGTGATCGCCGAACTGCACGCCGCGCTCGCGCCGACGGCCACCGTCGCGACCCAGGCCGACGCCGACCGATGGTGCGCCGCCGCCTTCGCCACGCTGGACGAGGCTGTGGCACTGAGTAATCCGGCGACCGCCAGGCTGCTTCGCGACCGGCGCATCGAGCAGATCCTGAGCAGCCTGGCCGGCCTGGCCGGCAGCCCGGTGATCGAGGGCCATGGCGATCTGCACGTCGGCCAGGTGCTGCACCACCCCGGTGGATATGTGGTCACCGACTTCGACGGCAACCCGGTGCTGCCGGCTGCCGAACGCGCGCTGCCCATACCGGCGGCGCTCGACGTCGCCGGGTTGGCCCAATCGTTCACCCACGCCGCGATCGTCGCCCGCCGTCACCACCCGCTCGACGCGGGATCGCTGGCTGCGGTGGAACAGGTTGCCCGGCAGGCCTTCCTACAGAGCTACACCGACCATCTCGCCGAACTGGGGCATGGCGACCTCTATCGCGCCGACCCGCTGGCGGCCTTCCGGTTGCAGCAGGTACTGCGCGAGATCGTCTACGCAGCAAGGCATCTTCCACGCTGGATGTATGTTCCCGATGCTGCGTTACCCCTGTTGCTCGACGAAAGGACGACCAGTGGACGCTGACGGTTTCGCCGCGGACCTGGCCCGCAAACCCGAAGTCCTCGGCAGGCTGGCCGACATCCTGGCCCGGGGCAATCCCTGGGCGGGCGTCATCCCGCCCGGCACCGAACGCGTGGTCCTGCTGGGCATGGGGTCTTCTGCGTATGCCGCGGGGGTGGCCGCAGCCCGGATGCGGGCCCGGGGGCTGGTCGCGACCGCGGAACTGGCCTCCTCGTCGCTGGTGCCGGCCTGGGGGCCGGGCACCCTGGTGGTCGCCATCTCGGCGACCGGCGGTTCGGTGGAGACACTGGACGCGCTGCGCCGGGTGCCCGCTGGGGCGTCCACGGTGGCGCTGACCAACACCGCAGGCTCCGAGATCGCCGAATCATGCAGTGCAGTTGTGGATTTGGCAGCCGAGCCGGAGGTCGGCGGGGTGGCGTGCCGCAGCTACCAGCACACGCTGGCGTTGTTGATGGCACTCGAGTTTCAGCTGGCCGGTATCGAGCTGGCCGGCCTGGTCGCCTCGCTCGCGAGGGCGGCGCAGGCCAGCGCGCACCTGTTGGACACCGAGGCGCACTGGCGGCCTGCCGTGTCCGATCTGCTGCTCGGCCCGGACGGAACCCATCTCGCGGCGCCGGCGCACCGATTCTGCTCGGCACAGCAGGGTGCGCTGATGTTGCGAGAGGGCCCGCGCCGCGGCGCCGTCGGTTGCGAAACCGGGGACTGGAGCCACGTCGACGTCTATCTCACCAAGACCACCGATTACCGGCTGCTGGTGTTCGCCGGCTCGGCGTGGGAGGAACAGCTGGCACAGTGGACGACCTCGCGCGGCAGCACCGTCGTCGCCGTCGGGGGCACGGTACCGAGCGCCGGTGTCGAGGTGCGGTATCCCGGCGACGACGACGATGACGTCCGGCTGCTCACCGAGGTTCTGGTCGCCGAACTGATCGCCGCCAGGGCCTGGCAAGGCTAGCTAGCGCTGCAGCCGGGCGATCACCTCGTCGCGCACCGCGGAGCGGCGGGCCTTGCCGGCGTCGTCGCGCAGTGGGGTGTCGACGAATTCGACACTGCGCGGCACCTTGTAGTCGGCCAGCCGCTGTGCCACGAACTCCCGCACCGCCTCGTCGGTCAGCGGGGTACCGTCGGTGTGCACCAACGCGTGCGGCACCTGCCCGAGGTCTTCGTGTGGCACCCCGACCACCAGAGACGACAACACCGCCGGGTGCTCGGCGAGCGCGTTCTCGATCTCGGCGGGATAGACGTTGCGGCCGCCCACCGTGAACATGTCCACCCGGCGGTCGGCGAGGTACAGATACCCCTCCTCGTCGAACCAGCCCAGATCGCCCAGCGAGTCCCAGCCATCGCGGGACTTGGCGGTGCTGCCGATGTAGCGGTAGGTCGGTCCCGAGCCGGGATTCGGGCGCATGTAGATCTCGCCGAGCACCCCCGGCGGGCACTCGTTGCCGTCGTCGTCGAGCACCTTCATCTCGCCGGCGACCACCCGGCCGACCGAGCCGCGATGCGTCAGCCATTCCGATCCGCTGATGAACGTCAGCGCCTGAAGTTCGGTGCCGCCGTACAGTTCCCACACCGCGTCGGGGCCGAGCAGGTCGATCCACGCCTGTTTGATGTTCGGCGGGCAGACGGCCGCCACATGCCATAGCCGCCGCAGCGAGGACAGGTCGTAGGCGTCGGGATCGGCGTGATAGACCGGCAGCAGGCGGTGCATGATCGTGGGCACCGTGGTCAGGTAGTTGACCTGGTAGTCGGCAATCACCCGAAGGAAGCGTTCCGGGTCGAATCGCGGCAGCAGCACCAGATGCTGGCCGGTCAGCAGGGCGATGGTGGCCGAGGTGAACCCGGTGTTGTGGCTCAGCGGCACCGGCACCAACTGGGTGTCGGTCGGCTCGTTACCCATCGACATCGCCAGCAGTTCGGCCGGGATCCGTCCCTCGCCGCCGGCCTCGATCAGTTTGGGCCGCCCGGTGCTGCCGCCTGAGGCGATCGACTTCCACGACGGTGAAACCGCTTCGGGCAGCGGATCATCGGGCATGTGGCTGCCGGTGAAGTCGGCATCCACCGACGGCACCAGGCCGCGCGGATCGGCGCGGCCGACCAGCAGGGCGCGCGGCTTGAGATCCAGCAGGCCCTCGAATTCGGCCTCGGGCATCCGTGGCGACAGCGGCTGGGGAATCGCGCCGAGCTTCCACACCGCCGTCGTGGCGAGCACCCACTCGATCGAGTTCGGCACCGCGATTGTCACGTAATCGCCGTGGCCTACCCCGAGTTCGGCGTAGGCACGGGCCAGCCGGTTCGACGCCGACTCCAGCTGCCCGCGGGTGATGGTGCGGCCTTCGCAGGACACCGCGGGGCGGTCGGGCGCCTCGGCGGCGAGTTGGCCCAGTCGTATTCCGATCGGGGGGATCTGGTCACTCATAGGCACCTTGCCTGGAGAAGATGGTCCGGGGGTTGTCCACCAGCATGGTGGTGATCTGGTCCTCGGTGACGCCGCGCCGGCGCAGCGCGGGCAGAACGTCGTTGTGGATGTGGCGGTAATGCCAGTTGGGCAGGGCAACCGGGATGAGTTCCTCCGGCAGCCAGTCGATGTAGCAGGAGGCGTCGTGGGAGAGCACCATCTTGTCGGCGTGGCCGCGCTCGCACATCCGCGCGACGGTGTCCACCCGGTCGTCGAAACTGAGCATGTTGTCCAGACCGAACCGGTCCATCCCGAGATACGAACCGCCGGCGATCAGTTCCTCGAGGTAGCCCAGGTCGGTGGTGTCGCCGCTGTGCCCGATGATCACCCGGGTCAGGTCGACGCCTTCCTCGGCGAAGATCCGCTGCTGCTCCAGCCCGCGCCGGGTCGGGGCGTGGGTGTGGGTGGTGATCGGCACGCCGGTCTGCCGGTGGGCCGCTGCCACTGCGCGCAGTACCCGCTCGACGCCCGGCGTGATGCCCGGTTCGTCGGTGGCGCACTTGAGGATTGCCGCCTTGACGCCGGTACCGGCGATCCCCTCGGTGATGTCGCGGACGAACAGCTCGGTCATGAGCTCCGGACCGTCGAGCAGGGTTCCCGGACCGGTGAAGTGAAAGTACATCGGTACGTCGTTGTAGGTGTAGAT
>NZ_BEWG01000142.1 GCF_002723835.1 Mycobacterium sp. shizuoka-1 | reverse complement strand
GTCGACATCACCCCGGAACCATCGCCCGACACCCCAGTGTCCGAGGTCGCCTGACGACCCTCGATCCACAGGATTTGACTATTTCTCGACGCCACTTCCGGCTTACGACAAGACGGCATTCCTCAAGGAGGTCTATCTGCCGGAGGAGCGATACGAACGTTTGCGCTCTCTGCTGGCGCGGAAGAAGAGCGTCATCCTCGCTGGCCCGCCCGGTGTCGGGAAGACCTTCGCCGCAAAGCGCCTGGCATACTCGATCATGGGGGTGAAGGATCCGAGTCGGGTCCAGATGGTCCAGTTCCATCAGAGCTACTCGTACGAGGACTTCATGATGGGATACCGGCCCACCGAGACCGGTGGTTTCACGCTCACTGAAGGGCCGTTTTATCGCTTCTGCGAGAAGGCCCGCGCCGACGACACCGACCGGCCGTACTTCTTCATCATCGACGAGATCAACCGCGGCAACATCTCCAAGATCTTCGGCGAGCTGCTCATGCTCATCGAAGCCGACAAACGCGGACAAGACCTCCGACTGTTGTACAAGAACGAGACGTTCTCCGTCCCCACCAACGTCCACATCATCGGCATGATGAACACCGCCGACCGCAGCCTTGCCGTCCTGGATTACGCACTGCGTCGTCGCTTCGGATTTTTCGAGATGACCCCGGGCTTCCACTCTGCCGGATTCACCCGTTGGCAGCAAGACGCTGGAAGTCCCACCCTCGACCGCCTCGTCGAAGTGGTCATCGACCTCAACAAGACCATCGCCGACGACCCCGCACTCGGCCAGGGCTTCGCCATCGGACACAGCTTCCTCTCCAGCCCTCCAGAAGGCGCCACCGACGATGAATGGCTGTACTCGGTGGTCGAGGACGAACTCATCCCCCTTCTCGACGAGTACTGGTTCGACGAGCCGACCACGGCCGAGGAGTGGGCCAGCAGGCTCAGGGCCGCCGTCGCATGACCGAGAGGTCCATCGCTATCCGTAACGTGTACGTGATGATGGCCTATGCCTTTCGAGCGATCCGCAGCGAAGGCAACGACCGAATCGCGGCCGAGGCCTTCGACCATCTTCACGATCTGTTCGCGGAAATTCTCGTGCGTGGCGTCGGCACACAGGTCAAGCGCGGTCTTCATCGCGACTACCTGCACCGCAGCGAAGCGCTCGCCACCATTCGCGGACGTATCGATATCACTCGCACCGCAGCCACTCGCTCTACGTTCCGAGGAAGGCTGGTGTGCGAGTTCGACGAGTACGAGCTCGACACGCCCCACAACAGGGCGCTGAAGTCGGTCATCGTCCTACTCCTCCGCCACGGTGATGTCGCCGCGCCCCGCCGGGCTGCGCTGCGTCGGCTTCTGCCATACCTGGACGCGGTGACGCTGATCGCGCCGACATCGATCCGCTGGCGCACGCTGACCTACCACCGCGCCAACGCCACATACCGGCTGTTGCTCGGTGTCTGTGAACTGATCGTCCGCGGGCTCCTCCCCACACAGGATGCCGGAAGCACCAAGCTCACCTCATGGGTCTCGGACGACGCGATGAGCAGCTTGTATGAACGATTCCTGCGCGAGTACTACATCGTCCACCACCCCGAACTCTCCCCCACCGGCTCCACCGTCAAGTGGGACTACGACGATGCAGGCGCACTCGGAGCCGAACAGCTCCCGGCAATGCGCACCGATGTCACACTGCGGCGTGGACACCGGGCACTCATCATTGATGCGAAATATTACGGCCGATCGATGCAGGCCGGGATGTGGGGCAAGCCGACTGTCCACTCGACCAATCTGTACCAAGTATTGACGTACGTGAAGAACGCCGACGTGAACCGCGACGGCTCGGTCAGCGGGCTATTGCTCTATGCGCGTACCGAAGCACCTGCGCAGCCCGGACTGGACGTCGTCGTCCAAGGCAACCGCATCGGCGCTCGAACACTCGACCTCAACCGTCCATGGAACGAACTCAGCACTCAGCTCGAAGACATCGTCACATGGCTTCAGAACTAACACATTGTTCCTACAAGGACGTAATGCATCGAAGCTGACTTCCAACCCCGTATTTCCACCACAAAGAACTCTCGGCGGCGGCAGGTAAGGCGGAGAGCAGGGCACTGATCGACATCCACCGCGGGCTGACGTCATCGGCGCCGACCTTGTCGAACTTTGTGACACATCCGTACAGCGCAGAGCAATGATCAGAACCTGTGGATCCCGGGCGGGCGTGCCTTCCCGGAAGATGATCTGCAAGGAATCC
>NZ_BEWG01000141.1 GCF_002723835.1 Mycobacterium sp. shizuoka-1 | reverse complement strand
ACCAGTGACTTCGGGCCGGCGCTCGATCAGTTCCTCGGCACCGGCGCCGGACTGTCCGCATCCTCGATCACCCGGCTCACGGCCCAGTGGCAGGACGAGGCGAAGGCCTTCGGCACCAGGGACCTCTCGCAGGTCGACTACGTGTACCTGTGGGTCGACGGCATCCACCTGAAAGTCCGGCTCGAGCAGGAAAAGCTCTGCCTGTTGGTGATGCTCGGGGTGCGGGCGGACGGCCGCAAGGAACTCGTCGCCCTGGCCGACGGCTACCGAGAGTCCACCGAGTCCTGGGCGGACCTGCTGCGGGATTGCCGCCGCCGCGGGATGCGCGCGCCGGCGCTCGCGGTCGGGGACGGAGCTTTGGGATTCTGGCGGGCACTGCGGGAGGTGTTCCCCGCCACCCGCGAACAACGCTGCTGGTTCCACAAACAAGCCAACGTTCTTGCTGCACTCCCGAAATCGGCGCATCCGGGTGCGTTGGCGGCGATGAAGGAGATCATCGGGGCCGAGGACATCGACAAGGCGCAGTTGGCGATCGCAGCGTTCGAACGTGACTACAGCGCGAAGTACCCGAAAGCGGTGAAGAAAATCGTCGATGACGCCGACGTGCTGCTCGAGTACTTCCGGTATCCCGCCGAGCACTGGGTGCATCTACGCACCACGAACCCGATCGAATCGACCTTCGCGACGGTTCGGCTTCGGACCAGGGTGACCAAGGGCCCGGGATCACGGGCGGCGGGCATGGCGATGGCCTACAAGCTGATCGAAGCAGCGCAGTCGCGGTGGCGGGCGGTCAACGCACCACACCTGGTGGCGTTGGTGCGGGCCGGCGCAGTGTTCCACCAGGGCAAGCTCCTCGAACGTCC
>NZ_BEWG01000140.1 GCF_002723835.1 Mycobacterium sp. shizuoka-1 | reverse complement strand
CGTTGGCGCGCTGGCGGGAAGGCACGCCCGTGCTCACGGTAGTACACGAAGGCCGAGACCCGAACGAGGCCGGCGACGCCGCCGGTGCAGGCCGGTCGCTGCTCGATGAGATCGTTCGCGACGGTGCCCGGCAGATGCTCGCCGCAGCCCTGCAGGCCGAGGTCGCCGATTACATCGCCCGGCACGCCGGTGAAGTCGACGACAACGGCCACCGCCTCGTCGTACGCAACGGCTACCACACCGAACGCGACGTGATGACCGCCGCCGGTGCGGTGACGGTGAAGGCGCCACGGGTCAACGACAAGCGCATCGATCCCGAGACAGGCCAGCGTAAGAGGTTCTCGTCGGCGATCCTGCCGGCCTGGGCCCGCAGGTCCACCCAAGTGTCCGAGGTGTTGCCGCTGCTGTACCTGCACGGCCTGTCGACCAGCGACTTCGGGCCCGCCCTCGAGCAGTTCCTCGGCTCCGGTGCCGGCCTGTCGCCGGCCTCGATCACCCGGCTGACCGCGCAGTGGCAGGACGAGGCGAAAGCCTTCGGACAGCGGGATCTCTCGCAAGTCGACTACGTCTACCTGTGGGTCGACGGCATCCACCTGAAGGTGCGGCTCGAGCAGGAGAAACTCTGTCTGCTGGTCATGCTGGGGGTGCGGGCCGACGGACGTAAGGAACTCGTCGCCCTGGCCGACGGCTACCGCGAATCCACCGAATGCTGGGCCGATCTGCTGCGGGACTGCCGCCGCCGCGGAATGCGGGCCCCGGTGCTCGCGATCGGGGACGGCGCGCTGGGATTCTGGAAGGCACTGCGGGAAGTGTTCCCCGACACCCGCGAACAACGCTGCTGGTTCCACAAGCAATCCAACGTCCTTGCAGCACTCCCGAAGTCCGCGCATCCCGGCGCGTTGGCGGCGATGAAGGAGATCATCGGAGCCGAGGACATCGACAAGGCGCAGATCGCGATCGCGGCGTTCGAACAGGACTACGGTGCGAAATATCCGAAGGCAGTGAAGAAGATCGTCGATGACGCCGATGTGTTGCTCGAGTACTTTCGGTATCCGGCCGAGCATTGGGTGCATCTGCGTACGACGAATCCGATCGAATCGACTTTTGCGACGGTGCGGCTTCGGACCAGGGTGACCAAGGGTCCGGGTTCACGAGCGGCGGGGATGGCGATGGCCTACAAGCTGATCGAGGCCGCGCAGTCGCGGTGGCGGGCGGTCAACGCACCGCAGCTGGTCGCACTGGTGCGAGCGGGCGCGCTGTTCCACAAGGGCAAGCTCCTCGAACGGCC
>NZ_BEWG01000139.1 GCF_002723835.1 Mycobacterium sp. shizuoka-1 | reverse complement strand
CGTGCGTCTTTAGTCACACCAGTCACTCTTGTCGCAGGTCGGAAAGCCGCAGAATTGGGAAATCGCAGATCACACCGTGTTTCTGCGCAGATTCGGCCCGACTGAGGGATAGTGTCCAGAGACGAGCACCGAGACGGATGGGGAGTTGATCTGTGACGGCACCGGGCCCCTATGCAGAGGCAAACAACGTGATGGTGCAGCTGACCAGACTCGCCTGCGGATGGTCGAAAAAGCGGTTGGCCGATGAGGTCGGTGTATCGCCCTCGCACGTGAGCAAGGTCGAGTCCGGCGCCCTGCCGTTGGCAGGGAAAGCCCTGCTGGACTACGCGAGGGTCATGCAATGCTCACCGGAGGCGTTATGCGTTCCGTTCACCCGGTCGCCGGCCGAAGGCACCCACTTCCGGGCCAATGCGAGCACCGCGGAGTGGAAACGCGACCGCGTCTGGGCGCGCGCAAACCTCATCGCGATGCGGCTCGGGCGGATCGGAGCGCGTGCGGACATCGAACCGGTGCTCGCGCTCCCCGAACTCGACCCCACCGACTACGCCGCCGAACACGGCGAAATCACCGCCGCGCAGGTTCTGCGACGCCTGTGGCGGGTAGTTGGACCGATCCGTTCCATCGTCGAATTACTGGAAGCCGCAGGGGTTTTCGTGGTCACCGAGGACTTCAGCGACCCTGAGATCGACGCCGTCACCCTGCGGGCAAACCAGCACCATCCGCACCTGGTGTACGTAAACGCAGCCTTGCCTGCCGACCGCATGCGAATGACCCTCGCCCACGAGCTGGGCCACCTCGTGATGGATGCGATGACCTTGGTCAGCCCGGTAGAGACCGAGCGCCGCGCCACAGCCTTCGCAGCCGAATTCCTCGCCCCCATCGACGACATCGCCTTCGACCTCGACCGGGTCTCCATTCGCACCGTCCACGAACTCGACGAGCTCCGCCTCACCTGGGGCGTCAGCGTGTCCTCATTGGTCATGCGCGCCCGTGAACGGGGCATCCTCTCCGACTACCAGTATCGATCAATGTTCCGGCTGCTCAACGAGACCGGCCGCATATACGGACCGCGGCCCGGCGTCGCCCAAGAAGAACCCACGCTCGCCCACGACGTGCTCAACCAACTCACTGCTGCCGGCTACACCACCAACGAGCTCGACGACATCACACTACTCACAAGCGCACAACGCGCCGACTTGTTCCACACCGCAAGCGATCAAGCCGCCACCCGACACCTCACGATGGTCTAAGGCATCGAGCGCGGGCCATGGGGTGGAGCCCGACCCATGTCCGCGATACCCAGTGGAAGCCGCCGGTCCATCCGACCAAACAGGCACAGGCCCTCGAACAAGACCACGCCGCCGGCGGCCGTGAGCACCGCGTCATGCATGGCAACGAAGGCGCTCTCGGCCGAATAGTCCTACAAGCTAGAAATCGCCGCCTCTACGCCGAATTGCGGTGGCAGGTCAACAAAAAACAACACAGCAAGTACCTTGGCGAGGTCACCGCCGCCAACCGAGCCGCCAACCTGGCCGCCGGCTGGCAACTGGCCCACGACCAAGGCCTAACGGTCAACGAGGTATCAGCTCCAACGTCGTGACGACCTGGCTGTCCTCACATTGCCTCGCGCTCGTGGAGCCGCCGAAGGTGATCGTTGATCCAGTCTGCGTCCACGATGGAGAGCACTTCGCAGCGTCGCTTGCCGCAGACGCAGCCATGGCCAGTCTCGCGATGGTAGCGGCTCAGCTTCTCGAACTGACGCAGCACATTGTCACGTGACCTGAACGCTGCGAGCATCTTCTCGCGGTAGTCGTCTGCGCGGTCTAGCGCGTTGTTCAACTCGTCGGCGGTTTCTCCCCAGCGGACCCGGACCTCGTACTCGTGGTCCCGAGCGGTTTTCAACGGGTCGCCACGGTGCTCGTTGCACTGGCGGCAAATCCAGCCCCGGACGAGACCGTGGGCGTTACGATCCGCCGACGCCAGACGTTCGGGGACGCTCAGTTCGCAGCATTCGCAGATGACCTGGTTGGGAGCCTCCATAGATCAACGATGCCACGGCACCCCGACATATCAGGGGTACGCGCTCGTCGGCGCAACAATAAATGCTGGCCGCCATCGTCGTGGAGCAGCTGTAGATAA
>NZ_BEWG01000138.1 GCF_002723835.1 Mycobacterium sp. shizuoka-1 | reverse complement strand
CGGCGCCGACGGCGAACGAGTCCAGGCTGGCCGCCGCGTCACCGGCCAGTCGGTCCAGCCAGTAGTCCTCGCGCGCGAACGCCGCGTGAATCGCCTCGACGCTGGCGGCTGATTCGCTGACGATCTCGAATGAACGCGACATAGCCGACCATTCTTGCGCGCCCGGGTTGTGAGACGAAACCCCCATGCTGCGCAACCGGTTTGTGGTAGGAACCTCGCGTGAATATCAACCAGGGTCTGGTCATGTTGGCAGACGCGATGCCAGGTGTGAACCGGATCAGGGCCGTTCAGCAGGCGCTCGCCATGCGCTCCGACCCGGTCTACCTCGAGATCGGGGTGTCCCGCGGGCAAGCCTTCCAACGAATCAGCGCCGACATGAAGATCGCCGTCGACCCGGCGTTTCGGCTGACCGAGCGCACCCGTGAGCTCGCCGATGCCAAGGGGCGCGACGTCCGCTATTTCGAGACCACCAGTGACGCGTTCTTCGACAACGAGACCGAACTGCTCGAACAGCATCCCATCGACGTCGCGCTGATCGACGGACTGCACACCTACGAGCAGGTGGTCCGCGACGTCGAGAACACCGTGCGCTACCTGAAGGACGACGGGGTCATCTTCCTGCACGACTGCAACCCGCCGTTCGAACTGGCCGGCCGCCGCGCAGACTCGTGGGACGACTTCATGGCGCAGCAGTCCGGGCCCTTGAAGATCGGCATCTGGAACGGCGACGTCTGGAAAGCCATCGTCGAGCTTCGCAGCACCCGGCCCGACCTGGTGGTCGGCGTGCTCAAATGCGACCAGGGCGTCGGTTTCGTCCGAAAGGGCTCGCCAGAATCCACGCTTTCCTACTCTCCAGAGCAGGTCAGGGCGCTGTCATACGCCGATCTCAAGGCCGACCGCACCCGTCTGCTCAATCTGAAATCGCCTCGGTATCTCGGCGAATTTCTCGCCATGAGTTCCGCCCGGTAGCAGCGCGTCAGCGAAGGTCACTCAGCCGCAATGAAGTTCGTGCTGGCAACTTGGGGTAGCCGCGGCGACATCGAACCCACCGCGGCTGTCGGCCGCGAGCTGGTGCGCCGCGGACACGACGTGTCGATGGCGGTTCCGCCGGACCTGATCGAATTCGCCAAGGCAGCGGTGCCCGACACCGTCGGATTCGGACCGAATTCGCGCTCGATCCTGGACGCGCACCGCGATTATTGGACATGTTTCTTCAGCCGGCCCTGGAAAATCGGGGAGATGGCGCGCGCGCGACGCGAAATATCCGGACCCCTTTTTCAGGGCTGGCAGGACATGAGCGCGACATTGATGTCGCTCGCCGACGGTGCCGATCTGATTTTCAGCGGCATCAATTTCGAGGATGCCGCCTCGAACGTCGCCGAGCGCTACAACATTCCGTTTGCGACTCTGCACTATTTCCCGCTACGGCCCAACTCCCGGGTTCTGCCGTTCCTGCCTGCGCCGATCGCCCGGGCCGTCGTCAGAGCATTGTGGTGGGTGTCGTGGCGCGGGACGAAAAAGGTCGAGGACGCCCAGCGCCGGGATCTGGGCCTCCCGAAGGCGACTCGGTCGGCTCCTTGGCGGATCACGGAACGCGGATCGCTGGAAGTCCAGGCCTACGACGAGGCGTGCTTTCCCGGGCTCGCGACCGAATGGGCACAGTTTGCCGACCAGCGGCCGTTTGTCGGCACGTTGACCTTGGAACTGGCGACCGAGGCCGATGACGAGGTGGCGTCCTGGATCGCCGGCGGCAGCCCGCCGATCTTCTTCGGCTTCGGCAGCATTCCGGTCGAGTCGCCGGCCGACACAATCGCCATGATCGACGCGGCGTGCGCACAGCTGGGCGAGCGAGCGCTGGTCGGTGCGGCCGGGACCGATTTCAGCAAAGCCCCGCATTCCGATCGCGTCAAAGTGGTCGGTCTGTTGAACTACGCGACCGTCTTTCCCGCCTGCCGGGCGGTCGTCCACCACGGAGGCTCCAGCACGACCCCCATCGGCATGCGCGCAGGTGTTCCGCAGCTGATCTTGTTCTGGGATCTCGTCCACGCCATCTATGGTGCGGCGGTCACCCGGTTGAAGGTGGGCGCGGCCCGGCGATTTTCCACGGTCACCGAAACGTCGTTGGTCGCCGACCTGCGCGCCATTCTTGCCCCCGACTACGTCGCCAGGGCCCGTGAGCTTGCTACCAGAATCACCGAACCGGCCACCAGCGCAGCGCTGGCAGCCGACCGGCTGGAGGACTTTGCGCGCCGCGGGCAGTCCCTCCGTCACCACTGACCGGGAGCGCTTGCTGGCTCACGGCACTAACGGCCGTAACCAGACTTGGCCTTGCTGCCGGCCCAGTGCGAGCGCAGCGGTGAAATGCCTCCAAGGCGCACGTAGCCGCTCGATTTGAGAGAAAGCGATGGCCAGCCTCGTCACAAGCGTGCGCGGCCGCGGCAAAGGTTGCTGGTCGTGATGTGAGTCACACCCAACTTCGTGACATGGGTCATACCCAGCAAGTATGGTTTGGAACTTGTTCTACCTATATTGACGAGAGTGTCGGGAGACGCGGTGAGCACCAATCCGTTCGATGACGACGAGGGCAGTTTCGTCGTTTTGGTCAACGACGAGGAGCAGCACAGCCTGTGGCCGACGTTCGCTGATGTCCCCCCTGGCTGGCGAGTCGTTTACGGCGAGGCGGACCGCGCGGCATGTCTGGACTACATCGAACAGAACTGGCCCGACATCCGACCCAAGAGTCTGCGTGACCGGCTGGCGGGTAGCCGAGCGTCCGACTAGTTCAACGGTTTGGGTCTGGGAGTATTGATGGAGTTCAACGAGGATGCTCTTCCGCTGACGCGAGCGCAGCTGGACATCTGGCTCGCGCAGGAAACCGGTCATGCCGCTGCCGACTGGCAAATTGGCATGCTGCTCAAAGTCGACGGCCCCCTGGACCGCGAGGCGTTCGAGTGGGCGCTGCAGCGGGCGATGCGAGAGGCCGAACCGGTCCGGGCTGCCTTCTTCGAGCAGGACGGCCACGTTTTCCAACGGGTGATCGACTACCCCGAGATCGAGGTGGAGTTCTACGACTTCAGCGGGTCGAGCGATCCGGCGCGAGACGTACAGGAGACGGCGCTGACGATTCAGCGCATGCCGATGGCATTTACCGGCCCCCTTTTCAAATACGCTTTGTTTGAAACTGGCCCCGCAGAATTCTACGTTTTCGGTTGTTTTCACCATATTGTCATCGATGGCGCCGGAATCTGGCTCCTCGTCAATCGAGTCGCCTCGATATATTCCGCCACCATTTCCGGAGATCTTGTTCCGCCCGCGTTCTTCGGTTCGTTGCAGGAATTGCTCGAATGCGAATTGGAATACGAACAGTCGGCTGAATACCGCGACGACCAGGCGTATTGGACCGCGCACCTGCCTGCCGAGGGGGGACCCGACAATCGCGGCCCGGACACCTCGCAGGACGCCGATGGGGGTTGGCGTTCGGTGCCGGTTCCGCTGGATCCCACGGTTCTCCGGCGAGTCGACGAACTCGCCCACCAGTGGGACATCCCCCGCACCTCGGTCATCGCGGCGGCGAGCGCGCTGCTGGTGCGTGGACGCTGCGCGGAGGGCTCCGAAGTGGTCTTCGACTTCCCCGTCAGCCGGCGGGTCCGCCCGGAGTTGAAGACACTGCCCGGGATGGCCGCCGGGTTGGTGCCGCTGGTGCTGCGCACCCCGGCAGCGTCCTCGGTGCGTGATTTCTGTAAGCATGTCGACACCCAGATCTCAGAAGCTGTGCGGCATCAGAGATTTCCGGTGCACTCGCTCGAGCGCGGCACCCAGACCGCCGACCGGGTGGTCATCAACTTCTTCCCGGCCGCATTCACGCTTGACTTCGGCGGTGCCCCGGCTGAAGCGAACATGACCAACTCCGGTCTTGGCGGCAGCACCGGCTTCACGTTCTCCGGGATCGGAGACGAGCTGTCCCTCAGCACGGTGGGGGCTGGACATCTTTTTCCGGACTGCGGTGCCGCCGAGGTGACCAGACGCCTGGTCGAAGTGCTGGCGGCGATGATCGCTGACCCGGCGCGGCCGCTGTCGTCGATCGACGTGCTCGACGCGACGGAACGAGACCGCCTCGGCGCGTGGGGTAATCGGGCCGCGCTCGCGGAACCGATGAGCCCGCCGGTTTCGATTCCGGCCTTGTTCGCCGAGCAGGCAGCGCGGGTCCCGGATGCGGTCGCGCTCACCAGCGGCGAGCAGTCGTGGACGTATCGCGAGCTCGACGAGACGACGAACCGTCTCGCCAATCTGCTGGCAGCGCACGGGGCAGGGCCCGGCCGGCGCGTGGCGCTGTTGTTGCCGCGATCCGGCGAAGCGATCGCAGCGATCCTGGCGGTGCTGAAAACCGGTGCCACCTATGTCGCGGTCGATCCGTCCGTGCCGGAGGCGCGGATGCAGTTCGTGCTCGACGACGCTGCGCCGGTCGCCGCGATCACCAACTCCGAGCTGCGTCCTCGTCTTGGGGGATGGGATCTGCTGGTCATCGACTTCGACGACGCGGGCATCGACGGACAGCCCAGCACGCCACCGCCGGGACCGGCTCCCGACGACATCGCCTACATCATCTACACCTCGGGCACCACCGGAACGCCTAAGGGCGTGGCCATTCCGCATCAGAACGTCACCCGGCTACTGGAGGCGCTGGCCACCGACATGGAGCTGGCGGAGCAGGTGTGGACGCAGTGCCATTCGCTGGCCTTCGACTTCTCGGTGTGGGAGATCTGGGGCGCGCTGCTCTACGGCGGCCGGGTGGTTGTCGTGCCCGACGCGGTGGTCCGATCGCCGGAAGATTTCTACGCATTGCTGGTGGCCGAGCAGGTCGACGTGCTCAGCCAGACCCCAACGGCGTTCTATGCGCTGCAGAGCGTTGACCTGCCGGGAGAGCAGCAGCTTTCGCTCAAGGCTGTGGTGTTCGGTGGCGAAGCCCTTGAGCCACATCGTCTTCGGGCCTGGCTGCAAAGCCACCCGGGCACACCGCGCATGATCAACATGTACGGCATCACCGAGACGACGGTGCACGCCTCGTTCCGGGAGATCGCCGAGGCGGACACCGACAATGCCGTCAGTCCGATCGGGCGTCCGCTGGCGAACCTGGGCTTCTTCGTGCTCGACGGTTGGTTGCAGCCGGTTCCTGCGGGCGTGGTCGGCGAGCTGTATGTGGCAGGCTCCGGACTGGCCTACGGCTATGTGGGCCGGGCCGGGTTGTCTGGAACACGGTTCGTCGCGTGTCCGTTCGGGGAGCCGGGAGAGCGGATGTATCGCACCGGCGATCTGGTCCGCTGGAACGCCGACGGTCAACTCGAGTACGTGGGGCGTGCCGACGAGCAGGTCAAGATCCGTGGATATCGCATCGAGCTCGGCGAAATCCAGGCTGCGCTCGGCGAATTGGATGGCGTCGAGCAGGCAGTGGTGATCGCCCGAGAGGACCGCGCGGGTGACAAGCGTCTCGTCGCCTATGTCACCGGGCCCGCCGACCCGGCGACCGTACGATCGGCCGTCGCCGAGCGACTGCCCGCCTACATGGTGCCCGCCGCCGTCGTCGCGATCGACGCGCTGCCGTTGACCGTCAACGGCAAACTCGACACCAAGGCGCTGCCGGCGCCCGAATACCAAGATGTCGAGTCCTATCGTGCCCCGGGGGACGCGGTCGAGGAGATTCTGGCCGGGATCTACGCCCAGGTCCTCGGGCTCGAGCGGGTCGGTGTGGACGAGTCGTTCTTCGAGCTGGGTGGTGACAGCATCCTGTCGATGCAGGTGGTGGCTCGGGCGCGCGCTGCAGGTGTGTTGTGCCGTCCGCGCGATGTCTTCGTCGAGCAGACAGTGGCCCGGCTGGCTCAGGTGGCCAAGGTGCTCGACGCCGACGGCGATTCGGCCGCCGACGGCGTTGGTGCGGTGATCGCCACCCCGATCATCCGGTGGCTCGAGAGCCTGGAAGCTGCGGGCAGCCCGGTCGCCCACTTCAATCAGACAGTCGTCGTACAGGCGCCGGCGGGTACCACCGAATCCGATGTGCTGGAGATGTTGCAGCTCTTGCTGGATCGGCACGCCATGCTCCGGCTGCGGGTCGACCGCGACGACACCGGTGGTTGGTCGCTCGAGGTGCCCGAGGCCGGCTCTATCGATGCCCGTTCGCGCCTGCACACCGTCGATGTGCTGACCGACGACGCGGTGTTGCACGCCGGCACGCAGCTGAACCCGGCCGCAGGCGTCATGCTCAGCGCGATCTGGGTGACGTCCACGAGCCGGTTGGTGGCGATCATCCACCACCTCGCAGTCGACGGGGTGTCGTGGCGAATTCTCTTGGAGGACCTCAATTTCGCCTGGTCTCAGCATCGTGCCGGCGAGCAGGTCATGCTCCCGGAACCGGGCACGTCGTTCGCCCGGTGGGCGGCGCTTGTCGACGATCACGCCCACCGTGCCGATGTCGTCGGGGAGGCCGAGGCGTGGCGGCAGATCGCGGCGACGCCTGCCCTGCTGCCTGAAGTCGACCCCTTCGTCGACACGTTGGTGACCGCAGGCAACCTCGCGGCGGTTCTCGACATCGAGACCACTCAGGCATTGCTCGGGGAGGTGCCGGCGGCTTTCCACGCCGGTGTGCACGAGATCTTGCTCATCGGATTCGCTTTGGCGGCAACGGAGTTCTTGGGGACCGCCGGTGAGCCGATCGCTATCGATGTCGAGGGCCACGGGCGCGACGAGGAGCTGGTGTCCACGCCGGACGAACCGGTCGACCTGTCGCGCACAGTGGGCTGGTTCACCGCCAAATATCCGGTGGCGCTGGACGTGGGCGGATTGAGCTGGGCGCAGGTAGTGGCCGGCGATGCGAAGCTGGGTGCGGTGATCAAGGCCGCGAAGGAGCAGCTCCGGGCGCTACCCGACGGGCTGAATTACGGAGCGCTGCGCTACCTCAACAGCGAGGTCGATTTGTCGGGGCCCGATCCGGTGATCGGTTTCAACTACCTCGGTCGTCAGGGTGCGACCTCGGCCGATACCTCTGGTGATGCGTGGCAGATCTGCTGGGACGGCTTGGCGAACATCAGTCCGAATGTGAAGCCGCCCATCCCGCTCATGCACACCTTGGAACTCAATGCCGGCACGGTCGACACCGACGCCGGGCCGTGTCTGTCGGCTGCGTGGACGTGGGCGCCTTCGGCGTTGACGCCAGCGCAGGTGAACCGGTTGAGCCAGCTGTGGTTCGACGCCTTGACCGGTATCTGCGCCCATGTCCAAGGCGGCGGGGGCGGGTTGACACCGTCGGATATCGCAGCCTGTCTGACCCAGGAGCAGATCGACGAGCTTCAGCGGCAGTATGCGGATAGCTGATGCTCTGCCGCTGACTCCGCTGCAGCAGGGGTTGTTGTTTCACGCCAGCGCGTCGCCGGCCGGCGACGACGTGTATGCGGTGCAGCTGTATGTCAGCTTGAGCGGTCCGCTGGACCCTGACAAGCTGCACGCCGCGGTACAGGCGGTGGTCGAGCGGCACCCCAACCTGGCGGCGAGGTTCTCCCAGCAATACGCCGAGCCGGTGCAGGTGATCCCGGCAGACCCGGTGGTGCCCTGGCAGTATGTCGAACTCGACGGCGACGATCTCGAACGGCAGATCGCACAGCTTTGTGCGGCCGAGCGTGTTGCGGTGTGCGAGTTGGCCAACGCGCCGGCATTTCGGGCTCTGCTGATCAGGACCGGGGCCGCTCAGTACCGGGTTGTCTTGACCAATCATCACATCGTGTTGGATGGGTGGTCGTTGCCGATCCTGCTGGGTGAGGTGTTCGCCATCTACTACGGGCAGCGG
>NZ_BEWG01000137.1 GCF_002723835.1 Mycobacterium sp. shizuoka-1 | reverse complement strand
CCGACTCGATGGTGGGTCTGCTGATCAACACGGTGCCGGTGCGGGCGCAGATCAGCGCGTCGACGACGGCGGCGGATCTGCTGGGGCAGTTGCAGAATGATCATGCCCTGACGTTGGATCATCAGCACTTGGCGCTCAGCGAGATACATCGTGTCACTGGGCACGACCAAGTCTTCGACACGTTCTTCGTCTACGAGAACTATCCGGTCGACGCCGCGACGTTGTCTGGCACCGACGGATTGACCGTCACCGACTTCGCCCATCACGAAACCAACCACTATCCGCTGTCGATCCAGGCGATCCCCGGTGACGAGCTGACCCTGCGGGTCGAGTACGACACGGATATCTTCGACGCGACCGGTATCGATGCATTCATCGGCCGGCTCACCCGCGTGGTGGCGGCGATGATCGCCGATCCCACAGCGCCGATGTCGGCCGTTGACCTGCTTGGTGCGGACGAGCACGCTGTGCTGGATCGATGGGGTAACCGTGCGGTGCTTTCCCAGCCGGCACCGGCGTCGACGTCCATTCCCGAGTTGTTCGCGGCGCAGGTGATGCGCGCTCCGGAGGCGGTGGCCCTGACCTTCGCTGGACGTTCGTGGACCTACCGCGAGTTGGATGAGGCCACGAATCGGTTGGCACATGTCCTGGTGGGCAAGGGAATCGGGCCGGGGCAGCGGGTGGCTGTGATGTTGCCGCGGTCGGCTGAGGCGATCGTGTCGATTCTGGGGGTGCTCAAGTCGGGCGCGGCGTACGTGCCGATCGACCCGGCGGCGCCGTCGGCGCGGATGCAACTGGTTCTCGATGACGCCGTGCCGGCGGCTGCGATCACCAACCCCGAGTTGGCGCAGCGGCTGGCCGGCCAGAACCTGCCGATCATCGACCCCAGCGACCCCATCGTCGACGATCAGCCCAACACTGCGCCGCCGGGGCCGGCGCCCGACGACATCGCCTACCTGATCTACACCTCGGGTACCACCGGCGTGCCCAAGGGCGTCGCCATTGCCCACCACAACGTCGGGCAGCTGATCGACTCGCTGCAGGCCACCGCCCTTCCGGAGCAACGGGTCTGGTCGCAGTGCCGGTCGTACGGTTTCGATGTTTCGGTCCAGGAGATCTTCGGTGCACTGCTCGGTGGCGGGCGACTGGTCGTGGTGCCCGAATCGGTGGCCCACGCACCCGAAGAGCTCCAGGCGGTACTGGCCGCTGAACACGTCACGGTGTTCAGTACCACTCCGTCTGAAGTGGGGATGCTCTCGCCGGATGCCCTCCGATCGGTTGCGCTGATCATCGGTGCCGAACCGTGCCCGACCGAACTGATGGACCGGTGGGCACCCGGACGCGTCATGATCAACGCCTACGGCCCCACCGAAACGACGGTGGATGTGGCGTTGAGCTCTCCACTGGCAGCCGGGTCCGGGGCGGTGCCGATCGGACCCCCCATATCCGGCGCCGCGTTGTTCGTCCTCGACAGTTGGTTGCGGCCGGTCCCGCCCGGGGTGGTCGGCGAGTTGTACATCGCCGGGCGCGGTGTCGGAGCTGGCTACCTGGGGCGCGCAGGCCTGACCGGGACACGTTTCGTCGCATGCCCGTTCGGCGGAGCCGGAACCCGCATGTACCGCACCGGCGACTTGGTGTGGTGGGATCGCGACGGCCAGCTGAGATATGTCGGGCGCGCCGACGAGCAGGTCAAGATCCGTGGGTACCGCATCGAACTCGGCGAGGTGCGCGCCGTGCTGGCCGGCCTGGACGGCGTGCAGCAGGCGGTGGTGATCGCCCGCGAGGACCGACCTGGCGAGAAGCGCCTCGTCGGCTACGTCACCGGTACCGCAACTGATCTCGACTCGGCTGCTCTGCGCGCAACCTTGGCTGACCGCCTCCCGGACTACATGGTTCCGGCGGCGATCATCGTGATCGACGCAATACCGTTGACGGTCAACGGGAAACTCGACCGACGGGCCCTGCCGGCACCGGAGTTCTCCGGGACCAGCCATTACCGCGCGCCGGCCGGCGCCGTCGAAGAGGCTCTCGCCGACATCTACGCCACGGTGCTCGCGGTGCAGCGCGTCGGCGCGGATGATTCGTTCTTCAACCTCGGCGGGGATTCGCTGTCCGCGATGCGCCTGATCGCTGCGGTCAATACCGCTCTGAATACCCGGCTTTCGGTGCGCGCGCTGTTCGAAGCGCCCACGGTCGCCCAGCTCGCAGTGCTGATTGCGGGGAAAGAGGCTCCGCCTGAGCCGGTGGCTGCCGAGCCGGTGCCGACACCCGTCGTCGCCAAGATCAGCTCGACCGCTCCCAGCGGGAGTATGCGGATAGCGGACGTGCTGCCGCTGACCCCACTGCAGCAGGGGTTGTTGTTCCACGCCAGTGCGGGGCTGGGCGGCGACGATGTGTATGCGGTGCAGCTGTACGTGAGTTTGAGTGGTCCACTGGACCACGACAAGCTGTGTTCGGCAGTGCAAGCGGTTGTGGCCCGGCATCCGAATCTGGCCGCCCGGTTCTCCCAGCGATTCGCCGAGCCGGTACAGGTGATCCCGGCCGAGCCGACTGTGCCCTGGCAATACTTCGAGCTCGACGGCGACGATCTCGAACGGCAGATCGCACAGGTGTGCGCCGCCGAGCGTAATGCGGTGTGCGAGTTGGCCAATGAACCGGCATTTCGGGCGGCGTTGATTCGCACCGCGCCGGATCGCTACCGGTTTGTCTTGACCAATCATCACATCGTGTTGGATGGGTGGTCGTTGCCGATCCTGCTGGGTGAGGTGTTCGCCATCTACTACGGGCAGCGG
>NZ_BEWG01000136.1 GCF_002723835.1 Mycobacterium sp. shizuoka-1 | reverse complement strand
ACCCCAGCCAGTAACACCACAGGAATCGATAACGCACCTGGCGCTGGCGCTTCCAACGATCAGGGCCTGACCAATGCAACCGGCGTCGACAATGCCCCGGGCACCGCGGCAGCCACCCCAGCCAGTAACACCACAGGAATTGACGCTGCGCCCGGCGCCGCATCGGCTGTCCCCGCGGCATCGACGAGTCCCGGGGGGATGCCACCGTCGTCGCCGTCAGCTACCGGGCCTTCGACACCGACAAGCGCCGCATCCGGTGGAGCGAGCGGATCGCCTACTGCAGTTGGAAGCGGCTCCCCAAGTCAGTCGGGCGAATCGCTTGCGCCCGCATCCTCTTCGGCGGGTGGTTCCTCGTCGGCATCCCCGTCGACTACGGGATCGCCGACTTCAGGACCGGCGCAATCGACCGCGCCGGACGCTGCAGCAACGCCTTCAAGTAACGCACCAGCATCTAGTGGAACAACCACCGCGCAGCCTGCTACGAGTTCACCCGCTGCTGGGGTTGCTCCGATGTCGGGTGTGGTGTCGTCGGCGGCTGCGGCCGGCGGTGCGCCAAGTTCTGCGCTACCTCCGGTGAGCGCGGCAGCCAGCCCTATCGCGTCGGCAGCGGCAGGTGCGGTTCCGGCCCCGCCACCCGTGCCGCCACCGGCGCCGGCTGCCCCGTTGTCTCCGGTATCGCCGGGAAGCTCACTGGCCCCGCCCCCTCCTGCTGCGGCGGTTCCTCCTCCGCCTGCGCCCGGTGTGCATGCTCCAGCGGCGCCCGGCCCCGGACCAGTCGCTCCGACACCGCCGCAGCCAGCCCACCCGGGCAGCTCGCCGTCGACATCGGCGACTCCGCCACAAAATGCAGCGGCATCACCGTCACAGTCAACGCAGCAGGGACAACCGGATGGCCCGACTACAGCCGACCGTGGTGGGGCCGCGGCTCCTCTTGTACCGCTCGGTAGTGCGCAGGATCCGGTAATCGCGCCTGCTTTCCTCGCCCCCGTGGCGCCGTCTGGTCCCGCGCACACTTTCGACGAGGACCTGGCCGCAGTCCGTGTCCTCATTGAGTCCACTGGCGGCTTTCCTCACGTGAACTGGGCTGGGGGAACCGTGGTCGCCGGCGGGCGCAAGCTGATCGTGGTCACGACCGACCGGGGACGCGGATGGATGCCAGCCGGCACCATCCTTCCCGCCAACGTCGAGCTGCCCTGGCTGCATCCGGCATCGTCTCGCTGGGAAGGCCTGTTCGATCCGGCGCGCGTAATTGTTGAGTACGCAGCCGCAGTCGGCGGCGCACTCACTGCGCTCGCATCGACACAATTCAGCGCCCCCCGCGGCGCCGGCAACGTCCCGTTCGTGCCCGTGATTGACCCGAGCGCGCACCCTCATCCTGAGCTTCTGGGCACTGTGCCACTTCTGCGTGGCGACACCGCCACTCGATCGACCTTGCAGGTCGATCCTGACCTGCTCGCGAAGATGCGCGCCGTAGCCAACGAGGAGAGTAAGCAGCGCGAGCGGGCAATCGGGTGCACCTACAGAGCTGTCGAACATGCCGACTCAATTTCAGGCGGGGCGGTAACGCATGCCGGAACGTGCCGTCGCATCCTCGATCAGATCAACGCTCACCCGGAACACAACCCGCGTCGAATCGACCACCAGCTGCACCCATTGTGGGATCAACTGGAGGCCGAACACAGCACCCTGCTCGATCGAGAGCGCGCCGCCCGCGCAGACGTGCGCGGCATTCCGGTCGGCAATCTGGATACCGCTGGCGCCCCCGAATACCGGGCACAGCTCGCACACACCTATGCAGCCGAAGCCGTCCTCGGGCTGCGCAGCTCCGACGCTGCCACTGCCCTGGAAAACGCCGTGTACTACATGGACGCTCTCGGGCGTTATCTCCATGACGAGCGCCAGAAGGCAGTGTGAACACCGCACGGCCGATACTCGACCCCGCGCACGTCGCGCGCATCGAGGTGGCCTACTCCGCGCACCTGCACGCGCTTCACGCCGCGTTCGGTATCACCCCGATCATCGTCGACTACGACTACGATTACGACCGCGACTACGTAGACCTCCCCGGCCCACCGCGGACTCTCCAATTCCGCGCGCCATTGGAAGGCGGGTTGGTTGTCGAGGCCTACGAGAACACCCAGGGTCTCGGTAGCGGCTTGTTCTGTCCTCGCGGTGATGAAGTGGGTGGGTGGGCCGTCACGGTCGCGCGCTGGGAAGCCGTCGACCAACGTGCTCCCTACGCGCGCAGCTGCCCGCCAAGAATCGGACTCGGGTTGTCGGCTATCTCGTGGGGGCAGTCAGGCGATCGCAGCCCTTGTGGCCTCGCCCAGGCCGTCGGGACTGCCATCCACTCAGCCGCCGAATCACACCCCATTTAAGCGTCCAATGACGCGCTCCATACGACACGACTCAAACCTGCAATGTGTGTATTTACACACACACGTACACACATATGTAACCATGCGTGTACTTACCCTCACGGGTGATTTCACACATGCTGGAATGACTGCTCACACACATGATTACCTGCGTTAATGCTTACAAGCACGCTCTCCGTCAAGGGATTTACGCTGCCCTTATCGCTCCGCTGCACGGTCAGCGTACCCACCTTGTCAAGGTGATGGCTTCATTGGCAGGTCAGACGGCGTGTCGATGTTCGGAAAAGCAACCCAGAAGTTAGAGCGTGTCGCGCGTGACTAATACAGTTTCTAAGGTTTGAGTGTGCGGTATGGGTCAACGGCACAAGGGATCGCGGGTCCTTGTCATCGCTCCGGTGGTGGCGGGCGTGCGCGATGGCATCGACAAGCTGTCGGCTGAAACTGGCGTCGAGCGCTCCACACTCTTGGCCGACGCCGCGGCCGGCCTGGTCGGCCGCGCGGATCTCATCGAGTCTGTTCGCTTCGACATCAACCCACCCGCCGAATGGCCACTAGGCGGCGATGAGGGCCCGCGGGCCTTGCCGGGGTGTCTGACAATCGCGTCCAGACTTCCTGCGCCCGTCTGCGTGGGCCTGGAGCAGATCGTGGCCCAGATCGGCGCCAGGCGAACGACGCTGCTTGGCGACTTGGCGGCAGCTGTGATCGGACGGCCTGATCTGGCCCGCCGGCCTCATATTGCTCGCCTGATCCTCGGGGAAGCCCCCGCTTCCCCCGTCTTCGACGACGGGAGGTTGCAGCTGGCGATGTGACGATTCTTCGCACCTATTGGTGCGGTCTTCACACATCTGAATAGCTCGGGTGCGAGGTAGCACCACCAGGCTTTGAGATAGTCCAGAAATTTTCGAAGCCCCCGGCGGGAACCAGGGGCTTCGGGGTCGATCTCAAGTTATCGAGTCGAGTTGGTAGCTCGGCTCGGGTGGGGCTGGCACCCCATTCCCCGAAGGGACATGTCTTGACGGACAGGTCTCACGGTAGCGCATGTCCTGTATCAGGTACACCGGGGCGCGCAAATCGTGACATTCAATTTTCGTCCCGCGCGGTTCGTGCTGCACGAGCTGCGGAACGGACTCAGGCGCGGCGTGCGCGGCGTGAGTGGATCGTGCGCGCTGGGTGCGCGCCGGCCACAACTCCGATGTGGACCAGTCGTGCGGGCTGGCTCGACGAGCTGGGCGCGTGGGCCGACACCGAGGTCGGCCGTGCGGCGTGTGCGCGCAAGGTGCGCGCGTCACTGCTGCTGCGCGTGGCCGCGGCTCTGGCCGCTCACGCCGATCACAGCACCGGACGACACTGCGCCGTCACCAACACCGTCGTCGCTAAGACCGCGGGCTGCACGGCGCGCACCGTCAGCACCGTGCGCGCCGTGCTCCGCGAAGCGGGTTTCGCCGTCGAGGTGCATCGCGGAACCGGCTCGGCGGCGGCGCCACAATCAGCGCGCCGGCCCTCGGTGTGGCATCTGGTGAGCCGCCGGGTGCCTGTGGATAACCGCGCTGTTTTCCACCTACCGCCATCCCGTAGGGATAGGCGGTCTTCTCTCGTTGGTAACACCTCACCAAGCACGCGCAAGCGCGCGCCGAAAACGAAAGATCCCTCCAAGAAACAACCGCAGCGAGCCCGGCGCTACGCGCCGAGGCCGCTGCACGTACAGCAGCTCGCCGCCGGCGTCATGGCCCGCAGCCGTGGTCTGTCCCACGTGCATACGGGGCACATCTGCGACGCACTGACCCGCTCCGGTCTCGACTTGGACACCTGGACTGCACGGGCAATCACCGACGCTCTCGACGCCGACATGCGCACTCGCGGCTGGTCGTGGCCGGACCGTATCGAGCGCCCGGGACCGTTCCTGGCATCCCGGCTACGACGACTGCCGGTGCGCCCCTGCGGGGCGCCCCGAGGCGGCGTGACCGCCGCCAGCCTGGACAGCAGCGCGACACCGAGTGGGGCCGTATCCGTTCTGCCCTCACCAGTGCACGACACCAGCCCAGAACCGATCTCGGTGCCGGCCAGCGCCAGCCACCGGGCCGCCGCTATGGAGTACTTCCGACTGCATCGATCGAAGAAACCGGGAATCTGAGATGAACACCCACGCGCCCAGAAATGCCCGGAAAATCACCCGCCCGCACGGTCCGTGGCGTCCGGTGCGACCGCTCACCGGACCGATCGACAGACCACCTACGCGACCCCCGTGGCGGCGGTTAGCGTGGTCGCTGCGATGACGAATGCACGGGTCTGCGACCGGTTCCAAGTCCTACTGGACTTCGACGGCCTGCTGATCGACATGGAGCCGTTTGCCTTCGAGTTAGGTACCTCAGGCAGGGATCGCTGGAGTCGATTCTTGGCGCACACGGCCGAGGCCGCCCCCATCGTCGAAGGCGTTGAGCTGGTCGCAGCGCTGCGCCGAATCCGGTGGCGCTACTCGATCTCCACGACCAGGCCGGCCGCGGTGCGAGCGGTTCAACCGACCCCGCCCAAAACGTTCGTGGATCACCGCCCATCGATTCGCTCATGGACGCGTACGCATCTGCCGTTGCAGCCCACCAATATCTTTCTGCGTCGTGGTGCCGGCGCCGCGGAGGCCTGCAAAGCCGAGCACTTCTTCACCACCGCTACTGCTCTCCCCAAGAGACAGATGGCCGCCCTGTTCGTCGATGACGAACCCGCCGTAGTCGATGCACTCGCCGAGGAACTACCGGCGCTGCACATCAGCGACCTCGCGGGACTTTCCGACGCCGACCTAGCCGCCACACTGCACTACAGCGCTGCCGCAGCCGAACCACTACACCGCAACCATGCAGACCAAGTAGCAGCACCCGGATAGGACTCCGAAGCCCCGCTATCGCCGATAGCGCGTCCCTCGGCTGGAGATTGAGTTCAGGCGCGCTTCCGCGGTCGGCGGACCACGATATGTGCGTAGCGCTTGTAGACACCGTTATCGGTGATGCCCAGGGCGGCGGCGAGTTCGGCAACGGATGCCCCGCGCTCGAAAGCGTCCTTCACGGCGGGGGAGGGATCGACGACGACGCCGGCCACAAGGCTCAGGGTCAGCAGTGCCCAGTGCTTCTCGAAGTACGAAAGCCGCTCGTAGCGCGGATCGTTGGTGTCGCGGGCGGATAACACGGAGACGATCGACGCGGCGTCATCGTCACCACTGGCTGGACCATCGATGAGTCGCTGGGCGGCAACCAGGCGGGCCTTATCCAGCGCCGCGGCAGCGATGTGGCCACGCTCGGCATGGGCCTCGTCAGCTGGCAATTCGTGAAACGCCACTTCCGGATCATACGGCCGAGATTGGAGACCAGGAGGGACCGCAGCCATAGAACCTCCCATCGAAAATTGACTTGACTACATAAAAAATTGGAATAGAGTCAAATTAAACTTTGACGAGGGGAGTGAGTCGCATGGCGAAGCGGACACGGCTGCGGATTCAGGAGGCGTGCGATGACCTGTACTGCGACCCGGATGACGCGGCGGCTGCGGGCCGGTTGCGACAGCTGCTGGGTCGGGTGCCGACGGCGTCCTCCAACGGTGTCGGCGCGCACGTCGGTGTGGTGTCTCGTGCGTCGTGGCGGCGGCTGGTGAAGATCGCGTGCGACGAGCTGCATGACGACCCTGGCGATGATGACGCTCGGGACCGGCTGTTGCTGCTGCTGGCCGCCGGTGACGGCGGCCTGGCCCCCGCGGTGGCCTGACGATGGTCGTGTTGGCGGGCTGGTATCCCGAACCGACCGCAGCTGCGGCGTATCGATTTTGGGACGGCCGGCAGTGGACGTCCGCAGTCGCTACCGCTCCGGTGGCCGCGGTGCCGCTGGCGGTCGCGCCGCATCGCGACTGGTGTCAACGGCACCCGGCGTGGACGACGCTGATCGTGTTCTGGGTCGCGTGCATGATCTGGCAGTGGGAGTGGCTGGTGCCGGTGGCGGCAGTCGCTGTCACCGTCGTGGCCGGGTGGCGGTGGGTTCGGCGCCGCCGCGCACGGCTGGCCGCTGACGCCGATCGCCAGAATGCGTGGGCGTTGGCCGGCGATGAGCGGGGTGTCTTCGGGGACTTTCTTCCGGTTGCGGCGACGGAAAACCGGTGATCACCCGGTACTCACCAAGCGTGTGCCGATCGAGTCGTGAGCCGGGCGGGCCCCGCCGCTGCTCGGGCCACCAGCGCGCCCGCTACCAGTCCTCGGTGGCGCTGGTCGCCGCGGCGGAGCACGACCAGGACCGGCTGCGCGCCCTGCTCGCGGCACCACCCCCGCCGTCCCCGGCCGGCTTGGACCCCCGGCGCCGAATGGAGTTGCGGCGGTGCGGTATCCGCGCCTTCGGCGCCGAGTCGGCCGCAGATTTCCCAGTCATCGCCGAGCGGGCTGGTGATCCGGAGGCGTGGGGGTTTTACACCAACCGGCGGGGCCGGATAGAGACCTGGCAGGACCACGATGCTAACGATTTCCTCGACGATATGCCGGAGGCTGATCGGGACGCCCTCACCGCCTACACCGCCGGCTGGTCGCCGGAGATGAATCGCGCGGTGACCGGCGATGAGCCCCCGCCGGTCGATCCCGAGGCCCGGGAGATGGCCGATCGAGTGGTGTCGGTGTTGACCCAGTTCGATGAATATGCGCGCGCCGATCGCCGGCCGGCGGCCACGGTGCTGCGCGGTGTTCCGATGCCGCCAGGGTGGAACGACCAGCGAGAGCTGTTCGACACGGTGTATCCGGTCGGTGCGCGGGTGGACCTGGGGCAGATCGCCAGCACGTCGCACAACACGGCCGTGGCGCTGGAGTTCGCCGATGAGGAGCAGGCCTACATCATGGTGATCCAGTCTCGGGCAGCGCTGCCCATCCGGTCGGTATCGGCCAACCCGGCCGAAGACGAGTCGATTCTGGGGCCGGCGCAGCGGCTGCGGGTGGTGCACGTCGACCCACAGGGACACGCCACCGCCGGCAGGCCGGCGGTCTATCTGGTCGCCGAGGATCTGGTGGCCGCCGCACAAGCTCGCGCCGGCGCGGTGCGGGCGTCAGCGTGAAAGGACACCATCGGGATATGGATGCCACACCGACGTCAGCTGTGCTGACCCGCGCCCAGCTCGATCTGCTCGCCGAGCGCGTCGACGCGGGCGCGGACCCGCACGGCCTGGCGTTGTGGATTTCGCGGATCACCGCGACCGGCGCGTTGAGTGTCGAGACGATCCGGGCCGCCGCCGAGGACCTCAAGCTCGGCTATGACGACGGCTGGTATGCCGCCGCTGATGCCGCCGAGCGTTCACCGTCGTGAGCGAAGAGGTCGCCGTGCCGGCGGGCATGACCGCGCTGCTCTACCCGGAGTGGGCCAGCGCGGCCGACCCGGACATTCCTCGCCAGCTCACCGCAGTCGCGGTGCGGCTCTACGAGCTGTTCGGCAGCGGCGATCCCGCCGCCAGTGCGCTTCCGGAGTTCCCGTTCAGCACGGCCACCGGCCAGGGTTCGGGCATCGACGCCTATGACAACCTCAAGCGGGACTTCCAGCGCATCGAATCCGAGTTCGACGCTGCGGCACAGGCATTCAAGAGTGCGGTGCACGATTCGGCGTATCGAACGCGCGCCGGCCGCGACGCGATCAACAACGCGATCGCGATGTTCAACTCCACCGCCGAAGCGCTCGACAGCGATGACTGGGACGGACTGTTGCAGGCCGAGTCCACGATGCTGGCCACGGTCAAAACCGAAGTGAACAACGCGGCCCAATCCGAACCGGTACCCCTGCCGCCCGGTATCGACTATTCGCAGGGCATGCCGTTGCCCGGCATCGACACTCCGCCGCCGGGGACACCGCCGGCGGCTACGGCCAAGGAACCGAAACCGGGCTCAGGCGTCCTGGCTGACCTGCTGTCCACCCTCGGCGGCGGCGCTCCGCTGCTCGGCACCGGCGGCGGCCTACCGATGGGCGGCAACCCGATGGCCGGGCTGGGGGGCCTCATGCCACAGAACGCAGGAGCACCGGGAATGCCCGCAGGGGGCCGGGCAAGCTCACCACTATCGGCGCGCGCAGATGCGGTCGAGCCGCTGATCCCCCTGGACGCGGTAGGGGACGATGACGACACCGCGGCGCCGATCGCGCCGCTGAACCCAGGTCCGCAGAACCCGCCGCCGCCAGCGCCCGCCGCACCCGCTGAAGCGGCGGGCACGGAGCCTGAACAGCCCGGGGGTGCCGCCGCCGCGCACACCGTGACTCTCCCGGACGGCGCGACGGCGGAAGCGCCCAACAAGCAGGCCGCCGAGGCCGCCCAGAACGCCATCAACACGGCCTCACCAGGTGGCGATGCCGCACAGAAGGCCTACAGCCCGACCGGGCTGCAACTGCCCGAAGAGGGCAAGAACCTCGGCGCCAAGGTCGACCCTGCCGACATGGCGCCGGGGGACGTGCTGAAGTGGCAGGACAAGACCATGGTCGCGGTCGCGCCGGATCTGGTCGCTGACCCAACCCAGCCCGGCGTGACCCACACACTCGAGGACGTCCTGAAAGACCAACGCGGCTTTCAGGGAGTGTTCCGGCCCACCGCTGCCGCACCACCTACCGCTGCGGCCGCACCGCCGCCAGGAGCGGCTCCGCGGTCTGAGGTTCCGCCGGCGCCCAGCGCCACGGTCCCTCAGCCAGCACCACCATCCCCGTACGAAAACCTGCTCTGAGCAGCACCGCACCGAACACCTGCCGGAGTACGTGACACGAAAAACGGCAACCGGTCCGCCTCGGGCGGCGCTGTTCTGCACCCTCGTTTTCTACGGTTTGAGGCATGGACGGAAATACGCCCGCAGAACGTGTCGGAGGCGAGGCCTGTGCACCGTGGGTGGCTAGCGTGCTCGACATGCCAGCACAAGCATGGGTCACGCTGATCGTCGGTCTGATCGCCATCGCCGGTGTGCTGATCACCTGGCGGCAGAAGAACACCGCCGATCGGCGTAGTGAGTGGTGGCGGCGCCTGGCGTGGGCCTATGAACGTGTCTTCAGTGACGACCCGGCTGAGCAAGAGCTGGGATGGGAACTGATCAATGTGCTGGTTGCTTCACCGCTCGCAACCAAGGACGATTCGGATATCGTTCAAGTAGTGGGTGAACTCATCGCCCGCAGTGCCGCCGCAGAGGAGGGTGACGATGGCGAAGCAGTGGCCCTCGAAGAACCCTCAGGGGACCAAGACGACGAAAACCCCACCGGCAGGCAAGACCTATAGCCTGTCCGTGCGCAAGGCTGCGGCCCGGGCCGCGGTCACCGCGAGCAAGAAGACCGGCCGTCCTGTCGATCCCCGCGTCGCCAAGCTCGCCGACTCCTAAACCGCCCGATGGCCGACCCGTCCCAGGCCAACCGGAGGATGAAGACCGTCCGGTCGGCTCGGTGCAGCACCGAGCTGGAGGGGGCGAGCAGTACCGCCGCCACTCGGGCAGATCAGCTCGCTTACGTGCAAGGCACCATCACCGCCGCGCAGTTAGGTCACCGGGTACGCCAGCGGTACGGCGTCCGGTAGCTACCCAAGCCCTGGTGCTGTGCAGATCATGACCTCGCTCATGCAGGCGAATCACTGACAAGACAACTGGCATTGGTGCCGTCAATACCGTTGAACAGCAACGGGTGTCGTCGTCGCGAAAACCCCATCGGGTGGGCATTGTGCATCCCGAAACTTTCCGGCCGTGGTGAACTTTGTCAGCGGAGGCCGATAGGCTGAGGTCCGCCAAAGACTCAGCGCGCCGAAGGGGAGATCTCCCGTGGAGGATCCGATGCCGTGGACGGCGGCTGCACCCAACATGCAGTCGATCGCCTGGGGGTTGGACGCGGCCAACGCCGCCGAGGCTCGCAGCGCTGCCGAGATCAAAGCCGCCGTCATCATCGCCGTGGCGATCGTGGTGGCAGGGCTGCTGATCGCCGGCGCGATCCTGGTGGCCGCGTAATGGTCACGGTGATACACGGTGGCGCGAACACAAGTTTGGTTCACCGCTGACCTGCATATTGGGCACCGCCTCGTAGCCGGCCTGCGGGGCTTCGAGGATGATCCCGCGGGGCATGACGCCGAGCTGGCCCGGCGTTGGGACGCTCAGATCGCCGACACCGACGTGGTGTGGCTGCTCGGTGACATCTCCGGCGGAGGCCGGGGCAGCCAGCAGCGCGCCCTGGCGTGGCTCACCGCCCGACCCGGAACCAAGCACCTGATCGCCGGCAACCACGACAGCGTGCACCCGATGCATGAGGACGCCCACAAAGCGCTGCCCGCATATCTGGAGGTGTTCGCCTCGGTGCAGCAGTCGGCTCGACGCAAACTCGCCGGTCAACAGGTGTTGTTGTCTCATTTTCCCTACCTCGACGGCGCCGATTCGGGGGAGGGGCGAGCAGCTCGGCGTTTCGATCAGTGGCGGTTGCCCGACTGCGGGGCCTGGCTGCTGCACGGCCACACCCACAGCGCCAGCCGGCGCAGCGGACCGCGCGGTATCCATGTCGGCCTCGATGCCTGGGGGCTGACGCCGGTATCCATTGACCAGATCGCTCAAATCCTCGACAGCGCAACGGCATAAACACCACTGACCCTCAGGTATTACAACTGCAATACCTGATACATTCGCCCGTATGTCGGACGGTGGTGTCGAGACGCGGCAGGCGCGTTATATCCGCAACAGGGCGGCGCGCACCGCCTCGGACAGTTCGGCTCAGCGGCGGCCATGGTCCATCCCGGATGCGCGGGTCGCCCTGGACGTGACGTTGACCGTGCCGCAGGCCGCGGTGCAGGTCGGGCGCACGGCCAGTGCGGTGGAGTCGCTGCGGCGGCGCTGGCGGCTGGGACGCCTCCCTGATGCGTTGGCCGCGCACCTCCCGCCGCCGGTGCAGGGGGTCGAATGAGCGAGCACTGGGTCTACACCGGCGGGCAGAGCTATCTGGTCACCGGGGACGCCGGCGGCGAGCTCGACGACATCCTGGCGTGGATGGCCGCCGACCACGGCCGGCCGGCGCCAGTGGTGGCGTTGTCACGCCAGCAGGTGCTGACCCGCATCGCGCGCACCACCCTGCCGACCGGCTTCCCCGACCCGGACGTGGTGATCGGAGATCCCGACCGGGAAACCGGAGCCACCCGCGGGTGGCTGGAACAGACGGTGCAGCGCTGGGAGGACACCCACCTCGACACATCCGAAGCCGAAGACCCTCCCGCCGGCGCACCGGTGGGGGACACCGCTGCCGATGATGCCGGGGCCGGGTCGCAGACGCCGTGGACACCGAAGACGCGGGTGTGGGAAGAGCCGATCACCGCCGACGGGCGCATCGTGTTGATCACCAGCCGCGGTGTGGTCGCCCCCTCGGGAACGGTGCTGGCCGGACCGATGCCCGATGGCAGTGCGCTCGGCGCCCTGCTGGGGTGGCGCTGGCCCCGCAAACCCAAAGAGTTGCCGCAGCTGTGGCTGACCTACGAGGCGCTGGAGGCACTCGGGTTCCCCACCGACAGCGAGGCGCCGATCGATGCCGCCGCCACGGTCGCGCAACTGTTCCACGGTGACGTGTCGTGGTCACAATCCGGTTGGTTCACAGTCAAATTCGGTGGCGACGATGACGGCCAGGCCCGCAACGCACACGTGGTGTTGATCCCACTGCTCTACACAGATCCGCCGGCGCAGCGGCCCGGAGACATGGGGGTGGCCGGCTGGGAGGGCACCGCCACCGAGCTGCCCGAAGACGAAACCGCGGCGGTGCGACTGCTGGCCCAGCGGATGGTGTGGCTGTCCGGGATCGCCGAGGGGGTGGCGCCGGCCTCGCGGTGGGCCACGGTCGGCGCCCAGGTGCTCGACGCGGTGCGCCGCCGCGGACGCCAAGGCCAGAAGACCATCGAGGCCTGCCCGCTGCCCGCGCAGGTGGCCGTGGAGTCCGGCGGCCAGCTCGAACCGATCGTCGCACCCACCTGGGACCATCGCCCGCACCGCGCGATCGGCGACCAGATCGACGTCGAGGTCGACCAGCGCGCGGCCTATCTGGCCTCGGCGGTCCAGGTCGAACTGGGCCACGGCCCACCGCGAGAGCTGCAACGGATCTCCACGTCGGTGTTCGACGAGCAGAAGCCGCCGTTCGGGTTGTGGCGTATCTCGATGCCGGCGGCCGGAGATCTCGACGGGCTGACCAAGCGGCTGCCGCTGCCGCACCCGGCGATGCGATGGGATGCCCCGGTGACGGTGTGGGTCACCACCCGTGCGGTGCAGCATCTGAGCGCCCCGGTCGAACTCGGCGGCGCCGGGCTGAGTGTGGCCGAACTCGACATCGACGCCGCCTGGGTGTGGCCGCAGCAGGGACGGATGCTGCGCACCTGGGCGGATGTGTTGCGCGCCAAGCTGATCGAGGCTCGCGAGGCCGACCGCGAGGACTATCAGGACTTCGTCAAGGGCATCTACACCACGTATCTGGGGCGGATGAGCACCGACAAGTGGGGACCGCAGCAGCGCTCCCACCAGCAGCCCGCCTGGTATGCCGCCATTCGCGCCGACACCCGCTGGCGTGCCCTGCGCTACGCCCGACGCATCGCCGACACCCACGGCCTGTACCCGATCTCCGCCGAGCTGGACGCCTGGGTGTACCGGCTCGATCCCGATGTTGATCCGCAGATCCTGGCCGAGGACTCCACCGCCAACGGCAAGTACCGGGTCAAGTGGACCAGCGCCGACCCCGGTGAAGGCGCGCCGGCGTGAGGAAGATCCGTCTGGGCGGCTCAGCGCCGTCTAGCGGCCCGAACCCGGCAGCCCCGGCGGAATCGGCCCCACCGCAGCGCACGGCCGCGCCAGCAACGCGACAGGGGCCGGCGCGGGGGTTCGCCGCTGCCTTCCGGGATCTGGTGGACCGCAAGCTGCGCGAACTCACCGGACAACGCTGGGCCGGGTTGAGCGAGGCCCAGCGCCGCGCCGAGGCCGCCCGTCGTGGTGCCCGCGACATGGCGCGGCGCATCGAACGCGAGACCGGCCGACGCCCTGCAGAGAGCACCATCCGCCGCCACGCTGCCCGGGGCACCGCACCCAAAGGGGTCGACCAGGCCCGCGCCGACCGCCAAGCCGCCATTGACCGCGCTGGCGGCCTCAAGCCGTTCGCGGCGCGCGCCGGCATCAGCCAGCGCGCCGCCGGCCGGTGGCGCGACGCCGGCGGCACCTTGGCACCGCCGGCCGGGGCCACGGTGATCGTCGTCGAGTTCACCGTGATCGGCGACCTCTTCCACGCCGGCAAGCGCGGCCAGATCACCCCCGACTACGACCGCCAGCTCACCGGACAGCTGCACCTGTCCGGTGAGGACGCCGAGGTGTTCGTCACGGCCTACGCCATCGAGGACACCGAGACCCAGCGCGACCTACTCAGCGACCAGATCACCGTGCAGGTGCTTCCGGACTGGGGCGGCCGGCCCGGACGCACCATGACAGTCAAGGTCATCGAGGACATCCGCATCCACGACTAGGCCGCCGTGGTGGCCAGGTCGTGCATCGGGCGCGTGACGAGCGCTTCGATCAGGTCAACCAGCACCGCACCGATGGCGGGCAGAACCTCGGTGTGGCCGGTGAACATCGCCACGATGCACACCGCCAACCAGGACGCGACGATGACGACTACCGTGGTCAGCAGAAGCTTGAGCGCGGTCAGCAGACGAGAAGACATGCTTCCCCCTCACAGGGGTTGAAAGCGACGAGACGACCGTGGTCGTCCCCACCGCGACCCCATTGGCCCCGGTAACTCTTCCCGTGAGTCGGACCGTGTTTTACAGGTATGAGGTGCATCGAGGCTGGTCAGAGGCGTGCAACACCCCGTTGCATTGTGTGCCCGATAGGCACACAATGGAGGGCATGGCTACGAAGACGGAGCGGTTCGCGGTGCGCCTGACGGCTGAGCAGGACGCGCTGATTCGTCGTGCCGCCGAGGTGGAGGGGACGGATCTGACCAACTTCACGGTGACCGCGACGCTGGCGCATGCCCGCGACGTGCTCGCCGATCGCCGGCTGTTCATGCTTGACGCACCGGCCTGGTCGGAGTTTGTGTCGGTGTTGGACCGGCCGGTGTCGCACAAGCCGCGGCTGGAGAAGTTGTTCGCGGAGCCCTCGATCTTCGACGAGTGAGCGGCTACAGCGCGCCTCGACCGATCAGCGAGCACGATGTGGTCGCCGACTTCGACAGCGGTGAGCCCACCCTGGATGAGTACCTGCGGGGCCGCGCCCTGGCCAACCACGTCGAGGGTGCCTCCCGGTGTTTCGTGACGTGCCGGGACGGCCGCGTTGTCGGGTTCTACGCGCTGGCCTCGGCGGCGGTGGAACGCGCCGGCACACCGGGACGGGTGCGGCGCAACATGCCCGATCCGGTGCCGGTGATCCTGTTGTCGCGGCTGGCGATCGACCGCAAGGAACAGGGCCAAGGGTTGGGCGCGCAGCTGCTGCGGGACGCAATTATCCGCGCGGTGGCGGCTGCGGAGATCATCGGCGTGCGGGCACTGCTGGTGCACGCGCTGCACGAGCAGGCGCGGGCGTTCTACGCGCACTTCGATTTCGAGCCGTCACCGACCGACCCGCTGCACCTGCTGCTGTTGATCAAAGAAGCCCGCGCCCTAATCGAACCGACGCCGAGGTAAAGCGGCCGATGCCCGACGACACGGAGAACACACCGGGGGACCGGCGCTGGCGATCAGCAGAGACCTTCCAGGGGTTTCTCGACCACATGGACGAGTTCCGGCGCTCACCGGAAGGCCAGCAGCTCCAGGCCGATCAACAGGCCGCCGAGGCCGACCTGCGAGCGTGGCTGGCCGATCAGCCGGGCGTCGTCATCGGCCGCCACGGTGGTCAGGTGCCCGAGCAGTGGGAAGGCCAGGTCGACGGGCACAGCTTCTACTTCCGCGAACGGGGCGGGGACTGGGACATCGAACTGGACCTGCACGAGCAGCAGCCCGGCATCACCAGGGGAGACCTCATCGCCACCGGCACCACCGCCGCCGAGGGCTACGGGGAAACCCTTCGAGAGCGGGCGGCGTTCATCGTCACCACGATCCGCGACCATCTGCGGCACGCGCGGACCGCCGAGGCCGCCGCCAGGCCGGACTATGCCTACCGGGTCGAGTGGTCGCCCGCGGACAACGAATTCGTGGGCCTGGTCGCCGAATTCCCCTCGCTCTCTTGGTTGGCGCCGACCGAGGACGAGGCGCTGCGCGGCATCATCAAAGTCGTCCAGCAGATCCTGACCGATGATGACCACGACACCGCCGGTGGTGGACTCCGATGACCGAGGGGAACGGCGCCACCGAGGTTGCTGGGAGTCTGCGGGCCTAGACAACGGAAGCCTCCGGGTTGGCAGACCTGGAGGCTGTGTCCGATCAAGCTGGCACTCGGTTCGGACCGGGGCGGCTAGCCCCATTTCCCATCCCCGATGGGTTGTCTTGGAGACGATTCCAACGATATCTCGCCATGGCTGCCGTACCGATCGACACGCCGCGCCAGGCGGAACCGAGCGCGAGCAGCGCTGCTGCCCCGCGCCGTGCAACGGGGCCGGAAATGCGAACGTGATCTATGCAGGGGCCAGGTCCAGGGTGGATCCAGGCGCCCACATGCCCGCGATCGCGGTACGGAGTGCACGCAGCGCGCGGACGTCATCCTCGTTGTAGCCGGTGAGAGTGTTCCACGCGCTTCGATCCCCGGAGCGGGCGGCATCGATCCAAGCGTGGGTGTCGGCGCCGGTGGCGCCGGCGGTGCGCCATTGTGCGCCAGCGGCGGGAGCCAGCTGTTTGAGGCTGTATCCAGCGGGCCCGTAGAAGTTGGGACGGATAGTGTCGGTGAGGACGTCGACGGCTCGATCGAGGATCGTGTCAGCGGCCGGGCCGAGGATGCGCCGTAGTTGACGGGGTTCAGTGGAGCCGTAGTGAAACCACACCGCAGTGCTGTCGTCGTGGTTGGCCACTTGCTTGGTGATCCAGTCCAAAAACTGTGTGGCTAAGGCATATTCGTCGAAACCTGCGGTGGGAGATCCGAAAGAGTAATAAGTCGGTTCGGTGGTCGAGGTGCTCAAAAGCGCTCCCCACAGGTACACCCTCCCGTCGCGGTCGAATTCGCAATCCACGTCGATTTCGACGGCGGCGACGGTCACCGATTGGGTGTCGGTGGTTCGGATGAGGCGCGTTGTAGTGGGGGCGGGGAAGGCCAAGTCGATGGCGGCCACGGGAACGGTGGCGTCGTCGTCGACGCCGAGTAGCGCGCCGACAAGTGAGTCGAGTCGTTGACCCGCGGAACTGCTGGTGAGGTGTCTGCGGATGTCACGGCGGATGGTGACGAAGTTGTCCGATCGGAAGGACATTGCGCTTATCTGAGCGGCCAGTTCACTTGCCAGCGCGGCGATTTCGGTGTGGATCGGATCGTCAGTGTCGTAGGTGGGGATCGGCAGCCTCCAGACCGCCTTGTCGATGTCACGCTCGTCTTTGCCGTACGACATGAGAGGCCGGACCAGCTCCGTAAGGCTGGGGGCGTTCAAGATTCCGACGAGGTAGTGGCCCTCGGCCTGGGTCGATACCGCTGTCCAGTACAACTTGTGGTCGATGACGGACGCATGATCGGTTATTAGAGCGGCGGCGACGTGCATGCCAGACTTGGTATACACCACACGAATTGGTGGGATGGGCAGCTGCTGAGTGAGCGTGCGCATGTAGTCAAATCGCTCGGTCAGGGTCAGCTTGGATTTGCCATGGGTGGCCCAAAGGTCTTCTCCGGCCCGCACCCATGCCGCCAAGCCAGGATAGGCATCGATCTTCGGGTTCTCGCCGTCGAGCATCTCTCCCGCGCGAGTGAGAGGGAGGACGAACTGTTCGGGATCTTGGGCATGGAATGGCACGATTTGTTCACCGAGAAGGGTGGGCCAGACGAATTCCGACTCCACGATGCCGGTCAAGGCAGGCAGACCCTTCCAAGGCTGCTTTTCGGTGGCGGAGCGCTTCGATTGCACTGCGAGTCGACCGGTAGGCACACCCAACCCGGTGGTAAGCCCCGGCTCGACGCGACACAACGTTCTCGGAACCAAGGTCGCTCCTTGGCTGAAGCGTGCGGCGTAGGGGGAGCGTTCGTCGTCTTCGGAACCCACACTGAGTTCGCCGAGGTGTTGGCGGAGTTGGGTTGCGGTCTCGACGTGGGCGTGGCGGTGCGGTGCGCGGCCGGTCCACACCAGCGCCGTGGTCGGCATCGGCCTGGCGGCGGCGGTGCGGGTGCCAAAGACGACTGCGGAGCTTCGAGGAAACAGGTGGGGTCGGATGCGGCGCAAATCCCAGCTGGGGGTGAAGGCGACGTGGGCGCCGTCGAACTGGCCGCGCCGGAATCCGGCCCAGTATTCGCGGTCCACCACTGAGTTGGGGACGACGAACGCGAAGCTGCCGCCGGTCTTGAGGTAGCGCTCGACGGCGCGGGCGATGAACAGCCCGGCGAGGTCCTGGTGGGTGGCGGTGGTCTCGTTGTGCCAGAAACCGCGGTCGGTGGCTAGGGACTTGAAACGTCGTTGCATGGCGGCGGTCATATACCGGTAGGACAGCCACGGCGGATTTCCGACGAGAATGTCGACGCGGTTCTCATCGCGTCCCAACCAGGCGGGGCGGGCCGCGTTTCGGATGTAGTAGCTCCAGATGTGGTTGCGGCCGGCCTCGTGCAGCTCCTTGAGCCGGACGAAGTTGGCGTTGAGGGCGGGTAGGTCGGCGGCAGCGAGCGCCAGCCGGCGCACCGTGCCTTCACTGAGCCGGTTGGTTGCCTTACCCGCGGCCCGACCGGACTCATCGACCAGTGCCTGCACCAGATCGTCGAAGCTGGCGCTGTTGGCCAGCAGGTGGTCGGCGAAGCGCAGTTCCCCGGACAGCAGCTGATCACCTGTGTCAGTCGGAATCACCAGGTAATCGACGGTGAGCAGATCTTCACGCTGATCCCAGCCCAGCGAGTCTCCGAGGTAAACCGGCACCGATAGGCTGCCCCGTTCGCGGGCGTTGAGCCGGTCCCGGCCAAGTGCGAGTAGGTACGTGACCCGCGCCAGCGCGACGGCGACCGGGTGCAAGTCGATCCCGATCACTTGTGAGGAGACTTGCGTCATCGCATCAGCCAGACTGACCCCGGACGCGTCCGCGGCTGCCAAGAAGCGGCGCACGGCATAGAACAGGAACGTTCCTGAACCGCAGCTGGGATCTAGTACCCGCTGGTTGAGCGGGTCGGTAATTGTCTGGGCGACAACGCGATTGGCGAGCCAGTCCGGAGTGTAGTACTCGCCGAGTGCCTTACGGGTTTGCGCCGATATCACCGATTCGTAGAGCACTTTGAGCACGTCGTGTTCGACAGCCGACCAGTCGAAGCGGGCCAGGCGGCGCGCCAGTGAGGTGATGTAGCCCTCGCCGCCGGGGACTTCGAGCACCCAGTCGAAGAAGTCCCGGTCCACGACCCCGTGCAGGCCGGCGACGGCGAACTGATCACCGGACAGCAGCGTTGCTGGCGCGAGATCCTCAGCCCGCAGGCCCAGGACAAGGTGGGCGATGATCTCGGCGGAGTTGACCAGCAGGGTGTGTTCGAGAAACAGCTCGTCGCTGTCGGTGAATTGGGTGCCCAGGGCGCCACGCAGCAGCTTGACCCATAGTTCCCTTTTCAACCGAACCGTAGGCAGGTCTTTGCCGTCGGTATAGATCGCGGCCAGTGTCGAGTAGTCCAAGGCATGTGAAGAGCTGGAGGCGCCCAGGCGCTCGGCGATCTCGTTCGGCGTGGGGCGAATCGACCGGCGGGTCGCGAGCACCCCTTCGAGCCAGCCCAGCAGTTCCTCGGCGCCGGCGTCTCCCGGGGTAGTGATGATCTGGGTGGCTTCACGAAGTTCACCGTCGACTTCGTGGTAGGCCAGCCACAGCCGGCCGTCGGTGAGGATGCCGACGTAGCGCTGGCCCATCTCCGCTGAGCGGGTCGTTACGTAACCGGTCAGTTGTTGCCGGGCCGCGGTGATTGCTGCCGGCGTTGATAGTGAGCGCTTGACCTCGATGACGGTGCAGCCCACCTCCACGTCGATCCGCCGACCATGACCAGCAGGGGTTTCCAGGTCGACGTTGAGGTCACGTTCGGCCAGGCCCAGTTCGGGATCCAGGAGCAGCATCCGTACATCGGACTGGATGGTGGCCTCACTGCGGACGGCATCACTTTTGTTGATCAGCCGATCCATCAGCGCACCGCGCGCCCCGCCCACCGCCGTTGCTGCCATGCTCCGCAACGCTACAAGGAGGCTGGTCAGACGTGACGCAGCCTCGCGGAGGGCTAGCCACGTACCAGTGGGTCAGCCGGTCGCGGTGTTCTGGCGCCACTGCCGTACCGCGACAATCACCTCCGAACGGGTGATACGTCGATCGCGGAAGCGGACGTAGAGCGTGTCCATCCGTGTATCGACGCGCCCGCTGTAGCCGAGCCGCAGGCCCGCCTCACCCGGGGTGATGCTCGCGCTGGACAGCTCGGCGGCTAGGTGAGGCCGCTGCCCGCCGCTGAGCCGGATCCACTCGATGACGATGGGGTCCTCTCCAGCGAGGCCGTCGAGACGCGCGGCTGTCCACCGCAGATGCATCTTCTCGGCCTTCTTCAACTCCCACCCGAAGCACTCCCCGTTGGGGTGAAGGTGCTCAGGACGCTGAGCGATGACCTCATCGAGCAGCGCCTGCAGGACCGGCGGACGCCACCGGCCGGTCTTCGACGTGGCGGACTTCTGGTGGTGGAGTGGCGGTTCGGCCTTGACCCGTGCCAGGGCTTGGGCGAACGTCTCTCCGGGCGGCTCAGTGGGGAGGGCCAGGTCGGCGGAGTCTCCGTAGAGGGCCGGTTCCAGAGAGTGCTCGGGATCGGCCGGGGGATCAGCGGCGGCGAAGTCGCGACGAATGGCCCGCACCACCGGGGCCTCGATGGTGCTCATCGCTGACTTGACCCATTCGCCGCGTCGGCGTAGCTCGTCGATAAGTCGAGCTGGGGGCCAGCCCAGCTCCTTGGCGAGTTCATGGACGCGCATCGTGTGCTTGGGCGGAGGGTCTAACCTCATGGATGTTCCTGACTTCAGACGCGGGGACACTTTCGCTGGCCCGCACCGCTGCAACGGTGTGGGCCAGCACTATTTTCTCCTCGGACCCCGACGGGACGTTATGTTTGACAACACTTAAAAGTCTCTAGGCAACACTTAGAATCAGGCGGTGTCGCGGGGACCTGGAGCGCTGCAACGGCAGATTCTGGGTGCACTGTGGTCTCGCGGAGAATCCGACTGCTACGACATCAGGGCGCTGTCGGACCTGTTCCCCGAGTATTTCTTAGAGGAGTGCACCACGCTGCATGCGCGGTGGCGTTGGTACACCATCGATCTCCTCGATGTGGTTGCTTTCGGAGATCCACGTAGTGATCGCGTGAGTGCGCACCGGGCGGTGCGCTCCCTGGCGCGAGCCCGCCGGCTACAGATCGTGGATCGATGTCCGTATGACGACCCCTTCCTCGCGCAAGTCGACTACTACGGCCACCAGTTCGGCGGCCTCGACCTCGCGGAGATCGGCCAGTACGCCGACCCGCGGTGGCCCGGCAGACAGGGCCGACACCTGTGGTTCCGTCTACCGCCTCCGATCACCGACCACGTTCCCGACGACGATCAACTGATCCGGCTGGAGCTGCTACAGGAGGGGTTCATCCCCGAGGCGCTCGATGAGTTCATGGGCACCCTCGACCGGAGCGCGGCCTGGCGCTCCGACACCGGCCAGTACCTGCGTTGGTTGTTCTGCGGACCGAGTGCGGGCAGCTAGTCCTCCTCGAAGAACCGGGCGGCGGCCTCGCGGATACGGCTGAGACGCGGTACGCGGCAAAGCCGCGTGGTGGCCGACGTGACGGGCCAGTTTTGTCGACGCTGCGGCCTACGCTCTGCCCATGGCGGTTGTTCCCGTTCAGTGCTGGATGCGCACGTTCAAGGTCGAGTACACCGGCGGCGCTGCGTCGGCGTTCGTGATCAACCACCAAGACCGGCAGTGGCTGATCACGGCCAAGCACGTGGCTGACGCCGCGGTCCACAACGGCGTCGCTGCCCTCACCCTCACTGGAGAGAACGGGCTCGACGTCGGGCTGTCGGGGCCTTTGGCGCCGGTCCCGCTGGTCGAGGCCGGACCGGACATCGCGGTGTTCGACCTTGGAGGTAGGAAGATCGTTCGCGACGACATGACGCTGGTGCCGTCCGCTGAAGGGGTGGCACTCAGCCAGGAGGTGTTCTTCCTCGGGTTTCCGCTGACGGGCACTCTGCCCCTGATGGGCCGGCTGCCTGCGGTGAGGCGCGGAATAGTCTCGCAGCGGGCGCACCTGAATGGTGTCGCCGCCTGGATCATCGACGGCCACAACCTGCCCGGGTTCTCCGGCGGCCCGTTGGTGTTCGCCAACGGGGGCGGCACGGGCTCGACGTGGCACGTGCTCGGCGTCGTCAGCGCCTACTGGTTGCACCGGATCGATATCGAGGTAGCGGGCGCCGACCTGCCGGACGGCGTCAGCTTCACAGTGCCCACCAACGCCGGCCTGGTTGTCGTCTACGACATCAAGCACGCGGTCGACGCGATCGATGCGTTCGTGAACGCAGGGGTCTGATCACCATGACGCATCCCGGCCCTGCGCGTAACGGACAGAGCGTGGTGGGTGTGGAAGCGCGGTACTCGTACTCACCGGAGCGGAATCGGCTACTGCTGCTCTCGTTGGTACAGGTATGGGGCAAAAAGTGCTACTGGTGCAAAATGCCGAAGACGTTCCGGGACTTGGAAATCGACCACATTATCCCGCTCAATCCCCGCAGCAGGGCGGATGATCTGGACTTCGATGCCGACAGTGCGGAGAACCTGGCGCCGATTTGCGGTCCCTGCAACAAGGAGAAGAGCAACGGTCAGTTCGACGACGCCCCGCGCGTGGACGCCATGCGCAAGGCCGCGGTGTCGAACGCGCCGAAGGTCCGACGGAACCTGGAGGGCTTCTACAAGAACGATGCCGTCGTGAAGGCTTTGCTCGCGGTCACCGCGGCGGACTTGGCGAGTCCTGATGTCGCCGAGGCGATCACAGCGTTCGGGTTGGCGATCATGCCGATCTTCCGGGAAAGTTTCCCGAACATCTTGACCGCGCCATACGTCCGGGATTACACGGTCCGGCATCCGACGACGATTCGGGGGCGAAAAGTCGAACTGCCCGAGGAGCGGTCCACCGCCGAGTTCGACGCCCACGGACAGCGTGCGCTGGTGATCCTTGAGGACGTAATGGGCATCTCGATGGTCGACGCGATCGACGCTGTACGCCAGTCCATCGGAGACGACATCGAAGAACAGGTCGACAGGTGGCTCCGCAACGGAATGGACGGGCGGTACGCGAGCGCCTCCCGCGACGAGCGTCCGAGTGCCAACCCGATCGGGATCTCCGTGTCCGAGCTGCGGTACGAAGACGGCAGCGTAGTCCTTTCCGGGGAGTTCGACGGAACCTTCATCGCAGAGATCGAGGAGTACGACCCCGATCCCGAACGGTGGACCTCCTATCGGAGGGCTGACTTCGACTTCACCGGAGATTTCCAGGTGACGTTCACCGGCGCCGATGTCGCCGATGTGTGGGTAGATACGGCCGAGCCCTACGAGAACGAGTGGCGCGGCCGGGCTGCGATGATGCGGTTCTACGACGATTAGGTGGTCCCGCGCGGATCATCTTCGGGCGCAGCGGCCACCACTTCTAGACCCCCGATGGGGGTGCTATTCTTGAGTCGGAAAACGTGCTCACAGGATGAGCCGTTATTGAAGCAAACGCTCCGACCAGGTGTCGGGGCGTTTGGCTTTTGTAGGGTCTGGAGATGCCGCAGCGCATCACGGCCTTGCTTCCGTCGGCGAGGTTGCAGCCCTACTGGGACTTCTGGACGGCGGGTGGCGTTACGCCGCCGCCGAGTGCTGATGCGATCGCCGCGCTGTACGTGTGGCAGGTGGGGATGTGCTCGGCCTGGTACGAAGTGCTGGCCTATGTCGAGATGATCGTGCGGCACGCCCTCGATACTGAGTTACGCAGGTGGAACGCTGCGCAGGGCAATGGCCCGGAGTGGTTGACCAACCCGGCGGCACCGCTGGGTCGGATCCTGGGACGGCGTGTGCTGAGCGATTTGCAGGCTGCGGCCGCCCGTGCAGAGCGGGGTCGAGCGATGGCGGATCCCCATTTCGGTCCGCACCCCCGGCAGGGGGTTCCGATCGGTCATGACGATCTGGTCGCCCAGCTGACGTTTGGCAATCTGGTGCACCTGCTGCCCAATGACCCGCCGACTCAGCTGAGCCGCCAGCGGTTCGCTTCGGGGCTTTCCAGGCATGAGCAGTTGTGGATCAACGCGACGAGCGCAGCATTTCCGAATCTGTCGACGGTGTGGCAGAACAGGCGGTGGTCACGGTTCCCGCCGGCGCACCCCGTTCCAACAACGGTAGAGCAGGGTTATGCGCTGAGTGCAGCACTGGAGAGGTTGCGGCGCGTGCGTAACCGGGTCGGGCACCATGAGCAGATGTTCCGAGTGCGACACAATCACCGGCATACGGATGCGATGTTGATCGTGCGGTCCGTGTCGTCGGCAGGCTCTGAGGCGGTCCGGGATTTGTCCCGCGTGCCGGCCCATGTAGCCACTCAACCGCGTCCGTGATGATCGAGGTCAGAACCTTGAGTAGAACGTGTTCGGCTTCACGTTGAGGCACCGAACACACCGGGACGCGGGTGTCCCGGTGTGTTCGTACGTGGCCCTAGCCGCGTTCGGTGACGGTGGTGCGGGGATGGCGCGCGGCGGTGGCGGGTGTGACGTAACGTCCGGTGACCGCGCTGCGGTGACGGGTGCCGGAACTGCGGTTGCGGCCGCTGCCGCGTTCGGTGACCGTGGTTCGCGGGTTGCGCACTGCGGTGGATCGACGGACGTACCGGCCGGTGACGGCGCTTCGACTTCTGGCCATGATGGTGATCTCCTTCTTTGTTGCGGATTACTTCATCGGCCCGGTGACCCGCGCCAGTGGGGCGGGACCGGACATCTCTGGTGGTGGATCTGAAGAGGGTGGTTATGCCGAACGGCGTTGCTGCTCAGCCTTTTTGAGTTTGAGGAACTTGCGGCGTACGGTTTCGCCTTCTCGGGCGTCGCGGCCGGACATGATGGCGGCGTCAGCCCAGGTTCGGGCACCGTCGCAGAATCTGGCCATCACGATCTCCTGCTCGATGGGAGACAGGGGTTCCAGGACGCGTTTGAGGACGGGGTGTGCGATGGGCTGGCGTTTGGGGGTGAACTCCGATGCCCGTAAGCGGTCCATCGGAGTGGTGGGGGTGTCGCCGTCGCTGTCATGGGCGGCGCGATCGGGCTCATCCAGCGAGGCGATCGTGCGGCCGCGCCTTCTGGTCTCGGTGAGCGGCACCCACAGGCCGTGCTGGTAGGTGACGATCTTGCGGAGGGGATCGACGGGGTCGTAGTCCGCGTCGAATGCGGTGCCAACAGGGGGAAGCCAGGCGTCGTCGAGGAGTGCCGAGGCGACGGCCTCGATGCGGGCGTCGGTGGGGTGCCACTTGTAGCCCAGGACGCGGCGCATGAAGTCGATGACTGCCCGGCGTACCGCGTCGCGGTCGGTGTCGTTGATCAGGGCGTCGCGGGTCATGAGAGCTAGGTGCAGGGCCTTGCTTGCGAGTCGGTGGCCGAAGTCCGACAGCACGGTCCAGCCGTGCATCAAGTCGGTGATCTGCGTTGACCACATGCCGGCGGCCGACTGCACGACCGGCACCAGGCGGGTGAACTCGTCGATTCTGGTCTGCAGGTTGCGCAGTGCGGGGGAGATCAGGTCGTCGAGCGCGTGGTAGGACCTGTTGAGGTCGAGCATCGTGCGGGCCGCGGCGCTGATGGCGTCGTGCATGCCGGTATTGACCGCCGAGGCGGTGCCGACAACGTTGGACCAGGCTGTCATGTCGACGCGGGGGACTGCGGAGTCCAGCCAGCCAGTGAGGCTGCCGGGGCCGGTGGCGATGGCGCCGGGATAGCGGCTGTAGCCGCGGGCGAGGGGTCCGGTGCGATCCAGCTGGGCGATGCTCTCAAGGGCGCGGGTGAACGCTTCCCCGGCGCCGCTGATGCCGCGCAGGTAGTTGTCTGCGACGCCGCAGCCGGCCATGAGGGCGTCGATGCCCACCACGTCACGGGTGTGACCGAGGTTATAGCGGCTGGCGTCGAACTGTCGGCCAATGTCGAGCTTCGGCATCGGGAAGTCGATGGCGGGCAGCTTCGGCATGGGGAAGTCGATGGCGGGCAGCTTCGGCATGGGGAAGTCGATGGCCGGCAGCTCGAACTGGGGCGTGAACTGGTGCCAGTTCGGTGATCCGACCGAGCCGTTCAGTGCGGTGATGGCCTTGGCGAGCCCGTCGATGGCCAAGGGGTTGCCTGCCTCGATCGCCGCCGCAGCGAGGTCCACGAGTCGATCGGTCGGTGAGCCTTCGGTGCCGTGAACGGGCTGGTCGATGCTGGTCTCGTCGTCGGCCGCCGGGCTGGCGGGAACGTCGTCTTCGTCGCGTTCTGACATTGGATGGAACCTCCTGCTGGATGTAGGCGAGGCCAAGATTTCTCGGCCCTCTACTGTTCAGGCGGCTCGTCCGGACGAATCGACACTAGTGTGATGGACATCACATCACCGTCTGTCGCTGTGGAGTTGGCATGCGCGTCGACCCGGTTCTGACTCTAACTTGCAACCCTGACGAACAGCGGTTTCACGGCTAGGGGTCTCGGACGGTGGGGTTGTGTCCGTGGTCGGCGTTAACGGATGTGGGTGGGTACCAGCGCAGTTCGTAGTGCCAGTCGATTCCTTGGACGCCGTGCAGGGTGCCGATGACTTTGCCGTTGGTGTCGCGTTCGGCGATGCGGACGCGGTGCCAGTGGGCCTTGCGGATGTGTGCTGGTAGGCGTCGACCGCTCGGAGAGGAGATGCCGCTGGTGCCGGCGGTGGAATCTGTCCCATTGGTATCGCCGGTGGGTGGGGGGACTCGGTGTTGGCGCAGGGCCGCTCCGGTGCGCCATCCGAGGTTGCCGATGTGGGTGGTCTTGATGTGATGGGGCCGGGCGATGTGTTCGGGCGGCGGCCAGTCGAGTTCGGGGTCGGTGGCGGCGGTGTAGAGCAGCAGCGACAAGGACAGGGTGATCAGCGTGGGGAGTTCTCGGCCTTGTGACTGTCCGAAGTCGGTGGCCATGGAAACCGAGCTGTCGATGAGCCCGGACAGGGTGGTCTCCTGGTCGGCCAGGTCGCCGCGCAGCTGGAAGGACACACTCTGCAACCGAGGCCGGGGGTCCCCGTCCTCTTTGAACACCCAAATACAGCGCACGCCGTCCGATCCGGGGATCTCGACGTAGTGGGTGATCTGGGCGCCGTCGAGCTGCCAGCGGTCCTCGCTGGGTTGGGCCGGGGTGGACAGGTCTAGTCCGGGTGTTCCGGCGGCGTCGACGGCCCGGATGCCGGTGGCGAGCATGCCGGTGTAGTGACACATGCGGGTGCCGTCGTGCAGGGAGAGGGGTTCGGCGAGGCTGTAGGCGATGGCGTTGAACGGGAATCGGTCGATCCAGTCGGGGACCAGCTCGACGTCGGTGTGGGAGTCGATCAGGGCAGCGGCGAAGTCACCGTCGACCCGCAGGACCACCGGGCTGGTGTTCCACCGAGTCATCATCGCCGCAGCTGCGGCACCTGCCCATCGGCCGGCGGGTCCGCGGGTGCCGCCGCCGCTGGCCCATAAGCGCAATCCAGCCACGACGTCCGCGGCGTCGTCGACCTTGATGTGCCGCTTGCTGCGGCGGTCCAACCGCGCGCGTTTGCCCATGGCCGCCATCTTTCACCCCCGCTCAGACGTCCTCGGTTTGCCAGCCATCCGCTGATGGGGGGTAATCGGTTGGCGTCGCCCACCAGGGCGCGGGTGTGGGGGTAGGCGTCCTGATCATGTGTGTGGCAAATATGCGGCATGGCTGTCGACCGGGAGCCGTGATCTTCCGCGTAACCGTTGCCTTGCAGCGCTTTTCGGTGTTTGGATTGGGCATGGGGAAGATGACGTGATGGGCACGGCAGCGAAACATTTTGGACGAGGTGTGCGGGTGGCACCTACAGTGCAGGACTTTGCACTACTATGCGTGCATCGGACCAAAAACATTAGCCCAACTAATGTATTGGTCTGATGAGAATTTCCTCCCGGCCGGTATCGGCCGGTCAGGCACGACAGAGAAAGGCTCCATCCCATGTCACAGCGTCTTTTCAAGCGGCCTGAGCGCCGTTCGGATCCGGTGGACCGACTGGATCAGCAAATTTCGATCGGGTTCCTGCCGATCATCGCCGACTTGCTTGTGGTCGTGGCTCGTGCGCGCGGGACCACGACGTCGAAGTTGCTCGGTGAGACGGTGTCGGAATTGGTGATCGAGGCCGAGCGCAATCCCGACGTCATCAACAAGGAGTTGCGTTCCTACGCCCATCGCTTGCCGGCGGTGGTCGCCGGCGATCGGGCCCTCCATGATCCCAGTCCTGCGCCGCGACATGGTCCGAAACCGCGCTATACCAAGCGGTTGTCCGCCTACGTCAGCGAGGACATGTCGGCACGACTTGATCGGTTGTGCGCCGATACTGGCATCGGTCGCGCACGGATGATGCGGATGGCTGTCGACAAGTACCTCTTCGAGGAGCTCGTCAACGCCAACCTCCGGAATTTCCACCCAGTCCATAGCCACTGACGCAGCCCTCGCCCCGAGGGGCGAGGGCTGGCCGGCGGGCCACTGCTTTGGGTCCCGTTCCTCCGCGCAGGGTGCGCAGGAGGGGCGGGACCCTTTGCGTTCCTGGGCAATAGGGAGAGTCTCGTTTTCTACTGACGAGTAGTGCAAAGTAGGTTTTGCGATGTACAGTCTTGGGTACCCTCGCCGTCCGGGTCTGTTGGTGGCCCCGGTGCTGACACGGTGCAGGCTCTTGGGAAAGGACCCCCGTGATGGCCCGAAACTCTGATGACACCAGCTTCAACGACGAGGATCGCGTGCCGTCGTGGCACCCGGATCACTCGGTGGAATCTCTGATCAACTTGGTGCGAACGGGCCGGGTCGAGAAGGTGGCGCTGGTGGGGGCCGGCGTCGTGGGTGCGCTGACGGCGCACTTCGTGTTGATGGCCGCTCGCGAGGTGGGACGCGAGGTGCGCATCGTGCTGATCGACGACGGTCGCGGAGGGGCCTCGGACGGGTCGGGTGCCTGGCACATGCCGTTCGCCAACCCCGACACCCGCGTGGCGACGTGGGCTCGACGGTCGTTCGTCGAGTGGCCGGAGATCCTCGGCGAGGCGGGTCTGAGCGGGTTCCGCGAGGCCATGCCCAGCCTGTTCGTCTCGCGGCTGCAGGACGGTGTACCGGTTCCCGACGGTCACCCGGGCCGAGCGACCCCGATCGATCCCGCGGACTTCGACCTGCCGTTCTGGCATCGGGGGATGTGGATCGACGACGGCTCGGTGATCTCGTCGTGCACGTTGATGCCGCGTTGGCGCCAGGCGTTGGAGGCCGACCCGTCGGTGATCGTGGTGCGCAATCACGTGCGCGGCCCGGCTGATGTTGTGACGTTGTCGGAGACCTACGGCGTCGACGTGGTGGTGGTGGCCGCCGGCGCACGCACCCGATTCGTCATCGGTGAGGGCAGAGAAGGCGACCAACGCTTCGACGCCGACTTCGGCGTGCTGGTGCACGGTGAGCTGGAGGCGCTGCCCGAGATGTTCAAGCACGTCGTGGTGATGGACGAGGATCTCAACCACGAGTTGACGTATTCGATCCCGCACCTGAGATGCGGGCACGTCTGGTTCGGCGGAGTGTGCAACGAGATCCTCGATGAGGAGGCCGACATGGAGGACATCCTGGCGGCCAACCGGGATATCGCAGTGGCCCCGGACTTCGCTCGGGACCACTTGCTGGCGGTCCACGATCGCATCCGGGAGCGGATGCCGATGCTGGCGCCGGCGCTGCCGGCGGACCCGTTGGCACCGGGCAGCTACTGGTTCGGATTGCGTCCGAGGGCGTCGAAGGTAATCGCTGAATGGCAACTGGTGGGGAGTCTGCCGATGCTGGTGATCGGCGGTATGGGCGGTAGCGGGTTCACCATCGGCCCGGCCGTGGTCTCGGACGCGCTGCGGTTGCCGCTGCCCGAAGGTCACCAGATCCACCCAGGGAACACCCGCACCGAGGACTAGGACCCTCGTCGCCGCCGCCGAGGTTCACCACGCGCGGCATCGATCCTTCGCACCCCCGCTGCTTGCAGCGGGGGTGCGTTGTGCCGTGATGGCCGTTCATGGACGGGGGGTGCGGTCGTGGAGCTGGCGGACGACCTCGGCGGCGATGGGCGCGATGACGGCGATCCCGAGATGGACGGCGGTGGTGGTGGCCGGCCAGAGCGACGGGATGGCGATGGTCAGGACGACCAGCGCGGCCATGACCACGGTGAGGGTGATCAGAGGGTTGCGCCGAGGGGGGCGGTAGGGATGACGGGTCATGGTTAGTGGGGGCCCTTTCCAGGTGTTGGTGATGGGGGATACCTCTGTGGAGGTATAGGTCCGGGCGCGGCGATGACCCCACACGGGGTGCGGCGTCGGTGCAGGTCAGCGCGGTAGCCGGGGGGTGGCGAAAGTTTTTTCGTTCAGGCGTGGGGCGGCCGGTGGGGGACGACATATAAGGAGTCGTCTGAGTTGTTGGGGACGACGCGCGCAGCTTGCGAGCACGGAAGGCGCCGACGGCTTGGGTGAGTCCTTATGTGATGGACTCGTAGGTGTGTCGATGACGGAGTGATCCCGCCCGGTGGGTGAGGGGGTGTGTGTTCGTGGTGGCCGATGCTGCTGGTCGTGATGAGCCGCGCCCGGTGCGGGGTGATGACCTACAACATCAGTGGGCCCACGGTGGTGGGGATGTCGAGGCTCACGATCTCGACGGCGATCACGTGCACGACGATCTCGACGAGGAGTACCTCGATGACGTCGCCGGCGACGTCGAGGACATCACCGAGGTAGGGGTCACCGAGGCGGAGGTGCTCGACAACGTTCCGGTCGCCGACCGGGCCGAGGTGGAGCAGTTGGCCGAACGGGTGCGCCGGCATGCGGTGGATGCCGAGGTGTTCGCCGCGGTCCGCGCCGAGGGGTTCGAGGGCAAGCGGTGGGACCGGCTGGCGGAGGACTTGGGCCGCTACGGGTGGGCGGTGATGGCGGCGTGGTTGTTCACCGGCTACGTGTTCGTGAAGGTCAACCAGATCGGGCGGCCGTTGACACCGACTGATGCGGAACTGGCCGAGTTGGCTCGGGACGCGGAGGTGCGCGAGGAACTGTGCATCGAGACCGTGGCGCGGGCGGTGAAGACTTTCCGCGATCAGGCGATCGCCGACCGCGGGTGGAGTCCGCAGGGTGGAGCGAACTTGACGACGTTCTTCGTGGGGGCGTGCGTGCAGGCGTTCAACAACGAGTTCCGTCGGTGGTGCCGCCTTGAACGGCGGTGGGGTCCCAACCAGGTGGCCGATCCTCAGGTACTCGCCGAGCATGGCGGCCGGTTGGCCGAGGTGAGTCGCGGACCGCACGTGTTCGCCGAGCCGGCCCGCGCGGCTGCTGATGGGGATCACTTCGAGCGGGTGCTGACCGAGCTCAGTGACACCGAACAGGTGATCGTGCGGTTCACCGATGCCGGGTATGCGCAGAAGGAGATCGGCGAGATGCTGGGGCTGACCGAGCGTGCGGTGGAGGCGCGGTTGTATCGGTTGCGCCGCAAAGACATTCGCGGAGCGATGAGGAGGCACAGCGATGGTTGACCAGGCAGCCGGTGACCAGGACCGGCGCGGAGCGTCCCCGGAGACGATCGCCGATGAGCGGTTTGAGCAATTGTTGGCGGAATCGTCGCTGGGTTCCTCAGGCGCTCGTGCCCTACGCGGGCGGGTCAGCGATGACCAGGCTGCGCGGCTGCGGCACCGTGTGGCAGAGGCGGATGCCGACGACCGGTACGCCGCGGCGGTGGATGAGGTGATGGGCCGGGAACGTCGACAGGCCACGGAAGCCCTGTTGGCCGACTTGGCCCTCAACCCCTTCGACCGCAAGATGCTCGTCCTGGCGATGAACGGGTGGACCTTCGCCGCGATGGCGAAAATCCTGGAGGTGACCATCCTGACGGTGCACCGTCGCTATAGGCGAATTTATAAGCTCGCATCGATGGTGGGAAATGGCGAGTCGTTGCTGCCGCCCCCGAGAAGACAAGGCCGTCCGGTGAAACCGGACGGCAAAAGATAGGGCAGCAGCCCGTCGGCATCGCGGTCGGCGCCGGCGTGGCTGTCGGCTGGCTTCCCGCTTCCCCTCCCCGCGGTCGCGTAGAACATGGGCATGGACGGGGACGGGGACGATCTGGCGGCGGTGACCGCCCTGCTGGGTTTCTTGCGCGCTGACGGTCTCACCACGCGACTGGCCGGTGTGGAGTCCGCCCTGGTGGGCTGCTCCGGTGCGGCGGGCGCCGGGGCAGCCGCCGACCGTGGGTTGACCGCCGAGCTGCTGGCTGCGGCGTTGACGGTGCGCTCGCAGGTGGGCAGGCTCAACGACGTGATCCACGCGTGCACGATCGCTGTGGCGCTGCCGCACATCCTCGAACCCGGCGAGCGGATCACCGTGCGACCCTCGCTGGGCGCCGGGAACGATCCTTCGCGGCCCTTCGACCTCGAAACCGACCGTCGCGTCGCCGAATTCAAGGTCGCCCAGTGGAAGGGCAAGGACACGATGCGCAAGCGCACCGTCGTCGCAGATCTCGTCCACCTGGCGCTCGACGACTCCGGGCGGCGCGCCCAGCTCTTCGTCGTGGGCGCCAGGCCGGGTGCGTTTCTGCGGGGCACGACCACGACGGTGAGTTGGGCGTTGGGCCGTTCGGCGCCCAGTACGCGGGAGCGGTTCGCGTCGAGGTTCGACCCGGCGATGACGATCGCGGAGTTCACCGCCGGCCCGGCGGCGCATGTGGACGTGATCGACCTCGGGCAGCTGCTGGCAGAACTCGCCGAGTGAACCCGCGGCCCCGCGGTACGGTAAGCGTCTCAGGTATTGGTGTCATTTGTTTATGTGGCAAATTTGGGGTGGTGTAAGTCGGGATCCATCGGCCGGGTACCCGACAGCGACCCGCCACGGTCGAGGCGAAGCCGAGACAGACTAGCCGAAAATTACTGCAATACAGTAAGTTTCATGGCATGGCCAATGGCGAAGCCATTACCACCTACGAACACCAAAACCATTGCAAGCAATGACAATAGACATACAAGCGATGGCCGCAGGCCATCCAGCCAACCCAATAAACTCGAAAACTGTTGTATAACAACAACACTCAACCACACACATAGGCGCCGAAGGC
>NZ_BEWG01000135.1 GCF_002723835.1 Mycobacterium sp. shizuoka-1 | reverse complement strand
GGTGCGGGATCGGCTATTTGCATACCGGGATTGAGAAGAATCTGGAGTATCGCACCTGGATGCAGGGTGTGACGTTTGTGACCCGGATGGATTACCTGTCCCCGTTTTTCAACGAGACCGCCTACTGCCTGGGTGTGGAACAGCTGCTGGGCATCACCGACGACATTCCTGAGCGGGCCAGTGTGGTGCGGGTGATGTTGATGGAACTCAACCGGATCTCCTCCCATTTGGTGGCGTTGGCCACCGGCGGGATGGAGTTGGGGGCGATGACCCCGATGTTCTTCGGGTTCCGCGAACGCGAACTGATCCTGTCGGTGTTCGAGGCGATCACCGGGTTGCGGATGAACAACGCCTACATCCGCCCGGGTGGGCTGGCCGCCGACCTGCCCGACGACGGCCCGGCCCGGGTGCGGGACCTGCTGAAGGTTTTGCCGGGCCGGCTACGTGAACTCGAAGACCTGTTGACCGAAAGCTACATCTGGAAGGCCCGCACCCAGGGGATCGGCTATCTGGATCTGACCGGCTGTATGGCGTTGGGTATCACCGGCCCGGTGCTGCGCTCGACCGGGCTGCCGCACGATCTGCGTAAAACCCAACCCTATTGCGGCTACGAAGGCTACGACTTCGACGTCGTCACCGACACCGGTGCGGATTGTTATGGCCGCTATCTGATCCGGGTCGGCGAAATGCATCAATCCCTGCGCATCGTCGAACAATGCTTGCAGCGGTTGGAGCCGGGCCCGGTGATGATCGCCGACAAGAAACTGGCCTGGCCCGCCGACCTCGCGTTGGGCCCCGACGGGTTGGGTAATAGTCCGGCGCATATCGCCAGGATCATGGGCACCTCGATGGAAGGGCTGATCCACCACTTCAAACTGGTCACCGAAGGCATCCGGGTCCCGGCCGGGCAGGTCTATGTGCCCGTGGAGTCCCCGCGCGGGGAGTTGGGGGTGCACATGGTCTCCGACGGCGGCACCCGCCCGTATCGGGTGCACTACCGCGACCCGTCGTTCACCAACCTGCAAGCGGGGGCCGCGATGAGCGAGGGCGGCATGGTCGCCGACGTCATCGCCGCCGTCGCCTCGATCGATCCGGTCATG
>NZ_BEWG01000134.1 GCF_002723835.1 Mycobacterium sp. shizuoka-1 | reverse complement strand
CCCATCCCGAACCCGGAAGCTAAGCCTGCCAGCGCCGATGATACTACCCAACACGGGTGGAAAAGTAGGACACCGCCGAACACAATTTAGTGAAACGCCCCCCGAGAAATCGGGGGGCGTTTCCATTTCCCAATGCGAATTTGATGGCGTTTATTCAAAAGTCCGAATTGTGGGTGTCTCGCCGCTGCCCGTATCCTTTACAGGTGGTCGATGACAGGCAAGGCAATTCCGGCGGGCGTGCGCCGCGTCGTCCTGCGGGCGCCGGTGCCGGCGGGCGTGATCGTCGGGGCGCCGGTGCTCCGCAGCGCTCGGGTCCCGGCCGCGCCCGTCGCGCTCAGCCCCAGCACAACGGCGACGGAGCCGACCGCACCCAGGGCCCGCCCGGGCCGGTGATTCCGGCGTCCATCGAAGCCAAGCAACTCGCCCCGGAAATACGGGGCGAGCTCTCGACTTTGGATCGTTCGACCGCCGACACCGTGGCCCGTCACCTGGTCGCGGCCGGCGAGCTGCTCGACGAGGATCCGGAGGCCGCGCTCGAACACGCGCAGGCTGCCCGTGCCCGCTCCGGGCGAATCGCCGCCGTCCGGGAGGCGGTCGGTATCGCGGCCTATCAGTGTGGTGACTGGGCTCAGGCGCTCTCGGAGTTCCGTGCGGCCCGCCGCATGGGCAGCAAATCGCAGTTGCTGCCGCTGATCGCGGACTGCGAGCGCGGAGTGGGCCGGCCGGAACGGGCGATCGAGTTGGCCCGCAGCCCCGAGGCCGCCGAACTGACCGGTGACGACGCCGACGAGCTTCGGATCGTCGCCGCCGGCGCCCGAGCGGATCTCGGCCAGTTGGACGCGGCGCTGTCCGTGTTGTCCAGCCCGCAGCCGGATCCGACGCGGACCGGGTCGACCGCCGCGCGACTGTTCTATGCCTATGCCGAGGCGCTGCTGGCGCTCGACCGCAGTGCCGAGGCGCTGCAGTGGTTCATCCACGCGGCCTCGGCCGACATCGACGGTGTCACCGATGCCGAAGATCGAGTCAGCGAGTTGGCCTGACGTGACAACGCTTGCGCGGCAGCATGATTGCCTGCTGCTCGACCTCGACGGCACGGTGTTCCGCGGTCACGAGCCGACCGAAGGGGCCATCGCCGCCCTCGATGCGGCGCACACCCGCAAGCTGTTCGTCACCAACAACGCGTCCCGGGCCGCCGACGACGTCGCCGCCCACCTGCGCGAGCTCGGATTCACCGCTCATGCCGACGATGTGGTGACCAGCGCGCAGAGCGCCGCCCGGCTGCTCGCCGGGCAGCTCGCGGCAGGGTCAAAGGTGCTGATCGTCGGCACCGACGCGCTGGCCGGTGAGATTGAGGCGGTCGGTCTGCGACCGGTGCGTCAGTTCGCCGACGCGCCGGTCGCCGTCGTGCAGGGGCATTCCACCGCCACCGGTTGGCCCGACCTGGCCGAGGCGGCGCTCGCCATCCGCGCGGGAGCGCTGTGGGTGGCCGCCAACGTCGACCGCACGCTGCCGACGGAGCGGGGGCTGCTGCCCGGCAACGGATCGATGGTGGCCGCGTTGCGGAGCGCCACCGACGCCGAACCCCAAGTGGCCGGAAAGCCGGCGACCGCGTTGATGCGAGATGCGCTGGCGCGCGGTTCTTTTGCCGACCCGCTGGTGGTCGGTGATCGTCTGGACACCGATATCGCCGGTGCCAACGCTGCGGAGCTGCCCAGCCTGGTGGTGCTGTCGGGCGTCAGCACCGCCGCCGAGGTGGTGCATGCGGTGCCGCATCAGCGGCCGACCTACATCGGTGCCGACCTACGGGACCTGCACGCCGGCGTCGACGTCCTCGCGGTGGCCGAACAGCCGGCCTGGCGGGTCGAGGTCGACGGCGACGCGATCACCGTGGTGGCCGCAGGCGGCGACCCGGGTGGCGACGGGCTGTCGGTGGTCCGGGCCGCCGCGCGGGCGGTGTGGGACCACGGCGCCGGCCCGGTCGCGGTGCGCGCCGGTGACGACACCGCGCGCGCCGCACTGCAGCGCTGGGCCCTGCTGACGGCGTGAGTCGCAGCGCGGCTCCCTGCCGGCATGGGCGGATCGGCTAGCGTGAACGGTGCTATGAACACCGACCCCGAACAGATCCGCACCGACATCGCCGCCGTGCTGGCCCAGCTGCCCGCCGTCGACGCGGACAGCGCCGACATCACCGCTGTCGACATCGATGCCGTGGGCCGACAGCTCGAGGAAGCGCACCAGATCCTGGTCAATGCACTGGAATCGGTGGAGAAGGGCTGAGTTCGCGGATGACGCGGCGTGCCCGGGTTGACGCTGAGCTGGTCCGCCGAGGATTGGCTCGGTCGCGCCAGCAGGCGGCCGAACTGATCAGCGCCGGCCGGGTCAGCATCGACGGCATGCGGGCGGTCAAGCCCGCGACCGCGGTCGCCATCACCGCCAATCTCACCGTCGAAGCCAGTGACGAGCGCACGTGGGTGTCGCGCGGTGCGCACAAATTGATCGGTGCGCTGGACGCCTTCGGCATCGACGTTGCCGGCCGGCGTTGTCTCGACGCAGGGGCCTCGACCGGAGGTTTCACCGAGGTGCTGCTCGACCGTGGCGCGACCGAGGTCGTCGCGGTCGACGTCGGCTACGGCCAGCTGGCCTGGTCGCTGCGCTCGGATCCGCGGGTGACGGTCATCGAACGCACCAACGTGCGCGACCTCACCGCCGCAGGTATCGGCGCGCCGGTGGATCTGGTGGTCGCCGACCTGTCGTTCATCTCGCTGGCCACCGTGCTGCCCGCACTGACCGCGTGCGCGTCGGCGACCGCCGATATCGTTCCCATGGTGAAGCCACAGTTCGAGGTCGGGCGCGAGCAGGTCGGTGCCGGTGGTGTGGTGTCCGATCCCGAACTGCGTGCGGCCGCGGTGCTGGGCGTCGCCGCGCGCGCCGGTCAACTGGGTTGGCAGACCGTCGGCGCCACCGCGAGCCCGTTGCCCGGGCCGTCGGGCAATGTCGAATACTTTCTCTGGCTGCGCGCCGACAGCGAACGCGCGCTGCACGGAGACGAACTGGACGCCGCGGTGCGCCGCGCCGTCGCGGAAGGACCGCAATGACTTCGCAGCGGGTGATCCTGCTCGTCGTGCACACCGGTCGTGACGAGGCCACCGAGACGGCTCGTCGGGTCGAGAAGGTGCTGGGCGACAACGGAATCGGACTGCGGGTGCTGTCCGCCGAGGCGGTCGACCGCGGCACGCTGCGCCAGGATCCCGCCGATCCGCGGGCGCTGCCGTCCGACTTCGAAGTCGTCGACGCCGACGCCAATGCCGCGGTCGGCTGCGAGCTGGTGCTGGTACTCGGCGGGGACGGAACGTTTCTGCGGGCCGCCGAGCTGGCCCGCAACGCCGAGATCCCGGTGCTCGGAATCAACCTCGGACGGATCGGCTTTCTGGCCGAGGCCGAAGCCGAGGCCCTCGACGACGTCCTCGAACACGTCGTCGCCCGCAACTACCGGGTCGAGGAGCGGATGACGCTGGACCTCGCCGTGCGCGCAGGCGGTGAGGTCATCTCCCGTGGCTGGGCGCTCAACGAGGCGAGCCTGGAGAAAGGGGCGCGGCTCGGGGTGATCGGCGTGGTGCTGGAGATCGACGGCAGGCCGGTCTCGTCCTTCGGTTGCGACGGTGTGCTGGTGTCGAGTCCGACCGGCTCCACCGCCTACGCGTTCTCGGCGGGCGGCCCGGTGGTCTGGCCGGACCTGGAGGCGATCATCGTGGTGCCCAACAACGCCCACGCCCTGTTCGCCCGCCCGATGGTGACCAGTCCGACCGCGCTGATCGCCATCGAGATCGAGGACGACAGCCACGAGGCGCTGGTGTTCTGCGACGGGCGCCGCGAGATGCGGGTACCGGCGGGCGGCCGGCTCGAGGTCACCAAATGCACGACACCCCTGAAGTGGGTGCGGCTCGACAGCGCGCCGTTCACCGACCGCCTGGTACGCAAATTCCGCCTGCCGGTCACCGGCTGGCGGGGGCAGTAACCGGCGATGCTGGCCGAGATCCGAATCGAGTCGCTGGGCGCGATCAGCGCCGCGACCGCGGAGTTCGACCGCGGTC
>NZ_BEWG01000133.1 GCF_002723835.1 Mycobacterium sp. shizuoka-1 | reverse complement strand
GCCCCCCGCCGCCCAAGCCGCCGAGCTTCTCCCAGCAGATCAACTGGAAGTGGGTGCGGCGCTCGCTGTACCTGTGCGTGGTGCTGCTGGTCGTGCTGCCGATCGTCACCTTCGGGATGGCCTACCTGATCGTCAAGGTGCCCCAGCCGAACGATCTTCGCACCAACCAGGTGTCGACGATCCTGGCCAGTGACGGCTCCGAGCTGGCAAAAATCGTTCCGCCGGAAGGCAACCGGGTCGACGTCAACATCGACCAGGTTCCGGTGCAGGTGCGCAACGCGGTGATGGCCGCCGAAGACCGTGATTTCTATACCAATCCGGGTTTCTCGTTCTCGGGTTTCGCCAGGGCTATCAAGAACAACCTCGTCGGCGGTGACCTGCAGGGTGGGTCGACGATCACCCAGCAGTACGTCAAGAACGCGCTGGTTGGTGATGCCCGCTCCGGCGTCGGTGGCCTGGTGCGCAAGGCCAAGGAACTCGTGATCTCCACGAAGATGTCTCGTGAGTGGTCCAAAGACGAAGTGCTGCAGGCCTATCTGAACATCATCTACTTCGGTCGCGGTGCGTACGGCATCTCGGCGGCGTCCAAGGCGTACTTCGACAAGCCGGTCGAACAGCTGACCGTCGCCGAGGGCGCGCTGCTGGCGGCGCTGATCCAGCGGCCGTCGACACTGGACCCGGCGATCGATCCCGACGGCGCGGCCAGCCGGTGGAACTGGGTGCTCGACGGCATGGTGTCGATGGGGGCGCTGTCCAAAGAAGAACGTGCCCAACAGGTTTTCCCGCCGACGGTGCCGCCGGAAGAGGCTCGCTCGGCCAACGTCACCACCGGGCCCAACGGGCTGATCGAACGCCAGGTCACCAAGGAACTGCTCGATCTGTTCAACATCGACGAGCAGACGTTGAACACCCAGGGCCTGCAGATCACCACCACGATCGACCCGCAGGCGCAGCAGGCTGCGGAGAACGCGGTGTCGAAGTATCTGGACGGCCAGATGCCGGACATGCGCTCTGCAGTGGTGTCCATCGACCCGCGCACCGGCGGGGTGAAGGCGTACTACGGCGGTTCGGACGCCCAGGGATTCGACTTCGCCCAGGCCGGCTTGCCCACCGGCTCGTCGTTCAAGGTGTTCGCGTTGGTCGCCGCCCTGGAGCAGGGGATGGGGCTGGGCTACCAGGTGGACAGCTCGCCGGTCACCCTCAACGGGATCACGATCACCAACGTCGAAGGTGAGGGCTGTGGTGTCTGCAATATCGCCGAGGCGCTCAAGCGATCGCTGAACACCTCCTACTACCGGTTGATGCTCAAGCTCAAGAACGGCCCGGCCGATGTGGCCGACGCCGCGCACCGAGCCGGCATCGCCGAAAGCTTCCCGGGTGTCGATCACACGCTGTCCGAGGATGGCAAGGGCGGCCCGCCCAACAACGGTGTCGTGCTGGGCCAGTACCAGACCCGGGTGCTCGATATGGCCTCGGCGTACGCGACGCTGGCCAACTCCGGCGTCTACCACAAGCCGCATTTCGTGCAGAAGGTCGTCAACGCGCGCGGCGAGGTGCTCTTCGACGCCGGCACCGCCGACAACAGCGGCGAGCAGCGCATCCCGAAGGCGGTCGCCGACAACGTCACCGCGGCCATGCAGCCGATCGCGGGCTGGTCCAACGGGCACAACCTGGCCGGCGGTCGCCCCTCGGCGGCCAAGACCGGAACCAACCAGCTCGGCGACACCGGCGACAACCGCGACGCGTGGATGGTCGGCTACACCCCGTCGTTGTCGACGGCGGTGTGGGTGGGTACGACCGACGGCACTCAGCCGCTGGTCACCAAATCCGGTGGGTCGGTGTACGGCTCGGGTATCCCGTCGGACATCTGGAAAGCGACCATGGACGGGGCGCTGAAGGGCACCGACAACGAGTCGTTCCCCAAGCCCACCGAGATCGGCGGGTACGCCGGTGTCCCGGCGCCGCCGCCACCACCGCCGCCGTCGACGACGGAGACGGTGATCCAGCCCAGTATCGAAGTCGCCCCGGGCATCACGATTCCGCTCGGGCCGCCGACGACCGTCACGGTGCCGATCGGACCGCCCCCGCCGCCGGGTGCGCCCGGTGCGCCGGTCGTGCCGGGTGCCCCGGAGCCGCCGGTAGGCGGCGGTGACCCGAACGCGCCGCTTCCGCCTCCGCCGCCGTGATCGAGGGCGGGGGCCAGGCAGAGGACCACTTGACCGGCGGTGTGTCGGTGGGCTCCGGCCGTGACACGGTGTCACCGCAACCGCTTGCCGGCGACCTGCGCAGCGCTGACGACCGCGACATGCCCAGCCGCACCGACCCGTTGGGGTCCGCCCTGTCGGAGGTGGTCGGTGGCCCGGTGGGCCGCCACGCGCTGATCGGCCGCACGCGGATCTTCACCCCGCTGCGGGTGATGTTCCTGATGGCGCTGGTCGTGCTGGCGCTGGGCTGGTCCACCAAGGCGCCGTGCCTGCAGACCGTGGGCAGCGGCCCGCCGGATCAACGGGTGGCGAACTGGCAGAACCAGCGCGCCTATTTCGAGCTGTGCTATTCCGACACCGTGCCGCTCTACGGCGCGGAGTTGTTGAGCCAGGGGCGCTTTCCGTACAAGTCGAGCTGGATCGAGACGGACTCCAGTGGCCGGCCGCAGACCCGTTACGACGGCCGGCCGGCCATTCGGTACATGGAGTATCCGGTGTTGACCGGGGTGTACCAGTACGTGTCGATGGCGCTGGCCAAGACGTACACCACGGTGGCGAAGATGGTGTCGCTGCCGGTAATCGCCGAGGTGGTGATGTTCTTCAACATCGCCGCGTTCGGTCTGGCACTGGCCTGGCTGACCACCGTGTGGGCGTCGTCGTGGCTGGCGGGCCGTCGGGTGTGGGACGCCGCACTGGTGGCCGCTTCGCCGGTGCTGGTGTTCCAGATCTTCACCAATTTCGACGCGCTGGCAACGGCTTTGGCGATCGGCGGTCTGCTGGCCTGGGCGCGGCGCAGGCCGGTGCTGGCCGGGATCCTGATCGGGCTCGGCGTGGCCGCCAAGCTGTATCCGGCGCTGTTGCTGCTGCCGCTGGTGGTGCTGGCGATCCGCAGCGACCGGATGCCCGAGGCGGCCAAGACGGTGGTCGCCGCGGTGGGGGCCTGGTTCGTGGTGAATCTGCCGGTGCTGGCCCTGTTTCCGCGCGGTTGGTCGGAATTCTTCCGGCTCAACTCCCGCCGCGGTGACGACATGGACTCGCTGTACAACGTGGTGAAGTCGTTCACCGGCTGGGACGGCTTCGATGCGAATCTCGGCTTCTGGGAGCCCCCGACGATCCTGAACACGGTCGTCGCGGTGCTGTTCCTGCTGTGTTGCGCGGCCATCGCCTACATCGCGCTGACCGCACCGCAGCGTCCCCGGGTGGCGCAGCTGGCGTTCTTGACGGTGGCGGCGTTCCTGTTGGTCAACAAGGTGTGGAGCCCGCAGTTCTCGCTGTGGCTGGTACCGCTGGCGGTGCTGGCGCTGCCGCACCGACGAATTCTGTTGGCGTGGATGACGATTGACATGCTGGTGTGGGTGCCCAGGATGTTCTACCTGTACGGGGAGGCTAACAAGGGCCTGCCCGAACAGTGGTTCACCGCCACGGTGCTGCTGCGCGACATCGCGGTGATCGGCTTGATGGTGTTGGTGGTGCGCCAGATCTACCGCCCTGAACTGGATCTGGTGCGCTTCAACGGCAGGGTCGACGATCCGGCCGGGGGAGTCTTCGACGGCGCCCCGGACGCGCCCCCGGCGTGGTTCCCACGGTGGCTGCGTCCGCGCGCGGCGGCTGCCGATCAGCCCGAACAACAAGAGGCAGCTGATGCAAGTCGCGATAGCACTGTTCCCGCGTAACACCGCACTGGACGCGATCGGTCCGTACGACGTGCTGCAGCGCGTCCCGTCGATCGACGTCGTCTTCGTCGGCCACCGACGCGGTGAGGTGCGCAGCGACAACGGGATGCTGGGGCTGACGTGTGACGCCACCTTCGAGGAGGTCACCCGCCCCGACGTCCTGGTGTTCCCCGGCGGGATCGGCACCCGCACCCTGGTCGAGGACGTCGCGGTGCTCGACTGGATCCGCGAGGTCCACCGGCATACCCGGTTCACCACGTCGGTGTGCACCGGCAGTCTGATGCTGGCCGCGGCCGGGGTGCTGACCGGGCTGACCGCCGCCACCCACTGGCGGGCCACCGACTTGTTGGAGTCGTTCGGCGCGATCTACACCCCGCAGCGCGTCGTCGAGCACCTGCCGCAGCGCATCATCACCGCGGCCGGGGTATCCAGCGGCATCGACATGGCGCTGCGGTTGGTCGAACTGCTGGTCTCCGCGGACGCCGCGCAGGCCAGCCAGCTGATGATCGAGTACGACCCGCAGCCGCCGTTCGACGCGGGCGCGCTCGGCAAAGCCTCGGATTCGACGGTCCAGCTGGCGCTGGAGTACTACGCCCAGCGGAGCTGATTTCGCTGATCAGCCTGTGCTCCGGTAGCCTGGGCAGGTTGCCGACGCAGGCGACCCTTCTGCTGCGGATCCACCGCGGCCGCTACGACCATAGGAGGTGATGAGGTTCCCATGCGTCCATACGAAATCATGGTCATCCTTGACCCCACTCTCGACGAGCGCACCGTTGCCCCGTCTCTGGAGACGTTCCTGAACGTCATCCGCAGTGACGGTGGAACGGTCGACAAGGTCGACATCTGGGGCCGGCGCCGGCTGGCGTACGAGATCGCCAAGCACGCCGAGGGCATCTACGCCGTCGTCGACGTGAAGGCCGAACCGGCCACCGTGTCCGAGCTCGACCGTCAGCTGAACCTGAACGAGTCGGTGCTGCGGACCAAGGTGATGCGGACCGACAAGCACTAGTCGCAGGACAAAGCCCGCCGCGCGTCAGAGCTGTTACGTAGGCTCGCGGTGAATCCACCCGCCTATGCCAGGAGGACCTTGTGGCCGGTGACACGACCATCACCGTCGTCGGAAATCTGACCGCCGACCCCGAACTGCGGTTCACCCCGTCCGGTGCGGCCGTCGCCAACTTCACGGTGGCGTCCACACCACGGATCTACGACCGCCAGAGCGGGGAGTGGAAAGACGGCGAAGCGCTGTTTTTGCGCTGCAACATCTGGCGTGAGGCGGCCGAGAACGTGGCCGAGAGCCTCACCCGGGGCTCGCGGGTCATCGTGACCGGCCGGCTCAAGCAGCGGTCCTTCGAAACCCGTGAGGGCGAGAAGCGCACGGTGATGGAGGTCGAGGTCGACGAGATCGGCCCCTCGCTGCGCTACGCCACCGCCAAGGTCAACAAGGCCTCGCGCAGTGGCGGCGGAGGCGGCGGCTTTGGCGGCGGCGGTGGCGGCGGGAACTCCCGCCCGGCTGCGGCCAGCGAGCCCGCGGAGGACCCGTGGGGCAGCGCCCCGGCGTCGGGTTCGTTCGCCGGCGGCGACGACGAACCGCCTTTCTGACACACACAACCTTTGCGCGCCACGGGCGCGCCACCCATAAGAACGAAAGTGATTGACCCATGGCCAAGACCAACAAGCGGCGTCCGGCACCGGAAAAGCCGGTCAAGACCCGCAAGTGCGTGTTCTGCTCGAAGAAGGGGCAGGACATCGACTACAAGGACACCCAGCTGCTGCGTACCTACATCAGCGAGCGCGGCAAGATCCGTGCCCGCCGGGTGACCGGTAACTGCGTGCAGCACCAGCGCGACATCGCGATCGCCGTCAAGAACGCGCGTGAGGTCGCCCTGCTGCCGTTCACGTCGGCGGCACGGTAGAGAACGGACATAACGACATGAAGCTGATCCTGACCGCTGAGGTCGACCATCTCGGCACCGCCGGAGACACCGTCGAGGTGAAGGACGGGTACGGCCGCAACTTCCTGCTGCCGCGCGGCCTGGCCATCGTGGCCTCGCGTGGTGCGCAGAAGCAGGCCGACGAGATCCGCCGGGCCCGCGAGACCAAGACCGTGCGCGACCGTGAGCACGCCGACGAGATCAAGGCCGCCATCGCGGCGCTCGGCCCGATTCAGTTGCCGGTGAAGTCCTCTGCGGAGGGCAAGCTGTTCGGTTCGGTGACCGCCACCGACATCGTCGCGGCGATCAAGAAGGCCGGCGGGCCCAACCTGGACAAGCGCACCGTGCAGCTGCCCAAGGCCCACATCAAGGCGACCGGTGCCCACACCGTCGCGGTGCATCTGCACCCCGAGGTGAACGTCGACATCGCGCTGGACGTCGTCGCACAAAATTAGCCATACGCGACAATTCCCCGGGTGGCGGCCCTTACCGGCTGCCCCCGGGGAATTGCTGTATTTCTGGCGAACTCTTTCCGGCGGGCTCCGCTCAGCTAATCTAACCAGCCGTTAACCTGGCGCATAATCTCCGGCAACACAACACGCCCGAGATCGCAACCGGGGCCGACACGCCGAGCAACTTGCCATCCACAACACACACCTGGGGCTACCCTGCGCTCAGCTGGGCAGATGACACGAAAATAGTCCGTAATCCACAGGTTCTCCCCAACGACTCAACACTAGTTTCCCCAGCTATCCACAAACCACTAACAGGTTGATGAACAGGCCCGGTTTGCGAGGGCCCCAGCAACGTCTAGCGTGAGCCGTCGGCGGTGCATCGTCACCGCCAGGGCGAGGACTTGTCGGGGGATTGCGGTACAACCTCCGGCAGAGGTATCGAACGTGCGTTCGGTGGATTCGATGAGGAGGTGGGGTCAGCCCGATGGCGGTCGTTGACGATCTCGGACAGCCCGGGATGGACAGTTCTCCACCTTCCGAGGATTTCGGTCGTCAGCCTCCCCAAGACCTGGCCGCTGAGCAGTCGGTGTTGGGCGGCATGCTGCTGTCCAAGGACGCCATCGCCGACGTGCTGGAGCGGCTGCGCCCGGGCGACTTCTACCGGCCCGCCCACCAGAACGTCTACGACGCGATCCTGGACCTCTACGGCCGCGGTGAGCCCGCCGACGCCGTCACCGTCGCCGCCGAGCTGGACCGCCGTGGGTTGCTGCGCCGGATCGGCGGGGCGCCGTATCTGCACACCCTGATCTCCACGGTGCCGACCGCGGCGAACGCGGGCTACTACGCGGGCATCGTGGCCGAGAAGTCGTTGTTGCGGCGGCTTGTGGAAGCCGGCACCCGGGTGGTGCAGTACGGCTACGCCGGCGCCGAGGGGGCTGACGTCAACGAGGTGGTGGACCGCGCGCAGTCGGAGATCTACGACGTCACCGAGCGGCGCACCGCGGAGGATTTCCTGCCGCTGGAAGATCTGCTGCAGCCGACGATGGACGAGATCGACGCGATCGCCTCGAACGGCGGCCTGTCCAAGGGCGTGCCGACCGGCTTCACCGAACTCGACGAGCTGACCAACGGCCTGCATCCGGGCCAGATGATCGTGGTCGCGGCCAGGCCCGGTATGGGGAAGGCGCTGGCGTTGGACACCCCGTTGCCGACGCCGACGGGCTGGACCACGATGGGTGAGGTTCAGGTCGGTGACTACCTGATCGACGCTGACGGTCGCCCCACCCGAGTAGTCGCGGCGACCGACGTGATGGTGGGCCGGCCGTGCTACGAGGTCGAATTCTCCGACGGCACAGTGATTGTCGCGGACGCCGAGCACCAGTGGCCGACGTCCCGCGGCATCTGCACCACCGTGACATTGAGGGCGGGCGCGGACGTGGTCACGGCGGCCGCGGCGCGGCAACTGGTCGGAGCCGGCGCTCCGGTTTCTGCCGCGTTCGGGGTGACCGATGTCAGGCCGATCGACAGCGTTCCGGTGCGCTGCGTGGAGGTCGACAACGACGACCATCTGTATCTCGCCAGCCGGGCGATGATCCCCACCCACAACTCGACTCTGGGACTGGACTTTTTGCGGTCCTGCTCGATCAAGCACCGGCTGCCGAGCATCGTGTTCTCTCTGGAAATGAGCAAGTCCGAGATCGTGATGCGGCTGTTGTCGGCCGAGGCGAAGATCAAGCTGGCCGACATGCGTTCGGGCCGGATGACCGACGACGACTGGACGCGGCTGGCGCGCCGGATGAGTGAGATCAGCGAAGCGCCGCTCTACATCGACGATTCACCGAACCTGACGATGATGGAGATCCGCGCGAAAGCCCGTCGGCTGCACCAGAAAGCGGGACTGCGGCTGATCGTGCTCGACTACCTGCAGCTGATGACCTCCGGCAAGAAGGTCGAGTCCCGCCAGCAGGAAGTCTCCGAGTTCTCCAGGCAGATCAAGCTTCTGGCGAAAGAGCTGGAAGTTCCCGTTGTGGCGATGAGCCAGCTGAACCGCGGGCCTGAGCAGCGCACCGACAAGAAGCCGATGCTGGCCGACCTGCGTGAGTCGGGCTCGATTGAGCAGGACGCCGACATGGTGATCCTGCTGCACCGGCCCGACGCCTTCGAGACCGACGATCCGCGCGGTGGTGAAGCCGACCTGATCATCGCCAAGCACCGCGCGGGACCGACCAGGACCGTGACGGTGGCCCACCAGCTGCACTTGTCGCGGTTCACGAACATGGCGCGGTAGCGTTCATCGTCGTCCGTGCTTCTCGCGGTTGAGGTCCACTTCTCAACCCACATGTCCACCCGATGTCCCATTGGACAGTTGGGTGAGAATCTGGGGGCAGACAGGAGGAGGAAGCATCGTCGCCGGGGTCGGATCCGAGCCGTCCACGTGCTTTAGAACGAGACAATGCCACCACTAGGCAGGCACGAAGAATATTCGGTTGTCTCCGGGTGGTCGTACCTGTGAGGCTTCCCGTGTGGAGATGCACGCCGGCCAATTGGCCGTCTCCGTTTCGACTGTGCGGGCGTTGATTGACGAGCAATTCCCCCAGTGGCGGGATGTTCCGTTGCAGAGGGTGTCGGCCAGCGGCACGGTGCACGAAATCTTTCGGCTCGGCGACGAGCTGGTGGCTCGATTCCGCCTCCAACTCGACGATGCCGAAGTCGTGTGGTCAGAAGTGCGCGCTGAGGCTGACGCTGCCTACGAACTGAGCGGCCGAACCCGGTTCGCCACTCCGCGACCGGTGGCGATCGGCGCGCCCGGAAGGGACTACCCGATGCCGTGGCTAGTCCAGACATGGCTTGAGGGCGCGGTAGCGATCGACAGTGATTGCAGTGAATCAGAGTGTCTGGCAGTAGATTTGGCAGAGTTCATCACCGGCGTACGTCAAATGGGTACTCGCGGACGCCGCTTTGGCGGGCGCGGCCGAGGCGGCGCTCTGGCCGACCATGACGAGTGGATTCAAGAGTGTCTGACCCGGAGCGTAGAGCTGCTGGATGTCGAATCCCTAGGCCGCATCTGGGAAGAGATGCGCGAGCTGTCCCGTGGAGATAGTCCTGACGTGATGACTCACGGCGATCTGCTGCCCGGGAATGTCCTTGTGCACCATGGCCGCCTCACCGGGGTACTTGACGTAGGCGGTCTCAGCCCTGCAGATCCCGCCTTGGATCTGGTCAGCGCTTGGCATCTTCTCGAACCTCGACCTCGGCAAGTCATGCGGGCAGCTCTGGGCGCCGACGATCAGGAATGGGCGCGGGGAAGGGCGTGGGCGTTTCAACAGGCAATGGGCGCCGTTTGGTATTACGTCGACACAAATCCGACCTTCAGCCATGTTGGCCGACGAACCCTGGCACGCATCACCGCCGATTCAGCCGGAGATACCTCGTGACCGGTGCACCCGGGGATGCGCGAACGGGATGGCGCGGATGTCGTTTCTCTGGAAGAGAGACACACCTCTTCTGGGACTGATGGCGAGGATCCAACGCGGCAGGATGGGTCTAATGGAATCGGTGACGGTGCCTGGCGGCGACGGAATGTCGCTTCACGTCGGGGTGGTAGGCGACGGACCAGACGTCGTGGTGCTCTCCGGCGGTCCCGGCTGTGTGAACTATCTGGAACACGACGCGTTGGCCCCAGAAGGCACACGAGCGTGGTTTCCCGAGCCACGGGGTGTCGGCCGGTCCGGTGGCGGCGCCCATGACCTCACACAAGCCGTTGACGATCTCGAAACAATCAGAGCGACTATGGGTGTCGACTCCTGGACGGTGCTCGGCCATTCGTTCGGATCGGACCTAGGGGTCCGCTACGCCTTGGATTACCCCGAGCGCGTGCACTCGGTCGTCGGCATCGCGGGACACGGGTTGCACAAGGATCGAACCTGGTCGCAGATCTACTCCGAGCACCGCCATGTCGAGGACAGCCTGGTCATCACCTGGGATGCCGCGGTGCACGAGTCACTCAATGCGTCGTTCATTGAGTGGATTCACCAACCAACGTTGTTCCGGCAGCTGGCCGACACTCCCGTTCGGATGAGCTTCGTGGCTGCAGGTGAGGACATTCGACCGGATTGGCCCCTCCGCCAGCTCGCCGCGCTGATTCCACGAGGACAGTTCCGCAGCGTCAGAGGTGTCCCGCATAACTTCTGGCACACCCACCCTGAGACATGGACGGCACTCGTCTCCGAGCTTTGCCGCGGCGAGGTGATCGTGCAAGCAGCCGACATCGATGAGCCAGGTGTAGCCGATGTGCTGGCGTTGGCCATCGGTGACGACCCGCAGAAGATCCGCGCGACCGTCGACCGATACCGAAATGACCCAGCTGTCACGCTGCTCCTCGCGACTGACCGCGGCATGCCCGTCGGAGCAGTTGGCTACACGCCGGGGGCGGCCGCAATCACCATTCTGCACATAGCGACAGTAAAGTCCGCGCGTCGAATGGGATTGGGACGTCGCCTTCTCGCGGAGGTACGCCGAGCCGCTCCCGCCGGCCTGCCGCTCGTTGCAGAGACCGACGCTGACGCAGTGGGCTTCTATGCCGCGACCGGCTTCACTGTCACACCGCTAGGCGAGAAGTATCCCGGCAGGCAGCGATTCCACGCCCATCTGGATCACCATTCCAGCTGAGTCCGGTGGTCCTGGTTCTCCGGAACCGGGTGGACTTGAACGCGAGAATTCCGGGTGTGGACATCGACGGAGAACGGCACTTCGACGCAGATCAATGACCCGCTACGAGACATGAAGTTCGAGAACCTACATCGGCAGGAACCTACCTGCGTTCACCCGTGACCGTGGATTTGGGCAGTCGGCCCGCGCGGGAGTGTCCGTGCATGGTGTCACCGACGGCAATGACGTCGAAGTCGAGGTTCAAGCGCAGTGGCTTGGTGATCGATTGTTTCCAGGTGACGCGCTCGCCCTCGTCGGTCTGCGTCACCCGAAGATCCTGCAGGGGAACAGTTTCAGCGGCGCCCGCGGCGACACCGGTGAGTACGCCGTCGATTTCGGTGAAGGTCATCTCGGCATGAATGCGGCCGATCGGGGTGCGCATGGTGAGCGCCCAAGTGCCGGTGATCGTGGTCACGGGAGTTTCCTTTTCTACGGTGGTCAGAACGGGTGTGGAGCGGGACCGTGATGGCGCCACACGGTGCCGCGACGCTCGTACTGGAAGAGCTGCTCGACGGCGTGGGCGATGCGCGGTCCGTACATCCGCTCCAGCAGGTATAGGGCAAGGTCGAGACCGGAGGTGACACCGCCGGCGGTGATGAGATCTCCGTCGTCGACCACTCGGGCGTCGATCACCGTGGTGCCGGTCGCCTCGAGCATCTCGTTGCCCAGGCGGTGCGTCACCGCGGTACGCCCTTCCAGCAGGCCCGCCATGGCCAACACCAGCGACCCACCGCATACGGTGGCCACCAGGGTGCGGTCAGCGTCGAGGGCTCTACGCATCAGGTCCGGTAGTTCGGTGGCGACGGTTCGGGCGATGAGCACCGGAATGGTGTCGACCTCGTCAGGGTCGCCCTCGATCGGCCCCGAGGCGCCGGGGACGATCACGACACCGGGCGCTTCGGGGTCGAGCACGTCAGTGGCCTCAAGTCGCAGGCCGCGGGTGCCGGTGGTGATGAACCCGGTCTGGGTGGCACCGACCAGGCGGACGTCGAGTGCGCCGTCGAGCGCATCCGAGCCCGCGCTGAGCACTTCAAACGGAGCGATGACGTCGAGCGGGTCGACACCGTCGAACAAGACGATCTGGGCTAACAACGCACTCCTCGGGTCAGGGCCAGGCTCACACGCTAGGCAGTGCCACCACCGCCCACCAGTGGCTGATCAGACCCTGAACGCAAGAAATCGGTCAGAACCTCTGCGACCATGGCTCTCGTGCACACCGTGGTGGTCCTGGCCCTCGACGGAGTTATCGCCTTCGATCTGGCGACCCCGCTGGAGGTGTTCGGACATGCCCGGGGGAGCAGCGGCGAGCAGCTCTACGACATTGCGGTCGCCGGCCCTAAGCGGCACGTCGGCGCGGGTGCGCTGGGGCTGTCGGTGCCCCATGGCCTCGTCCGGCTCGCACGGGCGGACACCATCGTCATCCCGGGCCGTGCGGCCGGAAGCCCACCCTTGCCGGAGCCTGTTGCGCGCGCCGTGCGCACGGCCGCTGAACGGGGGACGCGGATCGCATCGATCTGCGTGGGAGCCCTCGACCTGGCTGCCACGGGACTCCTCGACGGGCTACGGGCGACCACGCACTGGCGCGCGGCGGGCCTGCTTCGAGCCACCTATCCCCGCGTCGAGGTCTGCGCCGACGTGTTGTTCGTCGACAACGGGAAGGTGCTGACCTCGGCTGGAGCGTCAGCCGGAATCGACCTGTGCCTGCACATGATTGCCCGCGATCACGGCGGCGCCGTCGCCGCGGACGCCGCACGCATCGCGGTCATGCCGCTCACCCGCGAAGCCAACCAAGCTCAGTTCATCCGCGACGACGCCGTCGGCGACACCACCCTGTCCACCACCCTGGAGTGGATCGAGCACAACGCGCACCTGCCGATCAGTGTCGCCGATATCGCCGCCCATGCCATGGTCAGCCCACGCACCCTGCATCGGCGCTTCGTCGACGAGCTCGGCGTGTCACCCAGCACCTGGCTGGCCAAGGCGCGGGTCCGCGCGGCGCAACGACTCCTTGAGACCACCGACAACTCCGTCGACCGCATCGCCACGCAGTCAGGCCTGGGATCGGCAACCAACCTGCGTTCACGATTCAAGACCATCGTGGGCACCACTCCCACCCAGTACCGCCGAGCGCTCGGCTCGCGACCCCTACAACCAGCACCACAGATGGCCGATGCACCGCGGCGCTGAAAACCGGTCCGGAGGGAACCTGATGTGCCAGTGCGCAATTCGGCCCGACTACGCCTCTCCCAAACTAGGCCGGTAGTCAGCGGCCTCGGCCTCGGCAGCGAGCAATGCACTCAGCTCACCCTCCTGCTGGGCAACAAACACACCGATCACCTGTCGGCATACCTCGGGCACGCTCACCCCACGAACGTCCGCAATACGTTTCAGCCCGAGCAGCGTTGACGTAGACACGTGAAACTGCACAGCGAACTGACCGCACGAGCCATCCTCAGGCGTCGACCCCGGCCCCACCACCACAGGCTCGTCCACCCCGTACTCGTCGACCTGAGCACGGCGAGCCCGCTCGACAACCCCACCACTGTCGGCCGGGTCCGGGAATTCCTCGTGGCTGAACAAACCCATTGCACCACGCTAGACCCACGTCTACTGACGCGCTGATATGGCGTAGAGAAGTCACAGGCAGCACGGCGCGCCGCGGGGACGAGACGTGAATGTCACAGGCCGAGTTCAGACAAGCTCGGATGATCCGCTGGCCGTGGCGCATTCGTGTCCCAGAAGAACTTGCGTTGTCCTTCCTCGATCCGCACATCGTTGATGCTGGCGTGCCGGTGTGTCATCAGGCCGTGCTCGTTGTATAGCCAATTCTCGTTGCCGTAGGCGCGGAACCACTGACCTGAGTTGTCGTGGTACTCGTAGGCGAAGCGAACCGCAATGCGGTCTTCGCTGTGTGCCCACAGTTCCTTGATGAGGCGGTACTCGTGTTCACGGTCCCACTTGTCGCTCAAGAATTCGATGATCTGTGCACGGCCTGTCACGAACACCGAGCGGTTGCGCCAGACGCTGTCGGCCGAATAGCCCTGCGCTACGCGCTGGGGGTCGCGGCTATTCCAGGCGTCTTCAGCCAGCCGGGCCTTCAGTGCAGCTGTCTCGTCAGTGAACGGCGGAACTGGAGGTTTCACGTCGATTGCAGAAGTCGTGGTCATCGTCGTTGTCTTTCTGTCGGAGAGCGGATCGGTCGCTGAGGCCGGCGTCGAAGCCCCGGACCTATGTAGACAGAGCTGTCTACATAGACGACACGGTAGTGCATGTAGACAGAGCTGTCCACATGGGGCAGTCCACGAGTGGACAGAGTTGTCTACGATGATGGTGTGAGCATCGCCCAGACTCTGGATCCGCAGATCGACGTGCCGAACCTCCCGGCCCGGGAACGGATACTGGCCACCGCGTACCGGCTCTTCTATCGCGAGGGAATTCGCGCCACGGGCGTCGACAAGGTGATAGCCGAAGCCGGTGTCACCAAGGTGACGTTCTATCGTCACTTTCCCAGTAAAGACGCGCTCATTCTGGCGTTCTTGGACTTGCGGCACCGGCGCTGGATGGACTGGTTCGTCGACGCGCTCGATCGCCATGCTGCGGGCAATCGCCGCCGGCCGGCGGTGGTATCGGCGATCGAAGAATGGCTGACCTCGGACTCGTTTCGCGGATGCGCGTTCATCAACAGCGTCAACGAGATTGGCGCTGATCTGCCTGTCGTCCACGACATCACGGCGAGGCATAAGGCGGATATGGTCGCGGCCATCAAGGCGACACTTCCGCCCGGTGCGGGCCGCACACGTACGGCACAAGCGCTCGGCCTGGCGATCGACGGCGCCATCGTGCAAGCGCAGTATCAGCGCGATGCCGTATCCGCGGTGAAAGCACTCGCCACGATCGCGTCAACGCTGCTGCCGGCGAATGATTAACGAATCGGTTTGATCAGTCCACGTAACGATGCCGGCGGCGAGTACCGACCGGTCGTCAGCTGGGCATCGTTCCGAAATGAAGTGTGAGGAGCCACACCCAGGCCTTCACTTCAATGGCTCAGGCGTGAAGGTGACGTCGACACCGCCCACGGTCATCGTCACCTGACCCTCCATCACCATCACCTGCGCCGAGACCCGTCGATCGACACTCTGGGCCAGTTGCTGCACCGGTGCGTGCGGTATCTGGACCACCGACAGGTTGGCCAGCCCCGCCACCTTGGGTCCCACAGTGCGCCACCAGGTGGCCGTGCCGGAGGCGAACGGGAACAGCAGCACCTGGTCGGCCTGGCTGGCTGCCTTACCCAAGGCGCGTTCATCGGGCTGGCCGACGTTTATCCACTCCAGGATCCGGCCCGTGTAGTCGGCGAGCCGCAAGTCCGGTACGCCAGGGGTGGACAAGCCCGCCCCAAACGCCAACTCGCCGTCGACGTCACCGAGACGGTGCGCGCGCAGCCCAAACGCCAACAACCGCACCACCATCCGCTCGTCGGTCTCACTGGGATGGCGGGCCATGGTCAACGGGTGGTCGGCGTAGTAACCGTGATCGACATCGGAGACGCCAAGCTCGACTTTGAACACTGTTGCAGAAAGGGCCACGCCATAGTGTCCACCCTGGTGGAGCTGCCCAGTTAGTCAGGCCCTGTCGAGTGGTCGAAACTCATGCCGCGAAGTTCGCTCGCTACGCGGGGAAATCCACACCACGAGAGAGCGGTTCGTTCGCCCGGATGTCTGCCAACGCCCCTTCTAGTGTGTCGGTCACGGCATCAAAACCACTATTGCCCAGGACCAGCCGGCGGGGCGGCGGATCTTGAGCCATCGCCGCGATCACCGCACGGGCACCGCGGCTCGGATCGCCGGGCTGCACCCCGTCCATCGCGACGAAGGCGGCGCGGACCCGCTCCAGCATCTCGTGATAGTCCGGAATCGCCTCCGCTACCGGCTCGTTCGCGAAGCCGGCGTAGGCATTCGTGCGGAATGCTCCCGGCTCGACAGACAACACGGAGATGCCCTGACCGGCGACCTCGTCGCGCAGTGCATCGGTGACGGCTTCGATGGCGAACTTCGTCGCACTGTAGTAGCCGAATCCGGGCGCCGACACGAGCCCGGCCACCGAGGACACGTTGACGATCCACCCGTTTCCGCGGGCCCGCATGCCCGGCAACACCGCGCGCGTCACCGACAGCACCGCGAAGAAGTTCAGTTCGAACATCGCCCGCAGCGAGGACTCGTCCATCCCCTCGATCGATCCGTACCAGCCACGGCCGGCATTGTTGACCAGCACGTCGATGCCGCCGAAGCGCTCCTCGGCCGTATGCACCGCACGATGCACCTGGGCGGAGTCGGTGAGTTCGAGCGGCACGACGAGAACGCGGTCCCCGTACTGCTCGGCCCACGCCGCCAGCTCGTGCGGGCGCCGGGAGGTGAGCGTCACGCGGTCACCCGTCTCCAGCGCCGCCTCGGCGAACGCCACCCCGAAGCCGCCGGGCGTGCCGCCGGTGATAAACCAGCTCCTGCTCATGGCTCGATCACCAACCGGCTGATCAGCGCGCCGTCGAGCGTGAAGCGGTAGTGCAGGTCGGCGACCCCGCCCGGGAAGTCGCCTTCCAGGTGCTGCCCGACGTCGACGCCGGCGGCGGTCGTCGTCGCGCCGGTGAACTCGGTGGTGTAGGTGTATTCGCTGCCCGCGGTCGCGATCCAGGATCCGATGTCGTCATGGCCGGTGTAGTCGTGGCCTTCGTCGGTCACGGTGGCACCCGCGGTGAGTGTGGCCAGCGCTTGATCCACCGCACGGCCGTCGAGGGCGGTCATGAACGTCTTGATGGTGTCCGGGAGTGCATCCCATTCTGTGGTCATGACGCCAGGGTGGGGCTTCCCCCAAGGGGAAAGTCAACCTCACGCCGCACTGTTGACCTTGCCCTAGGGGGAGACTGCAGGATGGCGTCACCCCTGACGCAGGCGGCGGAAAGCAGAGGAGGACGCCATGGGCGCACGAGTCTCGATCGGCGACTTCGCCGTGATGACCAGCCTGAGCCGCAAGGCGCTCCGGCACTACCACGACATCGGCATCCTCGAACCGGCTCACGTCGACTCCCACACCGGTTACCGCTTCTACGACACCAGCCAGGTCGATCATGCGCACATCATTCGCCGGTTCCGATCCCTCGGCATGTCCATTCCCGACATCAAGGCGCTACTGAGCACAGACGACGCCGCGGCCCGCACCGAGATCATCACGACTCATCTCGAACAGATGGAGGTGCAGCTGCAACAAACGCGTGACACCGTTGGCGCCCTGCGCGAGCTACTTTCCCCTGTGCGCACCCCCGCCCACGTGGAAGTGCGCCAAGAGCCGGCGCTCGCCGTCTGGTCCATCGGCGCCACCATCGAGGTTGCCGAGATTGACGACTGGTTCGGGGCGACCCTGGGTCAACTGCTGGACGCCGCTGCCACCGCAGGAGCCGCTCCGCCGGCGGTCGTCGGGGGTCTTTACGAAAGATCGGTATTCCTCGAATCACAGGGCAAAGCAACCCTATTCGTGCCTGCGCCGGCACTCGCGGACCCGCCGGAGGGCGTCCGCGCCGAGGTCCTACCCAAGGCCGGATACGCCGTGCTCACGCACCTCGGCGGTCACGATGAGGGCATCGACCGCAGTTACGGCGCCCTGGGCATATACGCGAACGAGCATCTGATCAGCGACCAAGGGCCGATCCGCGAACATTACCTCGGCGGCACGCCGTCGGATCCAACAGCGTTCACCGCCACAGAAATCTGTTGGCCGATCTTCAGCACCACTGCACCGCCAGAATGACAGCAGCCCTCGGATGGGCTGTGGTCGACGTCTTCCGCGGGATGTGGACGAGCCGTCGCAAACATGTCGGAGGGTGCGCGCATGCTGGCTGCATCCACAACGAAAGGGGCCGCGATGTGCTGGAAATGCGACAACCCGGACGGCACCGCAGAGGAGTACCTGGACCACCTGCGCGCGACAATTCAGGACCACGGCTGGGCTGTTCAATACGTCGAGAGTGACAAGCGACCGTTGGCGTACACGGTTGGGCTGCACAGCCGCGGTCTTCCAGAACTGTTGATGACCGGGCTGTCCGCCGACGTCTCCTGCCGAGTGCTCAACTCGATCGCACACATGATCGTCGACGACGGCGTCGAGCTCGCACCGGCCATGCACATCGACTTCGAAGACCGGTTTCTCATCGAGGTGGCCCAGGTGGAGCACCCGGACGTCCATATGAGATTCGCCGTCGAGCTCTTCGGTCGCAATTTCCCTGCATTGCAATTGGTGTGGGCTGACGAACGGGGACGATTCCCGTGGGCCCCGGGGTGGGGCCATGGACGTCGTCGGCAACCCGTCCTGGGACGACGTGCCGAGTGGCCGAACTCAGCCGCCTGAACCACTGGCTCACAACCACGAATGCGGACCGGGACTGAAGAGGGTCGGGCTTTGGCCGGCCGTGACAGGATGCTTCAGCGTGACACGTCCCAACTTCCTGGTCATCGTGGCCGACGACCTCGGGTTCTCCGACATCGGCGCCTTCGGCGGCGAAATCAACACCCCCAACCTGGATCGCCTGGCCCACGCGGGCATCAGGCTGACCGATTTCCATTCCGCCCCGGCCTGCTCGCCGACGCGGGCGATGCTGCTGACCGGAACCGATCACCACGTCGCCGGGATCGGCACCATGCTCGAGATGGCCGCCCCGGAATTCCACGGCGCACCCGGCTACGAGGGATATCTGAACGACCGAGTCGTGGCGCTGCCGGAACTGCTGCGCGACGCCGGCTACCAGACGCTCATGGCGGGCAAGTGGCATCTGGGCAACACGATCGAGAGGTCCCCGTGGGCACGGGGATTCGACCGCTCCTTTGCCCTGCTGCCGGCCGGCGCCAGCCACTACGGCACCCGCGGGGGCGGCGGGCTCTCTCCCGTGCCGACGATGTTCACCGAAGACGATCAGTTCGTCACGGTAGGGGAGGATTTCTACTCCTCGGACACCTACACCGACACGCTGCTGCGGTATCTGCGCGAACGTCCCCAGGGCGCCGAGGACCAGCCCTTCTTCGCCTACCTGCCCTTCCAGGCGCCGCACTGGCCGCTGCACGCGCCGCAGGACACCATCGCCACCTACCACGGCCGCTACGACGACGGACCCGACGCACTGCGCGAGCAACGGCTGGCGGCACTCATCCGACTCGGCCTGTGCCCACCCGACGTCGAGCCGCACCCGGTGGTCGCCGACGGTGCCCCCGAATGGGCGGACATGACCGACGAGCAGCGCGCCGTCTCCGCCCGCAAAATGGAGGTCTACGCCGCCATGGTCGACAATATGGACGCGAACATCGGCCGGGTGATCGACTACCTCGAGAGCACCGGCGAGCTCGACAACACCGTCGTGATCTTTCTGTCGGACAACGGCGCCGAGGGGACGATCGTCGAGGCCATGCCCCTGCGCGGCCCCGAAATCGAAGCATTCGTCGCCAAACACTGCGACAACAGCGTGGACAACCTCGGTGCCCCCACCTCCTGGGCCTGGTACGGCCCGCGCTGGGCGCAGGCCGCCACCGCGCCGTCGCGGCTGCACAAAGCCTTCACGACCGAGGGCGGGATCCGGGTGGTCGGCTTCGTCACCTGGCCGGGCTTTGACCGGCAGGGGGAGATCGGCACGGCGTTGACCACTGTCATGGACATCGCCCCGACCGTGCTGGAGCTGGCCGGCGCCACGCATCCCGGCACCGAGTACCGGGGTAGGGAAATCGAGCCGATGCGCGGCCGATCGATGGTGCCCTACCTGTCCGGACAGGCCGACGCGGTGCACGATGCCGACACCGGCACCGGTTGGGAGTTGTTCGGTCGCAGGGCTATTCGCCAGGGTGAGTGGAAGGCGCTGCACCTGCCCGAGCCCTACGGCCCGGGCAGCTGGCAGCTCTATGACCTCTCCCGCGATCCCGGCGAGGTTCACGACCTGGCCGCCGCCCGTCCCGACAAGCTGGCCGACTTGCTCGAGCTGTGGGACCGCTACGTCGAGGAGAATGGCGTGATCCTCGGGCCCGTGTCGCTCTTCGACGTCGACTTCGAGACGCACTGACCGAGCCCCGTGGTGCGCTCCAGCCCGAACCTACAGTGGAGGAATGCGGACTATCCAACGTCGGTGGCGGGCGCGGACAACTCTGGCGACCACGTGCGTGGCGGCCCTGATCCTCACGGGCATGAGCTCCGGGTGGATCGCTCGAGCCGACGAAGCAGTCCTCGTCAACCTCGGTGATCCCGCCGCGGTAGCCACCTGGACAACGGTCAACGATCCCGTCATGGGCGGCCGCTCGACCTCGGCGGTCACCTTCGGTGACGGTGGCCTGGTCTTCTCGGGCACCATCTCGCTGGACAACAACGGCGGATTCGCCTCGGCCCGCGGTCCGGTCGATCCCGCGATCGGGCGCCTGGCAGCGGGCGCGACAGCGCTGGGAATCAGAGCGCTGGGAGACGGCAAGACCTACGTGTTGAAGGTGGACACGGGGCAGCCCTGGTCCTACATCCAGCGCTTCCCCACCGAAGCCGGTGTCCTACGGACCTACACCCTGCCTGTCGGCGGCTTCGAGTCGGTGGGCAGGTTCCTCGACCCGGTACCCGGCGCGCCGCCGCTGGACCCCTCGGCCATCAACCGGGTCTCGATCTTCATCCTCGACAAACAAGCAGGCCCGTTCCGACTCGGTGTCCGTGCCATCGACACATCAAGCTGAGGGTGCGCGTCCGCCGACGCCGATGCGCGGCTACCCCGGCTCACACCGGAGCGTCGACCAAAGAGGTTGTGCGGCGGGTCAATCGGACGTCCAGTCTTTCCAGTCCCCGCAGGGTGGGGTTTGTGCGCCACTGCGGCTGGCCGAGAATCTCGATCGCATCGACATGGTCGACGACTTCCCGGAGCACGGTGTGGCCCTCCAGCCGGGCCAGGTGTGCGCCGAGGCACAGGTGAACTCCAGACCCGAACGCGAGGTGCCCGGTCGGGTTTCGGTCGACGCGGAACTCGTCGGGATCGTCGAACTGGCGCGGGTCACGATTGGCCGCCCCCCACAGCAGCAAGACCCGCGACCCGGCGGGGATTGTGGCATTGCCCACGACGTAGTCAGAACGCGCCGTGCGGTAGAGACCCTGGATCGGGGAGTAGTAACGCAGCTGCTCTTCGATGGCGCTGGGAACGAGTTCGGGGCGAGCCTGAAGCAGGCGCAGCTGGTCGGGGTTGGCCGACAGCGTGAGAAACAGCGTGCCCAACATGTTGGTGGTCGTCTCGTTGCCGGCAAGCAATAACAGCATGGCGAAGAAGAACAGCTCGTCGTTGCTGAGTCGCCCGTCGTGGGCATTGGCCACGAGTCTGCCCAAAACGGTGTCCCCGTTGAGCAATTCACCTCGCTCGAGCTTTCCGGTGAAATAGTTGTGAAATTGGCCGACGGCCCGCATGCCGGCGGCCGCCTGCTTCAGCCCGGACAGCGACACATTCATCGACGCCAGTCGCACCGTCTCGTTGGACCATTCTTTGAACGCGGCCAGGTCGTCTCCGGCGATACCCAGGATGTGGGCGATGATCGCCGTGGGCAACGGCTCGGCGAGGGTCGTGACGACGTCTACCGAGTGATCGGCGAAAAGAGCGGCGGTGTGTTCGATGCAGAGGTTCTCGATCACCGCCTGCCAGGACTGCAGCGCTCCGCGGGTGAACGCGGGCTGGGCCTGCTTGCGCATCTCGGTATGCCGGGGCGGGTCCACCGTCAACAGCGAATCCGCGCGCAATCGGCTGTAGGCGATACCGTCAGCGCTGGACAAGATGTCGCAAGCCCGGGCGCCGGCCCGCACGTCCTCGTAGTGGCTGAGGATGAAGATGTCGCGACTGCGGTTGAAGTGAACCGGCGGTCCGGCCAACAGTTCCGGGTAATGGCGGTAGGGGTCCGCAGCCATCTCCGGATCGAGCGGATCGAACTCGGTGATCGCCACACCGGCGGGAATCTGCCGACGGTGAACCCGGCGGGTGATTATGTGCGCGGCATCAGCGGAGATTCCGGCCACCATCGTGGGAGCGAATGTCCTGATGAAGTTCAGCTTCGATCGAATCGGCACCTGCGGAGTTTAGGCACGCGATAGCTGACCGTGGACCGCAAAGAGTGAATCCGAGCGCGGCGTCACCTCGAGCCTGCTTCGCCGTTCGTGGTGGCCCGAACGACGTGGGATGAGATCTTCTCGTAGGTCGCGCGGGTGATCTCGGTAGCCGAGCTCATGATGTTGTAGCCATGGTCGACGCCGGGCGCCTCATAGTACTCAGCCAACGAGCCGGCGGTGTGGAGCTTTTCGGCGTAGAGCCGGGCCTCGTCGCGCAACCTGTCCTGTTCGGCGGTGATCACCAGCGCCGGTGCAATCCCGGCAAGGTTCCCCGCGTCGTCCCGCGCCGGCGAGGCCAGCCGATCGTGGCGGCGAGCGATATCGGGGATGTAGGCGGTGTCGAATACGGTCCCCATCCACGGCTTCAGCACCGCCCGTGCGCCGAGCGTCGAGGGCTTGTCTCGGGCGGGTGTGACCAGATCCAACGGTGCGTAGAACAACACCTGCAGTGCGACGTCGGGGCCACCGCGCTCCAGCGCCTGACGGGCCGCCGCGGCGGCGAGGTTGCCGCCCGCGCTCTGCCCACCGACGCACAGCTTCGTGCCGTCCCACTGCCGGTCGGCTTCGGCCGCCCAACAGACGATGTCGTAGATCTGCTGTGGCGCAGCGGGAAATCGGTGGTCGGGTGCCAACACATAGTCGGGGTTGACGACTGCGACGCCGGCATGGGCGGCGAGGTATCGACACCACGGATCGTCCTGCTCGGGGTGACCGACGACGAATCCGCCGCCGTGAATGTTGACGTACACCGGCGGTCGCTGCCGGCCGTGCGGCGGGTGGTAGATCGTTGCGGCGACGCCGCCGTACCGCGTCGGAATGGACACCGCCGAAGTCCGGCCGGGAATCTCGCTGAACCGCACCGCGGGCTTCGGCGCCGGGTTGACCGCCGCGGCGAACAGACGGGACAGCATGTCGGCGACGACGGGTTGGGACAGCAGCGATCTGGTCCGCAGGAATTTCGTGGGCATGGAGGGCTCCTCGAGGGTGCGGCGTCAGACCGCGATCGTTCCGCCGTCGACAGACCAGATGGCGCCGTGCACGTTGCCGGCGGTCGGCCCGGCGAGAAACACCACAGCACTGGCGACCTCGTCGACCGTGCTCATCCGGCCCGAGGGAATCCGAGCCAGGATCGGGGCGATCCCGTGGGCGAACTCCTCGCTGCGTTCGGTCGCGATCGGGCCCGGCGCGACGGCGTTGACGCGCACCCCTGACGGCCCGTACTCGGCGGCCCACGATTTGGTCAGCATGTGCACGCTGGCCTTGGTGGCACCGTAGAGCGCCGACCCCGCGGCGCCGTTGATGCCGGCGATGGAGCCGATGTTGATGATCGCGCCCTCGCCGCGGAGCGCCATCACCGGGGCGATCAGCCCGGTCAGCAGAAACGGCGTGAGGACGCCGACGCCGAACGCGGCGGTGATCTCCTCGGCGGTGACATCCGCGGTCGGGGCCGGTGCAGTGATGGTGGCGACGTTGTTCACCAGGATGTCCAGTCGACCGCCCGCGGCGTCGGTTGCCGTCGCCGCCAGCTCGCGAACGGCTTCGGGGCCGTCTGAAAAGTCCACCGGGACGAAAACCGCTCGCCCACCGTCGGATTCGATCCGGGCGACGACCTGCTCGCCGCGTGACCGAGTGCGTCCGGTGACCACGACCAGTGCGCCGGCCTCGGCGAGCGCAACGGCGATGCCGGCACCGAGACCGGACGTGGAGCCGGTGACCAGGGCGCTGCGCCCGGCCAGGGGTGATGAGTTCATCGGTGTGATCCATTCTCTCAGTTGGAGTACTTGGCGACGTCGGTGATTGCCGACGCGAACTGCTGGGGTGCCTCTTGAGGCACGTTGTGCCCGATACCGTCGAGAACGCGGTGCTCGTAGCGGCCGGTGTAGAGCGATCGGTATGCGCCGCCGTCCTTCGCTGCGCCATCGAAGTCGCTGCCGATCGTGATGGTGGGCACCGTGATCGGGGGACGGGCGGCCAGCAGCCTCTCGTCGGCGTCGTAGCGGGCCTCGCCGGGAGCGAGGCTCAGGCGCCAGCGATAGTTGTGGATGACGACATCGACGTGGCCGGGGTTGTCGAAGGCCGACGCGCTCAGATCGTAGGTGGCGTCGTCGAAGTGCCACAGCGGCGAGGCCTTGGTCCAGATGAGCCGGTTGAAATCCCTTGTGTTCTGCCGGTATCCGGCTTCCCCGCGCGGTGTGGCGAAGTAGTACTGGTACCACCAGCCGTACTCGGCCTGCGGTGGCAGCGGTGTGAGGTTGGCGGCCAGATCGACGGTGAGGTAGCCGCTGACCGCTACCAGGCCCGAAACCCGATGCGGCCACAGGGCTGCGACGTTGTTGGCGGTGCGGCCGCCCCAGTCGTATCCACCGATGATCGCGCGGGGAATGTCGAGCGCATCCATCAGTGCGACGGTGTCGTGTGCGAGGGCGGCTTGCTGACCGTTACACAGGGTGTCGGCGGACCGAAACCGCGTTGTACCGAAGCCGCGCAGGTACGGCACGATCACCCGAAAGCCCTGCGCGGCAAGGATCGCCGAGGCATCGGCGTAGCTGTGGATGTCGTAGGGCCAGCCGTGCAGCAGGATGACGGGACGCCCGTCGCGCGGCCCGGCCTCGACGTAGCCGACGTTGAGATCGCCGGCATCGATCTGGGTGACCGGCCCCAACGAATGCTTCGGCGCGGCCGGTGGCTGGGCCGGTGTCGACGCACACCCCGCCACCGTGAGGGCGCCTGCCGCCGCAGCCAGCAATCCGAAGCTTCGTCGGTTCACAGTCCGTGCTCCTTGCCGAGGATGTCTGCGGCGCGTTCGCCGATGACCACGCACGGAGCCATGGTGTTTCCCGTCGTGACCCGTGGCATGATCGAGCCGTCGGCGACCCGCAGCCCGTCGACTCCGTAGACCTTCAGCCGGGCGTCGACGACAGACATGGCGTCGCGACCCATTTTGGCCGTGCAGGTTTGGTGCCAGTAACTCGATGCGGCGTCGCGGACGAACCGTTCCAGCTCAGCACCTTTGAGATTTCCCGGCATGACCTCCCGCTTGGTGAATGGCCGCAATGGAGCGGAGTTCCCGATGTCCCGGCACAGCTCGACGGCGGCGACGGCAGCTTTGACGTCGTCCGGGTGAGAGAGCATGTTGGCGTGAATGTCGATCGGGTCGAGCGGGTCGGCCGACCGCAATGACAGGTGGCCGCGGCTCTTGGGGCGAACGACGCCGGCGAACAGAGTCCAGCCATGCTCAGGAAGGCCGAAGCGGGCAATGTTCTCGGCACTGGACTTGGGCACCTCGGCCTGGCAGGTCTGCAGGTCCGGCGTAGCCATACCGGGCGCGCTTGGCGCGAAGTACGTTGCCTCGGAGGCATTGTTGCGCGGTGCGGCGGGTTCGCGGTACTCCCACACACAGTCGAATCCGGGATGGTCCTGATAGTTGCGCCCCACGCCGGGCAGGTGCGCACGAACCGGGATGCCGACTCGGCGCAGCTCGGTCTCGTCACCGACACCCGAGTGCAGCAACACTTTCGGCGTGTGTATCGCGCCCAGCGACAGCACGACCTCGGTGGTCGCGGTGATGCGGTCCAGTCGGCCGCCGGACAGCACTTCGATGCCGGTGGCCCGTCCTCCGGCCAGGATGACCCGGGTCACCACAGCGCCGGTGAGGACACTGAGGTTGGGCTGCTGCAGAACCGGTGTCACATAGCTGCCGAAGACGGATTGGCGCCGACCGTCGCGTACGCGGATATCGGTGATCGCGGCACCGGCGGTATGCTCCATCATCCGGCCGTTCTGATTGTCGAATGTGGGAATTCCGGCCGCGCGTGCGGCGGCGATCGTGGCCGGAGCCAACGGGTTCGGATTGGGTGCGGGCTCGACGTAGACCAGTCCACCGGTACCGCGGTAGTCCGGATCCGGATCACCGTGGAAATCCTCGATTCGCCGGTAGATATCCAGGACGGATTCATACCCCCAGTCGGCGTCGCCGGACTCGAAGGCGAAGAAGTCCCAGTCGGATTTGTGCCCGCGCGCCCACACCATGAGGTTGATACCCGACCCACCGCCGAGGACTCGGCCCATGGACAGCGGCACCGACCGCCCGTTGACATGACCGGACGGCGCCGCGGTGAATCCCCAGTCCCGTTCGCTCCCGAGATTGCGTGGCCACTGGCCGGCCGCGGTGACGCTGGGCACCTGATCGGTGCCGCCGGCTTCGACCAACAGCACCGAGACGGCGGGATTCTCAGCGAGGCGGCGGGCGACCACCGATCCAGAGGAACCTGCGCCGCACACGATGACGTCGTAAGTCGAGCGTGCAGCGGTGATGAAAGGCATGCCTCCATGACAGCCCAGTCGTCTTATCGAGTCCAACGATTGTTCTAGATAGAGATCATCTACAGAACAGATAGGATCGTGGTGTGGAGCTCCGCCAGATCGAGCACTTCGTCGCCGTGGCCGACGAACTGAGCTTCACCCGAGCCGCCGGACGGGTGCACGTGGTGCAGTCGGCGTTGTCCACATCAGTCGCGAAGCTGGAACGGGAACTCGGTATCGCACTCTTCGATCGGACCCGCCAGCAGATCCGCCTCACCGCGGCCGGCGAACGTTTCCGCACTCACGCCTACGAGGTGCTTCGGGCCAGTCGGACAGCTGTCGAGTCGATCAGCGAATTCCGTGGAACACTCTCGGGCACAGTCGAATTCGGATCACTGATCTCATTCGGGCCAATGGATGTCGCCAGTGCGCTCGGTAAATTTCATCGCGAACACCCATTCGTCCAGTTGCGGTTGCGCCTGAGTCAGTCGGGGGCGTCGTCGTACCTGTCTGCCCTCGTGGAGGGCTCACTCGACGTCGCGCTGGTCTCGGTGCCGGAACGTTTCCCGCCCCAGTTGGAGATGCGCCTGTTGTTCGAGGAGCCGATGGTGCTCGTCTGCCGCCCGGACCACCCGCTGGCCACCGGTGGGCCGGTACGGCTGCCTGACGTCGCCGCCGACGACCTGGTCGGATTCCCGCCGGGATTCGGCTTGCGTCGGCTGATGGACGACGCCTTTCACGCTGCCGGCGTTGAGGCACGTACGCAATACGAGGTCCCCGCCGGGTTCGCCGCCATCGCCGAACTGGTCGCCAACGGACTCGGAATCGCCTTCGTGCCGGCGTCGGAAGCTCGGCGATTGGGCGACCTGCGCGCGATCGAACTCGCCGACCGGGTGCTCTGGCAGGTCTACCTCGCCGCCCTTCCGGTTGATCGGCTGACTCCCGCGGCTGCCCGCCTGGCCGACGCTCTGCTGGATGCGGCTGCTGCCGTGCGCCCGCAGTAGCTCCCGGCACCGGGCACGATGGAGCCCATGGACGTCGTGGTGGTCGGCGCCGGACCTGCCGGCATGGCGTTGGCGGCCGCGTGCGGACAGCGCGGGCTGACGGTCGGCCTGGTCGATCCGAACCCGGACCGGCCCTGGGTGGCCACCTACGGGATGTGGGCCCCGGAGCTGCCCGCCGACCTGCCGGACTCGGTGGTCGCGGCCCGTGCCGCCGGGCGGGCGATCGCGCTGACCGAACACCGCCTGGGCTGGGAGTACGCGATCCTGGACGTGGATGCGCTGCGCGCCCATCTGGCCGGCCAGTTCAGCGGAGTGACCGTGTACACCGGCCGGGCGGTCCGCTCGCCCGAGCCGGGAGTCGTGCAACTGGCCGACGGCTCATCGCTGCGGGGCTCGGTGGTCGTGGATGCCGCGGGGCGGTGGCGCCCGCTGGATCCCATCCGCTCGCCGCGGGTACCGGCCGAACAGACCGCCTACGGCGTCATCCTCGACGACGAGACGGTCTCCGAGCTGGTCGCTCCTGGCGACGCGCTGTTCATGGACTGGCGGCCCGACCACGGCGAATCCGGCTGGCCGACGTTCGTCTACGTCGTCCCGCTGGGCGGCGGCAAGGTGCTGGTGGAGGAGACCTCCCTGGCGCGCCGCCCCGGGCTGCCGCTGGCGACCCTGCGTCGCCGGCTCCATGCCCGGCTCAAGCACCATGGCATCGCGCCTCCCGACCACGCCCCGACGGAGAAGGTGTCCTTCCGAGTCGACCACCCGCGCCACGCGGGCTCGGGTGCCCTCGGGTTCGGCGCGGCGGCGCCGCTGATCCACCCGGCCAGCGGATTCAGCGTGGCCGCGTCTCTGCAGCTGGCGCCCCGGGTGGCCGCAGCACTGGCCGAACACCTGCCCGGCCGGCCGGACCGGGCGCTCGCGGCGGCGCAGGAGACGGTGTGGTCACCCGCCGCCAAGCTGATCCACCGCGTGCGGGGGATCGGGCTGGAAGCCCTGCTGCGCATGCCGGCCGCTGAGGTTCCCGGTTTCTTCGAGCAGTTCTTCGCGCTACCGGACGCCCAGCGCTGGGCCTACCTCACCGCCCGCGACGACGTCGGCGGCACCCTGGCAGCGATGGCCGGGCTGTTCCGCGAGTCGGACTGGCGCCTGCGCCGCCGGCTTGTCCTGCCGGCGCTCATGCGCCCGCTGCGCACGAACGACGACGGGCCACCGCCAAACTGACAACAGTCGTTGCCAGTTAGTCACGCCCGCGATAGCGTTCGCTTCATGACGGTGACTGGTGAGCGTCCGGACATCCTCCTCGAGGATGTCGACTTCAATCGCCGCGACCATCCGGACCGGCCGCTGCGGCCGATTCCGCCGGGGCGGGACTACTTCGCCGACCAGTGGCGCCAGATGCGCGAATTCATGTTCGGCGGCTGGATCGACATCGACAAAGAGGTCGAACCCAGCGACCTCACCCGGTTGCGCGACGACTATTTCTGGCAGCGTGACGAATACATGATCGGCGCGGTCGAAGCCTTCGAGCGCCTCGGCCACGAGCGGGGCCGCGCCCTGTTCGAGCAGGCGCTGACCCAGGGCATCGACACGCTCGAGGATCCGCCGCAGGAGTTCGTCGATCTCTTCGACCATCTCGATTCGCTACCGGCACAGTTCGATCTGGCCTCCGCCGAGCGGGGCCGGATGCTGGCGATGTCGGCCACCTGGGCCGCCACCACGATCATTCGCTCGTGGGCGTTCTACGAGACCGCGATGACCGGCGACATCTCCGCGGCCACCGGCGCCACCGGCCGATTCGCCGACGACGGCCCGCGCCGGTTCATCGAAACCGCACGGGTGTTCGCCGAATTCACCCTTCCTGACATCTTCGACCGGCAGTCGGCGGCGTTCCAGGATGTGGTGCGGGTTCGGTTGATGCACGCACTGGCCAGCCGGGGACTCCGGCGCAAGTGGGGCGACGAGCTCTACCTCAAGTTCGGCGAACCGATTCCCGTGACGTCGCTGCTGGGGTTCGGCAGCGGCATGCTGCTCGGCCGGCTCGTCGACCACGCCTTCGGCCGCAAGCTGACACCGGACCAGCTCGAGGACCTCGCCGAATACTCGTCGTTCTCCGGGCGACTGTGGGGCGCACCGGTGCTGCTGCACTCTGCCAACGGCATTGAGCTGATCAAATCGCTGAATTATGTTCTGGCCAGGGGTGGTAACCCGTCGCCGTGGCGTGCCGAGCTGGTCGATGCCATCGCCGGACCGGCGCACCTGACCACCCTGACCGAAGCCCTGCCCGGTTGGGTCCGCGCCCTGGTGGCCCGGCACGTGAACCAGCTCACGGCGAGTATCGCGCTGGCCCCGGCCGGCGTGGTCTACGGATACCAGCAGATCGAAGCCATGGTGGCAGGCACACTCTTCGAACCCCTCGGGTACAACTTCGAGCGCCGGGCGCGGTACTTCGCACATCTGACCCGGCTCAACGTGGGCATCGCCATGGTGTCCGACCGACTGCCCTGGTCGAACCCGATCCGGGAGCGCCGGAAGAAGAGCGGCGCAGCCGCGCGCGAGCGAGTTGCCATGCTGGACAAGATCGCTCGTGGTCGGCAGATCCCGGCAACCTACACCCACCACGACCGGTCGACGACGGGGGAGGGCTTCACCGGCTAGCCGTACTACCATCGAAGTTCATGACGGACGGTGCACCTCAACCGGCGCAGGACGGTGAGATCCCCCCGCTCGACGTCGTTGGCTCGGGAATTCTCCCCCCGGTCGAGGACAGGGTGCGTCGGCGATTCTGGTGGCTCGAGCGGTTCGCGCCTTGGTTGGGATCGCGGTGGGCGGTCGAATTATGGTGTACCCCACCGGTTCTCGAGTCAGCTCTGCGCATGCCGCCGGGTGTGCCGCCAGGCAGGCCGATCGAAGCGTGGTGGGACGGACATCGGGTCGCCGGTGAGGAATGGGGGCAGGGACCGCCGATCTACCTGGTGCACGGTTGGGGCGGGCAGCGCCCGCATTTGGCGATGTTCGTCAAACCGCTGGTTGAGGCGGGTTATCGGGTCGTCGCATTCGACTTGCCCAGCCACAACGAATCCGATCCGGGTGAGCTCGCTCCGGGGCGCACCACAGCCACCGAGTGCGCCGACGCGATTGCAGCCGTGATCGAGACCCATGGGCCCGCCCACGCGGTGGTCGCTCACTCGCTGGGCGCGAACGCGACCGCATTGGCGGCAGCGCAGGGCGCACCGGTAGGACGCCTGGTCTTCTTCGCGCCGATGGCCGATTTTCCGCTCTATCTCGATCTGTTCGCCGCACGTCATGGCTTCGGCCGCCGTATTCGCGCCGGGCTACACCGCCGTCTGGAAAAACGCATTGCCATGCCGCTGCACGAGACCAACATGACCCGAGTCGGCCGACGAGCCGACTACCCTCCGCTGCTTCTCATCCACGACCCCGACGACCCCGACAGCCCGTATGCCGCCACCGCCCGACTGGCCGCATCGTGGCAAGGCGCACGGCTCCTGACCACGCGAGGCCTCGGCCGACTGGCTCACTACCGGGTCCTGCGGCACCGCCCTGCCATCACCGCCGGGGTGGAGTTCATCGGTGACCCCACTGACTAGCCGGCCGGTGTGACGTCGCTTCCCGAGCCCTTGATCGACGCCTTCGCGCGATTCTCGGCCCGCACGGCCCTGGTGCCGCGCACGTAGCCGGTCGCCGAGATCGACGCCGCCAGCAGGGCGTCCTCACCCTTGACGAACGGATGGAAGCCGACACCGCCGCCGCCACGGCCCTTGACCGGGATGTCGGCGACTTCGGTGACCTTCCAACTCTTTTCCGACACTGACAAGATGGCCTCGCCGTTGCCGCAGGACACCGGCAGCGCCGCGATCACCTCGTCACCGTCGCCGGCCAGCTTCACCCCGGCGACCCCGTTGCCCGCGGCGCCCTGCGGGTTCACCACGGCCGGATCGATCCGCAGAACCTTGCCCCGCCGGGTCACCAGGGCCAGGTGATAGCCGGGTGGAAGCACCCCGGAGCGCACCAGCCCGGTGATGTCCGGCGCCACCGGAATGTCCCGGATCTTGAAGGGCAGACCGTTGCCGGTGGTGAATTTCACCCGGCCGTCGGTCCACACCGCCCAGCCGAGACCGGAGGTGAGCAACTCTCCGTGACTGTCGGAGAACACCCCGCGATCGTCCAGCCGCCAGGCGGTGTTGACCTTGCGTTCCCGCGCACCGTCCTCGTCGGCGGCCGACGTCACCGGGGTGGCCTCGGCATCCAGCAACGTCCGGCGGTCGAACTCCGGGCCCTTGAACAGCTTGGCGGTCTCCACGAGCTCAGCGTCGATCACCGTCCGGCGCGCGTCGGGATTGGACACCAGCTCGGTCAACTCCGCGAACTCGGCGTCCAGCTTCTCGGCTTCGGCGCGCAGCTCGATGACGTCGAGCTTGGTCAGCCGGCGAAGTTGCAGCGCCAGAACGTAATCGGCCTGCACGGCGTCGATCGAAAACCGCTCCTGCAGGCCCGTGCGCGCTTCGTCGACGGTGTCGGAACCCCGGATCACCGCGACCGCGGCATCGATGTCGAGGTGGATCGTCATCAGGCCGGCCACCAGATGCCTGCGCGCGGTGACCTTCTCGAGTCGGTATTCGCTGCGGTGCAGCACCACCGAGTCACGCAGCGACAGGAACGCCGCGATCAGCTCGCGCACCGACCACCAGCGTGGCACCCGATTCTCGTCGAGCGCGACCAGGCTGGCGGCGAAGGTCGACTCCAGCGGGGTCAGGGCGAGGAGCTGTTCGCGGATCTGCTCGGCGCTGTGGCCACGCTTGGCGGTCACCACGATGCGTAGCCCGTTGCGTCGGTCGGTGAGGTCCGACATGTCCGCGACACCGGACATCTCGCCGGACTCGACGAGCGCCCGGATCCGTTCCTGCACAGTGTTGCTCGCGACACCGGGCGGTAGCTCGGTGATCACGCAGTTCTTGCCGTCGACGCTGACCGTGCCGCGCACGGTGAACGCCCCCCGACCGGTGGTGATGTACTCGCGCAGACCCGCTGTGCCGACCACGGTGGCCCCGCAGCCCCAGTCGGGGCCGGGGATCAGTTTCACCAGCCGGTCGTCGGTCATGTTCGGCGTCTTCAGCAGCGCCCGGCAGGCGGCCATCACCTCGCGGGGGTTGTGCGCGGGCACCTTGGTGGCCCAACCCTCGGCGATGCCGACCGCGCCGTTGCACAGCAGCACCGGCCACTGGGCAGGCAGCATCGTCGGCTCGGTCCATTCCCCGTCGAAGGTCGGGACCATCGGCACGGCGTGGTCGTCGAGTTCGGCGGTCAGCGCCGCGCCGGGGGCCGACAACCGCATCTCGGTATACCGGTCGGCGGCGGGGATATCGCCCTGGATGCGCGGGAAGGCACCCTGTCCGTCAATGACTTTCACACGCTGGAACTCGGCGGCCATCAGCGCCGCGGCACCGTACATCGACGCACCGCCGTGGGGGTGCAGATTGCCGGTGACCGCCGAGCACACCTTCGAGGACTTCTGCGGCTTGTTGCCGGGCAGCAGCCGCGAGTCGTGCATCTGGTAGAGCAGACGCCGTTGGCCGGGCTTGAGGCCGTCGAACGCGGACGGGATGGCGCGGTCGCTCACGCTGTAGAGCGCGAACGTCAGCTGGTAGTGGTTCCAGTAGTCGTCGGCGCTCTGCTCGAGCACCAGATCGGGATTCTGCTCGGGAACATCCAAGGTGGCGGTCACGGTGTTTTCCTACGTCCTAGTCGAGGTCCAGCGCCGAGGTGTCGACACGGGAGGCGATGTCGGCCATCCACGTGCGCCGGCCCTCGGGCGGTCCGCCGAACAACGTGTGGTGCAGTTTCTTGTCACTGTCGTCGGGATGGACCCGAATCACCGTGCGCCGCTGCGGGTCCAGCACGGTGTTCCAGAAATCGTCGGCATCCATCTCGCCGAGACCCTTGTTGCGCTGCACTTCCACCCGCTTCTTGGAGGTCGCCTTCAGCTGGGCCACCGCGGCGTCGCGCTCGGATTCGTCCTGGCAGTAGATCCGCTCGTCACCGTTCTTCACCACGAACAGCGGCGGCAGCGTCACGTACACCATCCCGGCTTCGACCAGCGGGCGGTAGAAGTCCAGGAACATCGAGATCAGGCTGGAGTTGATGTTGCCGCCATCGGGATCGGCGTCGGAAGCGAACAGGATCCGGTCGTAGCGGCACTGCTCCGGGTCGCAGTTGTCCCGCACCCCGCAGCCCAGAATGCGTTCGATCGAGTCGAACTCGTCCTTGCCGCGGGCCTTGCTCAGCGCGAACCCGTAGACGTTGGGCGGCTTGCCTTTCAGTGGAAACGCGGCTTGGAAAGTGGCATCGCGTGCGGCCTTGATGGTGCCCAGCGCCGAATCGCCCTCGCAGAGGAACAGTTCGGCGCCCGACCCGCGGCCGGTCTCCCTGCTGGGCAGCAGCTTTGGCGGCAGCGACAGGTTCGTCCCGAGCCCCTTGGCCTTGGATGCTGCCCGCGATCGTGCCTTGGCGCCCTCGGCGCTGCGGCGGGCCCGCGCGAATTCGAGCGCCAGCTTCGTCCAGAGCGACACGGCGTCGCCGTTGGCCGGGTTGGCCGCCCAGACGGTGACGCTGCGGGCTACGTCCGGTGCCATCGCGACGTTCAGTGACCGGGACGACACCGCGGTCTTGGCTTGGGAGTCCCACGACACGTCGGGCGCGCGGGTATCCACCGCCAGCGCGGTGACCGCCGCGAAATCCTGTGCCTCCGGGCCTTCTTCACCCTTGGCCAGGCCGAGGTCGCGAATGCGGGAGGCGCGGTCGGCCAGCGCCTCGGAGAACCCCTTCACCGCGGCGGTCAGGTGCGACCCGCCGCCGGGGGTGCGCACGGTGTTGCAGAACGCGGCCACCGTCGCAGGCTCGGCCGGACCCGCGGTCAGCGACCAGCGGAAGGGCGTCGGGCCGCGGCCGGTGGTGTACTCGCCGCGACCCTCCACGACCGCGCGCACGGCCGGCGTCGGGGTGCCGGCCGCCGTGCACATCAGGTCCAGCAGCGTGTCGGTACCCCACGGACCGCTGAACGGCTCGAGCAAAGCCGCCGGAATCTGCTCGCCGGGCCAGCCTTCGTCGACGACGACGAGGTGCACGCCCGGCGACATCCGCGCCGCGGCGTGGGCGCGCAGCAGCACCTCGCCGATGTCGACGGTGGAATCCGGCACGACGGCGGGGTCGAACAGGATGCGTACTTCCGTGCCTTGGGCGTCGGGCTTGCGGTTGCCGACCCCGCGCAGCTTCTGCGTGTCGGACCGGGTGAACGGCGCGTTCGGGTCGAAGTCCTTGCCCTCGAACACGCCGGGGTAGCCCGCCCCGAAGCTCTGCAGGTAGGTCTTGCCGGCCCGGCGGACCGTCACGTCGGTGCGGGCGGAGATGAAGACCGCTGCGGCGGCACCGATTCCGTTCAAGCCGGCCCCGGTGCTGGTGGCGTCGGTGTGCGCGGAGAATTTGCCGCCGGCGCGGGCGGTGCCCAGCGTCTTGACGATGCCGTTCTTCCCGGTCGTCGGATCGGTGTCGACGGGCAGGCCGCGGCCGTCGTCGGCGACGCTGACCGATCCGTCGGCGTGCAGGGTGATCGTGACGGTCGATCCGCCGTGGCTGGGATCGGCCACCTCTTCGACCGCGTTGTCGATCAGCTCGCGTAAGGCGGTGTTCAGGACGTCCAGACCGAGGTTGACCGCCGGCCGCAGTCGGGTGTGCTGGACATCGTCGAGCTCAGTGATGTCCGCGGCGGTGTAACTCACGTCTCGTCCTTTCCATCCGGTGCGCAGGCGCCGGTGGAATGGTAAACGGCCGGTGTGACCTTCTGGTGTATCCGCAGCTCAAGGCGGGGTCAGCCGGGCGCGTCCCGGTGCTGCGGCGCCGTGTCACCGCGCGGTACGACCTCAATACCGTTGCCCGTCAATGTCTGGCCGCAGTGATCGCAGGCCAGCTGGGGAATGAAGGCCTGGTGGCACGCCCGGTGGGTCAACACCAGGGCGGGACCTTCGGCGCCGCGGTAATGGGTGTGCGCCCAATCGATCGCGGTGGCCACGACGGGGTAGAACGCCAGCCCCTTGGGGGTGAGGTGGTATTCCGACCAGTCGGCGCGCTGGGGGTGGGCGGCGGCCTGCAGAATTCCGATGTCGCAGAAGAGTTTCAGGCGGTCAGCGACGAGGGCGGCCGGTGCCTTGAGGCGGGCCTGGAAGTCGCTGAACCGCCGGGTGCCCAGGAAAGCCGCCCCGAGGATCGCCGCCGACCAGCGATTGCCGAAGATCGCCATGGTCTGCGGGAACATTCCGGGCGCTCCGGAGTCGGCGGTGCGCAGCCGCTTGCGGGTGGTCGCCTGGGGTACCGACCGCGCCCAGCCGCCGCTGGGACCCCAACGTGCCTCGATGTCGAGTGCGTCGGTCGGCGCGTGGCAGTGCTCACATCGCAGGATCGGAGCGAAGTCCTGTCCGCAGCTTCGGTGGCGCATCAGGGGCAACTCGTCGCTGCGGTCGTGCACCCAGGTGCGCTCCCACTGCCAGATCGAGATCAGCACCGGCCACAGCTGCCGGCATTCGGCGGTGGGCAGGTAGCCCGCGCGCAGCGGTTGCTGCTGGTAGATCTGCCGGTCCAGCAGTCCGTCCCGGACCATGGATCCAAGGCGCGAGGTGAGCACGGCATTGGAAATCGGCAGCCGGGCAAAGTCACTGAATTTCGTTGCCCCCAAGAGTGATTCGCGGACAATCAGTAGTGTCCACTCGTCGCCCAGCAGCGCGAGCATCCGCCCGATGGCATTGGTGTCACCGGGGTGCAGGTCGAACGCCGAGCCGGGCGCCGCGGGTACGGTCACTGCGGCTGGTGCCACTTGCGGAGTTCGGCACCGTCGACCCACGTGGAATGCGTTCCGCTGCAGATCCGTTCGGGCAGACGCAAGGTGCAGACCGGGCCGTCGCCGGGACGAGCGGCATCGAGCACGACGCAGTAGGAGGCGTCGTCGTTCATGTCCATCGTGAACGTGACCAGGTAACCGTCGTCTTCACCGGTGGAGCCGACCCGCGGCGCCATCGGTGTCTCACTGGCGAAGACCCCGTCGCCGAAGCTGATCCGCTCTTCCGAGCCGGTCTGTAGGTCGTGTTTGACCAGGCCGTTGAACAGGAACTTGCCCGGCTCTCCGCTGGCGGCGTAGACGTAGCGGTAGTCGCGGGTCTGTAGGTCGCGATTGATCATCCCGAACTCGGTGAAGCCCTCGCTGAGCTGCTCTTCGGTGGCTTTGCCGGTGACAAGGTTGAAACGCCAACGGTGCAGCCGGGATTCGAACCCGTCGAGGGCGAGCCAGCGGAAGGCGGCTTCTTCCAGGGACCGTGCCCCCTTGGTCGACGGTGACGGGTTGTGCTGGAAGAACCCGTCCAGCACGATCTCGTCGCCGTCTTCGTAGGCATTGGTGAAGTGCAGGACATAGGTGGGGTCGGTCTCGAACCACATGATCTTCGACTGGTCACCCCGCCTGGGCACCACCGCGAAGCGCGACGGCAGATCCCGGAAGAACCGCGGAAGATGCAGATCGTGTTGCAGCAGTTCGGGATCCCAGAACAGGGGAAAGTCGTTGAAGATGGCGTAGTTCTCGGTGAACGCCATGTCGTGGGGCATGCGGGGTCCCGGCAGCTCCACATCGGTGAGGTGCAGCAGGTTGCCGTCTTTGTCGACCGTGCCGTAGCGCAGGTAGGGCGCCTGCTTGCTGTAGCTGAAGAACAGCAATTCACCGGTGACCGGGTCGACCTTGGGATGTGCCGAGACGCCCCACTCGGGGAACGCGCCGTTCCAGGTCTCCTTGCCCAGGGTCTCGACGGTGTAGGGATCGAGTTGGTAGAGATCGCCGCACATGAAGAAGCTGGTCAGTGCCTTACCGCGATGGACGATCACGTCGGTGCTCGACGCGTCTTTCATCCGCGTCCGCGCACCCCACCCGTCGGTGCGCAGCGCGTCCGTGGGGTTCTCGATGAAACCCGCCCACAGCGAACGGCCCGCCGCGTTGTCGGCCAGGAACCCGTCGGTGCGGACGAATCGATTGCGGTAGTTGGCTTTTCCGTTGGAAAACTCGATGCTGTGGAGCATTCCGTCGCCGTCGAAGGGATGGTAGTGCGCGATGGCCGGGTGCAGCGGGTTCTCGGTGAGCCGCAGATACACCCCGTCCAGGTCCTCGGGCACCCGACCCGCCACCACGGTCAGGTCGTCGGCGCGCCACTCGTTGCGCTGCGGGCGCCACGGACCGGTGCGATAGGGGTGGTCGTCGTCGGCCGGCAGCGTGGACGCGAAGGTCTGCAACAGTTCGGAGTTCATGATGTCTCCCCAGCTCGGATCCGCGGGACGGTGCCACCCCAAGCTAATTTTGGCAGAGTCACTCTGTCAACTGAATCATGTCCATAGTTTCTCCCGATACCGGGATGGGGAATGGATAGTGGACTCGGCAGCCGACACAGCGAAAGGGTGATACCGGCGCAGGCGACCTCCGGCGTTCGCGCTGCGCCCACACCGTCGATCCACGGACAGGACACCGAAGTGACCCAGCACGACCAGAGCCCGCAGCCGGCCTACACCGACGTCCCGATCGGGATCGAGGCCACCGGTACCCGCGCCGAATTCGACAGCCTCGGCACCGTCGACGTACCTGCCGACCGGTACTGGGGAGCCCAGACCCAGCGCTCACTACAGCACTTCTCGATCGGCACCGACCACATGCCGATCGAGGTCTACCACGCCTACGGCCTGGTGAAAAAGGCCTGTGCGCTGGTCAACGAGAAGGCCGGCCGGCTGGAACCGTGGCGGGCCAGGGTGATCGTGCAGGCCGCCGAGGAAACCATCGCCGGCAAGCTCGACGACCACTTCCCCCTGTTCGTGTGGCAGACCGGATCGGGCACCCAGAGCAACATGAACGTCAACGAGGTGCTGTCCAACCGGGCGATCCAGTTGGTCGGCGGCACGCTCGGCAGCCAGCTTCCGGTCGGCCCCAACGATCACGTCAACATGGGGCAGAGCAGCAACGACACCTTCCCCACGGCGATGCACATCGCCACGTTGACCGCCATCGACGATCGGCTGCTGCCCGCGGTGACCGCGCTGCATGACGCGATCGCGGCCAAGAGCGCGCAGTGGATGGACGTGGTCAAGATCGGCCGCACCCACCTCGAGGACGCCGTGCCGCTCAGTGTCGGGCAGGAATGGTCGGGATGGGCGGCGCAGCTGCAGGCCTGCCTGGACGACATCGGCCGGGCCCGTGCAGGACTGCTGGAGCTGGCTGTCGGGGGAACCGCCGTCGGCACCGGACTCAACGCTCCGGCCGGCTTCGGCAGCGAGGTTGCCGCCACGCTGGCCGAACTCACCGGCAAGCCGTACGTGACGGCACCCAACAAGTTCGCCGCGCTGGGGTCGCTGGATCCGATGGTGCGCGCGCATGCCGCGGTGCGCGGGCTGGCGGTGGCGCTGATGAAGATCGCCAACGACATGCGCTGGCTGGCCTCGGGCCCGCGATGCGGGCTCGGCGAACTCGTCCTGCCGGCCAATGAGCCGGGCTCGTCGATCATGCCGGGCAAGGTCAATCCGACCCAGTGCGAGGCACTGGTGATGATCGCGATCCAGGTTATGGGCAACGACACCGCGGTGGCGCTGGCCGGCTCGCAGGGCAATTTCGAGCTCAACGCCATGCGCCCGGTCATCATCGATAATGTGCTGCACTCCATCCGCATCCTGGCCGACGGCTGCACCACGTTCCGTGAATTCTCGGTCGAGGGAACGACGTTGAACACCGACCGGATCTCCCGCTATGTCGACACCAGCGCAATGCTGGTCACCGCGCTCAGTCCGGTGATCGGTTACCAGAACGCCGCGCACATCGCCGAGGACGCAGTCGCCCGCGACATCACCTTGCGGCAGGCGGCGCTGGATTCCGGCAAGGTGACGGCCGAACAATTCGATTCCATCGTCGACCCGCACGACATGATCGGTCACGGGGTTGCCGGTGCCTGACGGCCGCGAGCCACTGGCAACGATCCTGCGCGCCGCGGTGCTGCTGCACAACAACGGGCAATCGACCAGCATGACGGCGACCGCAGTGCAGCGGCTCGCGACCGGGCTCGGTCAGCCGGCCGTGGTCATCCCCGGCTGGGCCTCGGTCACCGTGTACGACCCGCGTTCGGACGGGCGAGACGTGCTGGTCGCCGAGGCGCGTCCCGCCGCGGTGAACATGCGTCGGGTGAGCGCGCTGATGCGCGCGGTGGACAACGCCGAGAATCGGCCCCTGCAGCGCGACGAGATCGAGCGCGCGCTCGACGCCGCCGGGCAGCTGCCGCCGTCGTCGAATCTCGCCTTCGTCGCCGCGTGTGCGGCCGGCGCGGCGGCACTGGCCGTGGTGTTCGGGGCGGTGGACGGGTGGGCCATTGCGGTGATCGCGGCGGCCGCCGCGCTCGGCGGCCTGCTGCGCCGTGTGCTGGCCGGCTTCGGCGCGGATCCGCTGCTGCAGACGTTCGTGGCTGCCCTGCTCGCCGGGGTGGCCGGCGCCGTCGCCGGCGAGGTCGGGCTGTCCGCCTCGATCGGCCTGATCGCGGTCTGCCCGGCCATGGTCTTGGTACCGGGGCCCCAGATCCTCATCGGCGCAATGGATCTGCTGGCCGGGCGGATGTCGTTGGCGCTCGCGCGGCTGGGGTACGGATTGCTTGTGCTGGCGGTCATCGCCGTCGGCTTGGTGCTCGGTCTGCAGGTCACTGGCCAGGCGCTGCCGCTGAGCACACCGCCCGCCGACGTGCCGTTGGTGTTCGACGTTCTCGCCGCGGGTGTCGCCGCCGCCTGCTATCCGGTGTTCTTCGCCATGCCGTATCGCTTCGTGGGCTGGCCGATCGTGGTCGGGATGACCGCCCATGCGGTGCACTGGTGGGCGCTGACGGCCTGGCACGCGAGCCTGCCGGTGGCGGCGCTGCTGGCGTGCCTGCTCACCGGGGCGATTCTGACTCCGGTGGCCTATGTGAAGCAGATACCCTTCGCTGCAATCGGTTTCGCCGCTGTGGTCGCCCTGGTGCCGGGCATGTTCGTGTTCCGGGTGGTCGCGGGTGTCACCGAACTCGCCGCCCACCCCTCCGAGCAGGTGTTGCTCGATGCGGTCAGTAACGGTGCGGTCGCCGGCCTGACGGTCATCGCGATGGCGGTGGGTCTGGCAGTGCCGAGTCGGTTGCGGGACTGGCTGCTGGCCCGTCGAATCAGAGGCTGATTCCCGCGGTGAGGATGGCGGCGAGTTCGCGATAGGCGCTGGCGTCGTCCAGGCCGGTGGCGGCTCGCACCGTGCGCTGCTGGATGCGCACCATCATGGTGGTCACCAGGTCGGCGGCGAATGCCGCGTGCACGTCCCGGAATTCGCCGGCGGCCACCCCGGCGGCGATCATCTCCTGCACCCGGCGGGTGGCGACTCGGGTGTTGCGTTCGTAGACCTCGCGCGCGGGGGCGAATCCGTCCAGGTCGGCCATGAACTGATCGGAGGCGGCATCCAGGGCGGTGCCTACTGCGGAGAGGTAGGCGGTGATCTGGGCCCGTGCTCCCGCGACGTCGCGTACCTCGGCTTCGACGGCGTCGGTGGCCCCGCGAAAGAAGTGCACGGTTGCGGCGCGCACCAGCTGCTCCTTGCTGTCGGCCAGGGTGTACAGCGTCGATTTGGAGCACCGCAGGCGGGCGGCGATCTCGTCGAGGGTCAGATGGGCGAAGCCCTCGGCCAGGAACAAGGCGATCAGCGCGTCGAACAGTGCGGTGCGACGCCGTGTGCCGAACTCCGTCGGCTGGGAACGAGCCACCGCAAAAGAGTACTGCAGGACCAGCTACAGTACTGTCAAAGAGTACTGACGGCGATATTTCAGTACTGCCGGGTGAGAGGAACTGTCGTGCCTGTAGATCGTCTGCTGCCCAACGACGAAGCGCGCGCCCTGATCGAGCTCACCCGCGATGTGGCCGACAAAACCCTCACCCCGATCGTCGATCACCACGAATCCACCGAGACCTATCCCGACGGGGTGTTCGCCACGTTGGGCGCGGCGGGGCTGCTGAGCCTGCCGTATCCGGAGGAATGGGGCGGTGGGGCGCAGCCATACGAGGTCTACCTCCAAGTCCTGGAGGAGATCGCCGCGCGCTGGGCCGCGGTCGCCGTCGCCGTCAGCGTGCACAGCCTGGCCTGCCACCCGTTGATGGCGTTCGGCACCGACGCGCAGAAGCGCGCCTGGCTGCCGGACATGCTGGGCGGATCGACTGTCGGGGCCTACAGCCTGTCCGAGGCACAGGCCGGTTCCGACCCCGCGGCGCTGACCTGCCGGGCGGTCGCCGAGGACGACACCTACCGCATCAACGGAGCCAAGGCATGGATCACGCACGGCGGCATCGCGAACTTCTACACGCTGTTCGCGCGGACCGGTGAGGGTTCGGGCGGCGTCTCCTGCTTTGTGATCCCGTCCGGCATCGAGGGACTCAGCTTCGGCAAGCCCGAAGAGAAGATGGGCCTGCACGCCATCCCCACCACCACGGCCCACTACGACGATGTCGTCGTGCCCGCCGAGCGGCGCATCGGGGACGAGGGCCAGGGCCTGTCCATCGCGTTCAGTGCGCTCGACTCCGGGCGCCTGGGGATCGCCGCGTGTGCGGTCGGCCTGGCGCAGGCCGCGCTCGACGACGCGGTGGCATACGCACAGCAGCGAACGACGTTCGGCCGCAAGATCATCGATCACCAGGGGCTGGGATTCGTGCTGGCCGACATGGCCGCCGCGGTGGAGTCCGCCCGCGCCACCTATCTGAACGCGGCGCGTCGCCGCGATGCCGGCCTGCCGTATTCGGTGCAGGCCAGTGTCGCCAAACTCATCGCCACCGACGCGGCGATGAAGGTCACCACCGATGCCGTCCAGGTGTTCGGCGGCGCCGGTTACACCCGCGACTACCGTGTCGAGCGGTACATGCGTGAAGCCAAGATCATGCAGATCTTCGAAGGCACCAACCAGATTCAGCGCCTGGTCATCGCCCGTGCGTTGGCTCGTCCCTAGGCTCGCGGATCAGGAGCCGGCCGAATCCGGTCCGCCGCCGGCGTTGTTCCGCCGGCGCTTGCGCGACTGCCAGAAGGCGATCACGCCGCCGACGGCCAGGCCCGCCGCCGCTGCGGTCAGGATCGAGGTCCGGGTGTCCGGTCCACTCGACTCGGTCGACGCCGCAGGCGCCGCCGTCGTGCTCGGTGCCGCGGCACTCGACGTGACGGCGGGCGTGCTGGGCTGGTCCGGAGTTCCGGCGACCGTGAAGGTGTACGAACCGGACACCGGGTGACCGTCGGCGGAGACCACCCGATAGCCGACGGTGTACTTCCCGTTCGGCAGGGGCGCCGGGCCTACCTCGGCGGTCAGCCGGGGACCGTCGACCCGAGCCGGGGCGGTGACCCAGTCGTGGCCGTCCGCGCTGTGCACGACCACCGTGGCGAACGCCGGGTTGATGTCCTCGCTGAACGTCAACACGACGGCGCTCAGTGGGGTCGAGACCTGGGCGTCATTGGCGGGGTCGGAACTGACGAGCGTGGTGTGAGCGGCGGCGACGGCACTGCTCCATGACCAGAAGAACAGTGCGAACAAGGTGGTCACGACGACGCGCAAGGTGAGGGTCACCGTGCTCCTTTCGCGCTCCGGTGGTGAGCACGGCCGAGTCTACGGTCGGGCGTCCCGGGCCGGCCGCGGGCACGGCTCGACGCGCTGCTGACCGCGGGCAACCAGCAATTTCTCGTTCGGCATGGTGCCGGCCACTTGTTCGTTGTAACGCAGGCGCGGTTGCCTGCGACAATCGCGGCATGGCTAAGAAAATTGCAGCGGTCCTGTTGAGTGCGGCCGCCCTGTCGGCAATCCCCGCAGCGATCGCACCGGTGGCTCAGGCCGACATCTGTGGAGACGTCGGCGGGCGCCACGTGACCGTCGGTGGTTGCACCCCGGGCATCGCCGGCGACGCCGTCGACGCGGCGGTGGCCGGTGCCGCGGTGGCCGGGGCCACCGACTGGGCTCGCTACGGCTTCCCGGAGAGCTACGCGTATTCGCTGGTCCCGGCGTTCCCGGGCGAGGCGCCCTGCATCTCGCCGACCGGTCTGCCGTACTACACCCCCGGCGACGCCCCCTGCTACGTCCCGTAACGCGGCGGTTGATTGCGGCGCCCGGCCCAGGCCGGGCCCTAGGCTCGACGGATGAGCACCGCAGCCGATGAGCAGTCCGTTGTCGTGGGTATCGACGGATCCGAGGCCGCGCTGGGCGCTGCCCGGTGGGCCGCCGACTTCGCCGCCGCACGTGGTGTCGGCCTGACGCTGCTGCACGCGATCCCGCGGCTGGACTGGCATTTCGCCAGCGCGGAGTTCCCGGCCGAGCTCGATGGAGACGGCGACCAGGTGCTGGCCGCGGCGCAGGCGGCCGTGCGGTCGTCGCACCCCGATCTTGCGGTCCGCACCGACGTGGTCAGGGGCGCGGTCGCGACGGTCCTGGCCGAAGCTTCGGACGCCACCCGGTTGCTGGTGGTGGGCACTGGTGCGGCAGATCACCGGGTGCTGGGCGGACACGTGGTGAGAACGGTCCATCGCGCGCACTGCCCGGTGCTGGTCTGGCGACCCCCGGTCGCCGTCAGAACCGGCAAGCCGTTGCCCGTCGTCGTCGGCGTCGACGACTCCGACGCCTCGGCCCGCGCGCTGGCGGACGCATTCGACATCGCCCGGGTGCTGCATGCGCCGTTGACCGTGGCGCACATGTGGGAGATCGACGCGGCGGTCGGCATGGGTGACCTCGGGGGTGAGGGGAACATGGACTGGGAGTTGCTGGACCTGCTGCAGACACAGCAGCGCCAGCGGATGGACGAGTTGGTACAACCGCTGGCACGGAAATATCCCAACGCGCACGTCACGAAGGTCTTCCACGACGTCAGCCCGGCGAAGGGTCTCACCGAGCTGTCGCGCGAAGCCCAGCTCGTGGTGGTCGGCAGCCATGGCCGCGGCCGGTTAGCCGGCGCCGTCCTGGGTTCGGTCGGGCAGAACCTGATCCATCACGCCGAATGCTCGGTGCTCGTGGTTCGGTAGTGCGCTGCGGTTGGACAACGTCCGCGACCTTTCGTAACCTTGCCGAGACCTCAGCCACTGGGGTCGGCAGTTCGACGAAGACGACGTCGGCGGCAGTCATAAGGATGCGCAGTCGTGAAGTTTCCCCGGCATTTGGCGCCGAAATCGAGTCCGAGTAGGGCGTCGGCGGCGATCGCGAGCCTGGTGGCGCTCTGCGTGGTGTCGGCCGGGTCGGCGTACGCCGAGCCCGAATCCGATGAGCTCGCGAAACTGAACGAGCTGACGAAGCAGGCCCAGCAGCTCATCGAGACCGCCCAGGCCGTCGAGCAGGATCTCGCCGCGAAGGTGCAACTGCAGAGCGAGGCGGAGAGAAAGCATGCCGACGCGCTCGTGGCACTCGATGCGGCCAGGTCCGAGTTGGCTGCCTATCAAGGCACCGTCGACCAAGCCGCGGCCGCGTTTTATGCCGGCGGGCGCACCGACAGCGTGAGTGCGTTCTTCACCGCCGCATCACCCCAGCGGCTGATCGACGAACTGGCGTTCCAGCGGGCGATCACCGAGCAGATGTCCGGGCAGCTGCGAAGTTTCCGGACCGCCAAGCAACTCGCCGAGATGGCCGAAGCGGCCTCGGACCGATCGGCTGCCGACGCCCGAGCGGCTGCGGACGCGGCCGCCGCGGTGCGCGCCGAACTGCAGACCAGACAGACCGAGGTCGAGGGCCAGGTCAGACTGGTCCGGGCGACCTACTACGCGCTACCGGCCGCCCAGCAGGCCCTGCTGGGACCGGGCGGCGCGATCCCCACGGTCGGGATGAACGGGCTGGTGCCCAACGCGCGAACACTCGCGGCGTATGTCATCGCCACCTACCCCGGCGTGCAGTCCATCGGCGGCGTGCGCTCGGATCCGCTTCCTGACCACCCGAGCGGGCGTGCCATCGACCTGATGATCGGCAGCGACATGGCGCTCGGGGACGCGATCAATGCCGACATCCTCAGCCAGGCGGAGCGCTTCGGGGTGTCGTACACGATGTGGCGGGTGGCCAACCACTTCAACCACGTCCACGTCACGGTCAACTAAGGCGCCGGTGCGGATGCGACCGGTGGAATCCTCATCATGTCGATAACAAACGAACTAGTTCGTTCGGTACGATGACGTGCAAGGCCGAGCCACAGGAGCGCACATGACCGCGGTAGCCGACATTGACCAGATCACGAATCCCCCGCGACGGGTCCGAGCCTTGCGACCCGTCGTCGAATCCGTGCTCGACGGTCTCTCCCCGGTGATCGATCTCTACCGGCCCTACGTCGACGGGCTGGAGAACCTCCCGCGCGACGGCCGGTTTCTGTTGGTCGGCAACCACACCCACGGCGCAGGCGAAGTGGTTCTTATCCCGTACTTCGTGCGCCAGGAGATCGGAACCCGGGTCAGGCCGCTGGCGGTAACGGCGATCCGTTACGCACCCGGCATCGTCGGAGATGCGCTGGCGGCCTACGGAGCCGTCGTCGGACACCCCGACACTGCGCGCGAGTTGATGCGCAACGACGAGACCATCCTGGTGTTCCCCGGTGGGGGCCGCGAGATGAACAAGTTCAAGGGCGAGGAACACACGCTGCTCTGGAAAGGCCGCGCGGGATTTGCGAGGGTCGCCGTGGAGAGTTCCTATCCCATCGTGCCGGTCGCGCTGGTCGGCGGCGACGACGTGTACAAGAGCGTCTTTCCCAGGGACAGCGCGTTCGGCCGGTTCACCACCACGGTCATGGAGCGGGTGACGGGTAAGCCCGAGATGGGCCTGCCGCTCACCCGCGGCGTCGGACTGACAACCATCCCGCGTCCCCAGCGGATGTACCTGCGCTTCGGCTCTCCGATCGACACCACCAAACCGACACGCCGCCAGAATGATTCGTGGGTGGCCGACGTCAAGGCGCAGACTCAGGACGCGCTCGAACAGCAACTGGCCGGTCTCCTCGAGATCCGCAGCCAAGATCCCTATCGGCAGCTCAATCCGCTTGCCTGGAGCAGGGCGACGCGGCCGCCGGTTCGCGCGGCGCCGGCTGGTGCCTAGGTCTCGGCCTCACCCATGTTGACGGTGAGCGGCCTGCGGAAGAAGCGGGTCAACCAGAACAGCACGACAATCCCGATGCCGAACCAGATGATGCCGTATCGGGTCGACTCGGCCGAAAGGTACAGCCACAGAACAACGGTGAGCGTGACGCCGATGCCCGGCAGGACGATGTTGCGCACGATCTGACTCAGCCCGCGGACTTCGCGGCGGCGGTAGGCGAAGTACACGATCACGGTGAGGTTGACGAACGTGAACGCGACCAGGGCGCCGAAGTTGATCAGCGAGGCCACGAAGTCGAGGTTGAACGCGATCGCCAGCAGCGAGACCAGGCCGACGAAAACGATCGCGTACGCCGGGGTTTGGAAACTCGGGTGCAGGTATCCGAAGAATCGTCCGATCGGACCGCGGCCGTTGCGACCCATGACGTAGAGCAGCCGCGAAACGGACGCGTGGGACGCCAGGCTGGAGGCCACCGTGGCCGCGAACGCCGCCGCGGTGAGCGCGATCTTGAACAGATGCCCACCGACATTGAAGGCGATCTCGGGCAGCGCGCTGTTCTCCAGGGATTCCTGGCTGAAGTTCGACACGTCCGGAAACAGCGACTGGGTGAAGAAGGCCGCGACGAAGAAGATCAGGCCGCCGATCACCAGGGCCAGCATGATCGCTTTCGGCACGGTCGAGGAATCCTTGGCCTCCTCGGTGTACATCGTGATCGCGTCGAAGCCGATGAACGAGAACGCCACGATGGTGGCGCCGGTGATGACGAGATTGAGGTGCACGCCCTCGTGCCACAGCGGCTGGGTGGAGAACAGGGTGCCGTTGCCCATTCCGTCGATCAGCGACTTGGCCGCGAGGATGAGGAACACTCCGATCAGCACCACTTCGAAGACCACCAGGATCATGTTCGCCCGTGACGTGTTGGTCATGCTGAACAAACACATTCCGGTGATGATCGCGACGTAGACGACCACCCAGATCCAGGCCGGGGCGGACGGGAAGAACGAGAACAGATAGCTGCGAATGATCAACGCGTTGACCAACGGCAGCAGCAGATAGTCGAGCAGCGCCGCCCACCCGATCAGGAATCCGACGTTGGGGCTGATGGTTTCGGAGGTGTAGGTGTATGCCGATCCGGCCGACGGGAAGATCTGCGTCATCCGGCCGTAGCTGATCGCGGTGAACATCATCACCACCAACGCGAAGATGTACGCGGTCGGGACGACGTTGCCGGTCTCGGTCGAGACGATGCCGAAGGTGTCGAACACGACCGTCGGTGTCATGTAGCCCAGACCGAGGCCCACGATCGCCCACAGACCCAGTGTCCTGGCGAGTTGGGTGGTGCCGTTCGGCCCAGAGGCAACCTGACTCATCTTCGACCCACCATCATCAAATCGTCCGGATTCGTACGCTGTGGCTTACCACAACGGCGACTGCTCCGGCACTTTTTGGGCGACACCAACCCGTTCAGCTTTCCAGGGGCAGAACGTTTCTGCAGAGGACCACCGGCACCGACCACCCGTGTTAGCGTCACCAAGCATGCGGTACGTCGTCGGTTATGGCCCTCGCCAACGCGGCCTTGACGGGGTCAATCTCGCCGCCACCCTGGCCCGGTCTTCCGGCGCGTCCCTGGATCTGGTCGCGGTGTTGCCCAGCGACGCCCCGACCTTCCATCGGTACTCGCCCGACCAGGCGTTCAACGCCGAAGTGGAAGAGCAGGGTCGCGAATGGCTCGAGGACGGGCTGGCCAGGGTGCCGGCCGGCGTCGCGGCTGAGGGACACCTGCGACGGGCGGACTCCATCACCGAGGGCCTGCTCGACGCGGCGACCGATCCCGAGCAGGGCGAGGCGGCGTTGATCGTCGTCGGCACCTTCCACCGGGTGCGCAGCGGACGGTTCGGGCTGGGCAGCCTGGCCGATGCGCTGCTGCACGCCTCGGAGGTCCCGGTGGCGCTGGCCCCGGCCGAATACGAACCGCACGACCGCATCACCAGGATCACCTGCGCGATCGGGATGCGCCCTGGCAACGAGAACCTCTTCGACAATGCGATTCGGCTGGCGTCGGAATGGCAGGTGCCGCTGCGGTTGATGTCGCTCGTCGCGGTCGGCGAGGGCGGCAGCGAGGAGCGTCGGCAGGAGTGGACGCAGCTGGCCCAACAGCACGCCGCTGGTCTGGTGGACAAGGCGGCGGCCGCCCTGCCGGCCGGTGTCCCGGTGACGAGCGTTGTGGGACACGGACATTCGCTCGAAGATGCGGTGCTGGGCCTGGACTTCCAGGACAGCGAGGTGGTCCTCGTCGGCTCGAGTCGACTGGCCGCGCCCAAGCGCCTCTTCCTGGGCCATTCCGCGAGCAAGATCATGCGGGCGCTGCCGGTGCCGATGATCGTCTGGCCGCGCGGCTGACGGCGGCGCGTGGCACCCGGGCGTCTGGGTGAACCGGCCCGCAGCGGGTAGAAGTGAGACATGACTAGCCGACGGCCCAGAGTGGTCATCATTGGTGGCGGATTCGGCGGACTGTTCTGTGCCCGCCGTTTCCGGAAGGCCGACGTCGACGTCGTGCTGCTGGACCGCGCGGCGTGCCACGTGTTCCAACCGCTGCTGTATCAATGTGCGACAGGAACACTGAGCATCGGACAGATCAGCCGTTCGCTTCGTGAGGAACTCCAGGACCACCACAACGTCACCACGCTGCTCGGGGAGGCGATCCGACTCGACGCCCAAGCCCGGCGCGTCACCGCCCGCCGCCCCTGCGAATCGACCTTCGACGTCGAGTACGACTATCTGGTGATCGCTGCCGGCATGCGCCAGTCGTATTTCGGCAGAGAAGAGTTCGCGAACTGGGCTCCAGGCATGAAGACCCTGGACGACGCGCTGAGCATCCGCCGCCGGGTGTTCGCCGCCTTCGAGATCGCCGAGACGCTGCCGCCCGGTCCCGAGCGCGACGAGTGGCTCACCTTCGCGGTCGCCGGCGCAGGCCCGACCGGCGTCGAATTAGCTGGCCAGATAAGGGAATTGGCTACGCGATCGTTGGCCAACGAGTTCCACAGCATCCAGCCGGAGGAGGCGCGGGTGCTGTTGTTCGACGGCGGCGACCGGGTACTCAAGGCCTTCACACCGGCGCTGGCCCGGCGGGCGCAGGGCATCCTCGAGAACCTCGGGGTCGAGTTGCACTTTGGCGTGCACGTCACCGACGTCCGGGCGGACGGGGTGACGGTCAGTTCGAAGGCCACCGGGCACAACCAGGACTACGCCACCCGCACCGTGTTGTGGACGGCCGGCGTCGAGGCGGTGCCCTTCGCCCGGCACGCCGCCGAGATGCTGGGTGCCGACACCGACCGCTCCGGGCGCATCGCGGTCAATGCCGACCTCTCGGTGCCGGGCCATCCCGAGGTATTCGTCATCGGCGATCTGGCCGGCCGCGACGGGCTGCCCGGGGTCGCCGAGAACGCCATGCAGGGTGGGCTGCACGCCGCCTCCTGTATCGCCCGTGACCTCGCGGGACGGTCGCGAAGAGACTTTCGGTACCGCGACCTCGGGTCGGCGGCCTACATCAGCCGCGGCCACGCGCTGCTGCAGGCCGGGCCCGTGAAACTGGCCGGCCTGCTCGGCTGGCTCGGCTGGGGCGTCATCCATATCGCTTTCCTCACCGGCGTACGCAACCGCGTCAGCACCGTCGCGACGTGGCTGACGTCCATCGCGCGCGCCGACCGAAGCGACCGGACGTTCATCCTGGGCGGCTCGGGCCACCCGGACGAGCCCTACACCTGGGAATCCCCGGTGCATCAGAGCCGCCGGCCCGGGACCGACGACTCCGGCGACGACAAGTCGGCCTAGCCCCGTTCCACTGTTGTGGAGTACGGTCCCGTGTCGTACTGTCAACGAAGTTGATAAGCCGCCCTACGGAAGTTTCGTCACCGTCAGCGCCTGTCGCCGCTCACGAAAGGGTCACGGATGCAGCGGGTTTCGGTCGGACGCCGATTGACCAAGCGCTGGATGCTGCTGGTGGCGGTCGTGGTGGTCGCAGTGGCGGGCTTCGCGGTGTACCGGCTGCACGGCATCTTCGGCTCGCACGACGTCACCTCCACCCCCAGCGGCGCGGGCAACGACATCGTCCCGTTCAACCCGAAGCACGTGGTCATGGAGGTTTTCGGGCCGCCGGGCACGGTGGCGACCATCACCTACACCGACGTCAACGCCCAGCCGCAGCGTGCCGACTCGGTCACGTTGCCATGGGCCTACGACACGACCACCACCCAGCCGGCGGTGTTCGTGAACGTCTCGGCTCAGGGCGACAGTGACGCCATCGGCTGCCGGATCAAGATCGACGACGTCGTCAAAGACGAGCGCACGGTCAACACCCTCAACGCCTTCACCTATTGCCTGGACAAGTCCGGATGAGTCGGCGGGTCCCTGACCTGATCCGCCGGTTCTCCGTCCTGATCGCGCTGTTTTGGCTCGGTCTGGCCGTGGTGACCAACGTCTTCGTGCCGCAGCTGGAAACCGTCGCCGAGAAGCACAACGTGTCGCTGAGTCCGCACGATTCGCCGTCGCTGCTGGCTGCCAAACGCATCGGCACGGTGTTCGACGAATTCGACTCCGACAGTTCGGCGATGATCGTGCTGGAAGGCGATCAGCCGCTGGGCGCCGACGCCCACCACTACTACGACGGGTTGGTCAAGAAGCTCGAACAGGACACCCAACACGTCCAGCATGTTCAGGACTTCTGGGGAGATCCGCTGACGGCGGCCGGCTCGCAGAGCGCCGACGGCAAGGCGGCGCTGGTGCAGCTGTACCTGGCCGGCAACCAGGGCGAGTCATTGGCGAACGAGTCGGTGGACTCGGTGCGCTCCATCGTCGACAACAGCCCACCGCCGCCCGGGCTGCGGGTGTACGTCACCGGGGCGGCGCCCCTGGTCACCGATCAATTCGAGGTGGGCCGGCACGGCACCCTGAAGACCACCCTGATCACCATCGGCGTGATTGCGGTGATGCTGTTCGTCCTCTACCGTCGCCTCACCACCGTGTTCTTCGTGATCTTCACGGTGATGATCGAGCTCACCGCGTCCCGCGGATCGGTCGCCGTGCTCGCCAACGCGGGCATCATCTCGCTGTCGACGTACTCGACCAATCTGCTCACCCTGCTGGTGATCGCCGCCGGAACCGACTACGCGATCTTTCTGATCGGCCGCTTTCACGAAGCGCGATACGCCGGGCAGGACCGGGTCACCGCGTACAACACCATGTACCACGGCACCGCGCACATCATCTTGGGCTCGGGGCTGACGATTGCCGGCGCGGTGCTGTGTCTGATGTTCACCCGGCTGCCTTACTTCAACAGCCTCGGCGTGCCGGCCGGGATCGGCGTGCTCGTCGCGGTGGTCGCCGCGTTGACGTTGGCGCCGGCCCTGCTGGTCATCGGCCGCCATTTCGGCCTGTTCGAGCCCGCCCGGCCGATGCGCACCCAGGGCTGGCGTCGGATCGGCACGGCCATCGTGCGCTGGCCCGGACCCGTGTTGGCGGTGACGGTCGCGATCGCGCTGATCGGGCTGATCGCCCTGCCGGCCTACAAGACGAGCTACGACGCGCGGGGGTACATGCCGGCCAGCGCCCCGGCCAATGTCGGCTATACCGCGGCCGAGCGGCACTTCTCCCAGGCGCGGCTCAATCCGGAGCTGCTGATGATCGAAACCGACCACGATCTGCGTAATTCCACCGACATGATCCTGCTGGAGCGCGTCGCCAAAGCGGTCTTCCACACCGCGGGAATCGCTCAGGTGCAGTCCATCACCCGTCCGCTGGGTACACCGCTGGACCACACGTCGATACCGTTCCAAGTCAGCGCGGGCAGCCTCAGCCAGATCAACAACCTCCCGTTCCAGCAGGCGCGCGGCGCAGACTTGCTGAAACAGGTTGCGGTGATCAACAATTCGATCGACATCCTGCGCCAGCAGTATGTGCTTCAGCAGCAGTCCAGCGAAGTCACCGACGAACAGACCAAGGCGTTCGCCGACACCGTGGCCACCGCCCAGGACCTGCGCGACAAGATCGCCAACTTCGACGACTTCTTCCGGCCGCTGCGCAACTACTTCTACTGGGAGCCGCACTGCTACGACATCCCGGTCTGCGCGGCTCTGCGGTCGTTGTTCGACGCTCTCGACGGCATCGACGCGCTGACCGATCAACTGGGCAACGTGGCCGGCAGCATCGCGAAACTCGATGCGCTGCAGCCCAAGTTGCTCGCTCTGATCCCGCCGCAGATCGAAACCCAGCAGACCAACCGGGATCTGACCCTGACCAACTATGCCACCACGTCGGGCATCAACGACCAGGCGCAGGCGGCGCTGCAGAACTCGACGGCGTTGGGCCAGGCATTCGACGCGGCCAAGACCGACGATTCGTTCTATCTGCCGCCGGAGGCGTTCACCAACCCGGAGTTCCAGCGCGGGCTCAAGCTGTTCCTGTCGCCGGACGGCAAAGCCGCCAGGATGATCATCACCCACGACGGCGATCCCGCTACACCCGAGGGCATTTCGCACATCGACGGGATCCGGCACGCCGCTCAGGAAGCCGTCAAGGGCACACCCCTGGCGGGGTCCAAGATCTATCTCGCCGGAACGGCGGCCACGTACAAGGACATCCAGGACGGCGCCAAGTACGACCTGATGATCGCCGGGATCGCGGCGCTGTCCCTGATCCTGCTGGTGATGATGTTCATCACCCGCAGCATCGTCGCCGCGGTCGTCATCGTGGGCACCGTGGCGCTGTCGCTGGGCGCGTCCTTCGGGCTGTCCGTGCTGATCTGGCAGGACATCTTCGGGATCCACCTGTTCTGGATCGTGCTGGCGCTGGCCGTGATCTTGTTGCTCGCGGTGGGCTCGGACTACAACCTGCTGCTGATCTCGAGGTTCCAAGAGGAGATCGGCGCTGGGCTGAACACCGGCATCATCCGGGCGATGGCGGGCTCGGGGGCGGTGGTGACCGCGGCGGGCCTGGTGTTCGCGGCGACGATGGCGTCGTTCATCTTCGCCGACCTACGGATCCTCGGCCAGATCGGGACGACGATCGCCCTGGGTCTGCTGTTCGACACGCTGATCGTGCGGTCGTTCATGACTCCGGCCGTTGCCGCTCTGCTCGGACGGTGGTTCTGGTGGCCGCTGAAGGTCCGCCCTCGCCCGGCCAGCTCGATGCTTCGGCCCTACGGCACCCGCCAATCGGTGCGCCAGCTGCTGCTGTGGGAGGACGGCGACCCGGTCGGCAAGGCGCCGTAGTCTTGGCCGCTCACCGCTGCAACGCGGTGGAAAGTCAGCTCCTGCCAACGGAAGTGAGTGGCTCACCAGGCTGGGCTTCCAGCACCTCGATGCCGGCCAGCTTGTGTTTCATCCCGGCGACCCGGCGCAACTGGGCAGCGATGTTCATCGATGTCAGCATCGGAATGCCGCCGATGAACGTGCGGAACGACGGGTGGCCGCCGTCGAGATGCAGCATGAACAGGCAGCCCACCACGTAGAACAGCCCCATGGTGAACAAAGCCGCCGGCATCGCGTAGGCCAGCGGGGAGCGTGCGTCGGCGACCAGTTCGGTCGCATAGTCGAATTCGTCGCGGGTCAGCGGCGCGCGCTTGCGGACCTTGGCCAGCACCGCTTTGTGGGCACCCACCTGGTCACCGAGGGGGTGGGAGGTGCGCCGCTCGAGACGGCCGATGTAGACGAATACGCCTGTGGCGAAGACGATTTCCATGACGCCCGCGAAAATGGTGAGGTCTCCCCACGGTCCGAGATTCACGTGGTCGCTCCTTCGCTCAGCATGCGCGCACCCCCTAGAACGCTACCGCATCCGAGTGATCTTCCCGGGGCGGGATTCTCCGGGTACAGCCACTGTCAGCGCAGGCCGCCCCGGGGCCGTCGCTTCTCGTACATGGCGCGATCGGCGAGATCGAGGACCGTATCGATGGAGCGCCCGTCGCCGGGCCGGTGGGCCGCGCAGCCGATGGTCATCCCGACCGCAACCAGGTCATCGGCACCGAGCGAAACCGGTTCGTGCAGAACATCGGTGATCCGGTCGGCCAGCCGGGTCAACGCCGGGTCGTCGACGGCATCGGTGATCACCAGAAATTCGTCGCCACCCCAGCGGGCGACCATGTCGTCGGCACCGGCCGCCGCACGCAACCGGGCCGCCACCTCGGTCAGCAGCCGGTCGCCGGCTCGGTGCCCGTGCTGGTCGTTCACGGACTTGAAGCGTTCGATGTCGCAGAACAGCACCCCGTAGCCCGAGCCACTGGCCTCGAGCTCCTCCAGACGGCTCCACCCGGCCGATCGGTTGGCCAGCGCGGTCAGTGGATCGGTGGCGGCCTGGCGGGCCAGATCGGCCTCGCGGGCACGGTCGGCGGTCACATCGACGATCTGAGATACGAAGTAGCGCGGCCGGTCTCGCTGCGCGTTGACGATCACGACGGTCAGCGCGCCCCACACGATGTGTCCGTCGGCCGCGATGTAGCGCTTGTCTATCCGGTAGGACCGCCGGCGGCCCTCGAGGCACTCGGTCAGCAGCGCCACGTCGGCATCCAGGTCGTCGGGATGGGTGATCTCCTGAAACGTGAGTTCGGCCAGCTCCCGTTTGCTGTAGCCGAGCATGGTGCGCAGGGCCCGGTTGGTGCGCAAGAAGGTTCCGTCCAGCCCGACGACGGCCATCCCGATGGGTGAATGCGCGAGCGCCAGTTCGAAACGTCGCTCACCGAGCAGGTCGACCTCCGCGCGGAGCAGGTCCGCGGGCGCCGCGGTGACTTCGGCGGGCTCGAATCCGTGACCCAGCGGCCGTGGCCGGCTGAGGAAATAGCCTTGGGCTGCGGTGATCCCCACCGCGGCGACGGCGTCGAGCTCGCCTTGATTCTCCACACCTTCGGCGATCACGCTGGCGCCCATCTGGCCGGCGAGCTCGGCGATGGCATGTGCCAGCCGTCGGCGCGCGTCATCGATGTCGATGTTGCGGGTGATCGAGTGGTCGATCTTGACGAACTCGGGACTGAGCTCCAGGACATGGGAGAACGACGAAAAGCCCGCACCGACATCATCGACCGCCACCCGCACGCCGCGAGATCGGCACGGCTCCAAGGCTTCCTCGAGGGCGCCGTAATCCAGGACGGCGTCGTGCTCGGTGATTTCCAGGACGATTCGCGACGGATCGGTGCCGGCGAGCAGCGTAGGCCACGGTACTGCCAACGCCGCGCCGGGGGAGAGATTCACCGCGACGAACACCTCGTGGGGCAGTTGAGGCAGTTTGGCGATCACGCGAGTGAGGATCGCCGTCTCCAGTTCGACGCCCAGGCCCAGCAGTGCGGCCTGGGCGAGGAATGCGTCGGGGCGAAACGGTGCGCGCGGAAACCGGGCCAGCGCCTCCACCCCGATCACCTTGCCGGAGGTGACGTCGTGTATCGGTTGGAAGACCACCTCGAAATCGCGCTGGGACACCACTTTCCGGATGGCTGCGCGTTGAGCGGCAGTGGTGTCCGGACTGTGACCCGGGGCGGCGATCAGCGTCCCGATCAGATCGGCGACCTGTTTGACGATGCGCAGGTCGGCATCGGCGAGATACGGCTTGGCCTCTGGGCTTACCGCGCAGACCATCCCGACGGTCGCGCCGGCCGGGCTGGTCACCGGGACACCGACGTAGGCGCCCAGACTCAGCTCGCGGGTGACCGCCAAGGCGTCAGTGGTCTGATTGGCGGCGGTGTCCGGGATGATCGCCGGCAGGCGCCCGTCGATGACCCGCACGCAATACGAATCGGCCAGCGAAGTCTGGTCGCCGGGGGCGAGCTTGACCGTTGTGGTGTCGCCGTCGAGCACGTCGAAGGTCTGCATGCCCCCGCGAAAGGAGGACAGCCAGGCGGTGTCCAGGCCGAGTCGGGTTCGCAACAGCGCCAGCAGGCTGCGGACCAGATCGACGGGGATAGCCGGCCGGTCATCGGAGAGGGGCTCGCCGTCCCCCTCGAACCACATGGCGACTAGTAGAACCCACCACCAGCCAGGCCGCACACGATTGACCCGGGTGTCACATCTAGCGGAAACGCACGCCCATCGTCGCCAGGCCGAAGATCTTCTTGCCGTCGGACTTGGCGCCGATCAGCACTACACCCGAACGGGTTTCCGGGTCGAGTGACTTGACCTTCCCGGTGAACTCGATGTCGGCGCCCTGTTTGGCCGACACCACCGCGGGTTGGGACAGCCGCACGGCGAATCGGGTCACCGCACCCGGATCGCCCGACCATGCCGAGTGGAACCCGGCGCCCAGGCCCATGGTGAGCATTCCATGGGCGATCACGTCGGGCAGGCCGGCGAGTTTGGCGATCGCCTCGTCCCAGTGGATCGGGTTGGCATCGCCGGCCACGCCCGCGTAGTTCACCAGGTCACCGCGCGAGAGCCGGGTGTGGTGCGCTTCGAGTTCCTCGCCGACCGTCACGTCGTCGAAACTGCGGGTGCCCGGAGTGCGGGTCAGCCCGCCGGAGGAGATGCGGATCTCGCCCTCGGGGCGGACCTGCTTCTGGTACTCGCCATCCGAGCCAGGGATGTCGAGGATGTTCATGTCGTGCATCATGGCGTTCTGAACGGCCGCCTTGACCCCGGCATCGATGTCCTCGCCGGTCACCCCGACGACGGTGGTGTGCAGCGTGTGCACCCGCTCGCCGGCGGTGTCGGTGAACGTGTTCGTCACGGTGATGAAGTCCCGGCCGGCGGTCCGGCGGACCGAGGTCAGCTCGACGTCGATGACCAGTTCGTCCCCGGCCACGATCGGGCGATGCTGTTCGAAGACCTCTTCGGTCTGCAGGTAGGTGTCGTAGCCGACGACGATCTCTTCGAACATGCGCCGATTGCACTGCATGCCCGGCGCGGAGGTGAACGTCAGCGGCGCGATCACGTCCGGATACCCCAGCTCGGCGGCGGCGGCGAGATCCCAGTGGGCCGGGTGGTAGTCCTGCACCGCGCGGGCGTATTCGCGCAGCTTCTCACGGCCGACCAGATAGGTCCCGTCCATCTGGTAGTAGGCGCCGACCCGTGCTTCGAGCGGAGACGTATCTGCAGGTGCGGTCATGAATATGCTCAACTTTTCTGTTCGCGAGTTCGCTGACGCCGACCCCAGCACAGTAACGCGCGCGCCACGTGGCAAGACACGCCGATACGATTCGGCTGTCCAGAGAACCGAGCGCACGGCGGTTGGGGTGAGCGATGACCGGAGCGCCGACGGCCTGCCCTTATTGCGGGGCTGACCTCGACGGTACTGGTACATGCGCGCGCTGCGGGGGAGTCGCGACGGCGGGCGCATCAACCGGATGGCGACCGGATCCCACCGCGCGTCACGAGGGGCGCTATTACGTGGCGGGCCGGCCGACCAACCGGGTGCGCAACGGCAGGAACGAGTCCGACGACCCGACCGGCGGCCGGCTTCTGCCCGACTACGTGCAGGTGCCTGCGGCGCGGTTCAGCATCCGGTCGACCTGGCTGGCGACGGGTGTGACGACCGCGGTCCTCGTGATGGTCGGCGCGGTGATCGGCGGATTGTTGTGGGCGCGGCATCGGCCGGCACCGTCACCCGACGTCGAGTACGTCCAAGCGCTGGAGACCGCCGGGCTGATGAGCCAGTTCAATTCGGAGGCCAACGCCGTCGCCCACGGCCACGACGTCTGCACCCGGCTCGAACACGGTGGTCCGCAGCAGGGCGTGTTGGGTGACAAGATCGCCGTCGACACCTTCTGCCCGCAGTTCAACAAGGGCTTTCGCCTACTCGAATCAGCGGACATCTCAGGGGTTTTCGTCCTGACCGACAGTCTCGGCACGGGAGCGATCGAAGCCGACGGCCAGACCTGCCACGGGATCGACGGCTATGCCGACGTCGGGCGCAGCACGCCGGTGACGGTCAAGAACGGTACCGGCGAGATCCTCACCTCGACGGCGCTAGGCCCTGGGACCGGCAACAACGCCACCTGCACGTTCTCCTTCACCTTCCGTATCACCGAGGGGCAGGACCGCTACGTGGTCTCCGTGGGTCGGCGCGGGGAATTCAGCTACAGCTTCGACCAGCTGCGCGGACACGGCGTTCAGATCAAGCTCGGTCACTGATCCGGTGTGGGGCCGGCCTGGTAGTAGGCGATCCGCCAGCCGGCACCGGTATTGGTGACGACGACGCCGACGCGCAACTCGAGCGGATCCCGCTCCCTGAACGTGAACGTGGCGGCCAAGTAGCCCAGCACCGCGTGGTCGCCGAGCCGGCGGGCCGCCAGGATCCGGTAGTCGACGGCCATGCCGGCCGGCTGGGAGTCGTAATAGTCCAACACTCCCGCAGGCCCGACACTGAACGGACGAAGTCCCTGGAAGATCGCGTCGTCGGCGAACAACGCTGCCACCGAGTGCGGGTGGTGCGTGTCGATCCCGCGTTTCCACTGATCCAGCACCCCGCGCAGGATCTGCTCAATGTCCGGCACTTTGGCCGCCGTCCGCGTGCAGGATCTCCCCGGTGACGAAGCCCGCCCGCTCCAGGTACAGCACCGCCTCGACGACGTCGTCGACGGTGCCGAGCCTGCCCATCGGATTGAGTCCGGCGAGGGCTTCATGTGTCGACGGGTCGTGCATCGGCGTGCTGACGACACCGAGCGCTACCGCGTTGACGCGGATCCCGCGGCCGGCGTACTCGACGGCCAGCGCCTTGGTCGCCGCGTTGAGACCACCCTTCGTCAGCGAGGCCAGCGCCGAGGGCACCTGCGAGTTGGCCTGATCCACCAGGCTGGTGGAGATGGTGACGAGGTGGCCGTCGGACTCCATCACGCGCAGCGCGGCCCGGCTCACCTCGAAGAAGCCGCGCACGTTGACCCCGGTGATGGCGTCGTAGTCGGCATCGGTGTATTCGGTGAACGGTTTGGGGATGAAAATGCCGGCGTTGTTGACCACCGTGTCGACGCGACCGAACCGCTGCAGCGCGGCGTCGATGACCCGCTGCCCGACGCCGGGCTCGGAGATGTCGCCCGCGACGGTGCGGATAAGCGGGTCATTGCTCGCGCCGATGGTGCGGGAGTTCGCGACGACCGCGTAGCCCAGCCCGCGATAGCCCTGAACCAGGCCTGCGCCGATGCCTTGGGAGGCACCGGTGATGACGGCGACCCGAGTTGGAGTGTCCATCGTTGGAATCCTTCCTTCGTTGTGTGCCTCGCTCAACGCGCAGGGCCGGGGGTCGATGCCGGTCGGGGAGGACGGATCACCTCCCTGCTGGGAGGCTGCGCCTACTAGGCTGCAGCGATGGAGTTGCGGCAGCTGCGCTACTTCGTGACCGTGGCCGACGAATTGAACTTCGGCCGCGCGGCCCTGCGGCTGCGCATCGCGGGCCCGTCACTGTCCCAGCAGATCAAGGCCCTCGAGCGGGACCTCAAGGTGACCCTCTTCGATCGTGACCGCCGCTCGGTCGCTCTCACCCCGGCCGGATCGGCGCTGTTGCCGCAAGCCCGCGCGTTGATCGCCCAGGCCGATGAATTACGCAGGCGCGCTGCGAATCTCGGCCAATCTCAACCGGTCCGTCTCGGGTACGTCAACTGGTGCCCGACCGATTGGTCGGAGCGGGCGGCCGGCGTCGCGCAGCTGCGGGTGGACACCTGGGTGCTGCCATCGCATACCCAGGCCGCGCGGGTCGCCGACGGCAGCCTCGACCTGGCCATCTGTTGGGTGCAGAACAGCGACGTGGACGAGTTGTCGCTCCATGCGCGACTGCTGGGCGTGGACCGGCTGTACGCACTTGACCTCGGGTCCGACGATTCGCCGGTCGAGGCCGCCGACGTCGTGGTGTTGGTGGACGCGGATGCCGGCAGCTGGTCGTCGTGGAATCGCTATGCCGAGCAGTTCGCCGCCGCCACCGGCGCCCGCATCATGCGCACCGACGACGGTGGCGTCACCGGCCCGACCTTCTTCGAACATGTTCGCGGGCTGGGCCGTCCGGTGCTGAACAATCCCAAGGGGCAGAACGAATCGCTGCCCAAGGACCTGGTGCGCCGTCGGATCGTCAACCCGTCACCGCTGTGGACGTGGTCGCTGGTGTGGCGTCGCGGTGACGACAACCCGGCGGTTCTCGCCCTGGTCGACGAATTCACCCGGGACGTCGGCGACTTCGGCTTGCATGACGCCACTGTCTGGTTGCCCGCCGACGATCCGCATCAGCCCCGCGACCACGGCGGCGGCTAAGACCACCGCGGCGCCCACCACCAACGGAAGCCGGAAACCGTCGTGCAACAGCGGGCTCACCACCACCGGTCCCAGGATCTGGCCGACCGAGTACCCCGCGGTCAGCAGTGCCACTGCCCGCGGATAGCGCAGCAGGCGCGCCGCCGCCAGCGCGAGGGTGCTGATCCCGACGAAGGTGCCGCCGAAGAGCACGGCGCCGATCAGCGCGGCGGCGACCCCTCCGACTATGCCTGCCGTCGCGATTCCGGCCGCCTGCGCGCACAGCGCCGTCACCAGCAGCCAGGAATGCGACCAGCGCGCGCTCAACGCCGCCCACAGCGCCGCGGATGGCACCGTGGCCACGCCGACCACCAGCCATGTCGCTCCGCCCAGCCAGTGCGGTGCGTCCTTGGCCACCGCTGCCACCAGGAACGTGCCGGCGATGATGTAGCCGACGCCTTCGAGCGTGTAGCTCACCGCGAGCAGAACGAAGGCCCGATGCGGCTGCCGGTCTCGGATCTCGGTCACCGCGTCTGGGACGGGCGGCGCGGGGCGCATCGTCGCGGCGAATGCGGCCAAGACCGCCGCCGTCACCGCGGAGATCCACCAGGCCGCCTGCCACTGTCGGCTGGCCAGGACCACGACCGCCGAGAGTGCGATGCCCGCGCCGACTCCGCCGAATCCCCAGCCGGCCAGGTGCGCCGGTCGCCCGTGCAGGTGCTCCAGCAGGTTGTTGACGGCGATGACGAACACCAGCGCACTGGTCGCACCGGCCAGAGTTCGCAACGTAATCCACTCGAATGGGTTGTCGGCCAACGGCATTCCTGCAAGACTGGCCACGAGGACGGTCAACGACATCCGGCAGGCAACCACCGACCTGGCCAGGCGAGGCCAGACCGAACCGGCGAGCGCACCGGCCAGGTATCCGATGTAGTTGGCGGTGGCCAGCGTGGCGGCGGTATGCGGCGTGACGCCCGCCTGCGCGGTCATCATCGGCAAGATCGGGGTGTAGACGAATCGGCCGATCCCCATGGCCGCCGCGAGCGCTGCGGCGCCACGGACGACGTGCGTGTGATGGTGCATCGCCCCATCGTGGAAGCGGCCGATGGCTGTCGGCCACGACCGGTGTGCTCGCAGCTGGGAGGTATTGGCTCAAAGATCCAGACGCGGGTAGTCTGAGTCTGCCGGAATGAACCTAGCCATGTCCGTGTTCGGCTCAACAAGGACCGAGGAAAGGACAACTCCGATGACGCAGCAGATCACCGCGCTGGTAACCGGCGCCAACCGGGGATTGGGACGCCGATTCGCCGCCGAGCTCGTCGCGCGCGGTGCCAAGGTGTACGCCGGGGCACGGCGCCCCGAGACCATCGACCTGCCGGGGGTGGTGCCGATCCAATTGGACATCACCGATCCGGAGTCGGTACGCGCCGCGGCAGCGCTCGCCACCGACGTCACCGTGTTGGTGAACAACGCCGGCGTCTCCACCCGGGCAGATCTGCTCACCGGGCCGATCGACGACATCCGGTTGGAGATGGAGACGCACTATTTCGGCACGCTGAACGTCAGCCGCGAATTCGTTCCGATCATCGAGAACAACGGTGGGGGAGCGGTACTCAACGTTCTGTCGGTATTGGCGTGGGTGCACCCGCCGACTTCGGGAGCCTATTCAGCGGCGAAGGCCGCCGCCTGGGCGATGACGGATGCGCTGCGAACTGAGCTCGCGCCCAGGGAAATTCATGTCTCTGCGCTGCACGTCGGGTACATGGACACCGACATGGTCAGCTACATTCCGGCCGACCAGAAGATCGATCCGGGGGTGGTGGCCAAGCAGGCCATCGACGGGTTGTTGGGCGGCCAGGCCGAGATCATCGCCGACGATCTCTCTCGAACGGTGAAGGCGGGGCTCTCGAGCGCCAACAGTTAGGCGATTTCGGCGCGTTTTCGTTCGCTCAGCGGCGTGTGGTGTCTCGGGACATCGCTGACACTTATGTCTTGGGACATC
>NZ_BEWG01000132.1 GCF_002723835.1 Mycobacterium sp. shizuoka-1 | reverse complement strand
CCCCCACCAGCCGGTCGTCGTGAGTGTCGTCGGGTTGGTCGCGAAGCCAGGCTTGGTGACATTGGCCCCGGACGCCCGCATCGCCGACGCCGTGGCGGCGGCCGGCGGCGCCATCGAGGGTGCCGCCACCCTGGGCCTCAACCTGGCCCGCCATCTCACCGACGGTGAACAGGTCGTCGTCGGCATCGGCACCCCGGCGGGCCAGCCGCCGGTGCTGGGCAGCTCGGTCACCGGCGGACCGCCGGGCGCACCCGCCGCCCCGGCCACCTCCGGCGCGCCGGGCGCGCCGGAGCAGCCGGTCGACCTGAACACCGCCACCGTCGAGCAGCTCGATGCCTTGCCTGGCGTCGGGCCGGTCACCGCGGCCGCGATCGTGGCCTGGCGCGACGCCCACGGAAAGTTCGGCAGCGTCGACCAACTGGGAGAGGTGGACGGCATCGGGCCGGCCCGGCTGGCCAAACTCCGGGCTCTGGTCCGGGTGTGAGCCGGGACGGCGCCCGCCTGGATCTGCGGCTGGTGCCGGCCGCGCTGACCGGCTGGGCCGTCACCGCGGCGGCGATCCTGTGGACCATCGGGCCACTGCTGACGGCGAGCTGTGCAATGGTCGGGCTCGGCTGGGCGGCGCTGGTCCGGTGGCGAGGCGCCGGGGCGCCGGTGCTGCGCGCCGGTGCCGTGGCGGTGGTCGGTGCCGCGCTCGTCGGGTCCGGCTTCGCGGTGGCGGCCACCCTGCGCAGCGCGTCCGTGCGGGACCATCCCGTGGCGCAGCGGTTCGGCTCCGTCGCCGCGGTGACGGTGACGCCGGGGGAGGATCCGCGACCGCTGGCCAACGGACGGTTGATGTTTCGGGCCGCGCTCGGTGAACTGGACGGGCAGCCCACATCGGGCGGCGTGATCGTGTTCGCGCCGGCGCTGGGCTTCGGCGAGCTGACGGCGGGCCGGCCCACCCGGTTCCGGGCGCACATCGCGCGGCCGACTCGGCGCGATCTCACGGTCGCGGTGCTCAACGCCTCCGGCGAACCCGCCCTGGGCCGGGCGTCGCAGCTGCAGCGGGTGGCCCGCGCGGTGCGCGTTCGCTTCTCCGAGGTCGCTCGTGGGGCGCTGCCCGCCGATCAGGCTGCGATCCTGCCCGGGCTGGTGCTGGGTGACACCTCGACCGTGTCGGCGGCCACGACTGCGCAATTCCGCACCGCGGGGCTCACCCATCTGACCGCCGTGTCGGGGGCCAACGTCACGATCGTGTGCGGTGCGGTGTTGCTGTCGGCGGGGCTGGTCGGCCCGCGGGCGGCCGTCGGTCTGGCCGGTGTCGCGCTGGTGGTGTTCGTGTTCGTGGTGCAACCCACGGCCAGTGTGCTGCGAGCCGCGGTGATGGGCGCTATCGCCCTGGTCGCCATCGTGTCCGGCCGCCGGCGCCAGGCCATTCCGGTGCTGGCCGCCACGGTGCTCGGATTGCTGCTCGTGGCACCGCAATTGGCCGTCGATGCCGGCTTCGCACTGTCGGTGTCGGCCACCGCCGCGCTGGTCGTCCTGGCGCCGGGCTGGGCGGCCCGGCTGATCGCGCGGGGCTGGCCCAAGGCGCTGGCCGAGGCGGCCTGCATCGCCCTGGCCGCCCAGCTGATCACCGCGCCGTTGGTGGCGGCGATCTCCGGGCGGTTCAGCGTGGTCGGCGTGCTCGCCAATCTGGCTGTGGCGGTGGTGATTCCCCCGATCACCGTGCTCGGCACCGCCGCGGCCGTGGTGTGCTCGCTGTCGCCGGCCGCGGCGGGACTGCTGATCCGGTTCACCGGTCCCGAACTGTGGTGGCTGCTGCGCGTGGCGTCCGTGGCCGCGAAGCTGCCCGGCGCCGCGGTGCCGGTTCCCGCCGGCGTCGCCGGGGTGCTGACCGTCGGTGGGGTGACACTGGGCGCGGCGGTGCTGTGGCGATCGGTCAAGGTCGGTGTCGGCCGGTGTCGGCCAGGCGTGAAACGATCCTCTGGTGAGCGACACGGCCGGCCTGCATCTGATCCTGGGTGACGAGGAGCTTCTCGTCGACCGTGCCATCTCGGAGGTGCTGCGGGCCGCCCGCGCCGCGGCGGGCAGCGCCGACGTCCCGGTGGACCGGCTGCGCGCCGGCGAGGTGTCGGTCAACGAACTCGCCGAGTTGCTCAGCCCGTCGCTGTTCGCCGACGAGCGGGTGGTCGTGCTCGAGTCGGCCGCCGAAGCCGGCAAGGAGGCCGTCGAGCTGATCTCCACCGCGGCCGCCGACCTGCCGCCCGGCACCGTGCTGGCCGTCGTGCACTCCGGCGGGGGCCGCGCCAAGGCGCTGGCCGATCAGCTCAAGAAACTCGGTGCCCAGGTCCATGCCTGCGCCAAGATCACCAAGGCCGCCGAGCGGGCCGACTTCGTGCGGGCCGAGTTCCGCGCGCAGAAGGTCAAGGTCGACGACGACACCGTCACCGCGCTGATCGATGCCGTCGGCTCCGACATCCGGGAACTCGCGGCGGCCTGTTCGCAGCTGGTCGCCGACACCGACGGCCGGATCGACGCGGTCGCGGTGCGGCGCTATCACAGCGGAAAGGCGGAGGTCACCGGCTTCGACATCGCCGACAAGGCGGTGGTGGGGGATGTCGCCGGGTCGGCCGAGGCGTTGCGGTGGGCGATGATGCGCGGTGTCCCGCACGTGCTGCTCGCCGACGCACTGGCCGAGGCTGTGCACACGATTGCCCGGGTCGGCCCGCTGACCGGCGACCCCTACCGGCTGGCCGGTGAGTTGGGCATGCCGCCGTGGCGTGTTCAGAAGGCGCAGAAACAGTCGCGACGCTGGTCTCGCGACAAGGTGGCGACGGCGATTCGGCTGGTGGCTTCCCTCAATGCCGACGTCAAAGGCGCAGCGGCCGACGCCGACTACGTGCTGGAGGATGCGGTGCGCAAGGTCGCGCAGCTGGCCGCCGGCAGCGGCCGGGACTGATCAGATCTTGTTGAAGGCCTGAGCCAGCGCGGACTTCTTGTTGGCCGCCTGGTTCTTGTGGATGACACCCTTGCTGGCGGCCTTGTCCAGCTTGCGGCTGGTCGACGCCAGCAACTCGGCGGCCTTGTCCTTGTCGCCCTCGGCGGCGGCCTCACGGAACCCGCGGATCGCAGTGTGCAGCGAGCTCTTGACCGACTTGTTGCGCACGCGGCGCCGCTCGTTGGTGCGGATGCGCTTTTCCTGCGACTTGATGTTGGCCACGCGTTAGTTCCTCGTTTTCAAGCTTGGGGTGATCGGTCTTGCCGGGGCCGTCGGGCCCTCGGGCAGCGACTGTTCAGGGTACCAGTCGGGGTGGAAATCTCCCAAAGCGGAGCTCACTGGCCTGCCGAAACGACGATCGTGGGGCAGCATGTGACGGGTGAGTCTTCGTACCCTGCCTTCGGAAGCCAGCCGGTCGTCGCGGAACGGTTCGCGGCAGCCGCGCCGACACGACCACATCTTCGGTGGCTACAACAACCTGGGCTCCTACGCCAAGGCGTTTGACGAGATGTTCGACAACCAGGGCAACGTCCGGGGCCCCTACAAGGGGATCTTTGCCGAACTGGCCCCGTCGGACGCCGAGGAGCTGGAGGCCAGGGCCGAGGCGCTGGGCCGGGCGTTCATCGACCAGGGCATCACGTTCTCGCTGTCCGGCCAGGAGCGGCCGTTCCCACTCGACCTGGTGCCGCGGGTGATCTCCGCCGCCGAGTGGTCTCGGCTGGAACGGGGCATCACCCAGCGGGTCAAGGCGCTGGAGATGTACCTCGACGACATCTACGGCGACCAGGAAATCCTGCGCGACGGGGTGATCCCGCGCCGGTTGGTCACCTCATGCGAGCACTTCCATCGGCAGGCCGCCGGGATCAACCCGCCCAACGGGGTGCGCATCCACGTCGCCGGCATCGATCTGATCCGGGATGCCCAAGGCACCTTCCGCGTTCTCGAGGACAACCTGCGGTCGCCATCGGGTGTCTCCTACGTGATGGAGAACCGGCGCACGATGGCGCGGGTCTTCCCCAACCTGTTCGCCACCCACCGGGTGCGCGCGGTCGGCGACTATTCGTCTCACCTGCTGCGGGCGCTGCGCAACGCGGCCGCGACCAACGAGGCCGACCCCACCGTCGTCGTCCTCACGCCCGGTCCGTTCAACTCCGCCTACTTCGAACACTCCTTGCTGGCCCGGCAGATGGGCGTGGAACTGGTCGAGGGGCGCGATCTGTTCTGCCGCGACAACGTGGTCTACATGCGCACCACCGAGGGTGAGCGCCAGGTCGATGTGATCTACCGCCGGATCGACGACGACTTCCTCGACCCGATGCAGTTCCGTCCTGACTCGGTCCTGGGAGTGGCCGGCCTGCTCAACGCGGCCCGCGCCGGCAACGTGGTGATCTCCAGCGCGGTCGGCAACGGCGTCGGCGACGACAAGTTGGTCTACACCTACGTGCCGACCATCATCGAGTACTACCTCGGCGAGAAGCCGCTGCTGGCCAACGTCGACACGATGCGCTGCTGGCTCGACGACGAACGCGAGGAAGTGCTCGACCGGGTCGACGAGTTGGTGATCAAGCCGGTCGAGGGCTCGGGCGGCTACGGCATCGTGTTCGGGCCCGACGCCACCGACAAGGAACTGGCCACGATCCGCAAGAAGATCATCGCCGACCCGCGCGGCTGGATCGCCCAGCCGGTTGTGCAGCTGTCGACCGTGCCCACCAAGGTGGGCGATGCGCTGGCACCCCGACACGTCGACCTGCGGCCGTTCGCGGTCAACGACGGCGAGGAGGTGTGGGTGCTGCCCGGCGGGCTGACCCGCGTCGCGCTCACCGAAGGTTCCCTGGTGGTCAACTCCAGCCAGGGCGGCGGGTCCAAGGACACCTGGGTGCTGGCCTCGCGCACCTCGGTGGCCGCCCGCGAGCTGGGCGCGGCCGAAATCGTCCGCAAGATCCCCAAACCCGCCAAGTCCGCGGCCGCCGAGAAGGGTCCCGAGCAGGGTGCCGGTCAGCAACAGCAGGGCCAACAGCAACAGCAACAGCAACAGCAGCAGGTGATGCGCTGATGTTGGCCCGCAACGCCGAGGCGCTGTACTGGATCGGACGCTATGTCGAGCGCGCCGACGACACCGCCCGCATCCTCGACATCACGGTCCATCAGCTGTTGGAGGACTCCAGCGTCGACCCCGACCACACCTCGCGGGTGCTGTTGCAGGTGCTGGGCATCGAACCGCCCAAGCATCAGCTCGACCTATGGTCGCTGACCGATCTGGTGGCGTTCAGCCGGGAGCTCGAAGGCGGGTGCTCGATCGTCGATGCGATCTCCGCGGCCCGCGAAAACGCCCGCTCGGCACGGGAAGTCACCTCCAGCGACATGTGGGAGTGCCTCAACACCACCTACAACGCACTGGCCGAGCGTGAGCGTGCCGCCCGCCGGCTGGGCCCGCACGAATTCTTCAGTTTCATCGAGGGCCGCGCGGCGATGTTCGCGGGGCTGGCCGACTCGACGCTCTCGCGCGACGACGGCTACCGCTTCCTGGTGCTGGGCCGCGCCATCGAGCGCATCGACATGACGGTGCGGCTGTTGCTGTCCCGCGTGGGGGACAGCGCGTCCTCACCGGCGTGGGTGACGGTGCTGCGCTCGGCCGGCGCTCACGACACCTATCTGCGCACCTACCGCGGTGTCCTCGACGCCAGTCGGGTCGTCGAATTCATGTTGCTGGACCGGCTTTTCCCGCGGTCGATCTACTACTCGCTCAAGCTGGCCGAGCACAGTCTCGACGAGCTGATGCACCGCCAGCACAACCGGGTCGGTGCCACCGCCGAAGCCCAGCGGCTGCTCGGCCGGGCCCGCAGCGAGCTGGAATTCATCCGGCCCGGAGTGTTGCTCGAGTCGCTGGAAGAACGACTGGCCGGTTTGCAGGCCACCTGCCGCGATGTCGGAGAAGCGGTGGCGTTGCAGTACTTCCACTCCGCGCCGTGGGTGGCGTGGTCCGATGCCGGGCAACGCGGTTCGCTGGTGATCGAAGAAGGGGAGATCTGAGACCGATGAGCGCTTGCGCGAAGAGGAGCAGCTGATGTGGCGGATGCGGGTAGTGCACGCGACGGGCTACGCCTACAAGTCACCGGTCACTGCTTCTTACAACGAGGCCCGGCTCACGCCGCGTTCGGACTCCCGGCAGAACGTGATCCTCAACCGGGTGGAAACCATCCCGGCCACCCGGTCCTACCGCTATGTCGATTACTGGGGCACGGCGGTAACGGCTTTCGATCTGCACGCACCGCACACGGAGTTGGAGGTGACGGCGTCCTCGGTGGTCGAAACCGAGCATCCGGAGCCGCCGGCGGAGTCTGTGTCGTGGCAGGAGCTGGCATCCGAGGCGGTACGCGATCGCTTCGACGAGGTGCTCAGCCCCACCCACTACACGCCGGCGAGCCGGCGCGTCGAGCGGGTCGGCAGGCGGTTGGCCAAGGAGAACGATCCGCAGGCAGCGGTGATCGCCGCCGCCCAGTGGGTGCACAGCGAACTGGAATACGTTCCCGGCACCACCGGTGTGCACTCGTCGGGCATCGATGCGCTGCGTGAAGGCAAGGGAGTGTGCCAGGACTTCGCACACCTCACGCTGATCCTGTTGCGGGGCATGGGAATTCCGTCCCGGTACGTGTCGGGATATCTGCATCCCAAGCGCAACGCGGTGGTGGGGGACACCGTCGACGGGCAAAGCCATGCCTGGATCCAGGCGTGGACGGGCGGGTGGTGGAACTACGACCCGACCAACGACTCGGAGATCAACGAGCAGTACATCAGCGTCGGCGTCGGCCGCGACTACGCCGACGTCACCCCGTTGAAGGGCATCTACTCCGGCGAGGGATCCACCGATTTGGACGTCGTGGTGGAGGTCACCCGGCTGGCGTGAGCGCTCTCACGACTGCGGGCCTACCGGCACCTCGTCGTCATCGGCTGCGGGCGAAGGGGTTTCGGCAACCGGTGAGGGCCGCCGCGCGGCGATGATTCCCTCGGCGACGAGCACCACCAACAGCGACAGGCCGAAGATGGGGAACACCACCCCGAGAACGACCGCGACGACGGTGACCGCCACCAACGCGCCCTTCGGGGTGTTGGCGCGGGTGGCCGGACTGGCCGGCCCGGGCAGCCCGGTGCCGCCTGACGGGCGCCGCTTCCACCACATGAGCAATCCGGTCATCACGCTGAGCAGCACCCCGAGGCACGCGACGGTGGCGGTGATGCGGGTCAGCCAGCCGAGCTGGTTGCCCATGTGCATGGCGATGCCGAAGCTGGTCAGCCGGGACAGCGCGCCGTCCTGGGCGGCGGTGGCGTTGGTGATCGTCGCGCCGGTGAACTGGTTCAGGTACAGCGTGCGCTGCTCGGACACCCGCTGAGGCCAGCGGTTGACGACCGTGTAGCTGCCGTACACGGGCGTGCCGTCCTCGCTGGAGTCCGACGGCGGGAAGATCGAGTAGCCGGGCACCATGTGCTCGTCCTTGGCGATGCGGTCGATGTCGGCGTACGACAGTCGGCCGGCGGCGCCGTCGGGTTGTGAGGCGTAGATGGGATCGTCGGTCGCGGCCCAGGCGATCCGCCGGCCGAGCCGGTCGTAGTCGCCGAGCTTCGCCGGCGTTGAGGGAGCGTCGATTTCGGTCGACGGGGTGACGGTGGCGGTGACTGCTCGCCAGTTCTCGCCCCAGTACCGCGTCCAGGTCATCCCCGACAGGACGTAGCAGATCAGGATCACCGCAACCACGACACCGGTCAGGGCGTGGACGTCGCGCCAGCGGACCCGTCCGCCCTTGCGCCACCGAACCTTCAGCAGCGGCTTGGCAGATTCGATGGCCCGCGGCCACCAGAGATAGATACCGCTGGCCAACAGGACCAGGATCCACGTCGCGGTCAGCTCCATCCAGAGATTGCCGATGCCCACGGGGATCGTGGAGTCGGGGTACGCCGACGGGTTGATCAGATGACCGAGTGAGGGCAACTGCACGTCTGGTCCGTCGTTGCCGAACATCCGGTGCAGCTGATTTGCCCAGCCGACCAGGCCGGACAGCTGGTCGCGCTGGCCCAGATACGCCCCGGTGTAGGGGTTGACGAACACTTGCGTGACATTGGCCTCGGCCTGCGGGTACCCGGGTGCGCCGGCGGCCACGAAATCCACTCGCGTCGAGCCGGTCGGGCCGTCGGGCGGGGTGACCGCCTCCAGGGTGTCGGTGGCGGCCACGTGCTGGGTGGCGGTGGCGACCTGGGCGTCCAGCGGCACCGTGGCCGGCCCGGGTTCGACCACCAGGAGATGCCGATTCGTCAAGGCATCCAGTGGCTGGCTGTAGAGGATCACCAAACCGCTGCAGGCCAGCACCACCAGCACCGGCGCGGCGAACAGCCCCACCCAGAAGTGCAGCCGCCAGATCCGGCGTAGAACAGCGCTCTCAGCGCGTCGCGTCGAGGTCTCCGTCGTCGTCACGGCCCATTGGTCGGACGCCGGGGTGAGTTAGTTCCCGACGGAAACGCGGTGCAGGTCGTTGCCGATCTCCACCGGGCCGTCGAACTCGGTGGCGGCCAGCGCGCGCCACTGGTCCTCCTGCCCGGGCACCAGCGGCGGCACGTAGTGCGTGAGCACCAGGGTGCCGACACCGGCGCGCGCCGCGGTGGCCGCGGCCTGTTCGACCGACGAGTGATAGTCGAGGATGTCCCGGATCCGCTGGACTGGCAGCTGGGCCACCAGATCAGCCCGGATCACGGTGTGTACCAACGCGTCTGCCCCGCCGGCGAGCTCATCCAGCGACGCGCACGGCACGGTGTCGCCGGCGAGCACCACCGCGGCCCCGCCGTACTCGACGCGGAAACCCAGGGTCGGTTCGACCGGGCGGTGGTCGGTCGGCGCTGCGATGATCCGGACGCCGCCGTCGTCCCACACCTGACCCGATGCGTATTCGTACACCTGGATGGACGGCGGTTCGGTGATGTCGGGGTGATGGCCGATGCGGTAGGAGATGTCGGGTGCCAGCGCAGCCAGTGTCGCGTCGACGACGGCTTTGGTGCCGGGTGGGCCGATGATCGGCAGCGGGGTGGGGACGAACGTCGTCACCCATCGGGTGGTGATGACGTCGGACAGATCGGTGATGTGATCGCTGTGCAGGTGGGTCAGCAGCAGCGCGGTGATGTTGGCCGCGCCGACGCCGGCCGCCGCGGCTCGCATCAGGACCCCGCGGCCGCAGTCCACCAGGAACACTGCGTCACCGGCCTTGACCAGGGTCGAGGGCCCGGCGCGGTTCGGGTCGATCATCGGGCTTCCGGTCCCCAGCAGGGTGATGTCGATCATGGCGTCATTCCTACCCTGCCGCGGGCCGTCGACCGGCCATCTCGATGAGGTGGTAGCTGAGTGTCATAGCTATTTCAATACTTCATTGAACAGTTTCTTCTGACGTAGATCTGATAACGAGGCAATACCCGTGAACTTTCAATAGGTCATTCATAGCCACGAAACGCGATCGCAACACAGGGTGGTTAGCGTCGCCCTCATAGCACCGGTCTGTGGAAGGGAAGACATGACGACGATCCTCAACGGGCGCGCGCGCCGTTCCGACGCCCGCGAGCTCGCCGCGGAACTGACTTCGGCGGGGGTGCGCTATGCGGCGATCAGCTTCGTCGACATGCACGGAAAACCCAAGGCCAAGATGGTGCCGCTGGCGCACCTGGAACAGGCCTCGGTGGGCTCGGAGATGTTCACCGGTGCCGCCCTCGACGGCGTGCCGCAGGACGTCAACGACGACGAGGTCGCCCCGCACCCCGATCTGGACGGTGCGATCGTGATGCCGTTCAACCGCGAGATCGCCTGGTTCCCGGGTGATCTGTGGATCGGCGATACGCCGTTCGAGGCTTGCAGCCGGCAGATCCTCAAACGGGTGACCAGTGACGCGGCGGCGATGGGCTACACGTTTAACCTCGGGATCGAGACCGAGTTCTTCCTGCTGTCCGACCGCTCGGGTGTCCCGGAGCCGGCCAGCGCGGACGACAATCTGGACAAGCCGTGCTACGACCTGCGTGGCATGCTGCACAATTTCGGCGTGGTCGACGAGATCGTCTCGTCCATGAACGAATTGGGCTGGGATGTCTACTCCTTCGACCACGAGGACGGCAACGGCCAGTTCGAGACCGACTTCACCTACACCGACGTCGTCTCCATGGCGGACCGGTTCGTGTTTTTCCGGATGATGGTGGGCGAGATCGCCCGCAAGCACGGCCTGTTCGCCTCCTGGATGCCCAAACCGTTCGCCGACCGGACCGGCAGCGGGGCGCACTACAACATGTCGCTGGCCGATGTCGACGGTGTCAACGCGTTCGCCTGCGCCGACGACCCCCGTGGCTGTGGGCTGTCTCAGCTGGGCTATCAGTTCATCGCCGGGGTGTTGCGGCACGCGCCGGCGATCTGCGCGGTGATCGCCCCGACGGTCAACAGCTACAAGCGACTGGTCAAGCAGGGCAGCATGTCCGGTCTGACGTGGGCACCGATCTTTTCCTGCTATGGGGACAACAACCGCACCAACATGCTCCGGATCCCGCGCGGTGGTGGGCGGGTCGAGTGCCGCGCCGCCGACAGCGCCAACAACCCGTACCTGGGTGGGGCGCTGATGCTGGCGGCCGGGTTGGAGGGCATCAAGGAAGGCCTCGATCCCGGCGAACCCAACCGCGACAACCTCTACCGGCTCTCCGATGCCGACCTCGTCGAGCGGGGAATCACCTGGCTCCCGCGGTCACTGGGTGAGGCCATCGACGCGCTCGAGGCGGACCCGTTGGCCCGCAGCGTCTTCGGCCCGGCCATGTTCTCCTCGTTCATCGCCGAGAAGAGGGCCGAGTGGCACTCCTACACGGCTCACGTGTCGGAGTGGGAATCCGAGCGCTACCTGAGGTTCTTCTGACCGTGACGCACCGCTGGGACGAACTCAACTCGGTACAGATCGCACGCCGGCTGTTAGCCGATCCCGATACGGTGGCGCTGATTCCGGTCGGTGCCACCGAACAGCACGGCCCGCACCTGCCGGTAGGCACCGACACCGTCATGGCGACCGCGGTGGCCGAGGCCGCCGCCGGTGAGCTGGCGCTGGTGCTACCGGCTCTCCCGTTCGGCGCCAGTATGTTCCACGGCACCGAGCTGGCCGGCACGATCGCGTTGTCGGGGGAGGAGACCGCCGCCGCCGCGGCGCGGGCCGCCGAGGCCTGCGTGGACTCGGGGGTGCGCCGCATCATGTTCGTCAACGGTCACGTCGGTAACAGCGCGCCGCTGTGGTTGGCCTGTGACCGCTTCCGCCGGCGGTATCCCGATCGGCGAATCGGGGTGATGCAATGGTGGGATCTCACCGCGGACATCGCCCGCCGCGCCACCGCCGACGCGGCCGACTGGCATGCCAACGCCGCGGAGACCTCGCTGATGCTGGCGGTACGCCCCGAACTCGTCGACATCGACGCGATGCGCGAGGCCGACGACCCCGACCGCACTGCGGGTACCGTATTTCGCTATGGGGTCCAGCATGTCTCGACCAACGGGGTGACCGGGCATCCGTCGCGGGCGTCGAAGGCGTTCGGCCTGGAACTGTGGGCCGATGTCGTCGCTGCTGCACGCGACGTCGTCGACCGTGCGCACAGCGAACGCGCCCCGCTGCCATGACATCACCGGCGCCCAATGCCGGCCGGCCGCCCGTGCGGGTGATCGGACGGCCCCGCAATGACGCCGAGTCCGCCGCGGCGCCGTCACCGCGTGCCGGGATCATCAACGCGGCCACCCGGCTGTTCAGCGAAAAGGGTTACGCCCAAACCACGATGAGCGACATTGCGCGCGCCGCAGGCCTGCAGCAATCCTCGCTGTACTACTGGTTCCGGAACAAGGAACAGCTGCTCGGCGAGACGCTGGTGGTCAACCGCGCGCCGCTGACGTTCATCTCCGAAGTCGGCGCCGGTTCGGGCTCACCGGCGATCAAGCTCTACCGGCTGTTGCGATTCGACACCATGCAACTGGCGTTGTCGCCCATCGACTTCAACGAGATCCAGCGCATCGCCAACGACCAGCGCGCCGATTTCCATCAGTTCTGGACCGACTACGAGCGGTTGAAAACCTGGGTGGCGGATCTGATCCGCGCGGCGATCGCCGAAGGCAAGTTCATCGACTGCGATCCCGACGAAACCGCGGGCCTGCTGCTGAACTTCGACGAGGGTGCCCAGAAGCGCACCCGACTGCACACCGACGACGGGGACCGGACGGCCGAAGCCGTCCGGGTCGCCGAGCAGGTCGCCATCATCGCGGTGCGTGGTCTGCTCAAACGGCCCAGCGACATCGCCCGCGTCACCGCCGCGGCCGCGCAGTTCGACGACGCCGCCGTGGCGCTGACAGTCGGCCAGGCACACGCCGATCGGTGACGCCTCACTCGCGGGCCGAGGACACCCAGTTCGGGTCGATCGAGCGGTGGCCGGAGACGGTCGCACCGGCCGCCTCCAGTGCCACCATCTGGTCGGGATTCAGTGCCACCGACAATGAGGCGGCGTTCTCGTCGACACGTGCCGCGCGCCGGGTGCCAGGGATCGGCACCGACGCGACGCCGAGCGCCTCGGCCCGTTGCCGCAGCCAGGCCAGCGCCACCTGCGCCGGTGTCGCACCGGCCTCCGCCGCGATCGAGGTAACCACCTGCACCACAGCAAGGTTGGCGTCGAACACGTCCTCGGCGAAACGCGGGATGCGGCCGCGGAAGTCGCCCTGAGACGACAGGTCGGCGGCCGAGCGGATGGTTCCGGTGAGGAAGCCTCGGCCCAGTGGCGAGTACGGCACGAAGCCGACACCGAGCTCGGCTGCGGCGGGCACCACGTAGCGTTCGACGTCGCGGCTCCAGATCGACCATTCGCTCTGCACCGCGGCGATCGGGTGTACGGCCACCGCGGCGCGCAACTCGTCGGCGGTCACCTCCGAGAGTCCGAGATGGCGGACCTTGCCGGCCGTGACGAGTTCGGCCATGGCCCCGACCGTCTCCTCGATGGGCAGCGCCACGTCGCGGCGGTGCATGTAGTACAGGTCGATCACGTCGGTGCCCAGCCGGCCCAGGCTCTCGTCGACGCACTGACGCACGTAGGCGGCGTCGCCGCGGGCCTTCAGCTTGCCGGTGGTCGGGTCGCCGTCGATCCCGAACTTGGTCGCCAGGGTGACCTCGTCTCGCCGGTCGGCCAGCACCTGGCCGATCAGTCGTTCGTTGGCGCCGCCGCCGTAGACGTTGGCGGTGTCGATGAACGTCATCCCGACGTCCAGGCAGTGACGCCTCTCTGTGTCAAGACCCTGCGGTTGTAGCGTGAGGGGGCGGACCCGGGAAGTGACTTGTCTGAAGTGCCGGTGTACGGGGTT
>NZ_BEWG01000131.1 GCF_002723835.1 Mycobacterium sp. shizuoka-1 | reverse complement strand
GTGTGGTTTTTTGATGCCAGTTTTGGTGTCTTTTTGTTGGATGTCAGATTTTTCTGATTCGAATTCTGCCCTGGCCTGTGTGGTTGGGGGGTTTTTGTTTGGAGAGTTTGATTCTGGCTCAGGACGAACGCTGGCGGCGTGCTTAACACATGCAAGTCGAACGGAAAGGCCCTTCGGGGTGCTCGAGTGGCGAACGGGTGAGTAACACGTGGGTGATCTGCCCTGCACTTTGGGATAAGCCTGGGAAACTGGGTCTAATACCGGATAGGACTACGGCCTTCATGGGTTGTGGTGGAAAGCTTTTGCGGTGTGGGATGGGCCCGCGGCCTATCAGCTTGTTGGTGGGGTAATGGCCTACCAAGGCGACGACGGGTAGCCGGCCTGAGAGGGTGACCGGCCACACTGGGACTGAGATACGGCCCAGACTCCTACGGGAGGCAGCAGTGGGGAATATTGCACAATGGGCGCAAGCCTGATGCAGCGACGCCGCGTGAGGGATGACGGCCTTCGGGTTGTAAACCTCTTTCAGTAGGGACGAAGCGCAAGTGACGGTACCTATAGAAGAAGGACCGGCCAACTACGTGCCAGCAGCCGCGGTAATACGTAGGGTCCGAGCGTTGTCCGGAATTACTGGGCGTAAAGAGCTCGTAGGTGGTTTGTCGCGTTGTTCGTGAAAACTCACAGCTTAACTGTGGGCGTGCGGGCGATACGGGCAGACTTGAGTACTGCAGGGGAGACTGGAATTCCTGGTGTAGCGGTGGAATGCGCAGATATCAGGAGGAACACCGGTGGCGAAGGCGGGTCTCTGGGCAGTAACTGACGCTGAGGAGCGAAAGCGTGGGGAGCGAACAGGATTAGATACCCTGGTAGTCCACGCCGTAAACGGTGGGTACTAGGTGTGGGTTTCCTTCCTTGGGATCCGTGCCGTAGCTAACGCATTAAGTACCCCGCCTGGGGAGTACGGCCGCAAGGCTAAAACTCAAAGAAATTGACGGGGGCCCGCACAAGCGGCGGAGCATGTGGATTAATTCGATGCAACGCGAAGAACCTTACCTGGGTTTGACATGCACAGGACGCCGGCAGAGATGTCGGTTCCCTTGTGGCCTGTGTGCAGGTGGTGCATGGCTGTCGTCAGCTCGTGTCGTGAGATGTTGGGTTAAGTCCCGCAACGAGCGCAACCCTTGTCTCATGTTGCCAGCACGTTATGGTGGGGACTCGTGAGAGACTGCCGGGGTCAACTCGGAGGAAGGTGGGGATGACGTCAAGTCATCATGCCCCTTATGTCCAGGGCTTCACACATGCTACAATGGCCGGTACAAAGGGCTGCGATGCCGTGAGGTGGAGCGAATCCTTTCAAAGCCGGTCTCAGTTCGGATCGGGGTCTGCAACTCGACCCCGTGAAGTCGGAGTCGCTAGTAATCGCAGATCAGCAACGCTGCGGTGAATACGTTCCCGGGCCTTGTACACACCGCCCGTCACGTCATGAAAGTCGGTAACACCCGAAGCCGGTGGCCTAACCCGTAAGGGAGGGAGCCGTCGAAGGTGGGATCGGCGATTGGGACGAAGTCGTAACAAGGTAGCCGTACCGGAAGGTGCGGCTGGATCACCTCCTTTCTAAGGAGCACCACGAGAATCAGGCCCGCCCACATCGTGTGGGGGTTCGGTGTTCTGATCGATTCGTGAAGATGGCCTTTCGCCTGTAGTGGGTGGGGGTCTGGTGCACGACAAGCAAAGTATCTGCGGCCGGGGCCTTGAGGGTTTTCCTTGAGCGGTTCGTGGTGCTGCCAAACACACTGTTGGGCTTTGAGACAACAGGCCCGTGCCCGGGTTTCCGGGTGGTTCCGCGGTGGCGGGGTCGGCGTGTTGTTGCTCCATCTTTGGTGGTGGGGTGTGGTGTTTGATTTGTGGATAGTGGTTGCGAGCATCTAGCACGCAGGAGATCTTTGGGTCTGTTGTGTGTTGATGTGCAATTTCTTTTTTCGAATTGGTTTTTTGTGTTGTAAGTGTTTAAGGGCGCATGGTGGATGCCTTGGCACTGGGAGCCGATGAAGGACGTGGGAGGCTGCGTTATGCCTCGGGGAGCTGTCAACCGAGCGTTGATCCGAGGATGTCCGAATGGGGAAACCCGGCACGAGTGATGTCGTGTCACCCAACGCTGAATACATAGGCGTTGGGGGGGAACGCGGGGAAGTGAAACATCTCAGTACCCGTAGGAAGAGAAAACAAAAGTGATTCCGTGAGTAGTGGCGAGCGAAAGCGGAGGATGGCTAAACCGTATGCATGTGATACCCGGCAGGGGTTGTGTGTGCGGTGTTGTGGGGCTTGTCTTCCTGGATCTGCCGGTCTGGGCTGCAGTGAGAAAAGAATGTGTTAGCCGAAGTGGCCTGGGATGGTCTGCCGTAGTGGGTGAGAGCCCCGTAGGTGAAAACATGTTCTCTGTGGTGATGAGTTCCCGAGTAGCAGCGGGCCCGTGGAATCTGCTGTGAATCTGCCGGGACCACCCGGTAAGCCTGAATACTTCCCAGTGACCGATAGCGGATTAGTACCGTGAGGGAATGGTGAAAAGTACCCCGGGAGGGGAGTGAAATAGTACCTGAAACCGTGCGCTTACAATCCGTCAGAGCCCTCTCTTTGAGTGGGGTGATGGCGTGCCTTTTGAAGAATGAGCCTGCGAGTCAGGGACATGTCGCGAGGTTAACCCGGGTGGGGTAGCCGTAGCGAAAGCGAGTCTGAATAGGGCGTATCCATACATGTGTGTGGTGTAGTGGCGTGTTCTGGACCCGAAGCGGAGTGATCTACCCATGGCCAGGGTGAAGCGCGGGTAAGACCGCGTGGAGGCCCGAACCCACTTAGGTTGAAGACTGAGGGGATGAGTTGTGGGTAGGGGTGAAAGGCCAATCAAACTCCGTGATAGCTGGTTCTCCCCGAAATGCATTTAGGTGCAGCGTTGCGTGTTTCTTGCCGGAGGTAGAGCTACTGGATGGCCGATGGGCCCCACAGGGTTACTGACGTCAGCCAAACTCCGAATGCCGGTAAGTGAGAGCGCAGCAGTGAGACGGCGGGGGATAAGCTCCGTGCGTCGAGAGGGAAACAGCCCAGATCGCCGGCTAAGGCCCCTAAGCGTGTGCTAAGTGGAAAAGGATGTGCAGTCGCAGAGACAACCAGGAGGTTGGCTTAGAAGCAGCCACCCTTGAAAGAGTGCGTAATAGCTCACTGGTCAAGTGATTGTGCGCCGATAATGTAGCGGGGCTCAAGCACACCGCCGAAGCCGCGGCATCAACGTTTGTTGATGGGTAGGGGAGCGTCCTGCACACCGGTGAAGCAGCCTGGTAATGGAGCTGTGGAGGGTGTGGGAGTGAGAATGCAGGCATGAGTAGCGATAAGGCAAGTGAGAACCTTGCCCGCCGAAAGACCAAGGGTTCCTGGGCCAGGCCAGTCCGCCCAGGGTGAGTCGGGACCTAAGGCGAGGCCGACAGGCGTAGTCGATGGACAACGGGTTGATATTCCCGTACCCGTGTGTGAGCGTCCCTGATGAATCATCGGTACTAACCGCCCAAATCCAGATCCACGGATCCCTTCGGGGTGATGGTTTCTGGGGCTGCGCGGGACCTTCGGTGGTAGTAGTCAAGCGATGGGGTGACGCAGGTAGGTAGCCGTACCAGTCAGTGGTAATACTGGGGTAAACCTGTAGGACGAGATATAGGCAAATCCGTATCTCATGTGTCTGAGAGGTGATGCATAGCCGAGTGAGGCGAATTCGGTGATCCTTTGCTGCCAAGAAAAGCCTCTAGCGAGCACACACACGGCCCGTACCCCAAACCAACACAGGTGGTCAGGTAGAGAATACCAAGGCGTACGAGTGAACTATGGTTAAGGAACTCGGCAAAATACCCCCGTAACTTCGGGAGAAGGGGGACCTCCTACTGTCATGGCACTAGCTGCCGGCAGCGGTGGGGGGTGGCACAAACCAGTGAGAAGCGACTGTTTACTAAAAACACAGGTCCGTGCGAAGTCGCAAGACGATGTATACGGACTGACGCCTGCCCGGTGCTGGAAGGTTAAGAGGACCCGTTAACCCTTGGGTGAAGCGGAGAATTTAAGCCCCAGTAAACGGCGGTGGTAACTATAACCATCCTAAGGTAGCGAAATTCCTTGTCGGGTAAGTTCCGACCTGCACGAATGGCGTAACGACTTCTCAACTGTCTCAACCATAGACTCGGCGAAATTGCACTACGAGTAAAGATGCTCGTTACGCGCGGCAGGACGAAAAGACCCCGGGACCTTCACTATAGCTTGGTATTGGCGTTCGATACGGTTTGTGTAGGATAGGTGGGAGACTGTGAAACCCAGACGCCAGTTTGGGTGGAGTCATTGTTGAAATACCACTCTGATCGTATTGGACTTCTAACCTCGGACCGTATATCCGGTTCAGGGACAGTGCCTGGTGGGTAGTTTAACTGGGGCGGTTGCCTCCTAAAATGTAACGGAGGCGCCCAAAGGTTCCCTCAACCTGGACGGCAATCAGGTGTTGAGTGCAAGTGCACAAGGGAGCTTGACTGCGAGACGGACATGTCAAGCAGGGACGAAAGTCGGGACTAGTGATCCGGCACCTCTGAGTGGAAGGGGTGTCGCTCAACGGATAAAAGGTACCCCGGGGATAACAGGCTGATCTTCCCCAAGAGTCCATATCGACGGGATGGTTTGGCACCTCGATGTCGGCTCGTCGCATCCTGGGGCTGGAGCAGGTCCCAAGGGTTGGGCTGTTCGCCCATTAAAGCGGCACGCGAGCTGGGTTTAGAACGTCGTGAGACAGTTCGGTCTCTATCCGCCGCGCGCGTCAGAAACTTGAGGAAACCTGTCCCTAGTACGAGAGGACCGGGACGGACGAACCTCTGGTCCACCAGTTGTCCCACCAGGGGCACCGCTGGATAGCCACGTTCGGACAGGATAACCGCTGAAAGCATCTAAGCGGGAAACCTTCTCCAAGACCAGGTTTCTCACCCTTTTAGAGGGATAAGGCCCCCCGCAGACCACGGGATCGATAGACCAGACCTACACGCACCGCAAGGTGTTCAGGGAACTGGCACTAACCGGCCGAAAACTTACAACAACCAAAACAAACAACCATTGTTTCGGACCTTGTAAAACGCACATCATGCCCGCAACCACACCACAGCAGTCAAACCACTGCACCCCACCACCAAAACTAAACCTTCCCCACCACGGGGAATCACTGAAAAGTGAAT
>NZ_BEWG01000130.1 GCF_002723835.1 Mycobacterium sp. shizuoka-1 | reverse complement strand
GGCCATGGCCGCGCCGACGAACCCGCCGGGCCCGGCCAGGTAGCGGTCCACCGCCTTGTAGAACAGTTGCTCCTTGGAGCCGAACTCGGCATACAGACTCCGCCGGTTGACCCCCGTGGCTGATGTCAGGTCGCTGATCGACACCCCGTCATAGCCGTGCTCCCAGAACAGGGTCATCGCCTTGTCGAGAACGTCCTCAGGATTGAACTCGCGGGGCCGTCCCATCGCCATCCGATCACCTCCTGTGATCCGCGCCACAGTCTGGAATGTGGCGGTGCGTCAGCGGCTTTACCTGATCATACTTAGTAACCGATCGGTTCGAAAGTCCCGATCCAGATGAAAGAGAGCGACCAATGACCACCACTGACACCGCCACCACCAACACCGTGCGCCCGCTGGCCGGGCGGCGAGCGTTGGTCACCGGCGGATCCCGCGGGATCGGCGCGGCCACCGTAGCCCGCCTGGCCGCTGACGGCGCGGCTGTCGCGTTCACCTACCACTCCTCACCCGAGCAGGCCGACAAACTCGTCGCCGAAGCCTCCGCGTCCGGTGCACAGGTCGTGGCGATCCGCGCCGACAGCGGCAACGTGGAGGCGATCACCTCCGCGGTGGAGCAGACCGTGACCGCGCTCGGCGGGCTCGACATCCTGGTCAACAACGCCGGCGTGGCCCATGGTGCGCCGATCGAAGAGTTCCCGCTCGAGGAGTTCGATCGCCTGATCGCGGTCAACGTGCGCGGGGTGTTCGCCGCCGTCCGCGCCGCCGTGCCGCACCTGGGCTCCGGTGGGCGGATCATCACCATCGGCAGCGTCAACGCCGACCGCGTCCCGGTGCCCGGCATCTCGATCTACTCCACCACCAAAGCGGCCGTCGCGGGCCTGACCCGCGGCCTGGCCCGCGAACTCGGCCCCCGCGGGATCACCGTCAACAACGTCCAGCCCGGTCCCACCGCCACCGACATGAACCCCGACGAAGGCGACTTCGCCGACCACATGCGCAGCCTCACCGCACTCGGACGTTACGGCCAACCCGCCGATATCGCCAGCGCCGTGGCCTATCTCGCGCTGCCCGAGGCCGGATTCGTCACCGGCGTCACCTGGAACATCGACGGCGGCTACACCCTCTAACCGCGTCTTACCCGCCAGCCCCGAGAGGACACCGGCACATCATGACCGACATCGTATTCATCCACGGCCTGTGGATCGCCCACAGCGCGTGGCAACCGTGGATCGACCACTTCGCCGAACACGGCCACCAGGGGGTCGCGCCCGCATGGCCGGGGGAAGCCGACACCGTCGCCGCAACCCGAGAAAACCCCGCGGCGCAGGCAGGATTCGGCATCGACGATCTCACCGAGCACTTCGCCGGAATCGTCAAGCAATTCGACACCCCACCAGTTGTCATCGGGCATTCCTTCGGCGGCCTGATCGCCCAGAAACTGCTGGGACAGAACCTGGTCGCCGCCGCGGTGGCCATCGACCCCGCCCCCATCAAAGGAGTCAGACCTCTCCCAGTCGCCCAGCTCCGCTCCGCATTCCCCGTGCTGGGCAACCCGCTCAACCGTGGCCGTGCCAAAGCCTTGAGTGTCAGCCAGTTCCGCTACGGCTTCGGAAACGCCCTCACCGCAGCCGAATCCGACCAACTGTGGGAAAAGTGGGCCATCCCCTCCCCGGGCAAGCCGCTGTTCGAGGCCGGACTGGCCAACTTCACCCCGAATTCGCCAGCAAAGGTCGACACCGCCAACGCCACCCGGGGTCCGCTGCTGATCACCGCCGGCACCGCCGACCACACCGTGCCCCACGTCAGCGCCAAGGCGGCCTTCAAGCAGTACGCGAAATCGACGGCTATCACCGAGTTTCACGAATTCGACGGCCGCGGGCACTCCCTGACCATCGACCACGGCTGGCGCGACGTCGCCGACACCACCCTGGCCTGGCTGGCCTCCCACAACATCACCGGAAAGTAGGACACCCACATGAAGATCGGATTCATCGGCGCCGGCAACATCGCCCAAGCCGTCGGAACGCAGCTGGCCGCCGTCGGCCACGACGTCACCATCAGCAACAGCCGCGGCGGCGACACCCTGGCCGCACTCGCCGCACCACTGAGCCTGACCGCCGGCACCGTCGCCCAGGCCGCCGACCACGAGGTGGTCTTCCTGGCCGTCCCATGGGGCAAAGTGCCCGCCGCACTGGACGCGGCGGGTGACCTCACCGACCGCATCCTGGTCGATACCACCAACCCGCTGGAAGCCCCCACCTTCACCAAAGCCGACCTCGGCGGGCTGACCTCCAGCGAAGTCATCGCCAACCTCGCCCCCACCGCGCAGGTGATCAAGGCGTTCAACCACATGACCCCGGAAAGCTATGCAGACGGACCTGTCGTCTCCGGCGGCCGAAAACTGCTCTTCCACTCCAGCGACCACCCCGACGCGCACACCGTCATCGCCGCACTCATCGAGTCGCTGGACTACACACCGATCAACCTCGGTACCCTCGCCGGCGGTGGAGCGCTCCACGAATTCCCCGGCGGCCCACTGCCCGCCAGAACCTTCATCGAATACATCCCGACCAGCTAGGACACAACAGAGATGACCGACAACCGTGAGGTCTTCAAAGACCTGGTCCGACGCAACACCGAGCAAGTCCAAGGCGGCGGCGACTTCACCGTGTTCGACGAACTGTTTGCCGACGGCTTCACCGACCACACACCTCAACCCGGCATCACCCCCGACAAAGAAGGTGTCCGAGCCCTCTACACCGGATTACGCACAGCGTTCCCGGACCTGCACGCCGAAATCCACTGGCAGACAGTCGACGACGATAAAGTCACCACCTTCAAGACCTACCGTGGCACCCACCACGGAGAATTCCTCGGCATCGCCCCCACCGGCCGACCCATCTCGTTTGACACCGTCGATGTCTTCCGAGTCCACAACGGCCAACTCACCGACCACTGGGGAGTAGCCAACCTCCTCGGAGTCCTCATCCAACTCGACTCACTACCCGGCCAAACAACCCTCTGAAACGCCGCGGACGACAGTCGCAAGACCAATTGAACTTGGGTCACCCAGATACCGCAGCCAGGTAATCGATCTCGGCCACGATGCCAGCGGTCAGTGCCGACCCACAGAAGTGGAGCCACGGGGAATCGAACCCCGATCTGAGCCTTGCAAAGGCCCCGTTCTACCGTTGAAC
>NZ_BEWG01000129.1 GCF_002723835.1 Mycobacterium sp. shizuoka-1 | reverse complement strand
TCGTGGCGGTCTGCAGGTCGCGGCGGGCCGCGCGGGCCGCCAGCCCGGCGGCATCGCCGGTGGCGAGGTGGCCGAAGACCGCCGCAGCCGCCTCCAGCGTGCGCGCGATCGCGTCGGTCAACCGGGTCGACTCCTGCCATCGGCTGGCCACCAGGTACACCGCCACGCCGACCGCACAGCCGATCAGGGTGTCGATGCCGCGGGCCGCCAGCAGGTGACCGATGTCCACCGCATGGGTTCCCGAGGAGATCGTCAGCGCCGCCGTCGTGATGAAAACCGTTGCCAGGGCATAGTTTCCGACCACCAGGAGTTCGATGGCGAAATTCAGCGCCGCCAGTAGCAGCACCAGCCACAGGTCGTGCGGATGCAGCGACAGGATCACTCCGGCCAGTCCCAGGCCCACCCAGGTACCGAGCAGCCGCTCGGCGCCGCGGCGCAGGGTGCGGCTGCGGTCGGCGCCCTGGTGCAGGACCAGTACCGCGGCCGCCATCGCCCAGTAGGCGTGGTCGATCCCCAGCGACATCGCCGCTGCTCCGGCCAGTGGCGCACCGATCGCGACCCGTGCCATCACGTGGCGGATGTGCGAGCCGGGGCTGACGGCCCGCCGCAGAACCGTCGCCAGCGGCGGGCTGCCCAGCGGGATTCGGTCGGCCGGGCGGGTCGCCACTGTCTCCGGTGCCAATGCCAGGGCACCGAGCCTGCGGGCCTTCTCGGCCGCGCCGGCCGCGGGGGCACGGCCGTCCGCGGCCGCGGCCACCGCCGTGCTGAACAGGACGTGCACCGCGTGGTTGGCCGCACGCAGCCGGTGCAGCACGCTGGTTGGTGGCGCGGGCAGCGGCTGATAGTTGACCAGCACGCTCCACGACCGGTGCAGGGCGCCGGCAGCGCGGTGGCGGGCCGCGCGTTCCTGGGGGGATCCGGCGGCCTCGAGGTAGTCGGCGACGGCAGCGGCCGCGGCGGCCACTGCCGTGCGCTCGGGCTTGCGGAAGCCGACCAGCGCGCCGGCCATCTGCACCAGCCAGGCCACCGCGCCGCCGCCCAGCACCAGCAGGCCGACGGTCCAGGGCGCCAGGTGGGCGGCCGACACCCCGATACCGGCCGCGCAGGCCACCACGAACACGTACGCCCCGGGCGGCCCGACGGCCAGCGCATTGCACAACCACACCGCCGCGACCGCTACCGCCGACACCGTCAGCACGCCGATCCACGGCACCTCGGCGGACCAGTCGCCCAGGGCGACCGCCGCGGCGAGCGACACCGCGACCGTCGCCAGCTCGATCGCGCGGTTGGCGTACGGGCGGTCGCCGCCGAAGCGGGCGGTGAACGCGCCCAGCGTCGCGATCAACCCGGAACCCATCGCCCCGGCGGCCCAGCCCGCCGTGGCCGGGATCGCGGTGCTGATCGCCGCTCGCAGGCCGATGGGCCAGCGCGGCGGGGCGGTCAACTAGCTCACCAGTCGGTTTGACCGGGGCAGCCGTCAGCGCATCCGGGCGGCTCGACCTGGACGGTGGCGTGGTCGAGCCCGCGAGCCGACAGCACCGCCCTCGCGTCGTCGAGCACGCGGTCGGAGTCCCCGGTGCTGGTGAGGTGGGCGGTCACCATGTCCTTGCCGGGCACCAGCGTCCACACGTGCAGGTCGTGCACCTCGGTGACCCCGTTGACGGCGGCCAGCGCGGCGCGCAGTTCGTCGACGTCGATGTGTTGCGGTGACGACTCGGACAGGATCCGCAGCGCGGCGCGGGCCAGCCCGATCGCCCTCGGCAGTACCCAGAGCGCGACGAACACCGCGACCACCACGTCGGCGTAGGGCCAGTGGGTTGTCACGTTCACGATGCCGGCGATCAGCACGCCGATACTGCCGACGGTGTCGGCCACCACCTCCATGTAGGCGCCCTTGACCGCCAGGCTCTCCTGCGACTGTGAGCGCAGCAGGAGCACCACGGCGAAGTTGGCGACCAGGCCGGTGATGGCCACCACGATCATCGGGACGCCGGGGATCTCCGGCGCGTTGCCGAGCCGCTCGATCGCCTCGTAGAGGATGAACGCGGCGACGCCGAGCAGCAGCACGGCGTTGGCCACGGCGGTGAACACCTCGGCGCGATGCCAGCCGTAGGTCCGCGCCGCCGACGCGGGACCGTGGCGGGCCAGTAACACCGCGGTCAGCCCCATGAACATGGCCACCAGGTCGGTGAGCATGTGGCCGGCGTCGGCAAGCAGCGCGATCGAGTCGATCATCAGCGCGGTGGTCAGCTCGACGACGAAGAACACGGTCAAGATGCCCGCGGCGATGAGCATTCGGCTCACCCGCGCATCGCCGCCGCCGTGGCTGTGGTCGTGTCCCGATCCCATGCCCGGAAATATATGCGCAAAGTTGCATATGTCGCAAGAGTCTCGGGTCACCTCCCGGTCCTTCGTCTGGCACGCTTTCCCTACGGAGTTCCAGACGGCTGCCAAAGGTTGGGATGAGGCATGGCGATCCGGCGGGTGTTGGTGGTGGGCGATCCCTTCGCCGACCCCGCCATCCTCGGCGATGCCCTTCGCGATACCGGTTCGGATGTGCACGTCGACCGGACTCGGCATCCCGACGATGTCCGCGACTGGCGCGCTGAGGTCGTAATCGTCGACGACGATTGGGCGCCAACGGTTCTGCAGAGGAGCGCGCTGAGCGGGAGTCCGGTTGTCGTGGTGTCGGACCGGCCGGCGGTCGATGTCGCCGTCGAACTGATACGGCGGGGGGCCGCCGACTACCTCTCATCAAGTGACGCGGCCGGCCTGGGCCGGGCACTCGTGCGGGTCGCCGAGCGCGCGGCCGGCCACCAGGAGCGCTTGGCCGGACTGCTGCTGAGGCACTCGCAGGACGTGATCGTGTCGGTCGACCACCGCGGCGACGTGGTCGTCGCCGGTGCGGCGGCCGAATCGATGTTGGGCTACCGGCCCGAAGAGTTGGCCGGGTCGGCGTTCGCCACCCTGATCCACGACGAGGACGTCGAGTCCATGCTGGCCGCGGTGCGGGCCGCCGCGCGCGGCGAGGTGATCTGCGACGTCGAGTGTCGCTGTAGGCACCGCTCCGGCGACATCCGGCATGTCGTCTGGTCGTTGCTCGCCGCCGAGGGCGACGTCTTCACCCTCCTCGGCCGAGACGTCACCGATCGCAGGCGCGCCGAGGCGAAGGTGAGTCAGGAGCGCGACTACGCCGACGCGATCATCAACAGCCTGCCGGGCATCTTCTTCCACTACGACGAGGGCATGCGACTGCTGCGTTGGAATCGGACCATGGCGCAGACGACGGGGTACTCCGACGAGGATCTGGCGGCGATGCACCCGTTCGAGTTCATCGCCGCGTCAGACCGCGGGCTGGCCGCCGACTTGATCGACGGGCTCTTCGAGAGCGGTACCACCAGGGGTGAGATGCGGTATGTGTTCAAAGACGGGACCGAGGCGCCGCATGTGTTTCAGGCGTTGCGATTCGACTACGACGGCCGGCCCGGCTGGATGGGCATCGGTGTCGACATCAGCGAGCAGAAGCGCATGGAAGAGCAATTACGTACGGAGACCGCCCTTTTCGAGGCCATGGTGCAGAACGCCCCGGACGCGATCCTGGTCGTGGATCGTGACAATCGAACCATCATCCACAATCAACGGTTCAGGGATGTGTGGGGGATTCCTCCCGAGATCGCCGACGCCCGATTGCTCGAATTCATCATCGGCCGGACCAAAGACCCGGAAACGTTCGGCACATCGATGCCGGAACGTTCGGACGAGACGAGTTCCGACGAGGTGGAACTCGTCGACGGCACCATACTGCACCGGCTCTCCGGCCCGGTGATCGGCCGGGACGGCCGCAGCTACGGACGAATCTGGTCGTTTCGCGACATCACCGAATACCGGCATGCCGAACGCCGGTTGCGCCACCTGGCCACTCACGATGCCTTGACCGGGCTGGCCAATCGCAATCTGCTCGTACAGAGCGTCGAGCACGCCATCGCGCTCGCCCGCAGCAGCGCCGACATGTTCGCGGTGCTGTTCGTCGACATGGACCGCTTCAAGGTGGTCAACGACCGTTACGGCCACGCTTTCGGTGACGCCGTGCTGCGGGCCGTGGGCGAGCGGTTGCTCGGACTGGTCGGGCCGCCAGATACCGTCGCGCGCCTCGGCGGCGACGAATTCCTGGTCCTGCTTCTTCCGCCCTGCGACGCCGACCGGGCCGAGGCCACGGCGCGGCGGATCGTCGAGGCGCTCGGGGCGCCGCTACCGGTCGACGGCATCGATGTACACCTGGCCGGCAGTGTCGGCGTGAGCCTGTTCCCGCGCGACGGGGAGACCCTCGACTCGTTGCTCACCCACGCCGACCTGGCGATGTATCGGCAGAAGGGACACGGCGCTCACGCGGCCCCGGGCGCCTGAGTCGCCCATCCCGTCGAGTCGCCGCGCTGATCGGTGCGGCTTGCGAAACCCCGGACAGCGCCGATAAGGACGGGCGGTGGTACGCCGGGGCCGGCCGCAAGAGTCTCGGGTCGGTGAGCGCGATCCTGCTATGGTTCAAGTCACATACATTCAGGATTGTTTGTTGGGTCACCCGCGCTCAGCCAGGAGGGTCAGGAGTTCACATGGGATCAGGTCGTGGCACCGGTCGTGCGGCGGTATATAGCGGTTTCGCGATGCTGACCGTGGTGGCGTCGCTCGGGACACCCGCGGTCGCGCTGGCCGATGCCCCGGCGGATCCGGCCGCCGGCGAGGTGCTGGTCGTCGGCGGCACGGGGACCAGCATGCCGTCGGAGCGGATGATGCACGCACTGTACGAACAGGGCATCTTCGGCGACCCGGATCCGGTCGGTGTGCGCTATCCGGCGCAACTGTGGCCGTTCCGGGGGAAGCTGACGCTGGACCGGTCGGTGGCGATCGGGGTGGCGAATCTCGACAGCGCGGTGGCGGACGCGGACGGCCCGGTGACGGTGGTGGGGCTGAGTCAGGGTGCGGTGGTGGTCAACTACGAGAAGCGGGCCTTGATGGCCCAACCCGACCCGCCGGCGGACATCTCTTTTGTGACCATCGGTGACCCCACCAACAGAGATGGCGGGCTCCTGGCGAAGCTCCCGCACCTGCACATTCCCATCCTGGATGCCACGATCCCGCAGGCTCCGGTCGAAACACCCTATGACACAACCGAAATCGTGCACGAATACGACGGCTACGCCGACTTTCCGGACCACCCACTGAATCTGCTTGCCGATCTGAACGCGCTTGCCGGGGTGGTTTATCTGCATCCCAACAAGGGCGGCGTGGATCTCGACGATCCGCGCAACGTGGTCACCACCACCACCAACTCGCTGGGGGGTACCACCACCCACATCGTGGTGCCCACCGACGAGCTGCCCCTGACGCGACCGCTGCGGGCCATCGGCGTGCCGGACAAGGCCGTCGATGCGTTGGACAAGCCGCTACGCAAGATCATCAACACCGGTTACGACGGGGACCGGCCGGGGCGCCCGGCGCCGAGATCGGGTCTGGGTTCCTCGCCCGCGCCGCGCGCCGTGGCGCCGGACCCCGATGCGGCCCGCGCGACAGGGCACTCGAAGCGCCGCGTGCATCCCTAGCGCCGGGCGGGACGGATCCGGCGCTGGGTGCGGCCGGGTCGTACTTGCCGCCGGAGAGTGATCTACATTACAGTAAAAACAAACATGCACGATGGTTTGTAAGTGAGTGGAGGAACGATGGGTAATCCAGTGCAGCGGGGCAGCACAGCGGGATCTGCCAACTGGTTGGGGCTCGGTGCGATAACGCTGGGTATGGGCGCAGCCCTGGCCTGCGGGACCGGTGTCGCCCACGCGGACGTGACCGACTCCGCCCCGGCCGGCGGCGCTTCGAGCGCCGACAGCGGGCCGAGACACTCGGCTCCGGACAGGCGCACCGGGTCGGCCGTGTCCGCACGCCCCGCGGTCAGAACCACGAAGCCGGCCCCGCGCCGGGACACCGTGAAAGCCGATCTCACGGGAGTGGCCGCGGTGATGCGACGAGCGTCAGCGAGCCTCGACCTTCACTCGCCTAGGTGTTCTTCACGGGTAGGTTGTGAACGCGTAGGCGCTCGATTGGTGTCATTCCGCCGATGCCGGTGTGGGGTCGGTGGTGATTG
>NZ_BEWG01000128.1 GCF_002723835.1 Mycobacterium sp. shizuoka-1 | reverse complement strand
CCAGAGTTGTGCCGCTGAGGATGGTGATGTGCTCACCGTCGCGGATGACGTCGCAGGTGTGGCCGGCCCAGCGCAGGCCGACGTTGACCTTGTAGGGCGCGACGAAGATGTATCCCGAGGTTTCGCCAACGATGTGGCGGCTGACCACGATTGGTGCTGGAACCGGATGGTCGGCGGGTCGGGCTTTGGCGGCGGCGGCGAACACCTCGGCGGGGGTGGCCCCGCGGTGGGCGCGATGGGGCCGCTGGTGGTTGTAGAAGCTGCGGAACTGCTCGAGTAGCGTGTTGAGCTCGTCGAGGGTGGCGGCGGGTTCGCGGGCGGTGAGCCACTTTTTCATCGTCTGCCAGGACCGTTCGATCTTGCCGCAGGTCTGCGGGTGAAACGGCGCCGAATTGATGGTCCGAACGCCCAGGGCTCGCAGGTTGGTCTCGAACGCCGATTCATAGGCGCGGAACCGCCCGGTATAGACAAGTCCGTTATCCGACAACGACATCGACGGGATCCCACATTCGTCGATACCGGCCAGGATCACCTCCCAGACGAGCGCGGCGTCGGCGTCACCGGCACACGCACGTAACCCCACCAGGTAGCGGGAGTGGTCATCGAGGCTGCCCGCGATCCCCACCGGGGTGCCGTCGGCCAGCGCCCATCCGGTCCAATCGGATTGCCAGCACTCGTTGGGCCGATCGAAGCAGAACCGCTTGGTCGCTGACTTCGGCCGTTTCTGCGGTTGCGGCGTAATTGCCCCGCGCCGGGTCAGGATCTGCCACACCGTCGACACCGCCGGCACCGCAATACCCTCGCGCTGCAACGACCACACGATCGACTGAGCACCGTGATCACGGCCCTGCTCGACCAGCTGCTTGCGCCGCAACACGATCAGATCCTCGACCTCGACCGTGGTCTGCCCCGGCGAGGACCGCGGACGCCGTGAGAGCTCGTGTAGACCCTCGAT
>NZ_BEWG01000127.1 GCF_002723835.1 Mycobacterium sp. shizuoka-1 | reverse complement strand
GAACCCCAACCTCAGCCGCGACCCGAACCGGTCATGCAGCCGCCGCCCGAACCCGCCCCCCGCTCCCGGCATGCGGTCGACGGATCCGGTCCCGGCCAGCCGGCCATGACCGCCCCGCCGCCGGCCCGGCATCGCGGCGAGGAAGACGAGGAACCCCGCCGCCGGGCCCGCGACGGTGAGCAGACCGGCGGCCAGTCGGTCGCCGACCTGCTGGCCCGGCTGCAGGCCAACGGCAGTTCCACCGGTGGTGGCCGCCGGCGCCGGCGCGAGGACTGAGCCCCGAACCGTCGGCACCCGCCTGGCCGGGATCCGGCCGCGGCGGCCGGGTTAGAGTTGTCGGGACCGTCCGGTACCTGACACAGGACCGGAACGAACACACTCATTGACGTCAGCGAGGTCGTCTACGTGGGGACCCCCAGCGGCTTGCGCCCGGCCCGCCTGAAGGTCGGCATCGTCTCGGCCGGTCGCGTCGGCACCGCGCTCGGTGTCGCGCTGGAACGGGCCGAGCACGTGGTGGTGGCCTGCAGTGCGATCTCGACGGCGTCGCGTCGGCTCGCCGAGCGGCGGCTCCCCGACACCGAGATCCTGCCGGTTCCCGACGTCGCCGACCGGGCTGAGCTGCTGCTGCTGACCGTGCCGGACGCCGAGTTGCCCGGCCTGGTCAACGGCCTTGCCGCCACCGCAGCGGTACGGCGCGGAACCATCGTCGTGCACACCTCGGGCGCCAACGGTGTCGCGATCTTGCGCCCGCTGGCCGAGCAGGGCTGCGTGCCGCTGGCCATCCACCCGGCGATGACGTTCACCGGCGCCGACGAGGACATCGCGCGACTGTCCGACAGCTGCTTCGGGGTCACCGCCGCCGACGAGATCGGGTACGCGATAGCCCAGTCGCTGGTGCTGGAGATCGGCGGGGAGCCGTTCGGGGTCCCCGAGGGGGCGCGCACGCTCTACCACGCGGCCCTGGCCCATGCCAGCAACCACATCGTCACGGTGGTCGCCGATGCGCTGGACGCACTGCGCAGCGCCCTGTCCGGTCAGGAGTTGCTGGGCCAGGAACTCGTGGTGCAGGCCCCAGGCGGGCTGGCGGAACGGATCGTCGGCCCGCTGGCCCGGGCGGCTCTGGAGAACACCCTGCAGCGCGGTCAGGCCGCCCTGACCGGTCCGGTGGCGCGCGGCGACGCCGCCGCCGTCGCCGGCCACCTGGCTGCTCTCGATCACGTGGATTCTCAACTGGCGCAAGCCTATTGCGCAAACTCGCTGCGCACCGCCCAGCGTGCGCACGCTCCCAAGGAGGTTTTTGAGGTGTTGGCCGACTGGTCCGGGCAAGGGCGGCAACGATGAGCGCGGGCCCGCAGTTCACCGCCGGACAGCTCAACGTGTATCCGACGCCGAAGACGGTGTCCGACGTCACCCGCGCGCTGCGGCACACGGGCCGCCGGGTGATGCTGGTGCCCACCATGGGTGCGCTGCACGACGGGCACCTGGCGCTGGTGCGCGCCGCCAAGCGCGTGCCCGGCGCGGTGGTCGTGGTGTCGATCTTCGTCAATCCCTTGCAGTTCGGGCCCAGTGAAGATCTCGACGCCTACCCGCGCACGCTTGATTCCGACCTGGAGCTGCTGGGTGCCGAAGGTGTCGAGGTGGTGTTCGCACCGACCGTGTCGGCGATGTATCCCGACGGCCCGCGCACCACGGTGCATCCCGGGCCGTTGGGCGCGCAGCTTGAAGGCGCTTCGCGACCAGGACATTTCGCCGGAATGCTGACCGTGGTGTGCAAGCTGCTGCAGATCGTGGCGCCGGATCGGGCGTTCTTCGGCGAGAAGGACTATCAGCAGCTGGTGTTGATCCGGCAGATGGTCGACGACCTCAACATCGACGTGCGTGTCGTCGGCGTGCCGATCGTACGGGAGTCGGACGGCGTGGCCATGTCCTCGCGCAACCGCTACCTCAGTCTCGAGGAACGCGAACAGGCAACCGCGCTGTCCTCGGCGCTGCTGGCCGGCATGTATGCCGCTGCCGGCGGCGCGAGTTCGGCACTGGACGCCGCGCGGGCGGTGCTCGACGAGGTACCGGCGATCGAGGTCGACTACCTGGAGGTCCGCGGGCCGCGGTTGGAGCCCGCCCCGGCCTACGGCCCAGCCCGGCTGCTGGTCGCCGCCCGGCTGGGCACCACCCGGCTGTTGGACAACATCGCCGTCGACCTGTCGACCGACACCGCCCCGCCAGGAGCGGACGGCAATGGTGACCATCCCGAAATCACTTGGAGGAACTGATGTTCCGGACAATGCTGAAGTCCAAGATTCACCGTGCCACGGTGACGCACGCCGACCTGCACTATGTCGGTTCGGTGACCGTGGACGCCGATCTGATGGAGGCCGCCGACCTGCTCGAGGGTGAGCAGGTGACGATCGTCGACATCGATAACGGTGCGCGTCTGGAAACCTATGTGATCACCGGGCAACGCGGCACGGGAGTGATCGGGATCAACGGTGCGGCTGCCCATCTGGTTCACCCGGGGGATCTGGTCATCCTGATCGCCTACGGCGTGATGGAGGACGCGCAGGCCCGGGCCTACCGGCCGCGGGTGGTGTTCGTCGACGCCGACAACCGCCAGATCGACCTGGGAGACGATCCGGCGTACGTGCCCGAAGACGTCACCGGTCTGCTGTCACCGCGGACGGTGGGCTAGCCGTGCTGCTGGCCATCGACGTCCGCAACACGCACACTGTCGTCGGGCTGATCTCCGGATCAGGTGATCACGCAAAGGTGACCCAGCACTGGCGAATTCGCACCGAGCCAGAGGTCACCGCCGACGAACTGGCGCTCACCATCGAGGGCCTGATCGGCGACGACTCCGAGCGGCTGACCGGCGCGACCGGGCTGTCCACCGTGCCCTCGGTGATGCACGAGGTCCGGATCATGCTCGACCAGTACTGGCCCTCGGTGCCGCACGTGCTGATCGAGCCGGGCGTGCGCACCGGCATCCCGCTTCTGGTCGACAATCCCAAGGAGGTCGGCGCCGACCGGATCGTCAACTGCCTGGCGGCCTACGCCAAGTACTCGTCGGCGGCCATCGTGGTCGATTTCGGCTCGTCGATCTGTGTCGACGTGGTTTCGGCCAAGGGCGAATTCCTCGGCGGGGCAATCGCTCCCGGTGTCCAGGTGTCCTCGGATGCGGCCGCCGCGCGCTCGGCGGCATTGCGCCGCGTGGAGCTGACTCGGCCGCGATCGGTGGTCGGCAAGAACACGGTGGAGTGCATGCAGTCGGGTGCGCTGTTCGGATTCGCCGGCCTGGTGGACGGATTGGTGAATCGCATCCGCGAGGACGTCGACGGGTTCGCCGGCTCCGACGTGGCCGTCGTCGCCACCGGGCACTCCGCGCCGCTGATGCTGCCTGACCTGCACACCGTGTCGCACTACGATCAGTACCTGACTCTCGACGGGTTGCGGATGGTCTACGAGCGCAACCGCGACAACCAGCGCCGCACCCGCTGACAGGGATTTCGGCGCGTTTTCGTTCGCGCAGCGGCGGTTTGCGCGCCGAAATCGCTAGAAGAACGTTCGCACCAGCTCGATCACCCTGCCGCGCTCGTCGAGCACCGGGATCAGCTGCCACTTGTCGAACACCGTGCACGGATGCGACACCCCGAACGCGATCCAGCTGCCGACGTCGACGACCCGCTGCGCCGACGGTGTCAACTCCAGGAACGCGTGCTGATCGTTGAGCTTGACGACCCGGCACCCCGCCAGGCAGTGGTCGGACCACTTTCCGTTGAGCAGAATTCGTTGCGGCACAGGGAGATCCTGATCGAAGGACACGTCGCGGCGGCCCATCGTCAGTAACGCCAGCCCCGGCTCCGGGCGCGAGCACACCTGCGCCCACACCGCCATCGCCGCCACGAATCCGCCGGGTCCGGCGCCGGGCCTGGTCAGCGGCGAGGTGCGCAGATACAGCCCGTCGTCGTTGGTCAGGTAGGCGCCGCTACGCAGGACGGTACGCCAGTCGCCGGTCAGGGTCTGCGCCACCAGGTCGAAATGCGTACTGCCACCCGCAGTCACGACCATGTCGGGCACCTCGCACGACGGAGCCAGCCGGTCGGCCACCGCGCGCATCCACAGCAGATACTCGCGCACCCGCTCGACACCGGCGGCCGACACGTCGTGGCCCAGTGCCGCCTCGTAGCCGGCCACCCCGGCCAGTCGCAGCCGCGGGCTGGCGAGAACGGCAGCGGTCACCGCGTCGATCGTGGCGTCGTCCCGGCAGCCGGTGCGGGTGCCCGGCGCGCCGACCTCGACGCAGACGTCGACGTGACGCCGGGCACCGGCGTTGTGCAGCGCCTCGGTCATCAGTGCCACCCCGCGCACCGAGTCCACCCAGCAGATCAGCCGGAACTCGGGGCAGGTGTCGAGCTCGGCGGCCAGCCAGGTCAGTCCCGCGGAGTCGACCAGCTCGTTGGCCAGCACCACCTCGCGGACCCCGAACGCCCGATAGGTGCGTACCTGACTGATCGTGGCCGCCGTCACCGCGGTTGCGCCCGCGGCGAACTGCCGGCCCAGCAGCTGCGGCGACATGTGCGTCTTGCCGTGCGGGGCGAGCTCGACGCCGCGGCGCGCACACCAGCGCGCCATCGTGGACAGGTTGTGGCTCAGCGCGGCGGCGGACAGCACGCACACCGGTCCCAGCGGTCCGGCGGCGACCAGATCGGGGGTGTCGGCACAGATCTGCGCCGGGGTGCGGCCCGACCACGCGACGGGCAGACCCTTGAATCGCCAGTCCACCGGGTCGTCGCCCAGCGCGGCCACCGCCGCCGCGTTTAGGAGCGAGGTCATGACCTCATTTAAGCTGGCACGTCGTGAGCTCTGCAGATACTCCGGATACCGACCACGCGGGCGCCGACGCCGTCCCCGAACAGTTCCGGATTCGCCAGGGCAAGCGCGAGGCCCTGCTCGCCGACGGAAAAGACCCCTACCCGGTCGCGGTGCCGCGCACCCATTCGCTGGCCGAGATCCGGGCGGCCTATCCGGATCTGGAAGCCGACGCCGCCACCGGGGACACCGTGGGTGTCACCGGCCGGGTGGTGTTCGCCCGGAACTCGGGCAAGCTGTGTTTTGCCACGTTGCAGGAAGGCGACGGCACCCAGCTGCAGGCCATGATCAGCCTGGCCGGAGTGGGCGAGGAGGCGCTGGAGGCCTGGAAGACCGAGGTCGACCTCGGCGACATCGTGTTCGTACACGGCGAGGTGATCAGCTCGCGGCGCGGCGAGCTGTCGGTGTTGGCCGACTCCTGGTTGATGGCCAGCAAGGCGCTGCGCCCGCTGCCCGTCGCACACAAGGAGATGAGCGAGGAGTCCCGGGTCCGGCAGCGCTACGTCGACCTGATCGTGCGCCCCCAGGCCCGGTCGGTGGCTCGGCAGCGCATCGCCGTCGTGCGGGCCGTGCGCCATGCGCTGGAACGCCGCGGGTTCCTCGAAGTCGAGACCCCGATGCTGCAGACGCTGGCCGGCGGTGCGGCCGCGCGGCCGTTCGTCACCCACTCCAACGCGCTGGACGCCGACTTGTACCTGCGGATCGCGCCGGAGTTGTTCCTCAAGCGGTGTGTGGTGGGTGGCTTGGAGAAGGTTTTCGAGCTGAATCGGAACTTCCGAAACGAAGGCGCCGATTCGACGCATTCACCGGAATTTTCCATGCTCGAGACTTATCAGGCTTGGGGAACGTATGACGATTCGGCGATCGTCACCCGCGAAGTTATTCAAGAAGTGGCGGATGAGGCGATCGGAACCCGGCAAGTGCCATTGCCGGATGGCTCAATCTATGACCTCGACGGTGAATGGCCGTCGATTCAAATGTACCCGTCGCTGTCGCAAGCTCTCGGTGAAGAGATCACTCCCGACACATCTTTGGATTACTTACTCGCGATTGCCGACCGGTTGGATCTGGAGATCCCGCGCGACCGTGGCTACGGGCACGGGAAGCTCGTCGAAGAGCTGTGGGAGCACATAGTCGGTGACACGTTGTGGGCTCCGACATTCGTCAAGGATTTTCCGGTCGAGACCACACCGCTGACCCGGCAGCACCGCAGTATTCCTGGTGTGACGGAGAAGTGGGATCTGTACGTGCGCGGAGTCGAGTTGGCGACCGGATACTCCGAACTCGTCGACCCGATCGTGCAGCGTGAGCGGTTCGAGGCCCAGGCACGGGCGGCGGCGGCCGGGGATGACGAGGCGATGGCCCTCGACGAGGATTTCCTCGCGGCGATGGAATACGGGATGCCACCGACCACCGGAACAGGAATGGGCATCGATCGCCTGCTGATGGTTCTCACCGGGTTGTCAATTCGGGAAACGGTTTTGTTCCCGATTGTTCGCCGACACGGCTGAAGTGCGCCGATCCAATCCTTGTTGAATGACGTGTGCGCGTGTGGCACATTGGTGGCACAGTGTTGAGTCGCACAGCAGGCAGGACGTCTTACTGGCGGTTGTTGTGCGCAGGCTTAAGGATTCAGTGAGGCAATGGCCAAGAAAGTTACCGTCACTCTTGTCGATGATTTCGACGGGGCAGGCGCCGCGGATGAAACGGTCGAATTCGCGCTCGACGGTGTGAGCTATGAGATCGATCTCTCTGCAAAGAATGCTCAGAAACTTCGCAACGATCTCAAGCAGTGGGTCGAGGCCAGTCGCCGCGTCGGCGGCCGTCGTCGCGGCCGCTCGGGCCCGGCCGGCCGAGGCCGAGCCTCCATCGACCGAGAGCAGAGTGCGGCGATCCGGGACTGGGCCCGTCGCAACGGACACAAGGTGTCCACCCGGGGCCGCATCCCGGCCGACATCATCGACGCCTTCCACGCCGCGACGTAGGGCCTGGCGGAGGGCCCTACGGCGGCCCGTTCAGCCCCTTCACCACCGCCGCGCCGCGCGATCAGCCGCGTTCGCTCGCGGCGAATCGCTGGGCGTTCGATACCGGAAACGTTTCGTTGGCCTGCCGCGTTGGTGTGTTTAGTCCGCACCGCAGCAGACGCGGTATGGGTGGCAAGGGAGGACGCCTCCCGAGGCCGCCATTAGAGTGGACGACAGGTACGTGGTGACTACCGCTGTACCTAATCGTGATGGAGAGCAGGTAACCGACGATGTTCGAGAGATTTACCGACCGTGCCCGCAGGGTCGTCGTCCTGGCCCAAGAAGAAGCCCGGATGCTCAACCACAACTACATCGGCACCGAGCACATCCTGCTGGGCCTTATTCATGAGGGTGAAGGCGTAGCCGCCAAGTCGCTGGAGTCGCTGGGCATCTCACTTGAGGGCGTCCGCAGCCAGGTCGAGGAGATCATCGGCCAGGGCCAGCAGGCCCCGTCCGGGCACATCCCGTTCACCCCCCGCGCCAAGAAGGTGCTCGAGCTGAGCCTGCGCGAGGCGCTGCAGCTCGGCCACAACTACATCGGCACCGAGCACATCCTGCTCGGCCTGATCCGTGAGGGTGAAGGTGTGGCCGCCCAGGTGCTGGTGAAGCTGGGCGCCGAGCTGACCCGCGTGCGCCAGCAGGTCATCCAGCTGCTGAGCGGCTACCAGGGCAAGGAGACCGCGGAAGCCGGCACCGGCGGCCGCGGCGGCGAGTCCGGTAACCCGTCGACGTCGCTGGTGCTCGACCAGTTCGGCCGCAACCTGACCGCTGCCGCCATGGAGGGCAAGCTCGACCCGGTCATCGGCCGCGAGAAGGAAATCGAGCGGGTGATGCAGGTGCTGAGCCGGCGCACCAAGAACAACCCGGTGCTGATCGGCGAGCCCGGCGTCGGCAAGACCGCCGTCGTGGAGGGCCTGGCCCAGGCGATCGTGCACGGCGAGGTCCCCGAGACGCTGAAGGACAAGCAGCTCTACACCCTTGACCTCGGGTCGCTGGTGGCCGGCAGCCGGTACCGCGGTGACTTCGAGGAACGCCTGAAGAAGGTGCTCAAGGAGATCAACACCCGCGGCGACATCATCCTGTTCATCGACGAGCTGCACACGCTCGTCGGCGCGGGTGCCGCCGAGGGCGCGATCGACGCGGCGTCGATCCTCAAGCCGAAGCTGGCCCGCGGCGAGCTGCAGACGATCGGTGCCACCACCCTCGACGAGTACCGCAAGTACATCGAGAAGGACGCCGCCCTGGAGCGCCGGTTCCAGCCGGTCCAGGTCGGTGAGCCGACGGTGGCGCACACCATCGAGATCCTCAAGGGTCTGCGCGACCGCTACGAGGCGCACCACCGAGTGTCGATCACCGACGCCGCGATGGTCGCGGCGGCCACCCTGGCCGACCGCTACATCAACGACCGGTTCCTGCCGGACAAGGCGATCGACCTGATCGACGAGGCGGGCGCCCGGATGCGGATCCGCCGGATGACCGCTCCGCCAGACCTGCGCGAGTTCGACGAGAAGATCGCCGACGCGCGCCGGGAGAAGGAGTCCGCGATCGACGCGCAGGACTTCGAGAAGGCGGCGAACCTGCGCGATCGGGAGAAGCAGCTGGTCGCCCAGCGCGCCGAGCGTGAAAAGCAGTGGCGCTCAGGTGATCTCGATGTCGTGGCGGAAGTCGACGACGAGCAGATCGCCGAGGTTCTCGGCAACTGGACCGGTATCCCGGTGTTCAAGCTGACCGAGGAGGAGACCACTCGGCTGCTGCGGATGGAAGACGAGCTGCACAAGCGGATCATCGGTCAGGAGGACGCCGTCAAGGCCGTCTCCAAGGCGATCCGGCGTACCCGCGCCGGCCTCAAGGACCCCAAGCGCCCGTCCGGCTCGTTCATCTTCGCCGGCCCGTCCGGTGTCGGTAAGACCGAGCTGTCCAAGGCGCTGGCGGAGTTCCTGTTCGGCGACGACGACGCGCTCATCCAGATCGACATGGGCGAGTTCCACGACCGCTTCACCGCGTCGCGGTTGTTCGGTGCCCCGCCCGGATACGTCGGCTACGAGGAGGGCGGCCAGCTCACCGAGAAGGTCCGGCGCAAGCCGTTCTCGGTGGTGTTGTTCGACGAGATCGAGAAGGCTCACCAGGAGATCTACAACACCCTGTTGCAGGTCCTCGAGGACGGCCGTCTGACCGACGGCCAGGGCCGCACGGTCGACTTCAAGAACACCGTGCTGATCTTCACCTCGAACCTGGGCACCTCCGACATCAGCAAGGCGGTCGGTCTCGGCTTCACCCAGGGTGGCGGCGAGAACAACTACGAGCGGATGAAGCAGAAGGTCAACGACGAGCTGAAGAAGCACTTCCGTCCGGAGTTCCTCAACCGCATCGACGACATCATCGTGTTCCACCAGCTGACTCAGGACGAGATCATCCAGATGGTCGACCTGATGGTGGGCCGGGTCTCCAAGCAGCTCAAGACCAAGGACATGGAGATGGAGCTGACCGACAAGGCCAAGGCCCTGTTGGCCAAGCGCGGGTTCGACCCGGTGTTGGGTGCCCGGCCGTTGCGCCGGACCATCCAGCGCGAGATCGAGGACGCCCTGAGCGAGAAGATCCTCTTCGACGAGGTCGGCCCGGGGCAGCTGGTGACCGTCGACGTGGAGAACTGGGACGGCGAAGGTCAGGGCGAGGACGCCAGGTTCACCTTCACCGGTGGACCCAAGCGTGCCGTGCCCGCCGAGGCGGACCTGGCCAACGCAGGCACCGCCAGCGAGTAGACGCGTGACGAAAAGACCCCCGACGAACGTCGGGGGTCTTTTCGTATTCACGATGAATCTCTAGTCTCACCACATGCTTGTGGTCACCACCAACGACATCCCCGGCTGGGAGATCCAGCGGGTGTGCGGCGAGGTCTTCGGTCTCACCGTGCGATCGCGCAATGCCTTCTCGCAGATGGGCGCGGGCTTCAAGAGCATGTTCGGCGGCGAGCTCCAGGGCATGACCAAGAACCTCGCCGAGAGCCGCAACGAGGCGATGAGCCGGTTGATGAACGAGGCACGCAACCGCGGCGGCAACGCCATCGTCGGGATGCGCTTCGACACCACCGAGCTCGGCGATGTCTGGACCGAGATCTGTGCCTACGGCACCGCCGTGCAAGCCGTGCCGGTCACCGAGGCTGCGAAGTACACCGCGCAGCAGCTGGGTTACGGCGGCAGCTGACCCCGCACGGGTATAGCATCCTCGGAGTAAGGACGAGTCGAGGAATCTGGTGAAATTCCAGAACGGTCGCGCCACTGTTGACAGTCAGACCTGACACTCGTCATGGTTCACATGCGGGACGCGCAGCTCCCCGGAAGGACACCGATGACTACTCCGCACACGCACTCGGGCCGCTCTCGCGCGGTCGATCTGTCGGCCGCCAAAGCCGTCGCCTGGCTCTCGCTGACCGCGTTTTTCGCGCTGCTGGTCCTCTACTTCGTCGGCGTCGACCAGGGCGCCACCTCGGTGTTCGGCGACAACATGTACATCCACGAATTCGTGCATGACGCCCGCCATCTGCTCGGCTTCCCCTGCCACTGAGCGATCCGGCCCCGTGGAAAAGTCAATAATCTGGCGCGGCATCCTGGCCGGCGCCCTCGGCGGTGTGCTCGCCTTCGTGTTCGCGAAAATCTTCACCGAGCCGGTGATCGACCGTGCGATCGGTTTCGAGGACGAGATGGCGCACTCCCACGGTGAGCACGAGCACGGCGTCGAACTGTTCACCCGTGGAGTGCAGGGCAACATCGGCATGGGCTTCGGCGTCTTCGCGTTCGCGGTCGCGATGGGCGCCTTGCTGGCGGTGGTGTTTGCGGTGGTCTATGGCCGGGTCGGCGAAACCGCGCCGCGGCAACTGGCGATGCGGGTCGCCGGGTCGATGCTGCTGTGCCTGTATGTGGTTCCGGCGCTGAAGTATCCGCCCAACCCGCCGGCGGCCAGCCTCGAGGAGACGATCCGGCAGCGCACCCTGCTGTATGTGCTGATGGTGGTGCTGTCGGCGGCGCTGTTCGTCGCCGCGGTGCTGGTGCGGCGCAGGCTCGCCCAGCGGTTGGACGGCTGGAACGCGACGCTGATCGCGGCCGGCGGCTACGTCGTCGCGATTGCGGTGGTGATGGTCGCGCTGCCGGCGATCGACGAGACCCCCGAACATTTCCCGGCCGATCTGCTCTACGAGTTCCGGCTCTACTCGCTGGGCACCCAGGTGGTCATGTGGGCGACGATCGGCGCGGTGTTCGCCGCCCTGATGCACCGGCTGCTCGGCAGTCCGGACCGGGAGACCATCGCTGCGTGAGTGAGGTCGTCCGGCTGACGCTGGTGTCGCACGCCATGACCGACGCCATGGCAGCCGGACGATTCCCGGTCGACGAGGAGCTGAACGCGCTGGGGCGTCGCCAGCTCGACGGGCTCGAGATCGGTGCCGCCGACACAGTGTTGTGCGGCCCGGAGGTCAGGGCCCGTCAGAGCGCCGCGGCATTCGGGCTGGCGGCCCGCACCGACATCCGCCTGGCCGACCTGGACTGCGGCGGCTGGCGCGGTAAGGGGCTGGACACCGTGCCGCCCGATCAGCTCACGCGGTGGCTCACCGATCCCGACAGCCGTCCGCACGGCGGGGAGTCGATCGTCGATCTTCTGGCCCGGGTGCGGGGGTGGCTGGCCGATGTCGGCCGCGCGCCGGGTCCGATCGTGGCCGTGACTCATCCCGCGGTGATCCGTGCGGCGATCCTCAGCGCTCTCGACGCGCCGCCGAAGTCGTTCTGGCGCATCGACGTTGCGCCCGCAAGCCGAACTGTCCTGCACTTTCGGGCAGCGGTGTGGACCCTGCGTCAGCGATAGCGGGGTAGCAGGCCGAACACCTGCTTGATGATCATCATCACCCAGCCGCCGGCGGTCGCGCTGTGGAAGCGGGGCCAGTTGAGCTGGAAGCTGACCACCCACGCCTGGCCGGTCCGATCGACGGCATACCAGCTGAATGTCATATCGCCGGGCAGGTTCCCCGCTTTGGCGCCGATGTAGGGCCACTCGGCAGGATCCAGATCGATGCCTGCGGTTTCGGACATCACGTCTTTCACCGCCGCCGCGGGCCCAACAGCATTGTGCTGCAGGGCCGCATGCACGCGACAGATGTCCTCAGCGCTGCCATACCACTCAGCGCCGTAGGCCGAGCCGGGAGAGTGGGAACGCATCGGGTCAGGGTCGTACGGCCGAGAATCCGCGTCGTGCAACAGTTTCGCGCGGTCCTGTGCGACGGCGGCGGTCTTCCAGTTCTCCCGCACATCGGGGTTCCCCCAGCCGATCGCGAACAGCTCGCGCATGGTGGGGAACGGGGTCATGCTCGCCGGGTCGTGGTGGCCTGCGCTGACGAGTGCCTCTTCGATGGCGTGCGTGCCCAGCCGCCCGATCAACAGATCAGTGGCCATGTTGTCGCTCGTGGCAATCATCTTGCCCGCGGCTTCGCGCACCGTTATCTGCGAGCCGGGCGGCAGCTTGTCGAAGCCCGAGGTGCCGAGTTTCTTGCCCTCGGCGGTGATCGTGAGTTTGTCGTCCCACCTCAATGTGCCTGCGGTGACGGCAGTTTCCACCGCGTACAGCACGTAGGTCTTGAAAATCGAAGCCAATGGCAAAGATTCGGACGTGTTGGTTCCGGCGATCTTCTCACAGCGGCCGTCGTTCACCTTGGACACCTGCCACGAATAGCGGGCCCCGGTGCGGCTCAGCACGGTGTCGACGTCCTGCCACGATTCGATCGTGGGCTTCTCGGTGGTGACGACGAACCGGCTGACGAAGGTGTCGTCGGCGATGCGCAGGTCGATGTCCTGGCGGGCGCCGTAGGAGGTCAGCAGGTGCAGAGTTGCCACGTTGGCGCCGATGTCCGCTCCGGCCAGGGTGTAGGGGCGGTCCCACCACAGCGAGTCCATGCTGGTGGCGACCGGGTCCACCATCTCGGGTGTGGCCAGCGTCTTGACGCTCGCCGGCCCGATCGGCCAGTCCGAGTTCAGCATGTCCATGACCTGCTTGGCCCGCACTGCGGTGGGGGTGTTGAGGTCGATGCGGACCCCCGCGCCGGCGTTGGCCGGCGGCGCGGGTGCCGGTGCGCAGCTGGTTGCCAGGGCGGCGGCGGAGGCGATCACGGTGGCCAGGGCGACCGCGGTCCGGCGCACCCGGCGCGCGCTAACCCTTGTCGCCGGTCCCGGCAACGTCCAACACAACCTCGAACTCGAGCAGATGGGCACCCTTGGCCACCGGGTTTGCCCGTTCACCGGCATGCGCGTGGATCGCCGGACCGGATGCCCACGCCTGGAAGGCCTCTTCGGATTCCCAGGTGGTCACCACGAAATAGCGGTCCTCGCCCTTGACCGGCCGTAGCAATTGGAAGCCGAGGAATCCCGGCTGGTTGTCGACGGCGTGGGCGCGGTTGGCAAACCGCTTCTCCAGCTCGGGGCCGGCACCCGGTGGAATCTCGATTGCGTTGATCTTCACCACGGACATGGCGCAAGGCTACCGCGCCGGCCGGAGGTGATGGCCGACCACGCAAGATGAATCGGTGAGTACCGAATCGCTGACGCATCGGGGCGGCACCGGCCGGCCGCTGGTGCTGGTGCACGGCCTGATGGGCCGCGGCACCACGTGGTCGCGGCAGGTGCCGTGGCTGACCCGGTTCGGGTCGGTCTACACCTATGACGCGCCGTGGCATCGCGGCCGCGAGGTCGAGGACTCCGCCCCCGTGAGCACCGAGCGGTTCGTTGCCGATCTCGGCGACGCGGTCGCCGGGCTGCGCCGTCCGGCGGTGTTGGTCGGGCACTCGATGGGTGGTCTGCATTCCTGGTGTCTGGCCGCGCAGCGGCCCGATCTGGTGAGCGCGCTGGTGGTCGAGGACATGGCTCCGGATTTCGTCGGCCGTACGACCGGTCCATGGGAGCCCTGGGTGCACGCGTTGCCGGTCGAATACTCCACTGCCGATGAGGTTCTCGGCGAGTTCGGGCCGATCGCAGGACGCTACTTCCTGGAGGCCTTCGACCGTACCGCGACCGGCTGGCGGCTGCACGGACAGCCCGCTCGATGGGTGGAGATCGCCGCGCAGTGGGGGACCCGGGACTACTGGCAGCAGTGGCGGGCGGTGCGCGTTCCGGTGTTGCTGATCGAGGCCGGCGACTCGGTGTCGCCGCCTGGGCAGATGCGCCGGATGGCCGAGCTGGCCGGACCGTCTGCGCGCTACGTCCACGTGCCGGGCGCGGGCCATCTGGTCCATGACGACGCCCCCGATCGCTACCGGGACGCCGTCGAGGCCTTCCTAACGGCGCTCCCCGAGGGCGCCTGACGACGGCCACGTCGGGTATTGCTCGAACCGCGAGCGCACCGCGTCGAGGTCGTGATGGATCCGGCGTGCGTCGGCGTCATCGGCGAAGAGCGGACCGACCATCGGAGCGCTCACCCGGAATTGATCGCTATGCAGCCGGAGTTTGTGCAGGAATGCGGATAGTGCAGACATGGCAGTAATGTTTCGGCAGATTAGATCCTGCCAACAGTGGCAGTACTGACCCTGTCAGATAAGATTCTGCCATGCCGTTGAAGAGTGTCTCGGCGCTGGTCCTCGACGGGCTGGCGGTGTTCGAGTTCGGGGTCATCTGCGAGGTCTTCGGCATCGACCGGTCCGCCGACGGGGTGCCGAACTTCGATTTCAAGGTCTGCGGTCCCACGCCCGGTGAGCCGCTGCGCACCAGCGTGGGAGCGCACCTGGTGCCCGATCACGGCCTCGATGCCTTGATCGGTGCCGACGTGGTGGCGGTGGCGGCGGTCACCGGCCCCGTCGAGGCCTACCCGCCGGAGGTGCTGGCGGCGCTGCGGGCCGCCCACGCCGCCGGCTCGACGATCCTGACCGTGTGCTCCGGCGCCTTCGTCGCGGGGGAGGCTGGTCTGCTCGACGGGCGCCGCTGCACGACGCACTGGATGCACGCCGACGACCTCGCTCAGCGCTACCCGACGGCGATCATCGACCGCAACGTGCTCTTCGTCGACGATGGCGACCTGGTGACCAGCGCGGGCACCGCCGCCGGTATCGACGCGAGCCTGCACCTGGTCCGCCGCGAACTCGGCAGCACGGTCACCAACATCATCGCCCGGCGAATGGTCGTGCCCCCGCAACGCGACGGCGGTCAGCGGCAGTACATCGAGCAGCCGATCCCGGCTCGATGCTCGGAAGGCTTTGCCCCTCAACTAGATTGGATACTGTCCAACCTCGACAAGCCGCACACCGTGGCCAGCCTGGCCCGCCGGGCCAACATGTCGGCGCGCACCTTCGCCCGCAGGTTCGTCGAGGAGGCCGGCACCACCCCTATGCAGTGGGTCACCGATCAGCGGGTGCTCTACGCGCGCCGGATGCTCGAAGAGACCGACCTCGACGTCGACCGCATCGCCGAGCGGGCCGGCTTCGGCACCGCCACCCTGCTGCGCCACCACTTCCGGCGGATCGTGGGCGTCACACCGTCGGACTACCGGCGTCGCTTCGCCCGCTCGGCGTGATCAGGGCGCTCGCTCGCCCTCTCCGCACAGCGCGAACCGGCCGTCTGCGGTCTGCTCCACCAAACCGTCCACCAGCAGCGAATCCAAGGCGCGATCGCGCTGCGCGGTGTCGGTCAGCCACACCACGTCCAGCTGGGCGCGCGGTACGGGCGCCGAACTGGCCCGCAGCACATCCAGCAACCGGCCGCGCACCTGCCGGTCGGTGCCCGCATAACGCTGCGCCCGCCGCGGCGCGGTGGTGGCCGCCGGGTGCCCGGCGGCTCGCCACGCGCAGAAGCTCAGCGGGCAGATCCCGCACTTGGGCGATCGGGCCGTGCACACGGTGGCGCCGAGCTCCATCAGCGCAGCCGAGAACACCGGCGCGGTGTCGTCATCGGGTAGCAGGGCGGCCACGTCGGCGAGGTCGCGAGTGGCCGACGGGTTACCCGCGTCGGCCAGCCCGTGTATCGCGCGGGCGACCACCCGGCGGACGTTGGTGTCCACCACCGGCACGCTCTGCTGATAGGCGAAACAGGCCACGGCCCGGGCGGTGTAGGCGCCGATGCCGGGCAGGGTCAGTAACACCTCGACGTCGTCGGGCACCTGATCGGCGTGGTCGGTGGCGATCGCGATCGCACACTCGTGCAGCCGCTTGGCTCGCCGCGGATAGCCCAACTTGCCCCAGGCCCGCAGCACGTCCGCGGCACTGGCGGCGGCCGTCGCCGAGGGCGTCGGCCAGCGGGCCACCCAATCCAGCCAGATCGGCGCCACCCGGGCGACCGGGGTCTGCTGCAGCATGAACTCGCTGACCAGGATCTGCCACGCCGTCACGTCCGGTTCGCGCCACGGCAGGTCGCGGCGGGCACGGGAGTACCAGTCGACGAGCTCGGCACTAATGGAACTCATGTCATCCCTGGGCCGGCGACAAGGCACAATGTGTGCCATGCCGAATACCAGCCCCGTAACCGCTTGGAAGGCACTCAAGGAGGGTAACGAGCGATTCGTCGCCGGCCGGCCCGAGCATCCCAGTCAGAGCATCGAGGACCGCGCCCGGCTGGCCGCAGGGCAGACGCCGACCGCGGTCATCTTCGGCTGTGCCGACAGCCGGGTCGCCGCCGAGATCATCTTCGATCAGGGCCTGGGCGACATGTTCGTCGTGCGCACCGCCGGTCACGTCATCGATTCCGCGGTGCTCGGCTCCATCGAATACGCGGTCACCGTGCTCAACGTGCCGCTGATCGCGGTCCTCGGTCACGACAGCTGCGGCGCGGTCAAGGCCACGCTGTCGGCTCTTGACGACGGCGCCGTGCCGGGCGGGTATGTCCGCGACGTCGTCGAGCGTGTGACGCCGTCCATCCTGGTCGGCCGGCGTGAGGGGCTGTCCCGCGTCGACGAGTTCGAGGCCCGCCACGTGATCGAGACCGGGACGCAGCTGCTGGCCCGGTCCACCGCGATCGCCGAACGGGTCGCCGCCGGAAACCTGGCGATCGTCGGCCTGACCTATCACCTCGCCGACGGCAAGGTTGTGCTGCGCGAACACCTCGGCGACATCGGCGAATAACCACTTTTTCAGCTAGCGAACAAGGCGACACGCCGGGCAGGGTCGAACAACTCGCGGTGACCTGGCCTTACCGTGAGAACGTGCTGGATCTCGAACCGCGTGGACCTCTTCCCTCGCAAATCTATTGGCGACGCCGTGGCCTCGCGATCGGCATCGTCGCGGTCGTCGTCGCGATCGTTGTCGGAGTGGCCTTCGTGATCTTCAGCGGCAGCTCCGACAACAAGAGCGCCGTGACGACCACCGCCGCGGCCCAACCCCAGAATCCGCAGCCGGAGAACAGGGCTCCCGTCGTCGCACCGCCGCCACCGGCCTCGGGACCGGTCGCGCCGTCGGCCACCCCGACCGAGGCCGTGATGCCGCCGCCGGTGCTCAAGGAGGGCGACGACTGCCCGGATTCCAACCTGGCGGTCAAGGGCATCACCAACCAGCCGCAGTACGTCATCGGCGATCAGCCGAAGTTCACCATGGTGGTGACCAACATCGGCCTGGTGGCCTGCAAGCGTGACGTGGGAGCGGCCGTGCTCGCCGCCTACGTGTACTCGCTGGACGGCAAGCGGCTGTGGTCCAACCTGGACTGCGCGCCCTCCAACGAGACGCTGGTCAAGACGTTCAACCCGGGCGAGCAGGTGACCACCGAGGTGACCTGGACCGGAATGGGCTCGGCACCGCAGTGCCCGCTGCCGCGCCAGCCGATCGGCCCGGGCACCTACAACCTCGTGGTCCAGCTGGGCAACCTGCGGTCGTCGTCGGTGCCGTTCATCCTGGCCGACGCGCCGCCGCCGGGTGCGGTTCCGCCCGCGGGCGATCAGCCGCCCGCGGCGCCCGGCCAGGGTGAGGCCCTGCCGCCGGCGCCGGCTCCGGCCGGCTAGACCAGTCGGTCGGCGATCGTCGACTCGGCCAGCTGGGACAGACCCTCGCGGACGTGCCGCGCCCACATCGCGCCGATGCCCTCGACGGACTGCAGGTCGGTGGCGCTCGCTGCCAGCAGGCCCTGGAGCGAGCCGAAGCGGCGCACCAGCAGGTCGACGTGCGCGAACTGTAGCCGCGGGATGCCCGCCATCGCCCGATAGCCGCGGGCACTGAGCGCCGAATCCTGCGCCTCGGCCGTCGAGGGATAGCCGAACACCCGTGACAGCGCGGTGAAGTCGAGCAGTTCGGTGTCCGACAGCGAGTCCAGTTCAGCCAGGGTCGACGCCACCTGAGCCTTGGACGGTGCATCCGGGTTGGCGTGGTAGTCGCGCACGATCAGCTCACGGGCGGTGTCGTTGCCGCCGAGCAGCTCCTCGAGCTGCAGCCGTAACTGCCGGCCGTCGGTGCCGAGTTCGACTGCGTCGTAGTCGATTTCGAGTCCGATGCGGCGCACCATCTCCAATCGCTGCACCACGGTCATGACGTCGCGCAGCGTGACGAAATCCTCGATCTCCGCGGTGGACAGCTGCCGGGACACCTCGTCGAGGCGGGCCTTGTAGCGCTCCAGGGTCGCGATCGCCTGATTGGCCCGCGACAAGATGGTGGCCGAGTCGGCGACCACGTGCCGTTCGCCCGCTACGTAGACGGTGACGATGCTCATCGAGTGACTCACCGAGATCACCGGGTAGCCGGTCTGGATGGCCGCGCGTTCCGCCGAACGGTGCCGGGTGCCGGACTCGTCGGTCGGGATCGTCGGATCCGGCACCAGCTGCACATTGGCCCGCACGATCCGGCTGCCATCGGTGGACAGCACCACGGCGCCGTCCATCTTCGACAGCTCCCGCAGCCGGGTGGGTGCGAAGCGAACGTCGAGGGAGAACCCGCCGTCGCAGATCGCCTCGACCCGCTCGTCGTAGCCCAGCAGGATCAAGGCGCCGGTCCGGCCGCGCAGAATGCGCTCCAAGCCGTCGCGCAGGGCGGTGCCCGGCGCCAGCCGCCCGATGGTCTCGCGCAGCGTGGCGCCCGTCGGCTGCGCCGAGCCGTTCGTCCGGTTGACGGTGCTCACAGCCACTTATTGTCCACCCCGTCGAGGTCGTTACCGGACCCGTCCCGCCGAAGCTGGGTCACGACGTTGTCGTAGGGCCGTTTCGCGATCGACAGCATCGAGCGCAGCGCGTCGCCGATGGTGGCCGATTCGATGGCCTTGAAGCCCTTGGGCACCGCGCCGCAGCCGACCGGTACCAGCGCCTCGGTGAAGCCCAGCCGGGCCGCCTCGGCCAGCCGGCGGTCCATCCCGGTGACCCGGCGCAGGTCCCCGGCCAGCCCCACCTCGCCGATCACCACGGTGGACGCGGGCAGTGGCAGGTCGGCGTAGGCCGAGGCCATCGCCATCGCGACCGCCAGGTCTGACGACGGGTCGGTCAACCGCATCCCGCCGACGGTCGACAGGTAGATGTCGGTGGCGCTGACCTTGAGACCGGCTCGGCGCTCCAGCACGGCAGCGATCATCGCGGCGCGCGAACTGTCCACCCCGCTGACCGCACGCCGCTGGGGAGCGTTCTCGGGCCGGTAGGCCAGCAGGGCCTGGATCTCGCCGATCAGCGGGCGTTTGCCGTCCAGAGCCACGGTGACCGCGGTGCCGGAAACCGGGTTGGGGCGCTCGTCGAGGAAGAGCCCGGACGGATCGGACACGCCTTCGATGCCGCTGTCGTGCAACTGGAAACAGCCGACCTCGTCGGACGCGCCGAACCGGTTCTTCACCCCGCGGACCATCCGAAGGGTCGAGTTGCGGTCGCCCTCGAAGTGCAGCACCACGTCCACCAGGTGCTCCAGTGATCGCGGCCCGGCGATCGCCCCGTCCTTGGTGACGTGGCCGACCAGCACCAGGGCCACCCCGCTGGCCTTGGCCGCGGCGGTCAAGGCCGTGGTCACCGCGCGCACCTGTGTCACCCCGCCGACCACGCCGTCGGTGTCTCCGGCCGTCATCGTCTGGACCGAGTCGACCACCACGAGGCTGGGCTGTACCGCCTCGATGTGGCCGAGCACGGTGTGCACATCGGATTCCGCAGCCAGGAACACCTCGTCGTGGGTGCAGCCGGTGCGCTGGGCGCGCATCCGGATCTGGCCGGCCGACTCCTCCCCGGAGACGTAGAGGGCACGCCGGCCGGACTGTGCCCACCGGTGGACCACCTCCAACAGCAGGGTCGACTTGCCGACGCCGGGATCGCCGGCCAGCAGGCTCACCGAGCCGGGCACCACGCCGCCACCGAGCACCCGGTCGAGCTCGCCGACTCCGGTGGCGAAGTGGCGGGTGCGGTCGGGATCGATGGAACTGATCGGCACGGCGGGGGAGGACGGCACCACGATGCGCTGCGCTCCACCGACGCCGGCGGGTACGCCGGCGACCTCGTCGACCGTGCCCCAGGTGCCGCACTCCGGGCAGCGACCGACCCATTTGGCCGTGACGTGCCGACATTCCGAACAGCGGTACTGCGAACGCGCCTTGGCCACGCCGTGACGCTATCGGCTGGGTGTGACAGATCGGCGGATCAGGCCCGCCGTGTCAGCAGGCTAGTGGTGGCCGCCGACCGGGTCGCCGTCCTGGCGCGGTGCGCCGCCGGCCGAGATCGGTACCTCGACGGTGGTCTGACCGGCCTTGTCGAAGGCGAAGGTGAACTTGTAGGTCAGGCCGTTGGTGATCGGCTCGTCCAGCGTGACCTCGGCTTTGGTCTGCGTGGCGCTGCCCATCGGGGCGACCTCGTCCTGGCCGTCGGCGCTGCCGACGATCAGCGAGCTGGCCGCCGGGATCGCGGTGGGCCCGGTGAGCGCGACCGAGCCGACGTCGGAGCTGACGCTGAGCAGCTTGTCGTCGACGTCGGGCGAGGTGTTTGCCGCCACGAAGATCAGTTCGACCGCGCGGCCGGGCTTCAGGTAGTCACCGGTCTGCACGGCCTGGATGTGCACGTTGCGTAGAGCGATGTTGGCGACGTTCGCAGTGGCGCCGTTGACAGCCGACTCCTGGTCGGCGGTCTGCGAGATCTGGCCCGAGCCGCAGCCGGTCAGGATCAGCCCGCAGGCGGCCAGGCCGGCGGATGCGGCGACGAGGCGATTCGTCAAGCGGTTCACAACAGCCTCCTGCTCGGCCTGTGGCTACGGCAGCGTCGCCGCCGCGGTTCGACTATGCAGAGTAGTAGGTAGTGCGGCGCGGCGGTAGCTGAGGGTTCCCCGCGCGGTGACAAAGCCGCCCGGGGGCCTCGATCCGAGGGTGTGCTGGGGCTTGCGCGCGGCGTTGGTGTTGCACGCTTTCGTCACCATGTCAACCCCCACTCTTCACCTCCGATGCCCCTGACCTGCATCGTTGTTCCGCACGCTGTCGGCCCCCGTGCTAACATTGGTCTGTGAAAGGGGCTCGAAACTGATGATTTTCAAGGTCGGAGACACCGTTGTCTATCCACACCACGGTGCTGCATTGATCGAAGCGATCGAAACCCGGACCATCAAAGGCGAACAGAAGGAATACCTCGTCTTGAAGGTCGCCCAGGGAGACCTGACCGTTCGAGTTCCAGCGGAGAACGCCGAGTACGTCGGCGTCCGTGACGTTGTCGGGCAGGAGGGCTTGGACAAGGTGTTCCAGGTTCTGCGCGCCCCGCACACCGAAGAGCCGACCAACTGGTCGCGCCGGTACAAGGCCAATCTCGAGAAGCTGGCGTCGGGTGACGTCAACAAGGTCGCCGAGGTCGTCCGTGACCTGTGGCGCCGGGATCAGGAGCGCGGCCTGTCGGCGGGTGAGAAGCGCATGCTGGCCAAGGCTCGGCAGATCCTCGTGGGTGAGCTGGCCCTGGCCGAGAACACCGACGACGAGAAGGCGACGATCATTCTCGACGAGGCGCTGGCCGCCGCCTCCTGACTGCCCTGAGGGGTTCGGTGTCGGACACGGTCGCGGTTGTCACGGCCGCTGGATCCGGTGAACGGCTGCGCGCGGGAATTCCCAAAGCATTCGTGGAGCTCGGTGGGCGAACGATGCTCGAACGCGCCGTCGACGGACTGTTGGCCTCCGGCGTCGTGGATCGAGTGGTGGTCGCGACGCCGGCCGATCGTGTCGACGACACCAGCGCCCTGCTCGCCGGTCGCGCCACGGTCGTCGAGGGCGGTGCGGAACGTCCCGAAACCGTCCGCCGTGCGCTGGAGGCTGTCGGCGAACCGGAATTCGTCTTGGTCCACGACGCCGCCCGGCCCCTGACGCCGGTCGAACAGATCCAGCGGGTGGTCGCCGCCCTGCGGGACGGGCTGCGTGCGGTCATCCCGGTCGTTCCGGTCATCGACACCGTCAAAGCCGTGGACGCCAACGGGGTGGTGCTCGGCACGCCGGAGCGATCCGGGCTGCGCGCTGTGCAGACCCCGCAGGGGTTCGAGACCGCGCTGTTGCGCCGGGCCTACGAGCGCGCCGGCGGGGCCACCGTGACCGACGACGCCGCACTGGTGGAGAACCTGGGTACCCCGGTGCACACCGTCGAGGGCGACACCATGGCTTTCAAGATCACCACCCCGCTCGATCTGCGGCTGGCACGGGCGCTGCTGGACGCATGACGATTCCCCGGGTCGGGCTGGGTACCGACGTCCATCCGATCGAGGCCGGTCGGCCCTGCTGGCTGCTGGGCCTGTTGTTCGACGGCGCGGACGGTTGCTCCGGGCACTCCGACGGCGACGTCGCGGTGCACGCGCTGTGCGACGCGCTGCTCTCGGCGACGGGTCTGGGGGATCTGGGTACGGTGTTCGGCGTTGATCAGCCGCAGTGGCGTGGGGTGACCGGCGCGCAGATGCTGGCGCATGTGCGGGAGCTGATCGCCGGCGCCGGGTACACGGTCGGAAACGCGGCCGTCCAGGTCATCGCCAACCGGCCGAAGATCGGCCCACGCCGGGACGAGGCTGCGCGGGTGCTGTCCGACCTGTTGGGCGCCCCGGTGTCGGTGTCGGCGACCACGACCGACGGGCTCGGGCTGACCGGTCGCGGCGAGGGAATGGCGGCCGTCGCCACCGCACTGGTGGTCGCCGGATCAGCCTCGGTGCCAAAGAACCCCGAATAGGCCGGTAAGCTGGCGCGTCGTGACCTCAAGCGGCCTGCGCCTGCACGACACCTACACCGGTGGCGTGCGCGATTTCGTGCCGCTGCGCCCGGGTCACGCCTCGATCTATCTGTGCGGCGCCACCGTGCAGGGACTGCCCCATATCGGCCACGTCCGCAGCGGCGTGGCCTTCGACGTGCTGCGCCGCTGGCTGACCGCGAAGGGCTTCGACGTCGCGTTCATCCGCAACGTCACCGATATCGACGACAAGATCCTCACCAAGGCCGCCGACGCCGGCCGCCCGTGGTGGGAGTGGGCGGCGACCCACGAGCGGGAGTTCAGCGCCGCCTACGACGCGCTGGGTGTGCTGCCGCCATCGGCAGAGCCCCGGGCCACCGGGCACATCACCCAGATCGTCGAGCTCATCGAGCGGCTGGTGGACACCGGCCACGCTTACACCGGTGCCGGTGACGTCTACTTCGACGTGCTGACCTTCCCCGAGTACGGCAAGCTGTCCGGGCACAAGATCGACGACGTGCACCAGGGCGAAGGCGCGGGCACCGGTAAACGAGATCAGCGGGACTTCACCCTGTGGAAGGGCGCCAAACCCGGTGAGCCGTCCTGGCCCACCCCGTGGGGCCGGGGCCGCCCCGGCTGGCACTCCGAGTGTGTGGCGATGGCGCATGAGTATCTCGGCGCCGAGTTCGACATCCATTGCGGCGGTATGGATCTGGTGTTCCCGCACCACGAGAACGAGATCGCCCAGGCGCGCGCCGCAGGCGACGGGTTCGCCCGATACTGGCTGCACAACGGCTGGGTCACCATGGGCGGCGAGAAGATGAGCAAGTCGCTGGGCAACGTTCTGGCGATCCCCGCTGTGCTGCAACGGGTCCGGCCCGCCGAACTCCGCTACTACCTGGGCAGTGCGCATTACCGGTCGATGCTGGAATTCTCCGAGACCGCGTTGCAGGACGCGGTCAAGGCCTATACCGGTATCGAGGATTTCCTGCACCGGGTGCGCATCCGCGTCGGCTCCGTGGTGCCCGGCACCTGGACCGAGAAGTTCGCCGCCGCCCTCGATGACGACCTCGCGGTGCCTGCGGCACTGGCCGAGGTGCACGCCGCGCGGGCCGACGGTAACCGGGCTCTGGAGTCCGGTGACCATGACACGGCGCTGGCGAAGGCGCGCGACATCCGCTCCATGATGGGCATTCTCGGGTGCGACCCGCTCGACGAGCGCTGGGAGACCCGCGACGAGACGTCGGCAGCGCTGGGCGCGGTGGACGTGCTGGTGCGCGCGGAGCTGAACCGCCGCGACGAGGCCCGCCAGACCAGGGACTGGGGTCTAGCCGACGAGATCCGGGACCGGCTCTCCAAAGCCGGCATCGAGGTCACCGACACCTCCGACGGACCACAATGGGCGTTACGCGACGAAGGCAGCAAGTAGATGGCGGGAAACTCCAAGCGCCGCGGTGCGATCCGTAAGGAAGGCACCAAGAAGGGCCCGACCGTCGGCTCCGGTGGTCAGCGCAGGCGAGGGCTGGAAGGGCGCGGTGCCACTCCGCCCGCGCACCAGCGGACCGGTCACCCGGCTGCCAGACGCGCCGCCGCAGCAGCCAAGCGGACGCACAAGTCGGCCAAACCCGCCGACGAGACCGAAATCGTGTTGGGCCGCAACCCCGTTCTGGAATGTCTGCGTGCCGACGCCCCGGCGACCGCGTTGTACGTGGCGCTCGGCGCCGAGGCCGACGAACGCATGACGGAGTCGGTCACCCTGGCCGCGGACCGGGGCATCGCCATCCTCGAGGTGCCGCGCAGCGATCTGGACCGCTTGAGCGCCAACGGGTTACATCAGGGCATCGCTCTGCAGGTGCCGCCTTACGACTACGCCCATCCTGACGATCTGCTGGCCTCGGCGACCTCTGACATCGAGCCCGCGCTGCTGGTCGCGTTGGACAACATCTCCGACCCGCGCAACCTGGGCGCGATCATCCGCTCGGTGGCGGCGTTCGCCGGCCACGGCGTGCTGATCCCGCAGCGCCGGTCGGCGTCGGTGACCGCCGTCGCCTGGCGCACCAGTGCCGGTGCCGCCGCGCGGGTGCCGGTCGCTCGGGCCACGAATCTCAACCGGACGCTCAAGGATTGGGGTGACGCCGGTCTGCAGGTGGTCGGCCTGGACGCCGAGGGCGACACCACGATCGATGACTTCGACGGCTCCGGCCCGCTGGTGGTGGTCGTCGGCTCCGAGGGCAAAGGACTGTCGCGCCTGGTGCGGCAGAACTGCGATGCGGTGCTGTCGATCCCGATGGCGGGGCCGACCGAATCGCTCAACGCCTCGGTGGCAGCGGGCGTCGTGCTGGCCGAGATCGCCCGCCAGCGCCGCCGCTGAGTCCGGCTACACCCCGATCAGCCGTACACCGCCCCACAACGCCACTACGGCGACCAGCAGGCAGGCCGGGACGGTCGCCACGCCCAGCCAGGTGAATTCGCGCGCGCTGGTCGGCTCCTCGTTCTGGTGCAGCACGCGGCGCCACAGCAGGTTGGCCAGCGATCCCGCGTAGGTCAGGTTCGGTCCGATGTTCACCCCGATCAGCACGGCCAGCACCGCCGCGGGTCCGGTCGCGGCGACCAGTGGAAGCAGCACCAGCGTCGCGGGCAGATTGTTGACCACGTTGGACAGCCCGGCGGCGAGGGCGGCGATGCCGAGCAGCGCGACCAGTCCCGTCCCCGACGGCATCACATCCGCGGCTGCGGTGTCGAGTCCGTTGACCATCACCGCCTTGACCACCACCGCCAACGCCAGCACGAACACCAGGAACGGCAGGTTCAGCGAATGCGCGATCCCGCCGATCGTGCTGCGCCGCTGGGCCAGTGACCGCACGCCGAGTATCACCGCACCGGCAAGTGCCGCCCACGCCGGTGACAGGTCGGCGAACGACGTCGCCGCGAACCCGGCCAGGGTCAGCGCCAGTACCACGAGCACGAACACCGGTGTGTCCGCGGGCGGGGGCGGGCCCGCGGGCGGTACGTCGGCCAGGTCACGACGAAAGACCAGTCGCAGCACCAGATATTCGATCGCCACCGCAGCCAGCCAGGGCGCGGCCATCAACGCGCTGAACCGGGTGAACGACAGGCCGGCGGCGCTGAACGCCAGGAGGTTGGTCAGGTTGGACACCGGCAGCAGCAGCGAGGCCGAATTGGACAGGTGCGCGGTGGCATACAGGTGTGGGCGAGGCGGTACCCGCATGGCCCGCACGGTCGCCAGCACCACCGGCGTCAGCAGCACGACGGTGGCGTCCAGGCTCAGGATGGCGGTGGTGGCCGCCGCGATCAAGAACACCTGACCCAGCAGCCGCCGCGGCCTGCCGCCACTGCCGCGCGCCATCCAGGCGCCGGCGGCCGCGAACAGCCCCTCGTCGTCACACAGCTTGGCCAGCACCAGGATCGCGGCCAGGAAGCCGACCACCGGAAGCATGCGGCCGGCCTCGGCGGCCGCGTCGTGCGGCGAGACCGCGCCGATCGCGATGACCAGAACGGCGGCGGGGACCGCGGCCACCGACTCCGACCAGCCCGCCGGCCGGGCGATGGCGAAGACGAGGACGACGACCAGGGCCGCGACGGCGACGATCAGCACGGCGCGTTCAGGTCCACGGATCTTCGCGTCGCCACACGGTCGGCAGATGCACGGCCACACCGTCACGTTCGGCCAGCCCGGACAGCACCCGCATCGACACGTCGAGATCGTCGCCGGCGTAGGGCAGCGCAACCATCGGCGCGGTGAGCGGGCGGAAGAAGTCGTCCCAGTGGATCAGCACGACCCGGCGGGCGCCGACTGTCGTGACCGTGTGCTCCCAGTACTGCTCGAGGTAGCTCTGGGGTTGTACGCCGAGCTGGCCGATGCCGAGGTAGGCGACGTCGGCGCGGCGACCGTCGAGGGCGCCCGGCACGAACCCGGCGCTGCCCTGGATGAGCAGACGCCGATCGCTGGGGGTGTGGTGGATCAGCGTCGACCAGGTCTCGCCGCAGCGGAACGCCGAGGCCTTTGCCGGCGGCCCGACGGGTGTGGTGATCGCACCGGGGAACCGGTCGGGCGGGCAGTGGTGCGACTCGACGAGCGTCACGGCGAACGGTCCCAGGGTCAGCTCTTCCCCTGACGCGGCGAGGAGGATCTGGTCGTCCGGAAGGCGATGTCCCCGAGCGATGTTGGCGGCCGACTCGCCGCCGATCAACCGGGCACCGGTGCGGGCGGCGACGACCGCGGAGTCCATGGCGTGGTCGAAGTGGGTGTGCACGGGCAGCACCGCGGCCAGCCGATTGATCCCGGCCCGGTTCAGGCAGTAGTCGATCCGCGCGTCCGATGGTTTCAGCCGGCGCAGCCCGACATCGAGTAACGACGGGCGGGAGAAGAAGCCGTCGGTCAGCAGCGCCGTGGTGCCGTCGTCGACGAGCACGGTGGAGACGCCCAGCCAGGTGATCGACAGCGCGGCGTCCTGGGCGGCGGCGGGGACGTCGAAGCGGCTGCGGTACCGGTCGATGTCGGGCCTGCCGAGTTTGAGCCGCATCAGACGAACGCCACCAGTTCGACGCCGTCGCGCAGCAGCCGTTCACGGACCGCGGTGGCGATCTCCACGGCTCCCGGCGAATCGCCATGCACGCAAATCGATTCCACTCGAACGTCGATCGTGGATCCGTCGACGGCGCGGACCTGGCCGCTGCGCACCATCGTGGACACGCGCTCGGCGATCTGCCCGGGATCGTGCAGCACCGCCCCGTCGTCGCGGCGGGACACCAATGTGCCGTCCGGGTGATAGGCCCGGTCGGCGAATGCTTCGGCGACGGTGCGCAATCCGAGGCGGCGGGCCTCGTCGAAGAACACCGAACCGGCCAGGCTCAGCACCGGCAGACCAGGGTCGACGGCGTGCACCGCCTCGGCGACCGCGCGGGCCTGCTCGCGATGGGTGACGATCGTGTTGTACAGCGCGCCATGGGGTTTGACATAGCCGACATCGGTTCCGGCCGCGCGGGCCAGGGCCTGTAGCGCGCCGATCTGGTAGATCACCTCGGCGGTCAGCTCGGCCGGTGCGACGTCGATGAACCGGCGCCCGAAGCCGGCGAGGTCGAGATAGCTGACCTGGGCGCCGATCCGCACGCCACGTTCGGCGGCGAACCGGCTGGTGCGCGCCAGCCCGGCCGGGTTGCCGGCGTGGAATCCGCAGGCGAGGTTGGCGCTGGTGACGATGTCGAGCATGGCGGTGTCGTCACCGAGCTCCCACACGCCGAAACCTTCGCCGAGGTCTGCGTTCAGGTCGACGGACGTCACGGACACAGCCTAGGCGCAGCAGCTGCGGGCCAAGCTCAGGCGGCGGCGGGGTCCGCCCGGCGGCGGCTGACGGCCCAGCACACCAGGTAGATCACGAACGAGATCGTCGTGACGAACACCGAGACCGGCACCCCGGGCGCCAGTGACAACACGATCCCCAGCACCGCGGACAGTTCGGCGAAGATCACCGATGCCGCGATGACGGCCGCCGGTGAGCTGAACACCCGGGCCGCCGCGGCGGCCGGGGTGATCAGCAGGGACATCACCAGCAGGGCGCCGACGATCTGCACCCCTTGGGCGGCGACCACGCCGACCAGCGCCGCGAACACGATGCCCAGGATCCGGACCGGAACACCGCGCGCGGCCGCCACTTCCGGGTCGGCGGTGGCGAACAGCAGTGGCCGGAAACTGACGGCCAGCACCGCGACCACCAGAACCGTGACGCCGACCAGCAGCGCCAGCCCCGAATAGCCCACGCCGACGATCTGGCCGGTCAGAAGGGCGAAGCTGGTGCCCGCCCGGCCCGGATACAGGTGGATGAACAGCACGGCCAGGCCCAGCCCGAACGCCATCACGACGCCGATCGCGGAGTCACGCTCGCGGGCCCGCTGCCCGAGGATGCCGAACAGCACCGCGGCCAGCGCGCTGCCGACCAGCGCGCCCAGCCCGACGTTGAAGCCGGCCAGCAGGGCGAACGCCGCGCCGGTCAGCGACAGCTCGCTGGAACCGTGCACCGCGAACGACATCTGGCGCATCACGATGAACGGCCCGATCAACCCGGCCACCAACGCCAGCAGCGCCGCCGCGATCAGGGCTTGCTGGACAAAGCCGCGGCTGAGCAGGTCCGCGGTGATGTCGAAGGCGAACAGATGGTCGAGCAGGTGGGCCAGGCGGTCATTCATGGGTGTGCCCGTGGGTGTGGCCGGAGTGGTCGAGATGCTCGCCGACCACCACATAGCGGTCGCCGACCTGCACCACCTGGATGTCGGCCTGATAGAGCTCCGAGAGGGTCTCCGAGGTCATCACCTCGGCGACCGTGCCGATCCGGAACCGTCCGTTGACGAGGTAGAGCACCCGGTCGACGTAGGGCACCACGGGGTTGACCTCATGCGTCACGAACATCACCGCGGTGCCGGCCTGGCGGCGCCGGTCGATGAGCTTGGCCACCAGCCGGGCACTGGCCGGGTCGAGGTTGAGCAGCGGCTCGTCGCACAGCAGCAGCACCGGGTCGCTGGCCAATGCCTGGGCGATGCGCACGCGCTGCAGCTCCCCGCCCGACATCACGCCGACCGGAACCTTCGCCAGCTTGAGCGCGTGAACCTGGGCCAGCGCCCGTTCGACGACCTCTTGCCGGTGGTGACGCTCTTTCGGCGACAGCGGTCCGATGCCCCAGTGGTGGCCGTCGACGCCGAGGCGGACCAGGTCGCGACCCCGCAGGCTCAGGCCCCGGTCGACCGACCGGTGCTGGGGTACGTAGCCGATCCGCTCGCTGCCGGCCTCGATCGGCCGGCCTTCGATGGTGGCCGTGCCCGCGCTGAGCGCCAACTGGCCCAGCAGCACTTTGAACAACGAGGTCTTGCCGGTGCCGTTGGGGCCGAGGATGGCGATGAACTCACCGGGGGCCACCTTCAGATCGAGATGGTCCCACAGCACGCGGTCCCCGAAGGCCAGCCGTGCACCGGACAAGCAGACGACCTCGGCACTCACAAGCAGTGATTATCGGTTCTGCTGCAGGGCTGCGGTCAACCGGTCGGCGGTATCGCGCTGCCAGCTCAGATAGTCCTTTCCGTCGGGCAGCGTCTCGGTGACCGCGACGACGGGCACGCCTGCGCTCTGCGCGGCAGCCTGGACCTGCTTGGTCACCTCGGTGACGGTCTGCTCGTTGAACAGCACGGCGGCCACCTGGCGGGACTTGATGAGGTCCAGCATGGCCGCGACATCGACAGGAGCGGGGTCGGTGTCCTGCTCGACGGCGCTGGCGAAACCGGCGGGGGTCTTGTCGGTCAGGCCGGCGGCGACCAGGAGGTAGTGGGCGACGGGCTCGGTGGCGACGACTGCCGCACCGGGGTGGCTGGTGCGGATGGCCTTCTCGGTCTGCGCGATCGCGTCGGCGTTGCGGTTGAAGGTTTCGGCGTTGGACTTGTAGTCCGCGGCGTGCTGCGGATCGGCCTGCGCCAGTTTGTCGGCGATCGTGGTGGCCACGGCGCGGGCGGTGCTCAGGTCGTAGAAGACGTGTTCGTTGGCCGGCTGGGGTTCGCCGGGGGGTGCCTGCAGCAGCGAGTAGGCGTCCACCGATGCGACGTTCTTGTGACTGGCCAGCACGTCGTCGACCCAGTGGTCGTAGCCGCCGCCGTTGTAGACGACCAGCGAGGCGTCGGCGATGGCCGCGGCGTTCGCGGGGCTGGCCTCGAACGAGTGCGGGTCGGCCGATGCGCTGGTGATGATCGAGGTCACCTTGGCGTGGTCGCCGGCGACGGCCTGCGCGACGCTGCCCCACACGTCGGTGGAGGCCACCACGACCGGGGGTTGGCCTTGGGCCTGGTTCGCCGACTTCTCGGTGCCGCATGCGGTGAGCCCCGCCGTCAGCGCCAGCGCCGACACCCCGACAACCATCCGGATCGCAGCAGTGCGCACGATCGCTCCTCTCGAACTCAGGCCAGACGAATACAAATGAAAACCGTTTCCAATAACTCTATGCCATCAGTGCCCGTGGAACGCAACTCGATGCGCTAGCCTCACGGAGCATGTCCAGAAGTCCCGCGCCGCGGCGGCGGGCGACCTTGGCCTCACTGGCCGCCGAGCTCAAGGTTTCGCGGACCACGATCTCCAACGCCTACAACCGTCCCGACCAATTGTCGGCCGATCTGCGTGAGCGGGTGCTGGCCACGGCCAAGCGGCTCGGCTACGCGGGCCCGGACCCAGTGGCCCGCTCGTTGCGCACCCGGCGCGCCGGCGCGGTCGGGCTGGTGATCACCGAGCCGCTGACCTATGCGTTCAGCGATCCAGCCGCATTGAATTTCGTTGCCGGGCTTGCGGAGTCGTGTGAAGAGGCCGGTCAGGGCCTGCTGCTGGTGGCGGCGGGTCCGGGCCGAAGCCTGTCGGACGGCACGAATGCGGTGCTGTCGGCCGGGGTGGACGGTTTCGTCGTCTATGCCGCCTCCGACGACGATCCCTATCTGCAGACGGTGCTGCAGCGGCACATGCCCGTCGTCGTGGTCGACCAGCCCAAGGACGTGCCGGGCGCCTCGCGAGTCTGCATCGACGACCGGGCCGCGATGCGGGAACTTGCCGAGTACGTCGTCGGCCTGGGGCATCACGAAATCGGGCTGCTGACAATGCGTCTGGGAACCGAGCGCAGTGTCGCCGACCAGGCGGCCGGGGTGGTGGGCGCCGAACGCCGCGACGGTTCGCACTTTCAGGTCCAGAGCGAGCGCATCGCCGGGGTGCGCGACGCGATGACCCACGCGGGTCTGGACCCGGGCTCGCTGACCATCGTGGAGAGCTACGAACACGTGCCCGCCTCGGGTGCGCTGGCCGCCGAGGTGGCGCTACAAGCCAACCCACGGATCACCGCGTTGATGTGCACCGCCGACGTGCTGGCCATATCGGCCATGGATTATCTACGCGCGCATGGCATTTACGTGCCCGGTCAGATGACCGTCACCGGATTCGACGGCATCCCCGAGGCGCTGAGCCGGGGGTTGACCACGGTGTCGCAGAACAGCCTGGAGAAGGGCAAGCGAGCCGGCCGGCTGCTACACAGCCCGCCTCGCGACGGTTTGCCGGTGATCGACGTGCTGCCCACCGAACTGGTGCGGGGCCGGACGGCCGGACCGCCGGCCTAACCCCGTCTGGCCTCGAGCAGCAACCGCAGCGCAGCGGCGACGTCGTCGGGGGTCTCGACGCGGTAGCGGGCCAGCGTCTGGCCCTGGCCGACCTTCACTCCGATGTCGTCGTCGGTCAGTCTGCTGAACGCCTTCTCGTCGGTGACGTCGTCGCCGAAGTACACCACCGCACTGGCGGCACTGCGCTCGCGAAGGAGCTCGATCGCGACGCCCTTGTCGGTGTCGATCACCGCGAACTCGCGTACCGCCTTGCCCTCGGTGACGTGAATGTCCCAGTCCCGCACCGCGTCCAGTGCGGCGTCGAGCGCCTGCTGGGCGTGTTCCGGGGCGGCGTTACGGACATGGAATGCCACACTGACCGGCTTGATCTCGACTGTCGCGCCCGGATAGCGCTGCGTCAGTGCGGTCATCGTCGCCTCGAGTTCGGCCAGCAGAGACTTCGCCGACTCGTCGATCGCAGCCAGGAAGCCGGAGTCGAACTCCGAGCCGTGACTGCCCACCAGGTGCATGTCGGACGACGCCCCGGACAGCACCCGCAGGTCGTGCAGGGCCCGGCCCGAGATCAGCGCGGCACCGGTGCCCGGCAAGGTCGCCAGCGCGGCCAGTGCCTGCGCCGCGGCCGGCAGTGGCCGGGCGTCGGCGGGATTCGACACGATCGGCGCTACGGTGCCGTCGAAATCGGAGGCCACCAGCAACCGCGGCACGCGCGCGACCTCGGTCAGTGCGCGGTGCAGATTCTCGGGCAGATCGGGCACGGCGTCCTAGGACTCGCCGTCGTCGCCGATCAGCAGGCGGACCGCCAGATCGAGGCGTTTGCTGACATCGGTCGCCGAGGCCCGGCGGGTCAGCCAGGCCAGCAGATTGGACAGCCACACGTCGGAGATGACCCGGGCGATGTGGTACTGGTCTTCGGTCGGCTCGCCGTCGCTCATCGCCCTGGCGAACATGCTGTCGATGATCTTCTCGACGTGATCAACCTCACCGGCGGCGGAGGCGTCGGCGAACACGTAGGCCCGCGTCATCGCCTCGGTCAGCAGGGGGTTGCGCTGCATGGCCCGGTTCAACTTGCTCACCATGAAGTTCAGCCGCTGGAACGGCGTACCCCCGGCGACGACCGAGCGGTCGGTCTTGGCGTCGATGCGCTCGAACTCCCGGGCCAGCGCCGACACCAGGAGGTGCACCTTCGACGGGAAGTAGCGGTACAGCGTGCCGACGGCCACGTCGGCACGGTCGGCCACCGCCCGCATCTGAACGGCCTCGTAACCACCCTTGGAGGCGATGGCCATGGTGGCGTCGAGGATGCGCTTGCGGCGTTCGCGCTGGGCTTCTGAACCGAGTTCCGATTCGGCGAGAACTGACACCGGCAACACCTCACGTGGCTGCGAACCTGCCCCGCCGGCCGACGATTTCTGCGCTGGCGATGACATAGCTCGGTCAGCTCCTTCCAAGGGCCGTTTCTGGAGGAAACGATACGCATCGCTACACTGCGTCGCGTACCTCTGCGTCCCCCAGGACGGTCGCGTGTCCTGCTGCGATACCGGTCGACTTGACTGTTGATCGCTCGCACTATTAGAACACGTTCTAGTGGCTTGGTGCCCGAGTCAGCATGAATCCTAGGAGCCGACGGTGTCTGCGACCATCACCGACGAACAGTTTGCCGCCCGTGAGTTGGTCCGCAGCTGGGCGGCCTCCTCGGGTGCCCTCGCCGCGGTGCGCGAGGTCGAACACGGCACGCCCGACGCCTGGCGACCCGTCTATCGCGCGCTGGCCGAGCTGGGCCTGTTCGGTGTGGCGGTGGCCGAGGAGGCCGGTGGCGCCGGCGGGTCGATCCAGGACCTGTGCGCCATGGTCGAGGAGGCGGCCCGGGCGCTGATCCCGGGCCCGGTCGTGACCACCGCGCTGGCCACGCTGGTCGTCACCGACCCCGAGCTGCTGGAAGCCCTGGCGGCCGGGGAGGTCACGGCAGGTCTGGCGCCGGCAGCCGACCTGCGCGCCGAGGACGGCCGGGTGTCCGGGATCGCCGAGTTCGTGCTGGGCGCCGACACCTCCGGTGTCCTGCTGTTGCCGGTGGGCGAAGACGTCGTGGTGGTCGACGCGGCCGCCGAGGGCGTGACGGTCGAGCTGCTGGCGGCCACCGACTTCTCCCGTCCGCTGGCCCGGGTGACGTTGGCCGCCGTGCCCGCCACCACCTTGGCGGTGTCGCGCCGCCGGTTCGAGGATCTGGCTGCCACCCTGCTCGCGGCCGAGACCGCGGGCGTGGCCCGCTGGACGTTGGACACCGCGGTCGACTACGCCAAGGTGCGCGAGCAGTTCGGCAAGCCGATCGGCAGTTTCCAGGCCATCAAGCACATGTGCGCCGAGATGCTGCTGCGCTCGCAGCAGGCCGCGGTGGCCGCCGCCGACGCCGCGGTCGCAGCGTCCGGTGAGGACTCCCAGCAGCTGTCGATCGCCGCCGCCATTGCCGCCGCGATCGGCATCGAGGCCGCCACGGCCAACGCCAAGGACTGCATCCAGGTGCTCGGCGGTATCGGGATCACCTGGGAGCACGACGCCCACCTGTACCTGCGTCGCGCCTACAGCATCGGCCAGATCCTCGGTGGCCGGCCGGCGTGGCTGCGCCGGGTCGCCGCGCTGACGTTGGACGGTGTGCGCCGCGAGTTGCACATCGACCTGGAGTCGGTGGCGCACCTTCAGCCCGAGATCGCCGCCGCCGTCGCCGAGGTGGCCGCCCTGCCGGCCGACAAGCGTCAGCCCGCGCTGGCCGACGCCGGGCTGCTCGCACCGCACTGGCCCAAGCCGTACGGGCGAGAGGCCGCGCCCGCCGAGCAACTGCTCATCGACTCCGAGCTCGCCAAGGCCGGGGTGGCCCGCCCCGACCTGGTGATCGGCTGGTGGGCGGTGCCGACGATCCTGGAGGGCGGCACGCCCGAGCAGATCGACCGCTTCGTGCCGGCCACCCTGCGCGGCGAGATCATCTGGTGCCAGCTGTTCAGTGAGCCCGGCGCCGGGTCGGACCTGGCCGCCCTGCGCACCAAAGCCGTTCGCGCCGAGGGCGGTTGGAAGCTCACCGGGCAGAAGGTGTGGACCTCGGCCGCGCAGAAGGCGCACTGGGGTGTGTGCCTGGCCAGAACCGACCCGGACGCTCCGAAGCACAAAGGCATCACCTATTTCCTGATCGACATGCGCTCGCCGGGCCTGCTGGTGCGGCCGCTGCGGGAGATCACCGGTGACGAGCTGTTCAACGAGGTGTTCTTCGACGAGGTCTTCGTGCCCGACGACATGGTGGTCGGCACCGTGAACGACGGCTGGCGGCTGGCCCGCACGACCCTGGCCAACGAGCGGGTCGCGATGGCCCAGGGCACCGCGCTGGGCAATCCGGTGGAGGAGATGCTGCGGACCGTCGCCGAGCGCGAGCTCGACACCGCGCTGGCCGACCAGTTGGGCAGGTTGATCCTGTCCGCTCAGGCCGGGTCCCTGCTGGATCAACGGATCGCGCAGTTGGCCGTGGCCGGCCACGACACCAGTGCGGAAGCCAGTGCCCGCAAGCTGATCGGCGTGCGGCACCGGCAGGCGCTGGCCGAGTTCCGTCAGGAACTGTCCGAGTCGAGGGGCCTGGTGATGGACGGGTTCGTGCACGACTTCCTCAACACCCGATGCCTGACGATCGCCGGCGGCACCGAGCAGATCCTGCTCACCATGGCCGGCGAACGCCTGCTCGGCCTGCCGCGCTAGCAAGTGCGCAGGACGGAACCGGCGGCGGCCTACTCGTCGTAGGTGACCTCGACCGAGTCCGAGGTGGGCCGGGCCTGGCAGGCCAGGATGAGTCCTTCGGCGATGTCGCTGGGCTCGAGGACGTCGTTGATGTCCATCTCCACCTCGCCGCTGTGCTTGACCACCGCGCATGCGCCGCAGTGCCCTTCCCGGCACGAGAACGGCACGTCGAGACCCTTGTCCAGCAGCACGTCGAGCAGTTTGGCGTTGCGCGGCCACGACACGGTGTGGCTCTGCCCGTCGAGTTCGACGACGGCGGTGGCCGGCGGTTCGTCCCCGTCGTCGGTGATCGTCACCGCGGCGAACGGATCGGTCTCCAAGGAGCGGAACACCTCGATGTGCACCTGCTTGGCGGGCACGTTCAGCGACTCGAGCGCCGCTTCGGCGGCTGCCATGAAAGGCCCCGGCCCACAGATGAACGCCTGCCGGTCGGTGTACGGCGCCATCAGCTTGCTCAGCGCCGCCGTGCTCGGCAGGCCTTGCACCGACTCCAGCCAGTGCACGACGGTGAGCCGGTCGGGGTATTTGGCGGCCAGTTCGCGCAGCGTGCTGCCGAAGATCACCGAGTTCTCGTCGCGGTTGGCGTAGATCAGGGTGACCTGGCCGCCGCCCTGTGAGAGAGCCGACTTGCAGATCGCCAGCATCGGGGTGACCCCGCTGCCCGCGGCGATGAGCAGGAAATCGGCGTCGAGCGTCTTGGGGACGAAGGTGCCCGACGGGGCCAGCACGTGGATCTTCATGCCCCGGTGCGCGTGGTCGCACAACCAGTTCGACGCGTAGCCGTCGGCGGTCCGCTTGACGGTCACCGTGAGCGCGTCGTCGGTGAACGGCGAACTGCACAGCGAGTAGCAGCGTGCCACCGAACCGGTCCGGTCGCTGGGGATGCGCAGGGTCAGGAATTGGCCCGGCGCGTAGCGCAGCCGGTCGGCGGGGATGTCCGCACCGGCGGGCACCCCGAACACCAGCGACCGCGAATCCGCGGTCTCCTCGACCACATCGGTCACTTCCAACTCGAGCACGTGGCTACCCAGCGGCTCGTCCGGTGGAACCTGCGTCACGACGCTTAGCCTTCCCTCAGCCCAACTAGAACAGGTTACAGAAATAGGTTTCCATATCGCTACCAGCCGCAGGCTCGCGCTGCTCGACACAAATCGTAACGTGTTCTAGTCTTGGTCCAGTAACGCATCTCTGGGAGGCATGCAGTGACGTCCATTCAACAGCGTGACGCGCAGGCGGTTCTAGCCGGCATCGATGAGCTGCTGCCGAAGCTGCGCGAGCGCGCTCAACAAACCGAGGATCTGCGCCGCATTCCCGACGCATCCATCGCCGCGCTCGACGAGGTCGGTTTCTTCAAGCTGCTCCAGCCCGAGCAGTGGGGCGGTCTGCAGTGCGACCCCACGCTGTTCTACGAGGCGGTCCGCCGACTGGCCAGCGCCTGCGGGTCGACCGGCTGGGTGGCCGGCATCCTGGGCGTGCACAACTGGCATCTGGCGCAGTTCGACCAGCAGGCCCAGGAAGACGTCTGGAGCGCCGACCCGTCGGTTCGGGTCTCGTCCTCTTACGCCCCGATGGGCGCCGGTGTCGTCACCGACGGCGGTTACCTGGTCAACGGCGCCTGGCACTGGTCGTCGGGATGCGACCACGCGACGTGGACCTTCGTCGGCGGCCCGGTCATCAAGGACGGCAGGCCGGTCGACTTCGGCAGCTTCTTGATCCCGATCAGCGACTACCACATCGAGGACGACTGGCATGTGGTCGGTCTGAAGGGCACCGGCAGCAACACCCTGGTGATGAAGGACGTGTTCGTGCCGCGGCACCGGTTCACCTCCTTCAAGGCGATGAGTGACCTGACCGCCGCCGGTCTGGCCACCAACACCGCGCCGGTGTACAAGATGCCCTGGGGCACCATGCATCCCACGACCATCTCCACCCCGATCGTGGGCATGGCCTACGGCGCCTACGACGCCCATGTCGAGCACCAGGGCAAGCGGGTGCGCGCGGCCTACGCCGGCGAGAAGGCCAAGGACGATCCGTTCGCCAAGGTCCGGATCGCCGAGGCGGCCAGCGACATCGACGCCGCCTGGACGCAGCTGTCGGGCAACCTGGCGGCCGAGTACGCGCTGTTGCTGGCCGGTGAGGACATTCCGCTGGAGCTACGCGCCAAGGCCCGCCGCGACCAGGTGCGCGCCACCCAGCGCGCGATTGCGTCCATCGACCGGCTCTTCGAGAGCGCCGGCGCCACCGCCTTGGGCACCGACACCGCGCTGCAGCGGTTCTGGCGCGACGCTCACGCCGGCCGGGTGCACGCCGCCAACGACGCCGAGCGGGCCTACGTGATGTTCGGCAACCAGGAGTTCGGGCTGCCGCTCGGCGACACGATGGTGTAACTGGCCGGCCGATGACGTCCTTCATTCAGGAAGTGGAGTCGCAGCGCGAGCTGACCTTCGAATCCACTTCCCGCTATGCGCAGGTCCGCGACGACATGCGCCTGCACTTTCACGAGGCGGGCGTCGGGAATCCGCAGACCGTCGTGCTGCTGCATGGTGGTGGGCCCGGCGCGTCGAGTTGGTCGAACTTCTCCCGCAACATCGGGGTGCTGGCGCGGCACTTCCACGTGCTCGCGGTCGACCAGCCCGGTTACGGCCACTCCGACAAGCACACCGAGCACGAGCAGTACAACCGCTACAGCGCAACGGCCCTGCTCAATCTGTTCGATCATCTCAAGATCGAACGTGCTGCCCTGGTGGGCAATTCGCTCGGCGGCGGAACCGCGGTCCGCTTCGCGCTGGACAACCCCGACCGGGCCGGCCCGCTGGTGTTGATGGGACCGGGTGGGTTGTCGGTGAACCTGTTCGCACCCGACCCCACCGAGGGGGTGAAGCTGCTCGGCCGCTTCACCGCCGACCCGACGCGCGAGAACCTGGAGAAGTTCCTGCGGATCATGGTCTACGACCAGAAGCTGATCACCCCGGAGCTGGTCGAGGAACGCTTCGCGATCGCCGGCACACCGGAGTCGCTGGCGGCGGCGCGGGCGATGGGGAAGTCGTTCGCCGGGGCCGATTTCGAGCTCGGCATGATGTGGCGCGACGTGTACAAACTGCGTCAGCGCGTGCTGTTGATCTGGGGCCGCGAGGACCGGGTCAACCCGTTGGACGGCGCGCTGGTGGCGCTCAAACAGATTCCGCGGGTGCAGCTGCACGTTTTCGGGCAATGTGGACATTGGGCTCAGTTGGAGAAGTTCGACGAGTTCAACAAACTGACTGTTGATTTCCTCGGAGGTGGGGCATGACGCTAAAGGCGCTCGGCTACATGCGAATTGAGGCCACCGACGTGGCGGCCTGGCGGGAGTTCGGAACCAAGGTTCTCGGCATGGTGGAAGGCGACGGGGCCACCCCCGGCGCGCTCTACCTGCGGATGGACGAATTCGCCGCGCGCCTGGTGATCGTGCCCGGCGACCGGGACCGGTTGCTGGTGTCGGGCTGGGAGGTCGCCGACGCGGCCGGCCTGCAGAGCCTGCGCGAGACGCTGGCCAAGGCGGGTGTCGACTTCGCCGAGGGCACCCGCGAGGAGAAGTCCGAACGACGGGTCGAGGGACTGATCCGGTTCTCCGATCCCGCCGGCAACGTTCTGGAGGCGTTCCACGGTGCGCAATATCTGGGCCGCCGGTTCGTCAGTCCGTACGGGCACAAGTTCGTCACCGCCGAACAGGGCCTCGGGCACGTCGTGCTCACCTGCGACGATGACGCCGCCGCCCAGGCCTTCTACCAGGACGTGCTGGGCTTCCGGCTGCGGGATTCGATGAGCCTGCCGCCGCAGATCGCGGGCCGTCCGGCCGACGCGGATCCGGTGTGGCTGCGGTTCTACGGCTGCAACCCGCGGCACCACGCGCTGGCCTTCATGCCGATGCCCAACCCGACCGGGATCGTGCACCTGATGGTCGAGGTGGAGAACTCCGACGACGTCGGCCTGTGCCTGGACCGCGCCAACCGCCGCAAGGTGCCCATGTCGGCGACGCTCGGCCGGCACACCAACGACAAGATGTTGTCCTTCTACATGAAGACCCCCGGCGGTTTCGACGTCGAATTCGGTTGCGAGGGTCTGCAGGTCGAAGACAACGGCTGGGTGGCCAGGGAGAGCACCGCGGTCAGCCTGTGGGGCCACGACTTCTCCGTCGGCTTCAAGTAGCGCATGTCCGAACCCGTGATCGACCCGCGCACGTTTCGTCACGTGCTCGGACAGTTCTGCACCGGCATCACGATCATTACCACCGTCCACGATGACGCGCCGGTGGGGTTCGCCTGCCAGTCGTTCGCGGCGTTGTCCCTCGAGCCTCCGCTGGTGCTGTTCTGCCCGACCAAGATGTCGAGGTCGTGGGCGGCGATCGAGGCCAGCGGGAAGTTCTGCGTCAACATCCTGCACGAGAAGCAACAACACGTCTCTGCCCGGTTCGGCTCCCGGGAGCCGGACAAGTTCGCCGGAATCGACTGGACGCCAAGCAAGCTGGGATCCCCGGTGATCGACGGCGCGCTGGCGCACATCGACTGCACAGTGGCATCGGTGCACGACGGTGGCGACCACTTCGTGGTGTTCGGCGCCGTGCACGCGCTGTCGGAGGTACCGAAGGTCAAGCCGCGCCCGCTGCTGTTCTACCGCGGCGAGTACACCGGCATCGAGCCGGACAAGAACACCCCGGCGCAGTGGCGCGACGACCTCGACGCGTTCCTCACCGCCACCACCACCGATACCTGGCTGTAGCGCGTCTCAGGTCTGGGAAACCACGAATTCGATGATGGCGGAGGCCACCTCGCGGTGCACCGTCTCGTTGAGGATGTCGTGGTGCGCGCCCGGGAATTCGTGCAGCCTCAAGCGTTCGATCTGATCGGCGTAGGCGCGCAGCGCGCTCACCGGGGCGATCGGGTCGAGTTCGCCGTGAATGGCCAAGGTGGGCACCGTCAGCTGCGGCAGCTCGGTGCCGAAGCGGTCCCAGGCCCGGTCGAGTTCCCGGGCCAGCGGCACACTGTCGGCCTCGACGAACGCCAGCGGGTCGTTCTCCATCGCGTCGAGGTAGAACGGGTCGCCGGACAGCCAGTGCGGATCGAGATCGAGCGAGGTGTCGGTGTCGAGCAGTTCGGGCACCGGGACCACCGGCGCGCCGGAGATGATCCCGGCCCGGTAGCGCTGCGGCGACTCGAGCAGCCGGAACAACGTCACCACCGCGCCGTAGGAGTGCCCCTGCGCGATCAGCGGGATGCCCGGCGTCGCCTGCTCGGCCAGCTCGGTGAGGCGCTCGGCCAACGCGGAGCTGTCCTCGATCCGGCCGAAGTCGCCGCGTGCGCCCGGGGACAGTCCGTGGCCGAACTGGTCGACCGCCCACAGGTCGATCCCGGCCGCGTTCAGAGCGAAACCGAGCCGGTGGTAGACGCCGGTGTGTTCGCCGAAGCCATGCAGGAAGACGACCGCCGCACGCGGTTCGGTTGCGGCCCAGTGCCGGTAGTAGGCGCGGCCGAGCTCATGGTCGATGAAGGGCATGACCGCCAGCCCACCAGCTGTGGCGATCGCCCGCAATATTTGCGCTCACCGCGCGCCGGTACCGAGCAGGGCCTCGCTCATCTCGGCCATCCGTGCCGTGATCGCCGCGACCAGCGCGGCGACCTCAGGCCTGCGCAGGGTCTCGGTGCGCGCCACGAGCCAGTAGCTCAGCCGCGGAGCCAGCTGGTCGGGCAGCAGCCGCACCAGGTCGTCGTGGCGATCGGCCATGAAGCAGGGCAGTAGTCCCAGTCCGGCGGCCGCGCGGGTGGCCTCGACGTGCACGAAGACATTCGTCGATGTCACCGATTCGCCCATGGCCGGAACGGAATTCGAGGCCAGGTCGAGGTCGTCGACCTGCAACATCGAATCGATGAAGTACACCAGCGGGTAGCGCGCCAGTTCCGCGACGGTTGCCGGGCTGCCGTGGCTGTGCAGGTAGCTACGCGAGCCGTAGAGCCCGAGTCGGTAGTCGCCGAGGTGCACCGCGGTGGCGCGGCGGACCCGCGGCTCGCCGACCACAACCTCGATGTCCAGACCGGAGCGCTGCTGGGAGGCGCGGCGGGTCGCGGTCACGATCTCGACGGCCACCCGCGGGTGGCGGCGCTGCATCTGGGCCGCTGCCGGTGCGGCGATGTACGCGCTGAAACCGTCGGTGGCCGACATCCGCACGACGCCGTGCAGCGGGTGGTCTCCATCGGCGCGCAGAGCCAGTGAGCGCACCGCCGAGTCGATGCTTTCGGCGGCGGCCAGCGCGGCGCGGCCGAGGTCGGTCAGCTCCCAGCCGCCGGCCGCCCTGGCCAGCACGCGGCCACCGAGCGTCTGCTCCAGCGCGGCGATCCGGCGCGAGATCGTGGTGTGGTTGAGGCCGAGTTCCTCGGCGGCCGTCACGAACCGGCCGGTGCGGCCGACGGCCAACAGCACCAGGAGATCGTCGGCGCTGGGGCGTTGGGCAGGTGGAACGGCCATATCTGCATATTCGCAGATAAGTGCTGCGAATTTCGCCATTGCTTGGTCTTCAGGTGTGCGCGAATACTCATCGAGGTGTGGTCGCGATCACATGGGGGCAGTCCCCGGGATGCGGCCTAGGCGAGGAGGAGCAGCGATGAGTGTGACCACGGCGGTAAGCGGGCTGCGCAAGGTGGTCGCGGCGTCCATGGCGGGCACGGTCGTCGAGTGGTACGAGTTCTTTCTCTATGGCACCGCGGCCACCCTGGTTTTCAACAAGATCTTTTTCGCCAAGGGCACCAGCGACCTGGACGCGATCCTGGCCGCGTTCATCACCTACGCGGTGGGTTTCGCCGCGCGCCCGCTCGGCGGTGTGGTGTTCGGCCACTTCGGCGACAAGTACGGCCGCAAGAAGCTGCTGCAGTTCAGCCTGGTGCTGGTCGGGGTGTCGACGTTTCTGATGGGTTGCCTGCCGACCTTCGGCCAGATCGGCTACTGGGCACCGACCCTTCTGGTGATTCTGCGTTTCGTCCAGGGCTTCGCCGTGGGCGGGGAGTGGGGCGGTGCGGTGCTGCTGGTGGCCGAACACAGCCCCAACCGGGAGCGGGGATTCTGGGCCAGCTGGCCGCAGGCCGGTGTGCCGGTGGGCAACATGCTGGCGACCGTGGTGTTGCTGACGCTGACCGCGACGCTGTCGGATACGGCGTTCCTGTCCTGGGGCTGGCGTGTCGCATTCTGGCTGTCCGCGGTGGTGGTGCTGGTCGGCTACTACATCCGGACCAAGGTCACCGACGCGCCGATCTTCGTCGAGGCCCAGCAGGAAGCCGAACGGATGAAGGCCGGCTCCTATGGCGTCGTCGAGGTTCTGAAGCGTTATCCCCGTGGCGTTTTCACCGCGATGGGGCTGCGCGTGGCCGAGAACATCATGTACTACCTGGTGGTCACGTTCTCGATCACCTACCTCAAGGTCCAGGTGCACGCCGACACCAGCGACATCCTCTGGTGGCTGCTGGTCGCGCACGCTGTGCATTTCGTGGTCATTCCATATGCCGGCCGGCTCTCGGACCGCTACGGCCGCAAACCGGTCTACCTGATCGGTGCGATCGGGGCGGGCGCGTGGGGCTTCGTCGCGTTCCCGATGATGAACAGCGGCCAGTACCTGCTGATCATGGGGTCCATAGTCCTGGGTCTGGTCATCCACGCTCTGATGTACGCCCCGCAGCCGGCGCTGATGGCCGAGATGTTCCCGACCCGGATGCGCTATTCCGGTGTGTCCCTTGGCTATCAGGTGACCGCGATCTTCGCCGGATCGCTGGCGCCGATCATCGCGGTGAAGCTGCTGGACATCTACGACTCGGCCGTCCCGATCGCGATCTACCTGGCCGCTGCCGCGGTGATCACCCTCATCGCGCTGGCCTTCGCCCGGGAGACGAAGGGGATCGACCTCGCTGACATCGACACCGCCGACGCCGAGCGCCATGGGCTGCCGACGTCTGCTGCGGCCACCAGGTGACCACGCTGACCGGCCGCACCGCATTGGTCACCGGTGCCGCGAGCGGCATCGGCGCGGCGTGCGCGCGTGAACTCGCCGGGCGGGGAGCGCACGTCATCGTCGCCGACCTGGACGGCGCCGGTGCCGCGGCCGTCGCCGCCGAGATCGGCGCAAAGACCTGGGCGGTCGACCTTCTCGACGTCAACGCGCTCGAGGAGTTGCGACTCGACGTCGACATCCTGGTCAACAACGCCGGGATGCAGGCGATCGACCCGATCGTGGACTATTCGCCGGAGAAGTTCCGGACGCTGCTCGCGCTGATGGTGGAGGCGCCGTTCCTGCTCATCCGGGCCGCGCTGCCGGCCATGTATGCGCGCGGGTTCGGCCGGATCGTGAATATCTCCTCGGTGCACGGCCTGCGCGCGTCGGAATTCAAGGTCGCCTACGTCACCGCCAAACACGGGTTGGAGGGCCTGTCCAAGGTCACCGCCCTCGAGGGTGGCCCCAAGGGCGTCACCAGCAACTGCGTGAATCCGGGATACGTGCGAACCCCGTTGGTGACCAAGCAGATCGCCGACCAGGCCCGCACTCACGGCATCGGCGAGCAGGAAGTGCTCGAGCGGATCCTGCTCGGCGAGAGCGCGATCAAACGACTGGTGGAACCCGAGGAGGTCGCTGACCTGGTCGGCTGGCTGACGTCACCGGCCGCGGCCATGGTGACGGGGGCGTCCTACACGATGGACGGCGGCTGGAGCGCCCGTTAGTGGTCAAGCAGCGTCGAAGGTTACCAGGTCGACACTGAGCTGACTTTCGGTGAAGCTGATCCGTTTTCGGATTGGGGGCCCTGGTAACGGTGGCGCGATGGAGCGATAGGTGGCGCCGGTCGGAGTGGTGAATGTGGCCTGATGCTTGCCGTCGCACTCGGTAGTACGTACCCGCCAGCCGCGGGCTTCTTTGGCGTAGTTGCACGCTTCGCACTCGCCCAGGCCGTTAAGCGCGCTCGTGCTCCCGGAATCGCGGTGCGGTAGCGCGTGATCCCGATGGCGAATAGGAGCGTCGCAGTACGGTGTTCGGCAGGTTTGGTCCCGCAGTCCGATGAACGCGGCCAACCCCCTTGGAAAGATCCGCGAACGCGATTCCATCGCAACCAGCTGTCCGCTGTCGGGATGCCGATAGAGCCGCCGCAGCGTGGTTCTGGCGTCTTCATCGACCGCGGCGTCGCCGACGATCTTGCACGCGAACCGGGCGGGCACCGGACCGTAGCCGTCCAGCCACGCCGACTCATCGTCGTCGCCAGCCAAGGTGGTATCGGCCATCACCAGGTTGAGTGAAACCGGTATGGGCTGGTCTGCGGGCCTACCGGTAATGCGCTCCACCACGGTGTCGGCCATGACCTGACCTCGGGAACGTCCGTCAAAAGTGGTGTCGGCTTCTCGTTTGACCGTGGCGTACAGCGCGACTCCTTGCGCGACGGGCAACAACACCGTTACGTAGGCCATGGCGTCCGGCGCAGGCCGGATCCACACGCACCGGTCGGCGGCGGCTTTGGCGGTGCGTTCGACAACGGCTTGCGCGTCCAGGCGCACGGCGATCTTCTTCGCCTCAGCCGCAACTCGGTTGTCGCCCCAGCCTTCGAGTGCCGTAGTGTCGCTACACAGTTCGGTATACAGTTGCCTACGATGCTCGATCGAAAGACAGGCTGACTCTCGCACGATCAACGTCGCGCGCCACTCGTTGAGTGCACCACATTCCAGTGCGGCGAGGGCGTGCGGCATCTCGCGTACGAGCGCGGTCGCCAACCCGAGGTGTTGGCCACCTCGTTTCGGCGCGACACGACGAGCGAGGGCCACCTCGTTGGCCAGTCCACGGCCGCGTTTCTGCTTCGGGACACCCGCTGCCGCTTCCGCCGCATGGCGCTTGGTCGCCCAGGCTTCCGTTGCGCGGGCCTGCGCGGCGGCCGCGGCGCCCTTCAGCTGTTCGAGCTGCTCGACGACCCCACGCAGCGTTGCCTCGTCGGCCTCAGCGTCGAATTCGACAACCTTTCGAACATGTAGCCGACGGTACACGGCTCTACTGACAAGTCAGCGAAGCCACGGCCCGAGCCTGCGCAGCGCCTCGTCGATATCGCCGGCCGGCCCGGCGAACGACAGCCGGACGAATGCCCCGCCACGCACCGGGTCGAAGTCGATCCCGGGAGCGATCGCCAATCCGGTATCGGCCAAAAGCTTTTCGCAGAACGTCAGTGAGTCGGAGGTGAAATCCGAGACGTCGGCGTAGACGTAGAACGCACCGTCGGTGGGTGCCAGCCTGGTGAGGCCGATCTGACGCAGACCGGCCAGCAGCGTCTCCCGGTTGGTCGCGTAGTGGTGCAGATGGCCTTGTGCTTCGGCGATGGACTCCGGCGTGAACGCCGCCACCGCGGCGAACTGCGGCAGCACCGGTGGGCAGATGGTGAAGTTGCCGGTCAGGCAGTCGACCGCGCGACGCAGTTCCCGGGGTACCAACAACCAGCCCAGCCGCCAGCCCGTCATCGCGAAATACTTCGAGAAGCTGTTCGCCACAACGGCATTACGTGATGTCTGCCATGCGCATGAGGTTTCCGGCGCACCGGGGTAGACCAGCCCGTGGTACACCTCGTCGCTGATCAGCCGGGCCCCGGTCTCGTCACACCAGGAGGCGATCGCCGCCAGTTCCTGCGGCGCGATCACGGTGCCGGTGGGATTGGCCGGGCTGGCCACGATCACGCCCTGCACCGGCGGATCCAACTCCGCGAGCATCTGCACGGTGGGCTGGAACCGGGTCTCCGGCCCGCACGGGATCTCCACCACCTCGCATCCCAGCGCGGACAGGATGTTGCGGTAGCAGGGATAGCCCGGGCTGGCGATGGCCACCCGGTCACCGACGTCGAAGCAGGCCAAGAAGGCCAACAGGAAACCACCCGAGGACCCGGTGGTCACCACCACGTCGTCTGCGCTGACGTCCAGGCTGTAGCGGTCGGCGTAGGAACTGGCGATCGCCTCCCGCAGCTCCGGAATGCCGAGCGCGACGGTGTAGCCCAGCTGGTTGGCCGCCAGCGCGGCCGCGGCGGCTGCCCGCACCGGCTCGGGGGCGCCGACACTGGGTTGGCCCGCCGAGAGGTTCACCAGGTCGCCGTGGGTGCGCTGGCGCTCGGCGGCGGCCAGCCACACGTCCATCACATAGAACGGCGGGATACCGGCCCGCAACGCGACGCGACTGTTCACTCCGGTCACGTTAGAACATCTGCCTCGGGCGGGCGCTGACCGTACAGGCCGGGGCCGTCGCCGATCCGGAGGTTGTCGAGGAACCGGCGGGCGTAGGTGTAGGCGTCCTCGATCAACGCGGTGGTGTGGCTGAAGTCCAGGGGTGACACCAACTTGGGCGACGGACCCGGCAGGTACACCACCGGCAGTTCGTTGGCGACCAGGGTCGCCTCGGCCACCGCCTGCGAGCGCATGGTGACCAATGCCGTGTACAGCACGATGTCGGCGATGGTGTCGGTCGAGGCGGGCAGCTGGCCGGGGAAGAAGCAATCCAGCACGATCAGCGATCGCGCCCCCATCGCGACCGCCTGCCGCATGGGCACGTTGGCCACGACTCCACCGTCGTAGAGCCGCAGGCCGTCGTGGTTCACCGGCGGATAGATGCCGGGGATCGCCGCACTGGCCAGCAGGGCCGGCAACAGCGGGCCCGAGCGCAGTACGTGCGGTGCCGCCGTTGCGACGTCCATCGTGACGGCGGCGAAGGGCAGCGCCAGATCGCTGAAATCGGTGCTGCTGCCCAGGAATTCGGCGATCACCTCGGCCAGCCCGGTGTTGGGGAACAGGTGTGTCTTGACCCGCTGCAGCATGAGCGCCTGGGCGATGAGGCCGCCGGGGAACACCCGGTCTCGGGTCATCCGTGCCCAGGCGTGGGAGAGGCGGTGCGCCGCGCCGGTCGGATCCGAGGCCAGCACCGCACCGTTGATCGAGCCGACGGACGTCCCGGCCACCAGGTCTGGTCGCAGATCGCGCTCGCTGAGCGCCTGCAGCATTCCGACCTGGATTGCACCGAGGCTGCCACCGCCGCCCAGGACGTAGCCGATCGGCCGGGGAAGATCCTCGACGGAACCGGTCGCCATGCTGCCTAGGCTAGAGCACCTCGGATTCGAGCCGGTGAAGTTGATCCGACACTGTGCCCAGCAACTGGGCGCTGCCGTGCGCCCGCTTGAAGTACAGCTGGATGTCGTGCTCCCAGGTGATCGCGATGCCACCGTGCAACTGGATCGCCTCGCCGGCCACCGTCGTGAACGCCTCGGTGGCGGACAGCCGGGCCAGGGCGGCCGACACCGGGGTGGGCTGGGCCACCGCATCGCCGACGAGGGCACGGGCGGACTGCACCGCGACATACAGGTCGGCCATCCGGTGCTTGAGCGCCTGGAAGCTGCCGATCGGCCGGCCGAACTGCACACGTTCCTTGGTATAGGCGACCGTGAGGTCCAGACACCGCGCGGCGGCACCGATCTGCTCGGCCGCGAGCAGGATCGCCGCCGTGTCCGCCAATCCCGGGTCGGTGCCGATCGGGGCCGTGGAGCCGGCCGACAGCCGGGCCAGCCGACGGGTCGGATCCATCGTCACCAGGGTCTCGGCGGTGACGTCACTCCACCGGTTCAGCGAGCCGTCCTCTACCGCGACCACCACGTCGGCGACGTCTCCGTTGACCACGTATCCGGGGTCGAAGACCACCGCACCGATGGACTCGCCGGCCGCCAGCTGCTCGAGTGCGTCGGTGTCGGGTTCGTCGGCGGCCAGCAGTGCCAGCTCGGTCAGCGTCGTGCCGAACAGCGGCGTGGGAACCAGGCCACGGCCGAGCTCCTCGAGAACGGCTGCGGCATCGGCCAGTTCGCCGCCGGCGCCGCCGAGTTCCTCGGGTACGACGAGCGCGGCGACACCCACCTGCTCGCAGAGCATCGCCCACAGCGATTCGTCGTAGCCGCGCGGCGACTCCATCGCCTCCCGGACCGCGGCGGGGGAGGCGTGTTTGTCGATCAGCGCGACGACGGTGTCGCGCAGCATCTGCCGTTCTTCAACCGAGGTCATGCCAGCGCCTCCAGCACGCGACGTCGATGGCTGGCCGGATCGCCCCAGGCCGAATGCAGTGCCTGCACGCGCAGCAGCCACAGCGACAGATCGTGTTCGGAGGTGAACCCGATGGCGCCGTGGGTCTGCAGGGACGACCGCGCCGCGAGCAGGGCGGCGTCCGAGGCGGCGGCCTTGGCGGCACTGACATCGCGCGCGGTGTCCGGTGACCCGTCGGCCAGCGACAGCGCCGCGCCGTAGACCAGGGGGCGGGCCATCTCCACCGCGATGTGGACGTCGGCCAGCTTGTGCTTGATCGCCTGGTAACCGCCGATGACCCGGCCGAACTGGCTGCGCTGCTTGGCGTATTCCACCGACATGTCCAGCATCGCCTGGGCGGCGCCGACCAGCTGCGCCGCGGTCGCGAGCGCACCGATGTCGTACGCGCGCGCCACGTCGGCGGCGCTGGTGTCGGCGCCCACGGTCACGTCGAAGAGGGTGCGGGTTGGGTCGACGGACTCGTGGCCGTCGCCCACGGTCGCATCGCCGACCTGGCCGTCCTGGGCCAGCAGCGTCACTCCGGCGAAGTCGGCGTTGACCGCGCGCGGCACCGCGGGCGGCAGCGCCACCGTGGCGATCAGGTCGCCGGCCGCCAAAGCGGCGGAACGCTCGTCGTCCGCAAGCAGAACCGGTGCGACGGCGATGGATTCGGTGACCGGACCCGGTACGTTCCAGCGGCCGAGGCGCTCCAGCGCGACCACCAGGTCGACCGGGTGGGCCTCGATGCCGTCATAGCGCTCCGGCACCGTCAGGGCGGTGACGCCCAGGTCGGTCAGCGTCGACCACACCTTGCGGGCCGGCGCGGTGTCACCGTCGGCCCAGGCCCGCACCGTGCTCGGCACGTCGGCGGCCCCCAAGGCGGCGTCGATGCTCGCGGCGAAGTCCCGCTGCTGTTCGTCGAGTGCGAATTTCATTTCTTCGCTCCTGCGCTCGCTGAGCTCTCTCGGGGCAGCCCGAGCAGCCGCTCGGCGATGATGTTGCGCTGAATTTCGTTGGTGCCCGCGTAGATCGGGCCGCCGAGGGCGAACAGCAGACCGTCGGTCCAGGCATCGGCGAGCTCGGCGTCGGCCCCCCGCAGTTCCAGAGCGGTCTGGTGGATCGCCACGTCGAGCTCCGACCAGAAGACCTTCGTCACCGAGGATTCGGCGCCCAGCTCACCACCGCCGGCCACCCGGGTCACGGTGCCGAACGTGTGCAGCCGGTAGGCCTGCGCCTTGATCCAGGCGTCGGCCACGCGGTCGGCGATGGCCGGGTCGGCGCCCCGGTCGTGCCACTGCGACACCAACCGTTCGGCCGGCGCCAGGAAGCGGGCGGGGCTACGCAGCGACATGCCGCGCTCGTTGCTCGAGGTGCTCATCGCGGCGCGCCAGCCGTCATGCACGCCGCCGATGACGTCGGCATCCGGCACGAACACGTTGTCCAGGAATACTTCTCCGAATCCGGTGTCGCCGCCCAGCTGGGCGATCGGGCGAACCGTCACGCCCTCGGTCTTGAGATCGAACATGAAGTAGGTCAGCCCGCGATGGCGTTCGGCGCTGGGATCGGAGCGAAACAGGCCGAAGGCCCGGTCGCCGAACACCGCGCGGCTGCTCCAGATCTTCTGTCCGTTGAGCAGCCAGCCGCCGTCGGTCTGGGTGGCTGTCGATCGTAGTGACGCCAGATCGCTGCCCGACTCGGGTTCTGACCACGCCTGGGCCCAGATCTCTTCGCCGCTGGCCATTTTCGGCAGGACTCGGTCCAGCTGCTCTTCGGTGCCGTGCGCGAAAAGGGTGGGTGCCAGCATGGAGGTGCCGTTGGCGCTGGCCCGCCCGGGTGCGCCGGCGCGGAAATACTCTTCCTCGTAGACCACCCACTGCAACAGGCTGGCGTCCCGGCCGCCGTACTTCTCGGGCCAGGTGATCACCGAGAGGCCGGCATCGAAGAGCACCCGGTCCCAGACCCGATGCTGCTCGAACCCCTCGGCGGTGTCGTAGGACTTCGTCGGGAACGCATCGGCGTTGGCCGACAGGAAGGTGCGCACCTCCTGGCGGAACTCTTCGGTGGCGTCGTCGTAGCGCAGATCCATCAAACCATCTCTCGCAGTGTGGGTTTGACCACTTTGCCGCCGGGGTTTCGAGGCAGGGACGCCACGAAGACCACCGAGCGTGGGGTCTTGAAATTGGCCAGGTGCTTGCGGGTGTAGTCGATCACGGCCTGCTCGTCGAGGTCACTGCCGTCGCGGCGCACGATGAACGCCCGCCCGACCTCGCCGAGGCGTCCGTCGGGCACCCCGATCACGGCAGCGTCGGCGACCCCCTCGAGGCGGGCGAGCACCTGCTCCACCTCGGCCGGGTAGACGTTGAAGCCGCCGCAGATGTACATGTCCTTGAGCCGGTCGGTGATGCGCAGGTTTCCGGCCTCGTCGACGGTGCCGACGTCGCCGGTGTGCAGCCAGCCGTCGGCGTCGATCGCCGCCGCGGTGGCAGCCGGGTCGTCGAGATAGCCGAGCATGACGTTGGGTCCGCGCAGCAGCACCTCGCCGGCACCGGTCTGGTCGGGAGTGTCGATGCGCAGCTCGAAGTCGGCGATCGGCCGCCCGCAGGTGGTGGCCACGGTGACGGCGTCATCGTCGGCGCGGCACATGGTGCCGAAGCCGTTGGCCTCGGTCAGCCCGTAGGCGGTGAGCACGATGTCGAAGTCCAGCTCGGCCTGCATACGTTCGATCAGCACGACCGGCACGGTCGCCGCGCCGGTCACCGCGAAACGCAATGAACTCAGGTCGTACTGGCCGCGATTCGGGTGATCCAGCAGCGTCTGGAAGATGGTCGGCGGCCCGGGTACCACGGTGATGCGCTTCTCGGCGATCACCCGCATGGCCTGCTCGGGGTCGAAGGTCAGCAACGGAATTAGGGTGGCGCCGGTCTGCAGGCAGGCCAGGATGCCGGCCTTGTAGCCGAAGTTGTGGAAGAACGGGTTGATGCAGAGGTAGCGGTCGGCGCTGGTGAGCTGTCCGCATTCGGCCCAGGCCGCCGGGGCGGCCAGCGACTGACGGTGTGCGCACAGCACGCCTTTGCTGCGCCCGGTGGTGCCGGAGGTGAAGAGCACGTCGGACGGATCGTCTGGGCGCACCGCCGCAGCGCGGGCGTCGACCTCCGACATCGGCGCCTGCGGTCCCGCGAGGAACTCGTCCCAGGTTCCGTCCGCCTCGTCGATGGGGATGCGCACGATGTGGCGCAGCGCGGGCAGGGCGGCGCGATCCAGCTCGGCGACCCGGTCGTTGCCCAGGAAGCGGCCCATCCCGAACAGCAGCGGAGCCTCGGTGCGGGCCAGGATGTCAGATGCCTCGTCGGCGGTATAGCGGGTGTTCAGCGGCACCATCACCGCACCGGCGTAGTGGGTGGCCAGGCACGCGATCACCCAGTGCCAGGTATTCGGCGACCAGATCGCGACCTTGTCGCCGGGTTGGACCCCCAGGCCGACGATCGCGGCCGCCGCCCGGCGAACCTCGTCGCGCAGTTCGGCGAACGTGAACGTGCGGTCATCAGTGATCAGTGCGTCGTGGTCGGCGAAATCGAGTGCCATCCGGTCCAGCACCCCGGGTGTGGTGCGCGGTTGGCTCGTCATCGAGACTCCTCAAGGCCTGATACCCGGCGCATCGGTCCCGGGCTAACAAAGCAAGTGCTTGGTAGGTTAGCCTACAAGGGTGATCACGGTCGAGGAGTTCCGGGCGGAGGTCCGCGAGTGGCTGGCCGACAATCTGGTCGGTGAATACGCCGCGCTCAAAGGCCTCGGCGGCCCGGGTCGCGAGCACGAAGCCTTCGAGGAGCGGCTGGCCTGGAACCGGCACCTGGCGGCGGCAGGGCTGACCTGCCTGGGGTGGCCGGTGGAGCACGGCGGGCGCGGCCTGTCGGTCGCCCACCGGGTGGCGTTCTACGAGGAGTACGCGAAGGCCAACGCGCCGGACAAGGTCAACCACCTCGGCGAGGAACTGCTCGGGCCCACCCTGATCGCGTTCGGCACCGCCGAGCAGCAGCAGCGGTTCCTGCCGCGGATCCTCGACGTCACCGAGTTGTGGTCGCAGGGCTATTCCGAGCCCGGCGCCGGCAGTGATCTGGCCAACGTCGCCACCTCCGCCGTCCTCGACGGCGACCAGTGGATCATCAACGGGCAAAAGGTGTGGACGTCGCTGGCGCACTGGGCGCAGTGGTGCTTCGTGGTGGCCCGCACCGAGAAGGGCTCCAAGCGCCACGCCGGCCTGTCCTATCTGCTGGTGCCCCTCGATCAGCCCGGCGTGGAGATCCGCCCGATCATCCAGCTCACCGGCGACTCGGAGTTCAACGAGGTCTTCTTCACCGACGCCCGCACCGATGCCGGCCTGGTCGTCGGCGAGCCGGGCGACGGCTGGCGGGTGGCAATGGGAACGCTGACCTTCGAGCGGGGCGTGTCCACGCTGGGTCAGCAGATCCGTTATGCCCGTGAGCTTTCCGGTGTCGCCGAGCTGGCCAAGTCCACCGGGGCCATCGACGACCCGCTGATCCGCGAGCGGTTGACCCGGGCCTGGGCGGGGTTGCAGACGATGCGGTCCTATGCGCTGGCGACCATGGACGTCGAGCAGCCAGGCATGGACAACGTGTCGAAGCTGTTGTGGGCCAACTGGCACCGCGATCTCGGCGAGCTGGCCATGGACATCAAGGGCCGCGCCGGTCTGGTGCTCACCGACGGTGAGTTCGACGAATGGCAGCGGCTGTTCCTGTTCTCCCGGTCGGACACCATCTACGGCGGATCCAACGAGATCCAGCGCAACATCATCGCCGAGCGCGTACTCGGCCTACCTCGAGAGGCGAAGGGCTAGTGGCGTCATTGTCGGAAGTGCCCGAGGAAATCGCGGGCCACGGTCTGCTCACCGGGAAGGTCGTCGTGGTCACCGCGGCCGCGGGCACCGGCATCGGATCCTCCACGGCCCGGCGCGCGCTGCTGGAGGGCGCCGACGTCGTCATCTCCGACCACCACGAGCGCCGACTTGGCGAAACCCGGGACCAGCTGGCCGAATTGGGATTGGGCCGGGTCGAGGCGGTGGTGTGTGACGTCACCTCCACCGCCCAGGTCGACGCGCTCATCGCGTCCACCACGGCCCGGTTGGGCCGGCTCGACGTGTTGGTCAACAATGCCGGGCTCGGTGGTGAGACCCCCGTCGTCGACATGACCGACGAAGAATGGGACCGGGTGCTCAACGTGACGTTGACCTCGGTGATGCGGGCGACCCGCGCGGCGCTTCGGTACTTCCGTGACGCCGGCCATGGCGGCGTGATCGTGAACAACGCCAGCGTGCTGGGCTGGCGGGCGCAGCACTCCCAGTCGCACTACGCCGCCGCCAAGGCCGGCGTGATGGCACTGACCCGCTGCAGCGCCATCGAAGCCGTCGAATACGGGGTCCGGATCAACGCGGTCTCACCGAGCATCGCCCGGCACAAGTTCTTGGAGAAGGTCAGCTCGGCCGACCTGCTCGACCGGCTGTCCGAGGGTGAGGCCTTCGGCCGGGCGGCCGAGCCGTGGGAGGTGGCGGCGACCATCGCCTTCCTGGCCAGCGAGTACTCCAGTTACCTGACCGGCGAAGTCATTTCGGTGTCGAGCCAACGCGCATGACCGACCAGCCGGTCAGCCGTCGCGACGAGCTTCTGGTGCTCGCCGCGACGATGTTCGCCGAACGCGGTCTGCGCGCGACCACCGTGCGCGACATCGCCGACTCGGCGGGCATCCTGTCCGGCAGCCTCTATCACCACTTCACCAGCAAGGAACAGATGGTCTCCGAGGTCCTTCGGGACTTCCTGGACTGGCTGTTCGACCGCTACCAGCAGGTGATCGCCACCGAGCCGAATCCGCTGGAGCGGCTCAAGGGCCTGTTCATGTTGTCCTTCGAAGCGATCGAAGACCGGCACGCACAGGTGGTCATCTACCAGGACGAAGCCAAACGGCTGTCGGCGCTGCCGCAGTTCGACTTCGTCGAGGCCCGCAACAAAGAGCAGCGGAAGATGTGGCTCGACCTGCTCAACTCCGGTGTCGAGCAGGGCTACTTCCGCCCGGACATCGACGTCGACGTGGTGTACCGGTTCATCCGGGATACCACCTGGGTGTCCGTGCGCTGGTATCAACCGGGTGGCCCGCTGACGGCCGAAGAAGTTGGCCGCCAATACCTTTCCATCGTCCTCGGCGGAATAGCCGCCGCAAAGTAAGGAGATCGACATGGCCCCCGCTTCACAGGCATACGTCATCGACGCCGTGCGCACCGCGGTCGGCAAGCGCAACGGTTCGCTGGCCCACGTTCATCCCATCGACCTCGGCGTGGTGGCGTTCCGCGGCATCTTCGACCGGGTGGACGTCGACCCGGGAGCCGTCGACGACGCGATCGTGGGCTGCCTGGACACCATCGGCCCGCAGGCCGGCAACATCGGTCGCAACACCTGGCTGGCGGCCGGCTTCCCCGAAGAGGTGCCGGGGGTGACCGTCGATCGTCAGTGCGGCTCCAGCCAGCAGGCGATTTCCTTTGGCGCACAGGCCATCATGGCCGGCACGGCGGATCTGATCCTGGCCGCAGGCATGCAGAACATGAGCCGCATCCCGATCTCGTCGGCGATGACCGTCGCTGAGCAGTTCGGCTTCACCTCGCCGACCAACGAGTCGGAGAACTGGCTGCACCGCTACGGCGATCAGGAGATCTCGCAGTTCCGCGGCGCGGAGATGATTGCCGAGAAGTGGGGCCTTTCCCGCGAGGAGATGGAAGAGTTCTCCAAGGGCAGCCACGACAAGGCCTTCGCCGCCATCCGCAACGGCAACTTCGAGAACGAGATCGTCCCGGTCGGTGATTTCCGCACCGACGAGGGCCCACGCGAGTCCACCCTGGAGAAGCTGGCCAGCCTGAAGACGCTGCGCGAGGGTGGCCGCTTGACCGCGGCCATGGCCAGCCAGATCTCCGATGGCGCGAGCGCGGTGCTGCTGGCCAGCGAGCAGGCCGTGAAGGACCACAAGCTGACCCCGCGCGCCCGTATCCACCACATCAGCGCCCGCGGCGCCGATCCGGTGTTCATGCTGACCGGCCCGATCCCGGCCACCAAGTACGCGCTGGACAAGGCCGGCCTGACCATCGACGACATCGATGTCGTCGAGATCAACGAGGCGTTCGCGCCGGTGGTGATGGCCTGGCTCAAGGAGACCAAGGCCGATCCGGAGAAGGTCAACCCCAACGGCGGCGCGATCGCCCTGGGTCACCCGCTCGGCGCCACCGGAGCCAAGCTGTTCACCACCATGCTCAACGAACTGGAGCGCCGCGGCGGCCGCTACGGCCTGCAGACCATGTGTGAGGGTGGCGGCACCGCCAACGTCACGATCATCGAACGGCTCTGACGGGTCGCCGGCCGCACGTCAGAGGTCGTGGATGACCACGCCTCGGATGTTGCGGCCGGCAAGCATGTCGCCGTAGGCGTCGTTGATCTCGCCGAGCTTGTATTCGTGGGTGACGGTCTCGTCGAGGAGCAGCTTGCCTTCGCGGTAGAGGCTGAGCAGCCGCGGGATGTCGGCGCGCGGGTTGGCCTGACCGTAAAGGCTGCCGAGCAGCCGCTTCTGGAACAGCGTGAACATGGTCATCGGCAGTGTCGGTGTCACGTCGGTCATCGGGGCGAGGGCGGTGAGCACCACGGCCCCACCCTTGCTGACGAGTTCGAGCGCGTCGTTGATCATCGACCCCTCGACCAGGCCGACGGTCAGCAGCGCGGAATCGGCCATCACGCCTTTGGTGAGCTCGCGGACCAGTTCGGTGCCTTCGGCGATCGACGTCGCGAAGTGGGTGGCACCGAACAGAAAAGCCTTGTCCCGCTTGGCTTCCACGATGTCGATCACGATGATCTTCTCCGCGCCGGCCAGCCGGGCACCCTGGATGGCGCCGCTGCCGATACCGCCGCAGCCGATCACCACCACGGTGTCGCCGGGGCGCACGTCGGCGGTGTTGACGGCCGAACCCCAGCCCGTGGTGACACCGCAGCCCAGCAGGCAGGCTCGGCTCAGCGGGATGTCGTCGTCGATCTTGACCAGTGACGCCTCGGGAACCGTGCCGTACGGGGCGAAGGTGCCCAATCCGATTGCGGCGTAGATGTCTTGGCCGCGCGCGTGCCGCCGGAACGTGCCATCGGGCTGCAGCCCCATCAGGATCTCGGCACCCATGTCGCACAGGTTCGACTTGCCGGTCGCGCACCAGCGGCACCGGCCGCAGGCGGGCAGGAACGCGGCAACGATGTGATCGCCGACCTTGAGGTTGCGCACACCGGGCCCGACCTCTCGCACGATGCCCGCGCCTTCGTGACCGCCGATCAGCGGGATCGGTGCCACCAGGTCGCCGTCGCGAATGTGATGGTCGGAATGACACAGGCCGGTGGCCTCGAACGAGACGAGGACCTCGCCTTCCTTGGGGGGATCGAGCTCGACTTCCTCGACGCTCCAATCCTGTCCGTACTCCCACAGGATGGCGGCATTCATCTTCATGAGGGACAAGGTATGACGCCGAGCCCGCTCACCGGCGACGAATCGGCTAACCGAGAGCGGTCAGCGCCAGACCGCCGAGCGCGACGATCCAACTCGCGAAGCTGCCGACCAAAAAGTACTCGGTGACATCGTCGATTCCGATTCCCCCCTTCTCCCGGGCCTTTTGGGCATTGATCTCGGGGAAGCGGATGATGCTCTTGGCCGCCACCACCGCGGTCGCGGCGGTCGGTTGCCCGGCCAGGCTCAGGCCGAAGATCAGCAGCCGCTCCATCGGGCCGAGCAGACGGCCACCCTTGAGCCGATCGGACGGCTGCGGCTGACCGGCGGGCTTGACCGAGCCCACCGAGCCGAGCAGCAACCGGACCAGCTGGTTGCCGGTGACCAGCTGCAGCAGGATCACGCCCGCCACCAACACGATTCGGGTCGGATCGGACGGCGCCGGTCCGGTCAGCGGGGCCCAGTCCACCCACGCTTTGACCAACCCGGTGACCGGCGAGCCCAGCCCGGACAGCGCGATCAGCACGGCCAGCACCGCGCCGAACAGCACCAGCGGTGCCGCCTGCCTGCGGCGCCCGGCGAGCTGGGCGGCTTCGCAGCTCACCTCCCACGACACCGCAGCCGCCGCGGCGATACTCACCAGCACGATGTCACCGAGATGCCAGAGCCCGCACAGTGCCGCGGTGACCACCGCGACCGCCGGCCCGGTGATCACCGCCGGCCAGCGCGGCGTGGTCAGCCTGCGGACGATGTCGGCGCAGCCGATGGCGATCAGCAGCACGGCCACGCCGCTCATCGCACGCTCTTGAGGTAATCGGCGGCCAGCACCAGCAGATCCAGTCCGTCGCGTGCAGTCCGCTGGGACACCGCCGAGGCACTGATGCCTTCCATCGCTGCCAGTTCCTTCTTGGTCGTGTGCCCGAGCAGCCCCCGCAGCAGTCGCAGGGACCGGGCATCCATCGATCCAAGCAGGTGGTCCCGACACAACAGGGCCGCGTTGACAGCGTCGGGATCCGGCCCGGTCGGGTGCTGGCGGCGATAGGCGGTGCGCACCGCCGCCAGTGCCGGCTGCTGTTGAGCGGCGCCCGCCCACTCGATCGCTTCCCGCGCCGACCACCAGCCGGGTCCATCCTGGATGCCGGTGCCGGAGTCGAGCATGGTCACCTCGCCCCAGCCGACACCGAAGCGCACGTCGACCTCGGGTGCCAGGGCCAGCCTAACTGTGAGCGCGGCGTCGAGGGCGGCGCCGACCGTGGGATAACTGCCCTGGAACTCGTCGCCGACCGTGAATGCCAACCCGTTATGCGCCAGCGCCTGGTCGACCTGCCGATGCAGTTCGGCCCGGTCCGAGGCGTGCCGTGACCCGACGACATCACCGATCAGCGTGCCACGGACAGATGAAGCAACAGGCTTCACTTCATTCATATGAAGACTATAGCTTCATATTGACAAAATGAAGCTATCAGCTTATTCCGTGATGGTGGCGCGGAGGAAATGTTTGATCCCGGTGCGCGCGAAGGTCCGCCGCCGGTCGCGGGGGAGCATCGGCAGCGCCTCGGTGGCGTCGATCAGCTCGGGCGAGCCGACCTGGTAGGTCTGCCCCTTGCTGGTGACGCGGGCGCTCCCCGCGGTCAGCACATTGCGCACCCAGTCGGCCTGGGTGCCGTAGGGCAGCGGGATCACGATCGTGTCGCCGACCCGGTCGGCGACGACCGGTGTGGAGTACGCCTTGCCGGACCGTCGTCCCACGTGGTGCACCACCGAGGCGTACCAGTAGCGGCTGCCGGCCGGTCGCAGCATCACCGGGTTGAGCAGGTACTTGTTGGACAGGCGGATGAGCGAGCGGAACTGTCGAGGCCAGGTGTCCGGAGCCAGTGCCATGGCGTCCTCCGAAGTCATCGGACTAGTCGTGCATGGCCAAACTACGCCCTATTCGACATAGGCGCTGGCTGCCTGCAGGTGTGTGATCGCCTCGGCCACAATCGCCGGGACCAGATCGGCGCACGACGGCAGGTTCTCGATGATCCCGGCCACCTGGCCGGACGCCAATACGCCGGCCTCGGTGTTGCCCTCGACCAGTCCGGCCTTCAGCAGCATCGGAGTGTTCGCGGCCATCAGCACCTGCGCCCAGGTGAGATCCTTGCCGTGGCGCATGGCCAGGCCGTCACGGATCATGCCGGACCAGCTCATCTGCGACATCTTCTTGAACTTGGCGGCGTTGCGCACCGCAGCGGCGAAGCCACGGATGGGTGAGCCGCTTTCCAGCTTCTCCACGAGTTCGGTACGCAGCACCCGATGCGGCATGCCGTCCACTCGGGTGGAGACGACGGTCCCGTCGAGCGCGGCCTTGAGGTACCGCTGCTTGATCTCTTCGGGCACGGTGGAATCCGAGGTCAGCAGGAACCGGGTACCCATCGCCACGCCCGCGGCGCCGTAGGACAGGGCGGCGGCAAGGCCGCGCCCGTCGAAGAAGCCGCCGGCCGCCACCACCGGGATGTCGACCGCGTCGAGGACCGAGGGCAGCAGCAGCGTGGTGGCCACCGGACCGGTGTGGCCGCCGCCCTCCCCGCCCTGCACGATCACCGCGTCGGCGCCCCAGCCGGCCACCTTCTTGGCATGCTTGGCCAGGCCCACCGACGGGATCACCACGGAGCCGGCCTCTTTGAGCTTCGCGATCAATTCCTGCTTGGGCGCCAGCGCAAAGGACGCGACCTTGACGCCTTCACGGATCATCAGGTCGACCCGATCACCGGCGTCGGCAGCGTCGGCGCGGATGTTGACCCCGAACGGGCGGTCGGTGGCGGACTTCACCTTGCGGATCGCGGTCGCCAACTCGTCGATCGTCATCGTCGCCGACGCCAGGATGCCCAGGCCGCCGGCATTGGAGGTGGCCGAGACGAGACGCGCGCCGGCCACCCACCCCATGCCGGTCTGCACGACGGGATGTTCGATCCCGATGAGCTCGGTCAGCGGGGTCTTCAGGTGTGCACCCATCACTTGACTTCTTTGTCTCGCAACGACTTCGGGTCGATGACCTCTTGGATCAGCCGCTGCTCCTCGCCGGATGGCAGCCGCGAGGTCTCGGCCTCGCCCAGACCGTGCACCTCGAAGGAGGTGTTCTCGGCGACTTCCTCCGGGGTCACGCCGGGATGCAACGACACCGCCCGCATCTGGTGGTCGGGGCCGTTGAAGTCGAACACGCCGAGGTTGGTCACCACCCGGAAGACATTGACGAAGCGGTACGCCGGGTTGGCGGGATCCACCTTGTCCCAGCCGATCCCGGAGACGATGTCGACCGTGTCGCCGAACACCCGCTTGGAGTGGTTGCCCACCCAGTAGCTGGTGGCGTGGTTGATGGTGTTGCCCGGCGCACCCCGCACGCCGAACATCTGGCGGGTGGGATGCTGCAGCGGGCCGAACGCCGAGAGGTTCTGGTTGCCGTACCGGTCGATCTGGTTGGCGCCCATCACCACATGGCGACGGCCCCAGGCCAGCGTCTCGAAGACGCGGCCGAACGGCATCCAGCCCTCGATCGCGCCGGTGGCACCCAATGCCGGGGTGTCGGCCAGGATCCGGGCCTCGCCGTCGGTCAGCAGGATGTCCGGCGCGAAGGTCAGGCGGGCCAGCCGGGCGCCGATCGACACCATGTTGGCCATCGGGCTGACCATGATCTCGCCGGCGTCACGGAACAGTTCGGCGCAGGCGACGGCACACACTTCGGCGCGGGTCACGGAGATCACTTCGAGGCCTCCAGGTCTTCGGTGAACTTGCGCACGGCGGCTTGGTAATCGGCTTCGCTGCCCGACAGGTAGGTGGCGACGAACTCGGCCCAGGTGTCCTCGGAGCCCGCGGCTTGCGCGTAATGGCGCTGGAACTTCTCGTCGCGGCGATAGTCGGGCTCGGCCGTGGTGAAGTGCGCCCCGCCCGGCGCCTCGACGACGGCGTCGACCATCATCCGGTTGACCAGCAGGGCCTGGGGCGGAACCGACTTCACCAGCTCCTCGGTGGAGACCACCTTCTCCACCGAGAGCAGCCGCTTCTGTGCCGACATCAGGTACAGGTCGTCGAAGTACGGGTCGATGCCGGTATAGGCCGCATTGCCCTGTGCGTCACCGAGATTGAGGTGTACCAGCGCGACGTCGAGGTTGAGTGCGGGCATGGCGACCAGCTCTTCGTAACCGTCGCCTTCCGGCGGGCAGGAGCGAAGCGACCCGGGATTTCGGACGGGGTAGGGGGACTTCACCGTCTTGAGCTCGTCGCCCCAGAACGCCCGGACATCGCTGCCCAGCCCGGCGCGGATCGGCAGGAACGGCAGTCGTTGAGCGGCGGCCTGCAGCCCGCAGCGCAGCATGCCCTCGTCCATTTCCCGGGCTTCGATCGCGCCGGTGGTGCGGGCCTTGGCGAACCACGGGTCGTAGAACGGCGGCGAGTCCAGCGACACGAAGCCGTAGTAGACGCGCTTGACCTTGCCCGCCGAGCAGAGCAGTCCGAGATCGGGTCCGCCGTAGGTGACGACGGTGAGGTCGGTGACGTCGGTGCGCAGCAGCGCCCGGATGAACGCCATCGGCTTGCGCCGTGAACCCCAGCCGCCGAGGCCGATCGTCATCCCGCTTTCGACGACAGAGACGGCCTCGTCGAGAGTTGTTCTCTTGTCACTCATGCCTTTTCGCCCTTCGAGGTCCCGGCGAACGCATCACGGTGCTCATCGGAGACGCCGGCCAGGTTCAGTTCGAACGTGAAGCCCTGCTCCATCCGGTAGCGGGCGTTGACCGGCTGGACGTCGATGAAGTTCAGCGCCTCCTTGGCGGCGCGGATCACCCGGGTGTCCTTCGATGCGATGTCGCGGGCAACCCGCAAGGCTGCTTCGTCGAGATCGGCGCGGGGCACCACCTCGTGCACCGACCCGAAGTGATGCAGGGTCTCGGCGCTCACCGTCGCGGCGGTGAAGAACAGCCGACGCATCATGTGCTGCGGCACCAGGCGGGAGAGGTGGGTGGCCGCGCCCAGTGCGCCGCGTTCCACCTCGGGCAGGCCGAATTTCGCGTCGTCGGAAGCGACGATCACGTCGGCGTTGCCGACCAGGCCGATGCCGCCGCCGACGCAGAAGCCGTTGACGGCGGCGACCACCGGCACCTCGCACTCGTAGACGGCCTTGAACGCGGCGAAGCAGCCGCGGTTGGCGTCGATCAGAGCGGTGAAGCCCTCGGTGTTCTGCATTTCCTTGATGTCGACGCCGGCGTTGAAGCCGCGGCCTTCGGCGCGCAGGATCACCACGTGGGTGCTCATGTCGCGCCCCGCGGCGGTGATGGCATCGGCGAGTTCGAACCAGCCGCGGGACGGGATGGCGTTGACGGGGGGATAGTCCACCGTGACGGCGACGATGCCCGGTTCGACGGTCTTGGACGTGATGGTCATCGGGTTCCTCAGCCACTTCCTGACGGGGTGGATACCTAAGCAAGCACTTGCTTGGTACGCTAGCACAGTGACCGACGCGGCTGACACTGGCATCAACCTGCAACTGAGTGGCCGGGTCGTTCTCGTGACCGGTGGAGTGCGCGGGGTCGGCGCCGGAATCAGCGCGGTTTTCGCCGCCCAGGGCGCCACCGTCGTCACGTGCGCCCGGCGTCCGGTCGAGGGATCGCCGTATGAGTTCCGGGCCTGTGACATCCGCGACGACGATGCCGTCAAGGCGCTCATCGACGGAATCGTCGCCGACCACGGGCGCCTCGACGTGGTGGTGAACAACGCCGGCGGCTCCCCGTACGTCCTGGCCGCCGACGCGTCGGCGAAGTTCAGCACCAAGATCGTCGAGCTCAATCTGCTTGGCGCGCTTTCGGTGTCGCAGCACGCCAACGCCGTGATGCAGGCGCAGGACTCCGGCGGCACGATCATCAACATCACCAGCGTGAGCGGCCGGCGGCCCACCCCGGGCACCGTCGCCTACGGCGCGGCCAAGGCGGGCATGGAGAACATGACCACCACGCTGGCCGTCGAATGGGCGCCGAAGGTTCGGGTCAACTCCGTCGTCGTCGGCATGGTCGAGACCGAGCAGTCCGAACTCTTCTACGGCGACGCCGATTCGATCGCGGCGATATCGGCGAACGTGCCGCTGGGCAGGCTGGCCAAACCCGAGGACATCGGTTGGGCCACCGCGTTTCTGGCTTCCCCGGCGGCGTCCTACATCAGCGGTGCGTCACTGGAGGTGCATGGTGGCGGGGAGCCACCGCACTACCTGTCGACCACCACTGCCGACATCAAATAAGGAGACAACTCGATGGGATTTCTCGACGGCCGCGTAGTGATCGTGACCGGTGCCGGTGGCGGCATCGGACGGGCGCACGCCCTGGCATTCGCCGCCGAGGGGGCGCGCGTGGTGGTCAACGACATCGGCGTCGGCCTCGACGGATCACCGGCCGGTGGGGGTAGCGCGGCCCAGGGCGTGGTCGACGAAATCGTGGCCGCCGGTGGTGAAGCCGTCGCCAACGGCTCCAACGTCGCCGACTGGGCGCAGGCCGAGGCGCTGATCCAGACCGCGGTCGACTCGTTCGGCGGACTCGACGTGCTGGTGAACAATGCCGGCATCGTGCGGGACCGGATGTTCGTCAACGCCACCGAGGACGAGTTCGACGCGGTCACCGCCGTGCATCTCAAGGGCCATTTCGCGACCATGAAGCACGCCGGTGCGTACTGGCGGGCGCAGTCCAAGGCCGGTAACGCCGTGGACGCGCGCATCATCAACACCAGCTCCGGCGCCGGCCTGCAGGGCAGTGTCGGCCAGGCAACCTACAGCGCGGCCAAGGCCGGGATCGCCGCGCTGACCCTGGTCGCGGCGGCCGAGATGGGCCGCTTCGGGGTGACCGTGAACGCGATTGCGCCGTCGGCGCGCACCCGGATGACCGAGACCGTCTTCGCCGACATGATGGCCACACAGGGCAACGATTTCGACGCCATGGCCCCGGAGAACATCTCACCGTTGGTGGTGTGGCTGGGCAGTGTCGAGTCCAAGGACGTCACCGGGCGGGTGTTCGAGGTCGAAGGCGGCATCATCCGGGTGGCCGAGGGCTGGAACCGCGGTGCCGAGGCCGACAAGGGCGCCCGCTGGGATCCCGCCGAACTCGGCCCGGTGGTGGGCGACCTGCTGGCCAAGTCGCGCACACCGCTGCCGGTCTTCGGGGCCTAGCGCCCAGACCGGGTCACCGCGGCTCGCACACCACCAGCGGGATGCGGCGGTCCGCGGCGTCCTGATAACCCTTGTACGGCGGGTAGATTCGGGTGAGCTTGCGCCAGTAGACGCGGCGCTCGTCGTCGGTGGCGTCCCGTGCGGTCATCTCCCGCACCGCGTCGCGTACCTGAACCCGGACCCGCGGTTCGGCCTTGAGATTGAGGTACCACGCGGGATGGGCGTTGCGTCCGCCGTAGGACGCGGGCAACACGATCCGCTCGCCGTCCTGCAGGTACAGGGTGGCGGTGGTGCGCGGCTGACCCGATTTGCGGCCGGTGGTCGTCACCAGCGCCGCGGGAAACCACAGGAGCCTGGCGCCCAACTTCCCGTTCGTGCGGCGATACACCGCGATGTGGGCGCGGGCGAAGTACTTCATCGCCTTGGCCAGCAGACCCGAGTTGCGAATGGGATGGGACGTGTCGGTCACGTCCCTAACGTGCCCCGCTTTACGGATCGCAAATCACGATGGGGATGACGCGGTCGGTCCAGGACTTGTAGTCCTCGAAACCGGTGTAGAACGCCGTCATCTTCGGCCAGTACTCGGCACGCTCGGCCTCGGTGGCGTCGCGCGCCGTCAACTCGAGCACCTCGTCCTTGATCTGCACCTTCACCTTCGGGTTCGCCTTGAGGTTCAGGTACCACAGCGGGTGCTTGTCGCTGCCGCCCTGGGACGCCACCAGCACCACTCGATTGCCCTCGCGCAGGAAGAGCAGTGGCGCCACCCGGGGTTCACCGCTCTTGCGCCCGATCGTCGTCAGCAGCGCCACCGGCGCGCCTTCGAGGAAGCTGCCGCCGATCTTGCCCTTGCTCGCCTTGTAGACCGCGGTCTGCGCGCGTGACATCCACTTGATGATGACCTTCGTCATCGGTGAGTCGAGGCCCTTGGGGCGCGGTTTGGGCACGAAGAACTCCTCGGGCTAGCGCGTCAGGAAGGGGCGGATGTTCGCCCGGATGTGATGGATCTTGCCATCGGTGGCCGGGATCAGGAACGTCTCGTCGATGTGCGCGCCGACTTTGCGTCCGGCCAGCGACGGTTTGGTCACCAGGTCGAAGCGGGCATGGACTTCGTCGCCGACCACACGGAACTCCGGCTCGGACACCGATGCGATCACCCGGTACTGAAGTCCGCGATTGAGGCTGCGGCGCAGGTGATCTCCGGAGAAGCCGGTCTTCAGCCCGACTTCCACGCGGGTGCAGCCCGGCGCGAACGGTACCTGGTCAGCGCGGTGGCTGGCCAGCGCCTCGATGTAGGCCCGCGCCGCGGCGATCCGCGCTTCGTCGGGAACGGGAGAGGCCACTAGATCCGCTCGATGATGGTGCCGGTGGACAGCGCGCCGCCGGCACACATGGTGATCAGGGCGGTGCTCTTGTCGGTGCGCTCCAGTTCGTGCAGCGCGGTGGTGATCAACCGGCTGCCGGTGCTGCCGACAGGATGGCCCAGCGCGATCGCGCCGCCGTTGACGTTGACCTTGTCCATGTCGGCGTCGTGCACCTGGGCCCAGCTCAGCACCACCGACGCGAACGCCTCGTTGATCTCGACCAGGTCGATGTCGCCCAGCTTCATGCCGGCCTTCTCCAGAACCCGGGTGGTGGACTGCACGGGGCCGTCCAGGTGGTAGTAGGTTTCGGCGCCGACGAGGGCCTGGCTGACGATCCGGGCCCGCGGCTTCAAGCCAAGGGCACGGGCCTTGTCTTCGTCCATCCACAGCACCGCCGCGGCGCCGTCGGAGATCTGCGACGAGGTGCCCGCGGTATGGCTGGCGCCTTCCATCACCGGCTTGAGGCCGGCCAGCCCCTCCATCGTCGTCTCGCGCAGCCCCTGGTCGCGGCTGACCATGTGCCGCTCGGCGGTGGGCTGCTTGTTCTCGTCGAGCACCGGCGCCTCGATCGGGGAGATCTCGCGGTCGAAGCGGTGCTCATCCCAGGCGCGCTTGGCTCGTTGCTGGGACAGGAAGCCGAGGTGGTCGAGGTCCGCGCGGGTGATGCCGCGGCGCTTGGCGATCCGCTCGGCGGCGGTGAACTGGTCGGGCATGTCGATGTCCCACGACGCGGCGCGGATCAGGGAGCGGTCCGGCCCGGCATTCGCGCCCAGGCCCACCCGGCTCATCGCCTCGATACCGCACGCGATACCCACGTCGATGGCGCCGGTGGCGATCAGCCCGGCAATCAGATGATTGGCCTGCTGGGCGCTGCCGCACTGGCAGTCGACGGTGGTGGCGCCGATCTGCTCGGGCAATCCCGCGGTCAGCCACGCCACGCGGGTGATGTTGTTGGACTGCTCGCCGTACTGGGTCACGCAACCGCCGATGACCTGCTCGACCTCTGCTGCGTCGATGCCGGCCTTCTCGACCAAGGCCTTCTGAACGGCCCCCAACAATTCGGTCGCGTGCAGGCCGGACAGCCAGCCCCCTCGCTTCCCGATCGGACTGCGGGTGGCTTCGACGATGACAGGATTACCCATGCGGTCAGGCTAGAACACGTTTCATTACTCTGACAAGCGAGGATGCCGCGGTGCCTTTTGTCTGCGGTGAAGCCATGTTTTACTGGCACTAGCCCGGATTTTGCGTGGTAATTGGTGTGGGTTCGGTGTGATGCCGAGTTGTGTTGTTGGGTAGTGGTTTTCGTGT
>NZ_BEWG01000126.1 GCF_002723835.1 Mycobacterium sp. shizuoka-1 | reverse complement strand
GGGACGTTGGCGATGATCGGCGGCACGGTGGTGATCGTCGGGTTTTTGACCCTGGCTGCCGGCGGCACTCTGGCGGTGCAGGGGTATTCGTCGTTGGGCAATATCGGTATCGAAGCGTTGACGGGGTTCCTTGCTGCCTTCATCAATGTGCGGATCAGTGCGCCGGTGGTGGCCGGGATCGGGTTGGCGGCCACGTTCGGGGCTGGGGTGACCGCGCAGTTGGGGGCGATGCGGATCAATGAGGAGATCGACGCCCTGGAGTCGATGGGGATCCCGCCGGTGGAGTATCTGGTGTCGACTCGGATTGTGGCGGGGATGGTGGCGATCACGCCGCTGTATTCGATCGCGGTCATCTTGTCGTTCGTCGCCAGTCAGTTCACCACGGTGGTGTTGTTCGGTCAGTCCGGCGGGCTCTATGACCATTACTTCAACACCTTTTTGAACCCGATCGACTTGTTGTGGAGTTTTTTGCAGGCGGTGTTGATGGCGATCACGATCTTGTTGATCCACACCTACTTCGGCTACTTCGCCACCGGCGGCCCCTCCGGAGTCGGGGTCGCGGTCGGCAACGGAGCCTGTCACGAATTCTGTGTAAGTCAGAGATGATTTGACTACGAGTTGTACTCTAGCACAACGGGATTCGACCGGGGAACAGCCTGGCGAGCGTGTTGAGTGCCACGGTCCAGTTGTGGGTTCCGGTCCCGGAATAGCCTCCTCTCTCGCTGGAGATGTTGCGCAGCCCGAGGTACAGCAACTTCATCGCGGCGTCCTTGTCCGGGAAATGGCCCCGGTTCTTGGTGATTTTGCGCAGCTGGAAGTTGATCGACTCGATGGCGTTAGTGGTGTAGACGATCTTGCGTAGCTCCACCGGATAGTCCAGGAACGGCACGAATTCTGGCCAGGCGCCCCGCCACACGTCGATCGCGCCCGGGTACTGGGTGCCGAATTGCTGATCGAACTCCTTGAGTGCCAATTCAGCGCCATCGACGGTGGGCGCGGTGTAGATCGTCCGCATCGCGGTGGCGACCTTTTTGCGGTCCTTGTAAGACACGAACCGCATCGCGTTGCGGATGACGTGCACCACGCACGTCTGCACGACCGTATCGGGGTAGATCGAGCGGATCGCATCGGGCAGACCGGTCAGGCCGTCGCAGCAGGCGATGAGGATGTCGCGCACGCCGCGGTTGCGTAGGTCGATGACGACCTTCTGCCAGAACTTCGCGCCCTCGCTGTCTTGGATCCAGCAGCCCAGGGCGTGTTTGCGACCGTCGAGATCCACGCCAATGGCCAGATAGGCCACCTTGGTGGTGATGACCCCGTTGTCGCCGATCCGCAGCCGCAGACCGTCGATATAGAGGATCGGATAGACCTCATCCAGGGGCCGAGACTGCCAGGCCTTGATCTCATCGACAACCACCTCGGTGATATTCGAGATCAGCTCCCGCGACACCGATGCCCCGTACACCTCGGCCAGATGGGCTTCGATATCGCGGGTGGTCATGCCGCGTGAATACAGCGACAGCACCACCGAATTAATGTTGTTGAGTCGCCGGGTTTTCTTCGGCACGATCGCCGGCTCGAACGAGCCGTTGCGATCGCGCGGCGCCTCGATACGCACCGGGCCGTTGACGGTGGCTACCGTTTTCGGTGTGGTGCCGTTGCGGGAATTGCCCGATCCGCGCCCGGCCGGATCGCCGGCCTCGTAACCCAGGTGATGGGTCAACTCCGAATTCAGGGCACGCTCGAGCACGGCCTTGGTCAGCTCGTTGAGCAAACCGTCCGCGCCGTCGATCGGGGTCCCCGATTTCACTGCATCGGCGATCAGCGAATCCAGTGTGTCGGCGCTGAACGCCTCCGCCAACCGTCGGGCCGCCGTCTTGTCCTGAGCCGGCGCCTTCGTGGTCTTGGTCACAAAACACTCCTTCTGTCCGCCCCAACGGCGGTCCGATGATGGACCACCTCGGACTTACACAGATGGAATGACACGCCCCGGCAACGCCGTGCGCACCTCCCTGATCGTGGTCGTCTCGGTCACCCTGCTGGTCTCCCTGGCCATCTACGGATCCAACGGCAACTTCA
>NZ_BEWG01000125.1 GCF_002723835.1 Mycobacterium sp. shizuoka-1 | reverse complement strand
TTCCAGCCGTCGATGAATGCGCTGATGGCTGCGACGAGTTCTTTGACGCTGTTGAACGATCCGCGCCGGATGGCCTGGCGGGTGATGATCGAGAAGAATACCTCGACCATGTTCAGCCATGACCCTGAGGTCGGGGTGAAATGCAGTGTCACACGTGGATTCTTGGCCAGCCAGGCGTTGATGTCGGCGTGTTTGTGGGTGTGGTAGTTGTCGCATACGACATGCAGTCGACGCTGCGGGTAGGCCCGTGCGACCGCTTTGAGGAAGTCCAAGAACTCGGCTTTGCCGTGGCGCTCATAACAGCGGTCGGTGACCTTGCCGGTCGCGATCTCGAGCGCGGCGAACAAGGTGGTAGTGCCGTTGCGTTTGTAGTCATGGGTCGCCTTCTCGGGCAGTCCCGGCCGCAGCGGCAGGATCGGCTGGGTTCGATTGAGTGCCTGGATCTGGCTCTTTTCGTCCACGCACAACACGATCGCCTTGGCCGGCGGATTCAGATACAGACCCATCACGTCACGGACCTTGGCCTCCAACTCCGGGTCGGTGGAGAACTTGAACGTCTCGCGCCGCCACGGCTTGACCCCGTAGCGTCGCCACGCCCTGGCCACCGTGGCGTCCCCGACACCGAGGCGCTTGCCCAATAATCGACTCGACCAGTGCGTGACCGCCAACGATTCCGGTGGCGGCTCCAATGTGGCCGCCAGGATCGCCGCGTCATCGACGGTCTTGGGGCGGCCACTGCGCGGCTCATCGGCAAGTCCGTCAATCCCGAACGCGGCGAACCGATCCCGCCACTTGATCACCGTCGGCCGCGACACCCCCACCCGCCGTGCCGCACCCGAGGTACCAGCCCCGTCGGCTACGGCCAACACGATCCGCGCCCGCTCGACATGGCCGGCAGACACCGTCGAGGACCGAGTCCACGACTCCAACGTC
>NZ_BEWG01000124.1 GCF_002723835.1 Mycobacterium sp. shizuoka-1 | reverse complement strand
GCAATGCGGTCACCGACCTCGACGACGTCAGCCTGACCGGCGGCAACGGCGGCAACGGAGGTGACGGCTACGTCGGCGGCAACGGCGGCGACGGCGGCTGGTCCACGACCTACGGGCTGGGCTCCGTCACCGGCGGCGACGCCGGCGACGGCGGCAACGGCGCTGATGAGGGCTGGGGCGGCGACGGCGGTGCCGGCGGCATCGGCAACATCTTCAATTCCGATTCGACGGCGAGCGCGGTCGGCGGGGCCGCGGGTGACGGCGGCGACGGCGGCGACGGCGGCAACGGTGGTTTCGGCGGCACCGCCTACACGTCTGGCACCGGCACGGTCAGTGCCACCGTCGGCGGTAACGGCGGCACCGGCACCACCGGCGTCGGCGGCTCGGGTGGTTTCGGTGGCATCGAGTACGTCGACAACCCGAACTCGACCGTCGACGTCGTCGGCGCCGACGGTGGTCAAGGCGGAAGCGGCGCCACCGCGGGTGGTGCCGGCGGCACGGGCGGCAACGCCTACAACGCCGGCCTCGGCACCGCCACCGGCGGCAATGGGGCCGACGGAGTCAGCGGCTCCCCCGTCGGCGGGGACGGCGGCTGGGGCGGCGACGGCTACATCCTCAACCCCACCTCCACGGCGAACGCGACCGGCGGCACCGCCGGCGACGGCGGGGACGGCGACCTCTACGGCGGTAACGGCGGAAATGGCGGCTCCACGTACGTCACCGGTCTCGGGACCGGCACCCCCACCGTTGGCGGCGCCGGTGGATTCGGCAGCTATCAGGGTGGCTACGGCGGCAACGGCGGCGACTCCGTCATCGACAATCCCGACTCGACCGTCACCGCCGTCGGCGCTACCGGCGGTCGCGGCGGCGACTCTGACAACTACGGCGGAACCGGTGGCTACGGCGGGAACGCCTATGTCAACAACCCCGAGTCGACAGCGAATGCGATCGGCGGGGCCGGTGGCGCGGGCGGAGCCGGCGGATACGCCAGCATCGGCGGTGGCGGCGGCTGGGCATACAACTACGGGCTCGGGAACGCCACCGGAGGTAACGGGGCCGACGGAACCGATTCGCCCGACGGCAGCGGCGGCAGTGGCGGTTGGGGCGGTGACGCCTACATCGACAACCCCGACTCCGCGGCCACTGCAACCGGCGGGCACGGCGGCAACGGCGGCGACGGGTATTTCGGCGGCCTGGGCGGCTACGGCGGCAATGCGCAGAGCAACGGCACCGGCTCGGCCGTTGGCGGTGCGGGTGGAAACGGTGGGACCGCAATCGAATACGGCGGAGAGGGTGGCACTGGCGGCAACGCCACCAACACCGGTCTCGGCAATGCGACCGGCGGGCGCGGCGGAGACGGCGGCGACGGCAACACCGGTGGCGCGGGCGGCTGGGGCGGCGGCGCCGTTGTCGGGATGGATCTTCAGACGTTTGAGCTCGGCAACGGCGACTCGACGGGAGCCGCTCTCGGCGGTACCGGCGGCGACGGCGGTAACAGCACCAGCGGTGGGAGCGGTGGCAGCGGTGGCTACGGCGGCCAGGCAGTCAATCTGGCTCTCGGAGCCGCGACCGGCGGCGAAGGCGGATCCGGCGGATCCGGCGGCTACGGCGGCCGCGGGGGCACCGGCGGCACCGCGATCGTGACCGGCATCGACCTCGAGACCAACGCCCCCATCGGCAGCGACTCACCGGGCGCCGCGACAGGTGGTCGGGGCGGCAACGGTGGCGACGGCACCATCTACGGCGGCGACGGCGGCGACGGCGGCTTCGTCGACAACCTCGGTCTCGGAACCGCGACCGGCGGCGACGGGGGCGACGGCGGCACCGGCGAAATCGGCGGGGCAGGCGGGGCGGGCGGCTACGCCTCGGTCGGCGGCGACCGCACGGTCGGCTTCGTCGGAAACACTGCCTCCACTGCGACCGCGGTCGGCGGAAACGGCGGCAACGGCGGCGAAGGCAGCAGCTTTGGTGGCTGGGGCGGTTCCGGAGGAGCCGGCGGCGCCGGCAACAACTACGCGCTCGGCGCGGCGACCGGCGGAAACGGCGGCAGGGGCGGCACAGGCGAATACGGCGGAACCGGCGGAACCGGCGGCAACGCCGTCGTCGCCGGCCTCGACGCCGGCGGCGCCCTCACCCCAAGCGATTCACTTGGCGCCGCGACCGGAGGAAACGGCGGAAACGGCGGAAACGGAATCACCGCAGGCGGCGCCGGCGGCTACGGCGGCAACGCCACCAACCTCGGCCTCGGCGATGCGATCGGCGGCAACGGCGGAAACGGCGGCAGCGGTGACTCGGCCGGCTGGGGTGGTTCTGGGGGCTACGCAATCATCGGAGCGGACAACGAAACGCTGGCCCTGGGCAACAGCGACTCGACGGGGTCCGCGCAGGGCGGCGACGGCGGGAACGGCGGCGGCAGTGCCACCGGCGGTGTCGGCGGCTCGGGCGGATGGGGCGGTACCGCAGGCAACTTCGCCCTCGGGACGGCGACCGGCGGCGACGGCGGCAACGGTGGCGCCGGCGGCCAGGGCGGTGACGGCGGCACCGGCGGTGGCGGCATCATCGCCGGGGTTGACGTCGACGCCGGCCGCGCGACCGGTAGCGACTCACCAGCCGCTGCCCGAGGTGGCACCGGCGGCAACGGCGGTGCCGGAAGCACCGGGGGCAATGCCGGCAGCGGCGGCGATGCCATCAACCTTGGCCTGGGCACCGCAACCGGCGGCGACGGCGGGATCGGCGGCGACGGCGACAACGGCGGCCGTGGCGGCGATGGCGGCAAGGCCTGGGTCGGCGCAGAAATTCTCTCCGGTATCGACGGCAACGCCGCCTCGACGGCCGCTGCTGTCGGCGGCAATGGTGGCGGCGGGGGCAACGGCACCGCCGACGACGGCTGGGGTGGTGACGGCGGCATCGGAGGCGATGGCAACAACTTTGCGCTTGGCACGGCGACCGGCGGTGACGGCGGCGCCGGTGGTGATGGTGGAGCTGTCGGTGGCACCGGCGGCGCCGGTGGCGTCGGCAGTGTCGCGGGTGCTGACGCAGGTGAGTACGTCGACAGCGTTTCGACGGCGGCCGCAACCGGCGGCCACGGAGGTGACGGCGGCGCCGGCGGCACGACCGGCATCGGCGGGACCGGTGGTGCCGGTGGCATTGCGGTCAATGTTGGTCTCGGCGCCGCCACGGGTGGCGACGGTGGCGACGGTGGCGTCGGCTCCACCGGCGGCACGGGCGGCACCGGCGGCACAGCCCTCATCGCGAGCATTGGCGACGGCGGCCAAGCCACCAGCAGCATCTCGACCGCAACCGGGACCGCAGGACGTGGCGGACGCGGTGGCGACGGCATCGATGTCGGCGGGTCGGGCGGAGCCGGCGGCGGGACGCTGAATTTCGGCCTCGGAGACGCCATCGGCGGAGCCGGCGGTGTCGGCGGCGATGGCGGGAGCAGCGGCGGGACCGGTGGAGTCGGTGGCAACGCCTACATCTACGAGAACACCGACTCCCCCGGGAACGCGATCGCCGGCGACGGCGGCAACGGCGGAGATGGCACCGAACCTCTGGCCAACGGCGGCAACGGCGGAGACGGCGGTGTTGCAGGGACCGCGGGCACCGGCACCGCATCCGGCGGCGCGGGCGGCTTCGGTGGTCTGGGCGGCCCCGGTGGCTCCGACGGCCAGAACGGGAACCCGGGCTCCCCATAACGGGAAACCCGGGTCGGCCGGGGGTCACGCCCTGATACGGCGTACCCCGAGGTATTGCAGGTCGGCGAACACCAGGGTGTACACCCCGCCGGCCAGCGTCACGACCACACCGGCGGTCGGCAGGTCGACGGTCAGCACCAGCACCACGGCGGCGACGGTGAAGACCAGGTTGGCGATCACGGTGGCGATGCCGGCGGTGCGGACCCGCCGCAGCCCGGCCGCGAGGAACACCACGATCGCGTAGCCGACGAATGCGGCCCCCACCGCGTACTCGGCGGCCGTGGGGAACCCGGTGAACCGGGACACCGGTCCGGCCGCGGCCATCAGCACGATACCGCACAGGCCGGACAGCACCGCATCGGCGCGCATGGCCAGTCGCAGCAGCGAATCCGAGGATGTGGTGGCCGCGGTGGAGGACAGAGTGGTCATGACAATTCTTCCCTTCGTTGGTGTGGTGATGACGGTCGACGTGCCGGTGCGGGGCTGCACGCCGCACCTCGTGCGGCGGCGCCCCACACCGGCGGGGCGGGAGTCACGCCAGACGGCGCACTCCGAGGTATTGCAGGACGGCGAACGTGGCGGTGTAGAGACTTGCCGCCAGCGTGCTGACTACTCCGAAGGTGGTGAGCGGTAGCGCCTCGGTCGCGACCACGGCCAGCAGGGCGGCAGTGCCCAGCCCGTTGGAGATCGCGGTGGCGATGCCGACCCGGCGCAGGTCGGGCGCGGCGGCCAGCGCGTAGACGACGAGCCCGCAGAACACGAACGCGGCACCGACGAGGTATTCGTCGACCGCGGTCAGCCCGGTGAGTCGGCTCAGCGGATCGGCCATGACAGCGATGCCCAACCCGAGCACGCCGGTCAGGGTGGCGTCGACGCGCATTGCGAAGCGCAGCAGTGAATCGGTGGAGTCAGAGAAGGTGTGGCTTCTGCTGAGGGTGGCGGTCATGTCTCTCAGACTGCGCACAACCCACTGCCAGATCGACGCCTGGTACTGCCAGCTGCTGCCACGTGCAGGTCAGCGACCCGAGGTCAGGCTTGGGCGACTGCCGTCCGGGCCCGCAGGTCCGCCGCGATCAACCGGGCGGCGGCGTTTTGCCAGTTGTGCAGCGAGCGCTGCGGCACCTCGGTGACCAACCACTGCCAGGCCTGCCGCGCCACCGGGTCGAGGCCGGCGGCGGTGGCGTTCTGGGCGTACGCCCGCACGCCGACGACGTAGGGGAAGTACAGCGAGTTGTAGTAGCGCCACTGCTCGGTGGTGCCGAACTCGCCGCCGTCGCGGGGTTTGAGCCGGGAGATGTGGTCGGCCAGCAGGGCCCGCAGTTCGTTGGCGCGTTCCACCGGCTGGTCGGCGGCGCCGCGGGCGGCCAGTCGCTGCTCGATCACGGGCAGCTGGGTCAGCGGACTCGCGACGAGCTTGGACAGGTCGCCGTAGTGGCCCAGGGCGCGACGGGTCAGCCGGGCGAACGCCTCGTCGTCCAGCGCGTCGAGGGGGTTGGCGGCCACCAGGGGCAGGGCAGCCTCGGCGCCGCGCAGCGCGGCGCGTTCGGCGCGCAGCCGCGGCGAGCGGGAAAACGCCAGCCGGTCGAGCAGCCCGGCCAACGGGTCGGCCAGCACGTTGATGGCGGTCGCAATGGCCAGGCTGGTGAACAACAGCACCGTCAGCGCGGTCCGTCCGGGCCCGTCGGCGCCGGTGACGGTCATCCCGATCAGCGCCTGCCCGCCGAACAGCACCGCCACGACCAGCGTCCCGGTGAACGACCGCAGCATGTCGGCCCGCAGGGCCTGACCTTCGTCGAAGGCGTCCCACAGGGCGACCGCCACGCCGAGCAGCAACACGTCGAAACCGGTGGAGGCCAACGCCAGCCAGCTCGGCACCAGACCCAGCGGGATCACCAGGATCGCGTTGCCCAACGCGAAGAACAGCGTCGCGACGATCACCACGCCGGTCACCCGGCCCGGTTGTGCCGGCCGGCGCACCGCGACCAGCATGGCGCTCAGCGTGGACACCGAGATCGCCGCGAACATCACCCAGTGGCCGGCCCGCAGCGGTCCTTCGACGGTGCCCGCCATGGCGGCTCCCACCAGCGTCAGCGCCGCGACGGCGCCGATCAACCCCAGTTCGGCGGCGCGGCTGCGCCAGGTGTCGATCGGTCGGGCGAGTTCGAGGACCACGGCGAACCAGGCCACTCCCGGCACCGCGACCAGATAGATCTCGATCTGTCCGAGCAACTCGGCGTGGGCGACGCTGACCAGCCGCACGGCGTCCAGCGCCACGACGGCGGCGAATCCGCACAGCCCGGCGGCGGCCAAGGCCAGCACCGGCTTGCGCGGGTCACGCGCCAGCAGATACAGGCCCAGCCACCAGCTCAGGGTGAAGACCACTGCCGACAGCGCAGCCATGGCACCAGTGTGGCATGGCGGCCGGCCCGAACTACATGCCGAATCGGCGGTTGCGGCGGCTGTAGGCGCGCAGCGCACGCAGGAAGTCCACCCGCCGGAAGGCCGGCCAATGCGCCTCGGTGAACCACATCTCCGAGTAGGCGCTCTGCCACAGCAGGAATCCGGACAGCCGCTGCTCCCCGGAGGTGCGGATCACCAGATCGGGATCGGGCTGCCCGGAGGTGTACAGGTTTTCCGAGATGCCGTCGATCGTGACGGCCTCGATCAGCTGCTCGGCGGTGGCGCCGTTGGCCAGCTCCTTGCTCAGCAGTGCCCGCACGGCGTCGACGATCTCCTGACGCCCGCCGTAACCGACGGCGACGTTGACGTGAAATGACGCCGGCGGCCGGCCCGCGGTGCTGTCCACGGCCTCGCGCAGCCGTCGCGCCGGCTCGTCGCCGAGCAGTTCCAGATCACCGACGGTCCGCACGCTCCACCGATTCGTCGGCGCGCAGATCTCCTCGACGACGTCGGTGATGATCTCGATCAAGCAGGACAATTCGTCCGGATCGCGCTGAAGGTTCTCGGTGGACAGCAGGTACACCGTGGCCATCTCGATGCCGGATTCCGCGCACCAGCGCAGCATTTCGGCGATCTTGGCCGCGCCCATCCGATAGCCGTACGCCACGTCGTCGTGACCAGCGTCACGAGCCCAACGCCGGTTGCCGTCGCACAGCACGGCGATATGGCGCGGTAGCTGGGACTTGGAGCGCGCCAGCTCCTGGCGCAGCCGCATCTCATAGAGCCGGTAGGCCGGATCTTTGAGGCGAGGCGGAATGATCTCCACGACAAACCAGACTACTGTGACGGGCAGGTACCCCCGGGCGCGAGTTGGAGGTGACATGACGGCAGGAGTCGAGACCGCCGACGAGGCGCAGCAGCCCTCGCCCCGCGATTATGCCGAGGACTTCCCCGAAGCAGTCGTCGATGCAGCCGCTCAGTTCCTCGGTAAGCCACGAGCCCGCGGCTGGATCCATGTCTATGCCGCCGTCGTCGCGCTCATCGCGGGCGCGGCCCTCATCTCGGTGTCGTGGGCGATGGAAGGCCTGCGGGCGGGGCTGTCGACCTTCGTCTACACGGTGACCATCGTCGCGATGTTCGCGGTCAGCGGCACCTATCACCGCGTGAACTGGAAGTCGGCGACGGCGCGCAAGTGGATGAAACGCGCCGACCATTCGATGATCTTCATCTTCATCGCAGGCAGCTACACCCCGTTCGCCATGCTGGCGCTGCCGGAGCGCAGCGGCCTCGTGTTGCTCGCCATCGTCTGGGGTGGCGCGCTGGCCGGGGTGCTGCTGAAGATGTTCTGGCCGTCGGCGCCGCGCTGGGTCGGGGTGCCGCTCTACCTGTTGCTGGGTTGGGTCGCCGCGTGGTTCATCGGCCCGATCATGGACGGCGCCGGAGTGGCCGCGGTCGTGCTACTGATCGTCGGCGGGGCGCTGTACAGCATCGGCGGGGTGCTCTACGCGCTGAAGTGGCCCAACCCGTGGCCGACGACGTTCGGCCACCACGAGTTCTTCCACGCCTGCACCGCGGTCGCGGCGATCTGCCACTACATCGCGATGTGGTTCGCGGTTTTCTGACCGGCGGGACTAGAGCTGGGTGACGTTCTCCGGGCCCCAGTACGCCTTCATCGACGTGATCTGGCCGGCCCCGTCGAACGTCATGACCTCGATCGGCTCGATCCGCATCGCGCCGCCGACGGTGAGGGCGAAGACGAAGGCCGCTTCGTGGCCGCCGGCGCGGAACGACAGCAGCTCGGCTTCCAGACCGGCTCCCTCGACCGCCTTGTAGAAGCCCTCGATCGCCTGCCGGCCGATGTGGACCTCGCCGCCACCGACCGGGTCCTCCAGCGTGGCGTCCTCGGCATACAGTGCCGCGACATCGGCCGCCTTACCGGCGGCGACGGTGCTCAGGTAGCGCTTGACGAGGGCTTCGAGATCGAGGGCATCGCTCATGTGCGGCAGGCTACACGGACACACCGAGTGCGTCGGCGAGATCCCCTGCGCTCGTCACCGGTAGGTCACACATCCGGCCCCGGCAGACGTAGGCGGCGTCGTTGCCGCCGATCCGGTCACGGCCGGCCAGCAGCGGCGACGAGTCGACTGCCCCGCCGACCACGATGGCGCCGCCCGGTGCCAGTTGTCTTGCGGCGTGGAGCAATTCAGAATCTGCGGCGGCGGTGGCGACGGCAACCTGCAGTGGCCCCCGGACCGCGGACTCGGCGACCGCCAGCCAATGGCCGGCCGATCGGGGCGCGCGCGCCAGCAGTGGCGAGTGCGCCGCCACGGTGTCCTCGGCGGCCTGCCCGTAGCGGGCCGCGCGGTCGGCGTCGACCAGGTGGGCGGCGGTCAGCAGCGCCTCGGCGATCGAGGACGCACCCGACGGAGTCGCGCCGTCCAGCGGGTCGGCGGGGCGGACCATCAGCCGCTCGGCATCGTCGGCCGTGTCGAACCACCGGCCCGGGCGGTCCGGGTCGGCGAAGTGTCGCAGTGCGATGTCGAGCAGCTCGGTGGCGGCGCGCAACCACGTCTCGTCGGCGGTGAGCTGGTAGAGCGTCAGCAGTCCGGTGGCCAGGTTGGCGTGGTCGTTGAGGATCCCCGCACTGTCGCCGACGACGCCGCCGAGGCTGGCGCGGCGCAGCCTGCCGTCCACGAGGTGCCGATCCAGCAGCGCCGCGGCGCACCGAACCGCAGCGTCCAACAACCGCGGAACCTCAAGGGCCACACTGGTTTCGGCGAGCGCAGTGATCGCCAACCCGTTCCACGTGGTGACGATCTTGTCATCGCGGGCCGGCTGCACCCGCGTGCGCCGGTCGGCCAGCAGTGCGGTGCGGACCCGTTCGAAGCGCTCGGGGTCGTCGGGGTCGGCGGGAAGCTGGAGCACCGAGGTTCCGTGTTCGAAGGTGCCGAGGTCGGTGACCGCGAAAAGGGCTGCGGCCCAGCGCCCGTCGTCGGCGCCGAGCACATCGCGCAGCTGCCCGGGCGTCCACACGTAGGTGGATCCTTCGACGCCGTCGGCATCGGCGTCCAGCGCGGAGATGAACACGTCACCGTCGGCGAGGTCGTCGAGCAGGAACCCGGCGGTGTGCGCCGCGATCCGGCGAGCCAGCGGATCGCCGGTGCGCCGGGCCCAGTGCGCGTAGGCCCGCAGCAGCAGGGCGTTGTCGTAGAGCATTTTCTCGAAGTGCGGCACCACCCAGTCGGCGTCCACGCTGTAACGGGCGAAGCCGCCGGCCAGCTGGTCGTAGATCCCGCCGCGCGCCATCGCCGTGCCGGTACGGACCACCGCCTCCAGCGGGATCGGCGAGCGGGTGCGCTCGTGGGTTCGCAGCAGCGCCTCCAGCAGCGCCGACGGCGGGAATTTGGGGGCCCGCCCGAAGCCGCCGCGCTCGACGTCCTCGTCCCGCAGGATCGCGGCGACGGCGTGGTCGCACAGCGCCGCGTCGATCTGCGGGCCCCCGTCCGGCAGCCCGGCGGCCATCCGCCGCAGCTCCCCCGCGACCTGGTCGGAGGCCTGCTCGACGTCGTCGCGCTGGGTGCGCCACGTGTCGGCGACCGCACCCAGCAATTGGAGGAACTGCGGTTTCGGGTAGTAGGTGCCGCAGAAGAACGGCCGCCCGTCGGGAGTCAAGAAGCAGGTCATCGGCCAGCCGCCCTGCCCGGTCATCGCCACGGTGGCGTTCATGTACACCGCGTCGAGGTCGGGTCGTTCCTCGCGGTCGACCTTGATGCAGACGAAATTGGCGTTCGCCACCGCTGCGACGTCCTCGGACTCGAACGACTCGTGCGCCATCACATGGCACCAGTGGCAGGCGGCGTACCCGACCGACAGCAGGATGGGCACGTCGCGGCGCGCGGCTTCCTCGAGCGCGTCGGGGGTCCATTGCTGCCAGTGGACAGGATTGTCTGCGTGTTGACGCAGGTAGGGGCTGGTTGCGCTGGCGAGCGCGTTAGCCGCCGGACTCACGTGGGGATTCCCTGGTCGCGGCTTCGGTACCCGCGGTGTCCTCGGTCGTCGGCGCGCCGACGGTCTGGTCGGCGGCCGCCGCGCCGACGGCGTCGCCATCGACCGGCTGCTGATCGAAACTCGCCGGAAGCTTCTTGAGGTGCCGGTTCATCGACCACACCAGGACGAAGACGCCGATCAGCAGCACCACCACGACCAGCAGACCCAGCGGGCTGGCTTTTCCGAAATCCGGCCCGGTGTTCTTGGGCGGATCGGCCAACAGCGTCAGCAGTTCATTCACTCGAAGATCTCGATTCCGGCGAACAGGTCGTCCTCAGGCAACTCGGCAGGTACCCGCGATCGGGCCAACTCGAACTCCTCGGTGGGCCACAACCGCTGCTGCCACTCTATGGGGGTGGCGAAGAAGAACCCGTCCGGGTCGATCTGGGTGGCGTGCGCCTTGAGTGCTTCGTCGCGCTGATGGAAGTACTCCGAGCAGAGCACCCGAGTGGTTACGCGGCCGGCGAACACGTCGATCTCCGGGTCCCATTTCTCCAGCCAGCTGGCGAACGGGCCTTCCTGGCCGTTCTTGGCGAACTCGTCCTGCAGCAGCTGCAGACGGGCCCGCAGGAAGCCGTGGTTGTAGTAGAGCTTGCTCACCGACCAGGGCTGGCCCGCGTCGGGGTAGAGCCGGTGGTCGCCGGCGGCCTCGTAGGCGGCCACCGACACCTGGTGGCAGCGAATGTGGTCGGGGTGCGGATATCCGCCGTTCTCGTCGTAGGTGGTCATCACGTGCGGGCGGAATTCGCGGATCAGTTTCACCAGTTCGCCGACCGGTTCCTCGAGCGGCACCAGCGCGAAGCAGCCGTCGGGCAGCGGAGGCAGCGGGTCGCCCTCGGGCAGCCCGGAGTCGACGAAACCCAGCCATCGATGTTCGACGCCGAGGATCTCCGCGGCCCTGGCCATCTCGTCGCGACGCACGTCGGCGATCCGGCCACGCACCTCGGGCAGGTCCATCGCCGGGTTGAGGATGTCTCCCCGCTCCCCACCGGTGAGCGTCACCACCTGGACCCGGTGGCCTTCGGCGGCGTAACGCGCAAGTGTGGCCGCGCCCTTGCTGGACTCGTCGTCCGGATGGGCGTGTACGGCCATCAACCGCAGTTCGGTCACGTCTCCCCTGTAGTCGGTGTGCTGTTCGTTTGCCTTACGTGCTGATGCAACAGTTGCGGCACGCCTTATAGTCCAATAGTTCCATCCGGGGCGTGGATACCCGTAATCGAACTCTGCTGACGAAAAGACGCACCGCATACCGATGACCGACAGTCCCCCGCAACTCCCCCAGGCGCGATACGGCCGCCAGGGACTGCCAGCGGCGACCCGGCGCCGGGTGGCGTTCGCGCTGGGTGTGCTGGTTTTGGCCGCCGGCGTGGTGCTGGCGCTGATCGCCTATCAGCGTTTCGAGGGCAATGACGTCGAGGGCACGATCGCCTCCTACGAGGTGCTCGACGATCACACCGTCTCGGTGACGATCAGCGTGACCCGAAAAGACCCGTCTCGGCCGGTGCACTGCATCGTGCGGGCCCGCTCCCACGACGGCGACGAGACCGGCCGGCGCGAGGTTCTGGTGCCGCCGTCGCAGGCGGCAACGGTGCAGGTCACGACCATTGTGAAGTCGTACAAGCGACCCTTTGTGGGCGACATCTACGGCTGCGGCACCGACGTGCCGAGCTATCTCGTCGCCACCTGAGCGGAGCCTGTGACAACTAACAGCGAACTGCGAATCTATGAAAACTGGCCGACCTCGCGGTGGTAGACTGGGTGCATACACGGTTCCTGCTGGGAGCCGTGTATTGCTTCATTAGCGCGTTTGCTCGCTGCTCTTCGATGGCAATACACGCGGAGTGATCCGCATGTTCCCGGCAGCGACAACAGACTGCAACACGAACAGCGCGGAACCAACGATTGAGGAGCGCGAGAGATGACCGATACCCAGGTGACCTGGCTTACCCAGGAGTCGTATGACCGGCTCAAGACCGAGCTGGATCAGTTGATCGCCAACCGACCGGTCATCGCCGCCGAGATCAACGACCGCCGCGAAGAGGGTGACCTGCGCGAGAACGGCGGCTACCACGCCGCACGTGAGGAGCAGGGCCAGCAAGAGGCCCGCATCCGCCAGCTGCAGGAGTTGCTGAACACCGCCAAGGTGGGCGAGGCACCCAAGCAGTCCGGCGTTGCGCTGCCCGGTTCGGTGGTCAAGGTCTACTACGACGGCGACGAGTCCGATACCGAGACGTTCCTGATCGCTACCCGCCAGGAGGGCATCGACCACGACAAGCTCGAGGTCTACTCGCCCAACTCGCCGCTGGGCGGCGCGCTGCTCAATGCCAAGGTCGGCGACACCCGCGAGTACAACGTGCCCAGTGGCAAGACCGTGAAGGTCACGCTGGTCAGCGCCGAGCCCTACCACGCGTAGCACCGCTCGCGCGTGGCGCGCATCGCCGAGGATCTTCTTCTGCTGCTGCTCGACAACGCCGCGGCGCAGCCCGCTTTAGAGCCCGTGCGGCTGCAGCGGCTGCTCGCGGCGGCAGTGCTGCTGGATTTGGCGTACGACTGCCGGGTGCGTCCCGCGCTGCCGGACGAGCCGGTGCCGGCGGACCGACTGGTCGTGTTGATGGGTCCGCCGCCGCTGGATCCGGTGATCCGTCCGGCGCTGGCGCTGCTGGCGCAGGCACCGATCACCGCGAGCGCCGCAATCGCCAAACTGCGCAAGCACACCGAGGACCGGGTGCTCGATCAGCTGTTGCGCACCGGACAGCTGCATCAGGTCGCACTGTCGGCGCATCGGTTCCGCCGCAACACCTACGCGTGGCCGCTGGCCAGCCGGGCACGGGTGGACCGGGCTCGCTCGGCCTTGCTGGCGGCACTGTTCGACGGGCACCGCCCCGCCCCCCCGACCGCGGCCATCGTCTCGCTGTTGCATGCCGTGCAGGGGCTGGGCGCGGTGTTGAGCCTCAACGATCGCGGTTGGCAGTGGGTCGTTGACCGGGCCAGTGAAATCGCAAGCGGCACATGGGTTGACGACGACAGCATGGCCGAGGTCAACCTCGCCGTGACGACGGCGGCGGTACGGGCAGCGCTAACTTAGGGCCTGCTCCAGATCGCCGAGCAGATCCGCCGGATCCTCGATGCCCACCGAGAGGCGGACCAGATCGTCGGGCACTTCGAGCTGAGATCCGGCCGTCGACGCGTGCGTCATCGCCCCGGGGTGCTCGATCAGCGACTCGACCCCACCCAGCGATTCGGCGAGGATGAAAACCTCTGTGCGCGAACACAACCGGCGCGCCGCCTCTGCGCCACCACGCATCCGCACCGACACCATGCCGCCGAATCCGCGCATCTGGCGGGCGGCGACGTCATGGCCGGGATGATCGGGCAGGCCGGGATAGAGCACCTGGCTGACGGCCGGGTGGCCGGCCAGCAGTTCGGCGACCTTGGCGGCGTTGGAGCTGTGCCGTTGCATCCGCAGTTCGAGCGTCTTGAGGCCGCGCATCGTCAGGTAGGCGTCGAACGGGCCGGGCACCGCGCCGGCACCGTTCTGCAGGAAGGCGAACTTGGTGTCGAGTTCCTCGTCGTTGGTGACCAGTGCGCCGCCGACCACGTCGGAGTGTCCACCGATGTACTTGGTGGTCGAGTGCAGCACGATGTCGGCACCGCAGTTGAGCGGCTGTTGCAGTGCGGGCGAGGCGAACGTGTTGTCCACCAGCACCTTCTGGCCGGAGACCGCGGCAATTTCGGCGATCGCGGTGATATCGGCGATCGACAGCAGCGGGTTGGTGGGTGTCTCGACCCAGATCAACCGGGTGGTGTCGGTGATCGCCGCCCGCACCGCGTCGGGATCGGACAGCGCCACCGGGGTGTGCCGCACCCCCCACTGGGTGAACACCTTGTCGATCAGCCGGAAGGTGCCGCCATACGCGTCGTCGGGGATGACGACGTGGTCACCGGGACGCAGTACCGCGCGCAGCGCGCAGTCGGTGGCCGCCATCCCGGAGCTGAACGCTCGCCCGAACGTGCCGTCTTCGACGGCGGCCAGCACCGCTTCCAGCGCGGCTCGTGTCGGGTTGCCGGTGCGGGCATATTCGAAGCCGCCGCGCAGTCCGCCGACCCCGTCCTGGGCGAACGTGCTGCTGGCATAGATCGGCGCGTTGACCGCACCGGTGGCCGGGTCGGGACGGTATCCGGCGTGGATCGCCCTGGTCGCGAATCCCTGCGCCCGGTGCCGGTCGGCGGCGCTTCGTTGCTCACTCATCGGTTTCGAGCCTATCGGCTCGTCACGTCAGAGCGGCACGCAGACCGTCGTCATGATTTTGTCGGCGAGCGTCTGCCGCTTGGCGTCCCACAGCGGGAACAGGTAGCCGATGTAGCAGATGATCGCGTCGACGAAGTGGGCGAGCTGGCGCACGATCGACAATCCGAACCCGATTGGCTGACCGGTCTTCTCGCTGATCACCTTGAACTTGAGCACCGATTTTCCGATGCTCGAGCCGGTGGTGCCCTGGCGGTAGCCGAGATTCCAGATCGCGAACGCGAACCCGGCCAACCCGAACACGAAGGACAGGATCAGGCCCAGCGTCGACGGCTGCGAGGTGCAGTACACGCTGTAGTTGTTGTCCAGACTGTTCGACGTGCAGTTGTTCTCACCGGTGGCGACCGCGAGCCCTTGACCGACACCGGACAGGATGACGATCGGGATGACGTCGATGATGTAGGCGCCGACCCGCTTGATCCACGGGGTGTAGGCCGCCGTGGGCAGCACACCCGCACCGGGCGGGGGCGGTGG
>NZ_BEWG01000123.1 GCF_002723835.1 Mycobacterium sp. shizuoka-1 | reverse complement strand
GACTCAAGCCGCCGGTCCCCTCGGGCCGCACCGATGGCCGATCTCCATCGCGGACTAGGACGTCTTCGCCGCCGGGCAGCCAGAGGGTGTCGCCGTTGGCGAGCTTGATGTCTGCGTGGGTGCCTTCGGGGAACGGGTCGGTGATGAGGTTGATGTCAGCCACGGCGGTTCCGTACTCGACGAGGTAGTCGCCGGGCGTCAGGTCTTGAGCGAGTTCAGTTCTCATTGACAGGCTCGGTTTCTGGACGGCGCGAGCAACACGCGACATGGCTTCACCGTAGAGATCGCCTCGGACAGTTTCCAGAGGAGCTGCGCGTTGGCCCGGCTGGCCGCGTGGGTGGATCAGCCAGCCAGGATTCCCGCCGTGAGGCCACAGCGTCGTTGACGAAGTGGCGAGTGACAGAACCGTTGTCCTGTCCCGGTGGAAGTAGGCCGTTGCGATTCGGGCTCTCCCGAAGAGGACACGCGGGATTGGCGTTGACTTCTGCGAGGCGGCTCGCCACGCTGAGCGAGATGAGGTGCGAATCAGCCACGATGCGGTGTGTTTGTTCCCCGCGCGACAGATGCTTGCGCCCGTGAGGTTGTCGTATGAGTATCGCGATCGTTCACACCGTCGCTGAAGGCACGCTTGTGCACGGCACCCGTCGTGGCGACGGCACCAACATCATCCTTAAGGCGGCGGGTTTTCGTTGGTTTCGGAGCCAGGGCCTGTGGGGTATCACCGGCAGCCGCGACCGTGAACCCGACGTCGGAAAGATCGAGCGCGCGGTAGCCGGGTTGCGCGGCGCCGGCCATACGGTGGCCGTTCATGTCGAGAAGAGTCACGTATCCGCGGTCGATGCCTGAAGCCGCTGATGTTGGGGGTGGCGTCAGGGTCGGGTGAGGCGTTGGCGGTCGATGTCCGCTAGGAGTTCGTCGAGTTTGGATTCGTCACCGCTGGCGTGGATTTGGGCTGCGGTTTCGGCGTCGATTTCGTAGACACCGGGGATGGGGCCCTGGGTGAGGTATTTGTGGACCGCGGCGACCTGCCAGTCTCCGTTGGCCGGGTTGCGCATGCGGTCTTGTTCGGTGTCGCGCAGCCGCTGCCTGGCGGTTTCGGCGTCGGAGGCGGTGACTTTCCAGTCGGCGCCCGGGTATTGGGCCACCCAAGTGCCGTCTGGTTGCTCGGCGACGACGGGTGTGAAGACGAAGCACACGCCGCGGTCTCGCATCACTTCGGCCATGTCGTCTCGGGTCTTGATGTTGTTGGGGTTCAGCATGGTTGGCCTCCTGTGAGATCCCATTGGCACCATCCGGTGGTGACTTTGCCGCTGGGCCAGAGCCATTCGCAGAGGAATCCTGGTCCGCTTGGTGTGCACCAGATGACGACGTAGCCGGCTTGGGGTGGTGGGATTTGATGTGTTACTGGCTGAAAGAGTTTGGTGTCTAAGGTCGGGATCTGTTTGGCTGCGTCGCCGAATCGGGTCGCGGTGTCGTTGATGATTTGGGTGGCTTCACCGACGCGCGTCATCGCGGCGCGGATTAGTGCTGCGCGTCCTTCTGCTGTGTCGGATATTGGGGTCAGTGCTTTTTATCGAGTTCCTGCTTGTACCGATGTCAGTCGGGTGTGGGCGTCGCGGGAGATCGAGGTGGCGTCGGTGACCAGAGTCGACACGGTGTGGTGTGCGGTGCGCAGCGTTGATCGGGTGGTATCGAGGTCGGTGTTGTGTTGTTGGGCTCGTGCGCTGCTGTCGCCGTGCCAGGTGGCCGGTGGGGTGAGTTGTTCGCCGAGCCGGGGGGTTTGCGGGCCTGAGGGAGCTGCGCCGGTGCCCAGCGTTTCACGGGCGGCGCGCAGGAGGGCGTCGACGGCTTCGAGCACTGGGCTATCCCGGCATTCGTGTTGGGCGGTTTAGGTGGGGTTTTCCCAGTCCGGGAAGTGCACGGCGCGGCTGGGGTCTGCGGCGTCGCGTTCGAGTTGGTCGATGTAGCCGGGCTGTTGCCTCAAGGTGTCTTCCAGTACGGATCGGACGACTGCCGGGGTGAGGGTCAGGGTGCCGTCTGGGCTGGTGGAGACCATGTAGAGGTCGTGGCGGGCCGTTTTGGGCAGGGTGATGCGGCGGCGGTTGTCGACTTCGATCAAATCCATGCCCGTCCCATCGTCTCGCTGCGATTGCGCTTCTTCTATAAGAACTCTATAGGGTCAGCACCCATTTCGTCCATTTCCGCATCGGGGTAATAGGGAATTGGGGCAATCATGGTATAGGCTGGCTGCGAGCTGGAAGGAAGGCGGCACCGCGTGGCTCTAGCGTTCCATCCCGAGGCGGCGCAGCGCTGGACATCACTGTGCTCCAGCACGCAGCCCTACGAACGAGCGGTTCGCGAGGCGGTCGCTGCGGTGCTGCGCCGGCTGGACTCCGATCCGCAACGCCATCGGGTGGGCGCGATCCAGTTCACCACCACCCCCACCGTCTGGGCACAGACCGTGGCGGTCGACGAAGGCGCCGACTGGGTGATCATCTGGACCGTCGACAACGCCACCGAAATCCGCATCCTGCGGATCGAACCCGCCCCGTCACTGTGACAAATCAGCCCGAGGAGTTGACCCCCCGCAGCGATCAGGCCGAACCGACCGGCTCCGCGGTGACCGTGCACACGATGGGGGTCCATTACCGCTGGCAACTGCCCGACGTCGTGCGCGCGCAGCTGCGCCTCGCCCATGATCTGCGTGAAGACCTGGTCGCGTTGCAGCTGGACTACGAACACGACATGCGCGCCATATGGTCCTCCTACCCCGGTGTCGCGGACGCCGAAGCTGCGCTCGAGCAGGCCCAGGCCGTGGTCGACGAGCTCCTCGAGCAGGTACGCGCGCAGCGGGCGCAGCTGGGCAGCAAGACCGTCGATCCCGCGCTCACCTCGCAGCTCGCCGCGGCCCGCGGCGCGGTCAAGCGGGCCCGGCAGGCTCGGCGTGACGCGATCGCCGATGTCGGTGAAGCTGCCACGCGTCAGCGGCAGGAGCGGACCGCTCGGCTGCGCGCTGACGAGAAGCGGCTCTAATCGGCGCTACTGCCAGGACGGTGATCTGTACTGGGGCACATACAACGACGTCGTCCGGCATCACAGGACCGCGGTTGCGCGGGTGCGCCGACAGCGCGCTGGTTATGAACACCAATCTCGACGTCGTTTAGTCGTGAATGTTGGCGTCGGCGATAACCGCGGGTGGTTGATTGTTCGTCAATGTCGACGTCGGTCCCCGATAGTGATCTGACACGCCGCCGTGGCTTGCTGGACAATCGGCCATCCGACGTCTCGCGTGTACGGATCTATCGCGTCCCGGTGGCCTCGATGAGATCGGCGCCGGTCGCCACGCCGCCGGCGTGGTTGATCGCGTTCTTCATCGCAGCGAGGTTGGCGCGGACGGTGGGCTCGGCGGCGATGCGCTCAGCCGTATTCCGGAGCTGGTCAGGGGTTGGCGAGTCGATCCTCGTCCCGAGGCCGAGTTGCTCGATGCGGCCGGCGTTGACGGACTGTTCGCGGACTTGGGGAACGGCGATGGTGGGCACTTGGTGGTAGAGCGCTTCCATGATTGAGCCCATCCCGGCGTGGGTGATGAACGCCGCCGCATGACGCAGGACTGCGAGTTGCGATACCTGGCGGTGGATCTCGACGTTGGGGGCCAACGTGCCAAGGTCCGCGAGGTCGACATGGCCGCCGATGGCCATCACCACGTGAAAACTGCTGTCGGCGAACGCGTCTGCGCATGAGGCGAAGAACTCGGGTCGGTTATTGAATGCAGTGCCCAACGACACCAACAGCACCGGTGCTCCACTGGGCGGGGGTTGCCAGGGTGGTGTTCGGCGGGCGCGGTGCGGCACCGATGGGCCGATGAAGTGAAAGCTGTCGTCGAAGGTGTCGCCGGCGATCTGAAACTCCCGCGGCACGAACACCAGCGACGGCGATGCCGGCGTGGCCTCGTTGTTGGTCCCGTGCGGGACGGGTTGGCCGTAGGACGCGAACCAGTCGGTGAGTTCGCCGAAGTAGCGCCCCATTTCCGGATGGTCTGGGGTGAATCCGTCGATCAGCTCCGCCGGGGTGAACTCGGTGTTGGTGGCCAAGGTCGGGATCAGTGAGACCATCGGTGCCCCGAAGATGCCGGCCAGGAGCGCCCCGAGGGGAACGCTGTCGGCGCAGACGACGTCTGGAGGGTCGGCGGCGAGCACGTCGAGCAGGTCTGGAGTGAGGGTGCGCGCGGCCGCCAGGAACGCACGCAGGTCGGCGCTGAGTGTTTCCGCGGTGAACCCCGTGGCGGCCAGGGCGCTGGTGTCGGGTTCCCAGCCCAGATCGACCACCGACGCTCCGGCCAGTTCGAGTTCGGGTGCCAGCGATCCGCCGCTGACAAAGGTGGCGCGGTGGCCGCGGTCGACGAGTTCCTCGACCATTGGCAACGTCGGATACACATGCCCGGCCGCTGGCGGAGTGGTGAACAGAACATGCATCGCAGCGCGGCCATTTCCGATAGATTTACCTAGATATATCTAGTTATATTACATGGCTAAGGATAGTGCGATGCCTGATGTGAGCACCACGCGGACCGATCTGGCGGGCCTGATCGGCCAGATCGTCCTTCTGGCCGGTCCCATCAACGCGCTGATGGCACGAGAACTCACGTTGCCGATCAACGATCTGGCGGCATTGCATCACCTGGTGGGGCTGTCGCCGGCGGGGCCGGCTGAGCTGGGCCGACGGTTGGGAATGTCGTCGGCGTCGGCCACCGTTCTGGCGGATCGTCTCGAACGTGCCGGTTACATCCGCCGGCGCCGGGATCCCTCGGATCGCCGCCGAATCATCCTGGAGGTCACCGACGCCACCGCGGCCCGTTCGCAGGCCGTGATCGGCCCGCTCGTGGAGGCGCTCACCAAGATCAGCGACAGCCTCGACGAGGCCGCCCAGCAGGACGTGGGCACGTACTTGACCCGGGTGATCACCGCGATGGCCAATTTCGCAGGCGCTGATGTCTCGGAACACCCGAGTTGAGTTGTACGCGGCGATCCGCCGCGACGCCCGCGCCGGCGTATCCGGCCGCGAGATTCAGCGCAAACATGGTGTCGGGTGGCGCACGGTGCAAGCAGCGGTAGCGTCGGCGTGGCCGCTGCAGCGCGCCGCCTACCCGACCCGTGCATCCAAGCTCGATGCGTTCAAACCCGTGATCGACGACATCCTGCGCGCCGACCTGGACGCGCCACGCAAACAACGCCACACCATCACCCGGATCGTCGACCGGCTGCGCACCGAACACGGCATGCACGACGTGTCCTACCCGGTGGTGCGGGCCTACGTGGCCACACGGCGACCGGAGATCAGTATCGAATGCGGTCGTGGGGCGCCCGGGGCGTTCGTCCCGCAGACGCACCTGCCAGGCCGGGAAGCCGAAGTTGATTTCGGTGAAATCGGTGTGCGGCTGCGCGGCCAGCTCGTCGCCTGCCACCTGTTCTCTCTGCGAATGTCTTACTCGGGCAAGGCTGTTCATCGGGCGTCGGCAACCGGAGGACAGGAAGCCTTCTTCGAAGGCCACGTGCATGCCTTTCAGGTTCTCGGTGGAGTACCAGCCGGCAAGGTCCGCTACGACAACCTCAAAGCTGCTGTGGCCCAGGTGATCGGGTTCTCACGTCAACGTGTGGAGACGGACCGCTGGGTGGCGTTTCGCTCACACTTCGACCTCGACGCGTTCTACTGCCAGCCAGGAATCACCGGCGCGCATGAGAAAGGCGGCGTGGAAGGCGATATCGGATGGTTCCGGCGAAATCACCTCGTGCCCGTACCAGAGGTCAGCTCGTTGCGGGAACTCAACGACCTCATCGACGACTACGACCGGGCTGACGATGATCGCCGCATCGGGCACCGCGCCCATACCGTCGCCGAATCCTTCAGCGCTGAGCATCAACTCCTCAAACCATTGCCCGTCGAGCCATTTGAGACCGGGCTGTGGCTGACACCGCGAGTGGACCGTTACGCCCAGATCACTGTCCGCACCAATCGCTACTCCGTGCCGTCGCGGCTCATCGGCCGCCAAGTCCGGGTGCTGCTCAACGCCTCCGATCTGACCGTCTACGACGGCCGCACCCCCGCGGCAACCCACGAACGACTACTGACCAAAGGCGGAGCATGCCTGGACCTAGACCACTACCTGGAGGCCTTCGTCCGCAAGCCCGGAGCCTTCCCCGGGGCGACCGCGCTGGCGCAGGCCCGCGCAGCGGGCACCTTCACCGCTGCCCACGACGCGTGGTGGGCAGCGGCCTGCAAGGCCCACGGTGACACCGCCGGCACCCGTGCACTGATCGAAGTTCTTCTGCTGCACCGCCACACCGAGCACCGTCATGTCGTGGCCGGCATCACCGCCGCACTCCACGCCGGGGCGTTGACCGCCGACGCTGTTGCCCTCGAAGCCCGCAAAGCCGCCGACGCCGCCCAAGGTGTCACAGCCATCGTGGGCCCACCATCGGCTGACCCGCCGTCGGTGGCGTCGCTGACAGCGCACCGCTTGACCCGTCTGCCAGTCGACACCCGGCCACCACCGTCGGTGACCGCTTACGACCAGCTTCTCCGACGGACCACCGAATAGAAGCATCAAACGAAAGGCCCCACCGATGAGCGCACCCGCACGCCGCGGACTGACCGAACAAGCCGCCGACGCCGCCATCGACCAGGCCTGCCGCATGCTCCGGCTCCCCACGATCCGACAGCATTTTCCCGAAACCGCCGACACCGCCGCCCGCCAACAACAGTCCTACCGCGCTTTCCTGGCTGAACTGCTGCTTGCCGAATGCGATGACCGCGCCCGTCGCCGCTCCGAACGCCGCATCCGCGCTGCGGCGTTCCCTCGCGAAAAGTCGCTTCGCACTTTCGATTACGCGGCCAATCCAAATGTTGACCCCGCCGTCATCAATACCCTGGCCACCTGCGATTGGGTTCGTAAAGGACAACCCCTCTGCCTTATCGGTGACTCTGGCACCGGCAAGAGTCATCTGCTCATCGCGCTGGGCACCGAGGCGGCGATGGCTGGCTTCCGGGTCAAGTACACCCTGGCCGCCAAGCTCGTCAACGAACTCGTCGAAGCCGCCGACGAAATGACGCTCACTAAGACGATCGCCCGCTACGGCAGGGTTGACTTGCTCTGCATCGACGAGCTTGGCTACATGGCCTTGGACAAGCGCGGTGCCGAGCTACTCTTCCAAGTTCTCACCGAGCGCGAGGAGAAGGCCTCCGTGGGCATCGCGAGCAACGAGGCATTCAGCGGCTGGACCAAGACCTTCACCGACCCACGGCTCTGCGCGGCCATCGTTGATCGCCTCACCTTCGGCGGCAACATCCTCGAAACCGGCACCGACTCCTACCGCCTCGCACACACCCTCCGCAACCGCGACAACACCGACAAGTGATGCCAACATTCACGAACACACGAAGGCCCCAGACGCCCGGAGTGACGTCAGAATTCGCGAACAACCGACATCAGGATTGACGACCAAAACCAGCGCGCCGAGGGGCGGCCGGCGACGTTGCGACATCATCGCTTCGGTGACTTCTCCGGCCGCTGGAAGCGACCGGCTTCTTTTACGCCGCGGTTGCGGTGTGAAGGGCCAGTCCAGCCCTGAGTATGTTGCGT
>NZ_BEWG01000122.1 GCF_002723835.1 Mycobacterium sp. shizuoka-1 | reverse complement strand
TCCGACACCCGTTGGCCCCCATTCGGTCCCGACGCCATACGGCGGCCCACCCATGCCATACGAACCACCGAACTAACACCAACCAGTAGGAGGAGCGGTGTTCAATCGATCAAACACCAAAGACGTGTTCGACCAGCTCTTGGAGCAGGACGACCAAGCCGTCGAGAGCACTGCCACGGACCGGCCGAATCTCGACGGCGGGAACGTCCCCGACATTGCCGACGACGCCGAGGTCGGCCAGGCCCTTGCCCCCGAAGACGAAGACCCCGATGAGGCCGAGGTCGCGGAGGCGCTCGATCCAGGTGGCGACGAGGCTACCGAAACGCCTACTCGACGGTCACACCGCTGGCTGCGACGCGTCCTCGCTGCCGCGGGGGTCGTCGTCTTCGTGGCTGCATTGGGGTTAGCCGCGTTCTTCGGCTGGCAGCTCAAGCAGGTCAACGACGCCGCCGAAGCGGGGCGCACCGCGCTGGACGTGGCGCGCAGCTACGCGGTGACGTTGACTAGCGTCGACTATCAGAAGATTGACGAGAACACCACCCAGGTATTGGACGGTGCCACTGGCGAATTCAAGGACATGTACAGCCAGTCGGCCACACAGTTGCGGCAGCTGCTGATCGACAACAAAGCGGTCAGCCATGGCGCCGTCGTCGACTCCGCCATCAAGTCAGCGACCAACACCAAAGTCGAGGTCCTGATCTTCGTTGACCAATCCATCAGCAACGCCGTGAACCCCGAGCCCCGGATCGATCGCAGCAGAGTCGGAATCACCATGGACCTCATCGACGGCCGTTGGCTGGCAAGCAAAGTCGATATCAAATAGCACCATGGGCGGGGCGAACGTGAGGTCTAGCGGAATCGTGGCCATCGTCACGGGATGTCTGGTGGCATGGGCGCCGCCAGCCTTCGCCGATAGCTCATGTAATGCCGTGTTGGGCGGCGAATGGCTTGAGGCCAATGGCGTCTGTGCCACAGAGGTGACGTCCATCCGCCAGGCCATCATGACCCTGTCGGTTGGTATTCCCCGTGAACTGATCGACGACCCGACCGCCGGTCCGGTGCTGCGTGAGTACATGCGGACACGCATCGATGACTGGCGCACTACCGGGGCCACCATGGTGCGCGCCAACGAAGCCTCCACCCAGCCTACGGTCTACTCACATGGATCAGTGAGATCGGTCGTGTTTCACGAGTATTGGTGGACCGTCGGCAACATGCAGAACAACGCCTACCGCACATTCACGTTCGACCTGGCATCAGGTAGGCAACTTGGGTTAGCCGACCTGTTCGCATCCCACGTTGACCCGCTGTCCGCGCTTCCTCCTCTTGTCCGGCCATATCTCGTACCGGCATTGGACGCGGCGGAGCCGCCCCATTCGCCCGGAACCTATCCCTTCACAACACAGGAGTGGGAACCACAATTGGACGGGTCGGGCTACTCGGGCGAGTACCGGGCGTTTGCCCTCACCGACAATGAACTGATTCTCTACATGCCCGACGCACCGATGGCACACGAAAACCTGTGGCCCCAAGACCGGCTCGTGTGGTCCATGGACGGCGGCACAGTAATTGTCCGTGTCCCCTTGACGGCCCTTGCACCGGTCCTGCGGCCCCTCTAGCACCTGCGAATTCTGAGTATGCACATGGCCAACCACCGTCGGTGTAGCACTGGCCATATGCACAATGAAATGCGGAAGCCAATCGGCCTTGGCCAACTCCGCAGCCACACGTGCGGCGTTCTCGAGCGAGTTGTAGCCGGTGAAACCATATCGGTGGTCCGTCGCGGCCTGCCCGCCGGGCGGATCATGCCCATCAGTGGCCGTTCTGACGAGCCCAAGGTTCGCGCGAGGACGTGCAGCCTCGACGAATTGCGAACGCGCGCTGGACGTTTGTTCGACAAGGTTGCGGCCGGAGAGGCGATCGAGGTCGTCTGGCGCGGCCAACTGGTGGCCCGAATCGCCCCGGCAGTCGACAGTCCCGAGGCGCTCAGAGTGTCACCGGTCCTGTCAAACGGGGCACCGTGTTGGATCGAGAACTTACGACCGGTGGGCAGTTAGCCCGCCCGATGTGACCACCCAGAGGAGAGCGATGGCGCGATTCACACCACACGATAGATGCATGAAGATCGCGGCGTCCGCCGCAGTCGCCGTCGTTGGCGGCCTCGCCGTCGCCTCGATCGCCACCGCCCGCGCCGACGACCAATTCCTCAACGGCGAGTATCGGATCGACTTCCACGGCGCGTTTCGGACATACAACACCGTCCGCGCCCCGACCATTGAGACGTCGGCGACCTACCGGTTCACCACGAACTGCACGGACGGCAATTGCATCGCGACGGGTACGCTCCTTTCTTCAACCGAGGACGGCATCTTCGTTCGGCCCACGGTGACGTTGTATTGGGCAGGCTTGGCGTGGCGACTAGTGGAGTCGATTGACACGCCCTGTGCGCGTGGCGCGGGCACCAGGAGTCAAGAACTCATATGGTCGCTCACCCCGCAGCGCGGCAGCGACGTGCTCGCTGGCGTGCGCTCGATAACAACCACCAGGGTGTGCGCGGGAGATGACGCAGGCCTCGTTGTGGAGCCGGCGCTCGCGACCCCGGTCTCCTAGGACCTCGCCTGGCGTGGGTAACGAATGGACGCCGGTGCCAACGGTTCTAGGCACATAGGCGTCGGCTCTAGACGCATGATGTGGTCCTGGGCTGATGCTGGTTAGCAGTTGGTTAGTTGAGTTAGCGTTAGCGTTAGCCGTCAACGCGGTGGACATCTTGGGCGGTGTAGGTGGTTTTCACCGCGCCGCCGGGGGTGGTTTCGATTTTCATGATTGCGTCGATGCGTACGCGCATGCCGATTCCGAGTCCGCGTACCTCGTTTTCGCTGAGTCGGCCGAGTTTAACGGTGACGGTTTCGCCGTCGTCTTGGCGGATGAGCCAGGATTGCACGGAGCTGACGGTGAGGTATTCGCCGACGATCGGCACTGGTTGTTCGTCGAGGTGGGAGTTTTCGACGGTGGCGGCGATATGTGCAGCAGCGGCTGCGGACACCTTGACGCGGCTGGTGACGCGAGCCGGCTGTTGCCAGTCGACTTCGATATCGAATCCGGCGCGGTTCAACGTCTTGGACAGATCCCGCACCGCCGAGGCGGTACGCGGCCCGAGCTCGCCGAGTTGTTGCACGAACGCCGATTCGGCTGGGCTGGGGCCGATGTCGTTGCCGGCGGCGAACACGTCGATTGCGGCGCTGATGGCAGTGTCGAGTAACTGGTCTTCGGTTTCCAGTTCGGCGAACATGCCGACCCGCCCGGCGCCGTGACCGGTTTCGGTGACCGGCGAACTGGCCGGCGTCAAGGTGAGAATGATGGATCCGGGGCCGGGTGAGGCGGTCAGCAGCAGGTCGGTGCGGCGGCGTACCTCGGCGTTGGGTTGGCGGCCCAGCGCCTTATCGCCGTGTTGGGCGGCGCCGACCGCGGTGGCCAGCCGTTGGAAGCCGGCCATGACGCGGGCCACCTCCGATACCCGCGCCGAGGAGCCGGTGACGCCGTCGCCGGTGACGCGGATACTGCCGTGCGAGGCCAGGCTGCGGCCCAGGGTGTCGTCGGCGATCAGGGCCTCAACACTCATGCGCGACAAGTCATCCGGGGTGGCCCAGGCGGTTGCGTCAGCGTCGTCCATCGCTGCGAGCAGGGTGGTTTCCATGCGGTCGATGTCACTGTCATTGGTAGTCATCGACGATCACCTCCACATATCCGCGCCGGGGTAACGCGTCTTCGCGACTCGGCGGTGATCCTCTTGGGCCCCAACGCATTCGCTGCAAGTGATCATCCACCCAGCCTCGGCGTTGCAGGTAGGGCGCCAGGTACCGATCCTCAATGCTGGTGTCGGGTTGGCAATGCCACGCCATGAGGTAAGTGTCCACTTGTAGGCCGACAGTGCGGCGGACCTTACCGCGTTGGGCGAACGCCGCCAAGATGGTGGCGCTGGAGGGGTTCAGCCGCGCCTTGGCCAGCTCGAGGTCTTCGGCCCAGTACACGCAGGACAGGATCTCTGGGTCGGGATCGTCGGATACGAACTGCCCATACAACCAGGCCGCATTGACGGTCACATGCCGGCACAGCAGGCTCGTCGCCGATTCCCAGTCGGCCCATAACTGTTGCCGGTGCGCGCCGCGCCCGTCGACGAACCGGTCATGCAGCTCGCCCCGGCTGGCGCGGTACCGGCCCGGCGGCAGCTGCCCATGCGATCCGTCCAGGTCCGGGATCACAAGGTTGCCCCCTCCCGTGGCTCCAGGCGCCGGAACTACCCGGCGGCATGAGCAGGGTCGCTGATGCTACTGAACGTTGCGCCATCCAAACACGATTCGCAATCCGCCGCGTCGGCGTCGGTGGCGGCGGCGAACACTGCGTCGGTCACCTCGTCGATGCGGGCCACCACCTCACGGGCGGCGTCGACCAGCCGCTGGGCGTGGTCGTCGCCGGTGCCGGCCAGCGCCACGCTGAGCCGCTCCCGCGCGGCCAGCAACCCACCGAAGTCGACGCCCGACGGCGCGGCCACGGCCGGTTCTGCGACGAACGCGCGGATCACTTCGTCGAGCGCCTTGCGCTGCCGCGTGCTCATACGCTGTGCCTCCCGCGGAGGCTGGTAGACCACTGCGGCCGGTGCCGTCACCCCGGCCGCAGCGAACGCGGTGTTCTCCGACACGTCGGCCAGGTAGGCGATCGCCCGGATCGACGCATCCGATGGCCGGGTGGCATAGGTGCCCTGCCGCAGCCGGTTCAGCGTGGCATGCGAAATGTCATGCCCGGCGTGCTGCGCCAACTCGGCTAGCCGGCGCCCCGACGCGCCCCCGTGGCGTTGCGCGGCGATGCCGATCAAATCGATCAGTGATCTGCTGGTCTTGCCCATAGTCGGCCACCCATCGGCTCGGTCGTAGGCGCGTGGGGTGCGTTCGCGCGACACCAAGTGTTCTGCCTCTTGTAACGTGAGTCAAGCGCAACACGCCGCATCGATACGACTGCAATCGAATTACAGCGTTGTAGCGTGCCTCACGTGTCAGACGCCAGTCGCCTTTCGAGTGGCCGCGCGGCGCTTGGAACCGCGGCGGCTTTCCGCGTCGACGTGTTCGGACCACAACCGTCGGTCCAGCGCGTGTTCCAGGCGGGCCAGCGAGCCGATGTCGCACAACACTGTGCCGGCCAGGATGCGCCCGATGGTGGTGTGGGCAACCCCACTTGCCGCCGCGAGCGCCCGCTGACCGGTGGCGGTCTCGGTCATGGCGTCACGCAGCGCGCGCGCCAGCCACTGGGCGGCGGGCGCGGAGGGCGGTGCGTCGGGATGCAATTCGGCGTCCGGCCACACGCCCGCGGTCACGTAGGCGATCGGCGGGCGGTCACCGTTGCTGCGCGACACAGGCCCACGATAGCCCGCGGCCCCGTCGCCACTGGCCGACGTGTCGGACCCTCCTGCTCCAATGGTGCATACACGCACCACAACGGAGGAGGCCGCCATGCTCATCCAGTCGCCGACGGCGGCGCCGCATGCTGACGCCCGGCACGCAGCTGCTGCTGCCGCTGCAGTGGGGGCCTGCCATGGCTGACGGCAGCCTGTCCGCGACGGTGGAAGCGGTGACCGGCGCGTGGATCGCCGACGGGGCACTGGCCGCACAGACCCTGGACAAGTTCGGGCTGCTGATCCGCCGGTTCGCGCGGTTCGCCGCCGCCCACAATGTGACCACCCTCTCGGCGGTGGATCGGGCGCTGGTCGCGAAATTCGTTGCCGCCAAAGGGCGAACCCGCCACGGTGTCGTATCCGAGGCGGCGGTGGCAACCATGCACAACCGGCGCGCGGCGCTGCGAGCGTTCTTCCGCACCGCGCGCCGGCTGCGGCTCACCCTCGATGACCCCACAACCGATATCGACATGCCCGCCCGGCTTTCCTCGGGGCAACGTCCGCTCAGCGATGACGAGGCCGCGCTGGTGCGGTTGTTCTCCGAACGCGCCACCCCGACCCGGCATGCCGCCACCGCCGCGCTGCTGCTCGCCGGCGCCCACACCTCCGAGCTCGGGCATATCACCGCCGCTGACCTCGACCCACAGGCCTCGACCGTGTGGGCGCACGGATCGCGCAAGCATCGTGCCCGCACGCTGACGCTGGACCGCTGGTCGATCCGTGTGCTCACCGAACGCGCGAGTCACCTCTCGCATCCGCTGCCCACCCCCACCCCGTCGCCGGTGTTGTGCACCGGCGCCACGGGCAGCGACGCCCAGAAACAGGCCCGGGTGTGTGTCACCGTGCGCGAAATCCTCACCCGCGCCGGGCTATCCGACGACGTGGGGGTGCGGCCGGCGTCGCTGACCGCCCACGCGGCGCGCCGCGAATTCGACCGCACCGGCCGCGTCGAGGACGCCGCGCGTCTCATCGGCTCGTCCTCGCTGGACACCACCGCCGCGCTGATCGGCTATGCCTGGCAGGACTGGGACGACCCGACATGAGCCGCAAAGACCGGTCCCGCCAACACAACGACGCCTACGGCGCCGATCGCATCGAGCAACGAGAGCTGCACCCACGCGACGACCCCGACCGCCTCACGCTGCTGGAGATCGACACCATCGAGGCAGTCGCGTCCAACGACGCCATCTATCACCTCGCCACTGTTCTGCCGGTCCACCAACCGGGAACCCCGGGCCGCCGTCCGCACTACCCACCGTGGGTGCACGTGTTGCACAAGGCCCTCGCCGGGGTGCTCGGCTCGCACAGCAAGGCCGCCCGGGCAATGGCCCATCCCGCCTACTGGCGCACCATCCGCCACCACGCCGCGGACCATCATGCGCCAAAGCCGCCGCGGCGCCCACCGCAACGCTGGCACCACAACTACGCCCAACGGCTACTCGACGAGCACGCCGGCAAGCTGCTCGAGACTTTCCGGCCGCTCGCACGACAGCTCGCGCGCGAACTCGGTTGTCTCGACCCAGGCGCTGGGGTGTCGCACACCAATCCGGCACGCGGGCAGTACATCGTAGGCGATGGCACCGTGGTCGCCGCACCGGTGCGCAAAGCCACCGCCGACCGCTGGGCCGAACAAGGCGGACGCCACGTGCACGCCGGCATCGAAGCCCAAAACGGCGACAACGACACCGAATTCCGCTACGGCACCAAGTTCGCCATCCTCAGTACCCGCCCCGACACCGTCCGCAACAACAGGGTGATCCTCGACGTCGACGCGGTACCCGCGGGCAAGGGCTACGGCGGTGAGGCCCGCGTAGCCCTCGACATGATAGACCGCGTCGTCGCCGACGCCGACGTTCGGTGTGACGGCGTGTGCTACGACGGAGCGTTCCGCGGCAAGCACATCGACCACGCCATGAAGCTCGGGCTGACCGTGCTCTCACCGATGCACGACAGCACCCGCATCGCTACCGCATTCGCCCGGCTCAAGTGCACGTGCGGCGACGTACACGACCTATGGACCGCCGACGGGCGCATCTGCGAACGCCAGATCCTCGACACCGGCGACAAGCACCTCCAGCCGTGCCCGGTCGCCAAGATCTACCCGCGCCGCAACGCCGACGGCAGCTACCGCTGGTACATCGAGTTCGCCGCCCCAACGTGCGGCACGGTGCATCGCCAACGCATCGACACCACCGACGCCGACCACAATCGCGGCTACAACCGCGCCGAGCACCTGCGCCAGCACGTCAAGACCGACGACGGCGACAGCGTGTACGACCGCTGCTATGGCTGGCGAGAAGATTCCGAGAGCACAAACAACACCCTCGACCGCACCCTCTACGGCGGGCGCATAATCGCGTATGCCGCGGTACGCCAGCTGACCGTCATGCTCGGATTCGCTCTGGGCCGAAATGCCATCGCGGCCTACCTGCACCGCCGACGACACCCCGACGAGCGAGCCGCCTAACGCCGGCCGCCACGACGACGAGCCTCAACCAGGCCCACCACGCACGCCCGAGCGTCGCGTGGCTATCGTCGTGCCCGCTACACTCACACCCGCCACACCCCGACGACCGGCCAATCGTCGGGAACGGCACCAGGGCGCCGAGAATACCGCCGAAAACCGCCCGGCACGCCGAACGGCTAGGGTTTTAGTCAGGTATTCGAAGACGTCCCTTTACGGTGGCGTACCGCGTACAGGCGCTGCCCCAGTGTTGCGGCCGGTGCGCGTGCGGCGCGCAACATCAGGTCGGTGTATGTCCGCCGGACCTGTCCGAGGGTGAGGGCGAGTTCCGGTCGGCCGGTCGCTGAGCGTGCAGCGTCGGTGAGGGTGGCGTCGAGTCGGCGTAGTTCGTCCAGCAGGGCGGTGGCCGTGTCGGTGAACTGTGGGTCGTTGCTCGAGGGCAGCAGGGCGGCTCGGGCGCGGATGCCGCGCAGTGCGATGTCGGCTTCGTCGATCGCGACCGCTACCTGGACGGTCGGGGTGATTGCCTCGGTGGATTCGTCGTCGGGGATGGGGGCGCCGGCCTTGATGCGGGCAAGGGTTCCTGGCTCCCAGCCGACGTATTCCTCGATCATGGTGCGGGTGCGTTCGGGTGGCCAGTGCTGGCCGCGTTCGAACTTCATCAGCGCGCTTTGGCTGATGATGTGGTCGTCGGTGAGCTCTTGGTGAGAGAGCCCGAGTTCCTCGCGTCGTGCGGCCAATGCGGCGCCGGCGCGCGCGATGTCTGGGTCGGGATGATCGGCGGTTTCGGCGGTGGCCTCTTCGGTGGTGGTTTCTGTGTCGTTGGCCGTTGGCTCGTCGACGGTCGTTTCGGTGCTCGTGGTGTCTTCGCCGGTCATCGGGTCGCTGAGTGTGTTTGTTGCGGTGACGTTTTCGCCGAGGGTGGGAGTCAGCCGCACGGCAACGCCGTTCGGATTGCCCAGGTGCACGGTGAGTTCGCGGTCGATCACGACGGAATCGACGCGCTGTCCGTCGAGGTAGGTGCCGTTGCGGCTTGCGGTGTCGATGAGCGCCCAGTGTCCGTTGGCGGGTTCGATGCGGACGTGTACGCGGGAGATCCCCGGCTCGCTGACGCGGATCTGCGAAGGCAACTGGCGGCCGATCGTGACAGCTCCGTCGCGGGGGTGTGCGGTGTAATCGCTGGCGCCGACCGCGATGGTCAGTGTCGGCGCCTTTTCGAGTCCGGTGTCGAGCGCGGAGTTGCCTTCGCGCATGAAACCTCCCGGTAAAGCCTGGTGCGCATGTTACCGCGCTGGCCGTGTGCGAGATCGGCCGCCGGGCGCGGCTGTGGATTCCTTCGCGACTCGCTGCCACGCTTGGCGGTTCGACGGCACACACTTCCGCGCAGGTTGCGCGTATGTTGGTGGTGTGGAGCTCTGGACTGCAGAACAAGCCGCTGAGCACTGGGGCGTCACCCCAGCGCGGGCGCGCGGCATTTTGTCCAGCCGCCACATCGCACGTGTCTCCGGCTACCGGGCCAACGACGTCCGCGCGGTTCGCCGACGTCAAGGCGCCCGCACCGATCGCACCCCGACCCTCTCGGCGCTGTCTGTGACCGACACCGCAGAAGCGATCCGAGGCCGCAGCGATGACCGAACCCGGTTGCGCATCTTCTTCGAGTTCACCCGCGGCGCCGACGAAGCCCGGGCCGCCGCGCTGTCGCTGATCACCGACGAGCCACCCTTCACCGGTGACATCCGGTATGACGCGCTTCTTGCGGCCGCCGCAGAACACGTCTGCGCCCGCTACGGCGTGGCGGCGCCGCTGTGGACGACCGCGGCCGACAGATTCCTGACCTCCGCCTGGTGGGTCTCCCCTCTTCCCTCCGCGCGCACTTACGCGCTGGTGTTCACGCCTGCAGCGTTTCGCCGCCACGGCATCTACCTTGACCGGCACGACCTGACTCACGATGGAGCGTTCTTCATGCCCGAGCCACTGTTCGACGCGACCGAGCTACTTGAGGCATTCGCTGCGCTGGCCGCGAAGCTGGAGCGGCGACGGGTTGTCGGCCATGTGCATGTGTTCGGCGGGGCTGCAATGCTTTTGGCGTACCACCCGGACCGCGTAGCGACTCGGGACATCGATGCGCAGTTCGCTCCGGATGGGCCGATGCTGGCCGCCATCCGTGAGGTCGCGCGTGAGAAGGATTGGCCGACGACGTGGCTCAACAATCAGGCTGTCGGCTACGCCTCCCGCACTCCCGGTGAAGGGCCGCGTATTTTCGACCATCCGCACCTACAGGTCGTTGCGACCCCGCCCGATCACCTACTCGCGATGAAGGCTCTGGCCGCGCGTGCTACGCGCGATGCCGAGGACATACAGGTGTTGCTCGAGCAGCTCAACATCGCTCGACGCGATCAGGTGTGGGCGATCGTGGACCGCTTCTTTCCGGACACGCCGATTCCTGACCGCTCGAGGGCGCTGATCGACGACCTCCTCGACGAATAGGGGGTAACTACCAAGAGGCCCGATCTCGCTGAGGCTTCAGCCGAGCTGGTTTGGCTCGCTGGCGTCATGTCTACAACGTTGTGGTGACGACACCGCCGACACCACCGCCCGGCTGGTACCCCGACCCGGCAGGCACCGGTGGGCGGGCCTACTGGAACGGACGCGAGTGGGGCAAGCCGCCATCCCAGCTGCCCGGCAAGCGGTTCTGGATCATCCTCGCCAGTATCGCCGCTGTGCTGCTACTACTGGCTTTCATCGGCGGCCTCGCGGGTGACGACGAGGACGAATCCAGCGCCGCTGAGCAGACGACCACCACCACCGCCAGCCCGACCGGCACCACGACCACGGAGGCGGCACCGCAGACCACTACCGCCGCCGCGCCGCCGCCACCGGTCGCGCCAGCAACCGCACCACCCGGCAAGGTGATGGCCGGCCCGGAATCCACCTGCACGTCAACCAGTTCGGCAGCCCCGATTGACCTGCAGCGCGCACAGGTGGAGGTCGGGGAGATGGCCGGGCGGGCAGGCACCAGCGCCCGCGTGACGATCAATTCCGCCGGCGAGACACCGGCCACCGGCACGGTGCTGTGGTCGATGCTGGCCACCAACCCAGCTGGTGAAACCGTGCAGCTGGGCTACAAGACGCTCGACGGGCAGAAAATCGGCTACTTCTACTTCCCCTTCGGCGAAGGCCGCCAGTACGACATGGACGGCTTCGCCGACACCGACACACCCGGCGAAATCCGCATGGTCCTGCCACAGGCGGGCCTCGACAAGCTCGGGCCGGTGTGGTGGTGGTCAGTCGTCGTCAACGTCGACGGCCAGGACATCGACAGCTGCCCCAACTGATGAAAGCACGCGTCGGAGCCGCTTACCGGTTGGCGGGCGGCGGTTCGAGCCGAGCGACCGCGTAGGCCGCGCCCTCGTTGGTCATCCCGTTCACCGCGTAGGACCCGTGCGCGAAGCTCGGCAGGCCGAGCGGCGACCCGTCGCAGATGTTGTCTGCCGGCGCGCACAGGGTCAACGTCTTGCCCTGATACGACGGGCCGATGATCACCGGTGGCGCACCGGCGTCGGTGAACCACCTGGCCGACGGCTGACCGAACAGCACCACCGCGGCGACGTGATCGGCGACGTCGTCGGGCATCGGTTCGGGGATGAGGCTGCGGTATTCGGCGGGCACCTCGTCGGGGATCTCGGCGGCCGTGGTGAATCCGGCGACGGCCGCGCCCTGGGAGTAGCCGCCGAGCACGATCCGGGTGTCTGGGCACGTCGCCGCGGTCGATTCGACCTTTCTGGCTGCGTCGCGGATCCCGTCGACGACGGTCTGTGCGAACTGGATGCGGTTGCCGAAGTCGCCGCTGGCCGGGTAGTTGACCGGGTAGACGTCCACCGACCTCGGGGCTGCCTGGGCGCGCACCGCGTCGACGAAGGCCTGCCCGACGCCGCCAACGCCCACGGGTTCGCCAGTCCCGCGCGCGAACACCACCAACACATCGGCACATGGCGGTGCCGGAGGTGCCGGTGCGGGCGGAGGTGGCGGCTGGGCGGCGGCTATCGGGGCGGGGCCGCTCAGCACGGCTGCGAGCGCCAGTACCGCAGCGACCAGCCGAGAGATTCGGCGAGCGCTCATTGTCGACTCCTCAACGTGTTCGAGCGGGCAACCACTGGCGCGTCGTTGCTCTGAGCCCGGATAGTTAGCCGATCAATCCAACGATAGTCCGCGGTGGAGCGAGCCGCCGTGCGAGGAGGGGTCGCTGATGCTGCGCTCTACACTCGGCCGCATGCCGGGTGGTGGTGACTTCTCCGGCCGCTGGAAGCGACCGGCTTCTTTTACGCCGCGGTTGCGGTGTGAAGGGCCAGTCCAGCCCTGAGTATGTTGCGT
>NZ_BEWG01000121.1 GCF_002723835.1 Mycobacterium sp. shizuoka-1 | reverse complement strand
GCCCGCACCCACGTCACTGTGCGTCGAGCCGGTAACCGCTAGCTGCTGTTGCTGGCCGTTCCGTCGTTGCCCTGGTTACCCGTACCGCCGCCTCCGCTGCCGCCCGCGCCACCGTTGCCACCCGTGGCGGTCTTGCCGGGACCACCAGTGGCGCTGCCGCCGCTGCCGCCGTTGCCGCCGAGACCGGTACCCACGCCGTTCTGGCTTCCGACCGAGGTGCCACCCTTGCCGCCCGTGCCGCCGTTGCCGCCGCGGGCGTTGCCGCCTGTCGCGCTGCCACCGTTGCGGCCGGCTCCGCCGTTGCCGCCGATGGCGCCACCGTTACCGCCATTACCGCCGCGACCGCCGGTGGTGTTGCCACCCTCGGTCGACTTCGCGTTGCCACCGGTGCCGCCCCGGCCGCCGAGTCCGGACAGGCCGGCGCTACCGCCGTTGCCGCCGGCGCCGCCCGTCGCACTGCCGGCTTCTGAGGTCGCGCTGCCTCCCGAACCGCCGGCCGAGCCCATTGCCAGGAGGCGACCGCCGCCGGCACCGCCGGCACCGCCGACTGCTTTGCCGTCCTGGTACGCCGTGGCACTGCCACCCCGCCCACCATTGCCGACCAGGACGTTGGGCGAGGAGCCCGCCAGCCCGCCGTAACCTGCGGCGCCACCGGCACCACCGGTCGCGGTCTGGCTGCTGGTTCCGCCGGTCCCGTCGGCCAACCCGACGGTGGCATTACCGCCGGCTCCGCCGGCACCTGGCCCATAGTCGTTGATCGGGTACTTGTCGGGGTCCAGCGGCAATCCCCAGAGCGAGGTGCCACCGGCACCGCCGCTGCCGCCGGTGGCGTTCCCGTTCACCGACGAGGCAGCGCCGCCTGCGCCTCCATTGCCGGCCTTGCTCGCACCTGCACCGCCGGTCAGTGCGCTGAGCACCGAGAGCTTGCCGCCGTCTCCGCCGTTTCCGCCGTTGCCCCCCACCGCGTTTGCTCCGGCGCCCGCAGCGCTGGTGTTGGTGTCCGAACCACCCGCGCCACCATTGCCGCCGTTTCCGGAGAACAGCCCGGCGTTGCCGCCGTTGCCACCCGCGGTGGCCGCCGATTTCAGCGTGCCGTCATCGTTGTAGACGGCGTTCACACCCGCGCCGCCGGCGCCGCCGTTGCCGCCGAACCAGCCTGCGTTGCCGCCGTTACCGCCGTTGGCGCCGGCACCACCGTTACCGAGCAGCAGCCCGCCGTTGCCACCGTTGCATGCCGCGCCGACGCAGTCCGCTGCCGCGTCGACGCCGTTGCCGATCAGCCAGCCGTTGACGCCGACGGCATTGGCCAACACCGACTTGGACGCGTCAGGCGTCACGATGCTGGCGGCGACAGGCTCCGACGAACAGCCCGGATCCGCGATACTTCCCGAGGTCTCGCATGAGACAAGCCGGATCTCGTTGGTTTGGACGCTAGACGCCGACACCGACGGATCATTGAGCGCCAACGCGGCAGCGGCGGCCGCCAACCCGAAGAGTCCGATCATCGCCGCCCCGGCCACTCCGGTCGGGGTCAGTCGGTCCTGCGGGGAACCCGTTGCGGCTCTTCGGTATCCGAACTTCGCGTTCATACAATCCCTTTGCGTTTCACGGCCTTGCCGCAGTGGCAGGCGCTGGTTCTGTGCGATTCCTCCTGGGAAAGGCAGCATCATCTTTGGATCCGCTGTCGGGGCGGTCAATACCTACGTCGGCGACCACACGGCTATTTCACCCGCATTTCGCGGCCATGCCGTCGACTCGGTGGTGGTGACGTCCCGTCGATAATCCGAGGTCAACCGGGATTACTGCGGAATCCCAGCACGCACTGACGGTGGCCGGAATCGACCACGAAAAATTGTCTCCGAGGGGCCTTCTCGGCCCCACTCGGACGCCCCGAACGGGACCACGGCTGAATGTATTGCCACATAACGGGTTCCATGGTCTGCTCACGCCGAGTGCCGGCAGTCGGCGTAGGCGAGGTCGAGGACCTCTCGCGCGCCGCGCAGCGCCGCCCGGCTGCGGTCGATGGCGGGTGCCTGCCACAGCACCGGCGCCTCGACGCTGATCGGAACGCCCCGGGGCAGTGCCCGCAGCATCGCGATCAAGTCGATGTCCCCTGCCCCGGGAAACAACCGCGCGTTACGCCCCTGGTAGCGCAGAGCCTCTACGGTGGTGGGTCGTTCGGCCACACCGTCACAGATCTGGACGTAACGAATCCAGTCCGGCGGCAACGCTGCCAGATCGGCGGGAGTGTTTCGGCCACGGTCGTAGTGCAACGCGTCGATCAGGAGGCCGAGGTTCGGGTGTGCGCAGCGCGTGAGGATCGCGACCGCCTGCTGCAGGTTCTGGACGTCGGTCCAGGGCATCGGCTCGAGGCTCGGGGTCATCGCGTAATCGGCTGCCAGATCGGCCAGTTCGACCAGTCGATCGGCGAGCCGAGCATGGTCGGGGTCGTTGCCGGTGACCAACATCTGGCTGGCACCGAGATAGGCACCGGTCTCGATGACGGGTGTGAAGTCTTGCCGGACTCGGGTCCGGGGCGTCAGGCGGAGCACTTCGATGTCGATCAACGCCAGACCGGTGTCATCGAGCCTGCGACGCGTTTCCCGGATCAGGGGCGTCAGGCCGACAGTCGGGCGTTGCGGCTCGGCGGTGGTGGCCCGCAGCAGGCGCAGGCCCACCGCATCGAAACCCGCCTGCGCGGCGCACTCGACCATCTCGGCGGGGCCGAGTTCCAACACAGTCAGCGGTGCCAGCGAGATCGGCCCTGCGCCAGCAGCGGTGTCATCCGCTCTGGGCCTCACCATGCGCACTCCTCGTCCGCGGGCATCTCCCGCGGTCGCGTGCCATTGTCGGACAATCCATCCGAAAAGTGGGGGCTACCTTTTGCCCACGACCGGGGCCACGAAGAAACCGCCGGGGGTACCGCAGGCTAGGCCGTGCCGGTCGGGCGCTCGAACGCGTAGAGCGCCATCCGCCGGTTCGACATGTCGTACTCGCCGAGGAACCGGCATCCCGCGGCTTCGCACACTTTTCGGGCGGCGGCGTTGCGGTGATCGGGATCGAACATCACACGACGGCACAACGGCTCGGTCGCAAACAAGTTGGCGATGATGTGCGGGAGCAGGCCCAACCCCACCCCCCGGCTCAGCAGTGCCGTGTCGGCGATCGCCGCGTGCAGTCCGAGGTCGTACGGGTCGGCGTCATAGCAAGGCGCTATCGAATCCTTTGCCGCCCTGTAGAGTTCGAGGTATCCGCCTGGAACCGAATTCAGGCTGGCGATCAGCGGCAACGAGTAGGTGCCGTCGAGTTGCGCCGCCAGATGTGCTCGCCAGCGCTCGACCGGCCAGTCGTACTCCCACGCTTGGGCCAGATGCGGCCGGTTCATCCACTCCGCGACCATCCTCGCGTCGCCGGTGGTGGCCGCCCTCAGCGAGTAGGGCGGGCCGACGACCGGGACGGGCGGCGCCGGCACCCGCGCCACCTCCTCGGGCAGGCCGGCGAGCGCACGGGCGAGAACTGGCTCGGTCATCGTCGGGAGCGTAGTCCACCTGGTGCGCCGATGGTGGGCCCGATCTCACGGCATCCCGGGCGCGGGTGCGGTTGAATGGTCCGGTGGCCGAGACTCACCGCACGCGCACGGTAGCGGCCGACCCGCAGATGGTTTGGGATGTGCTGGCCGACTTCGGGGCCATCAGCGCATGGGCCGACAACGTGGACCACTCGTGTCTTCTGAGCCCGCACTCGCAACCGGTCGGCATCGGGACCACCCGCCGCGTCCAGGTCGGTCGCAACACTCTTGTCGAACGGATCACCGCGTTCGATCCCCCGCGGACCCTCGGCTATGACGTGGAAGGCTTCCCCCGCTGGTTGCGGGTGAACAACCGGTGGACGCTGTCGCCGTCGGCGGGCGCAACCGCGGTCACGCTGCTCAGCACCGTCCGCGTCGCCGGACCCCTGGGACGGATCGTCGAACGGATCGTGCTCCGCGCGTCGGCCAAGCAGCTCGACGTCCTGCTCGCCGCGCTGGCGAGACGATTGGAGGCCCATCGTGTCTGACCGCCCCGACATCGTCATTGTGATGACCGACGAAGAACGCGCCACCCCGCCGTATGAGTCCGCCGACGTCTCGGCCTGGCGGCAACGAGTACTGAACGGGCGGCGTTGGTTCGACGACCACGGGGTCAGCTTCGGCCACCACTACACGGGTTCGTTGGCGTGCGTGCCGAGCCGGCCGACGATCTTCACCGGCCAGTATCCCGACCTGCACGGTGTCACCCAGACCGACGGCATCGGCAAGGTGTTCGACGATTCGCGGATGCGGTGGCTGCGGCGCGGGGAGGTGCCCACCCTGGGGAACTGGTTCCGTGCCGCAGGGTACGACACCCATTACGACGGTAAATGGCACATCTCGCACGCCGACCTGACCGACCCCGCCACCGGTGAGCCACTGGCCACCAACGACGACGACGGTGTCGTCGACCCGCTGGCGGTGCGGCGGTATCTGGATGCCGACCCGCTCGCGCCGTTCGGGTTTTCGGGCTGGGTCGGTCCCGAACCGCACGGCGCGGGGCTGGCCAACAGCGGCTTTCGCCGCGATCCTCTGATCGCCGACCGGGTGGTGGCCTGGCTGCAGGATCGCTACGCCCGCAGGCGCGCCGGCGATACCGCTGCGCTGCGCCCGTTCCTGCTGGTCGCAAGCTTTGTGAATCCGCATGACATCGTGCTGTTCCCGACGTGGGCGAACCGCAGCCCCCTGGCGGCCTCGCCCGCGGATCCGCCGCCGGTCCCCGCTGCACCGACGGCGAGTGAGGATCTGCGGACCAAGCCGGCCGCCCAGATCGCGTTCCGGGAGGCGTACTACTCCGGCTACGGTCCCGCAGCGGCGATCCAGCAAATCTACGACCGCGGCGCGCAGCGCTACCGCGACCTCTATTACCGGCTGCACGCCGAGGTGGACGGCCCACTGGATCGGGTTCGCCGAGCGGTGACCGAAGGCGGCTCCGACAACGCCGTGCTGGTGCGCACCGCCGATCACGGCGACCTGCTCGGGGCCCACGGTGGACTGCATCAGAAGTGGTTCAACCTCTACGACGAGGCCACCCGCGTCCCGTTCGTGATCGCCAGGATCGGCGACCAGCCCACCCAGCCGCGGTCGATCAGCGCACCGACGTCGCATGTCGACCTGGTACCGACCCTGCTCAGCGCCGCGGGCATCGACGTAACAGCCGTCGCCGCAACGCTTTCCGAATCGTTCTCGGAGGTGCACCCACTCCCCGGACGCGACCTCATGCCGGTCGTCGACGGGGGGCCGGCCGACGAGGACCGGGCGGTGTACATCATGACCCGCGACAACATGCTCGAAGGAGACACCGGCGCCTCCGGACTGGGCCGCCGGCTCAAACAGACCGTGAATCCTCCCGCGCCACTGCGTATCCGGATCCCGGCTCATACCGCGGCGAACTTCGAGGGCCTCGTCACCCGAGTGGACGGCCACCTGTGGAAGCTGGTCAGGACCTTCGACGACCCGGGCACCTGGACCGAACCCGGAGTTCGGCATCTGGCCGCCAACGGCCTCGGTGGCGAGGTGTACCGCACCAGCCCGCTGGACGACCAATGGGAGCTCTACGACCTGACCGACGATCCGGTCGAGGCGGTCAATCGCTGGACGGATCCGGCGTTGGACGAACTCAGAGCGTGGCTGCGGACCCAGCTCAAGCAGGTACGTACCGACGCGATCCCCGAACGAAACCAGCCGTGGCCGTATGCCTCACGGCGGGCGCCGGTCAGCCGGCGTCGACGGCTGTTCGGCTAGCTGGCTCAGCTTGCCTTCGGCTCGCCCCAGAACGGGGTGGCTTTCACCGTGGGTGACACCCTCATGGCGAAGCTCTTGGTCGGATCCGTGATCAGAGTTTGTGCGCTGGTTTCCTGCTGGATCGTCGGCGCCGTCGACGGCGTCGCCGCGTAGCTCTGCGCGCCTGCGAACCCACCGATCACGGTGACGGCTGCGACGGCGCCGAGTAGTCCGGTCAATCGCTCGAACGTGATCGTCATCGTTGTTCCTCCTTCTCGCGTATTGCTTTCTTTCAAATTTACCCCCAGGGGTATATGTGTCCATGTGTAATTGGCCACTTGACTGACAACTCCGTCGTATGTGACGATTTCGTCAGTCTCATGAGAGGTGGGCCAGTGATGCAGACCGGCGTTCACGACGACTTGCACAGCGACCAGGGCGCACGGCGCGGCGAGCATCCCGGCCGGTCGCGCAACCCGGTGATCAAGGTGCGGGACCTGGCCTGGCTCGAGTTCGAGAAGCCCGACCTGGCCGCCGCCGAGGCCTTCACGCAGGCGTTCGGCCTCACGACCGTCACGCGGACCCTCGACGAACTGCAGCTTCGCGGAGCCGACGCGGGCGCACCCTGCGTTTTCATCCGTCGCGGCCCGCAGACCCGGTTCCGGGGGATGGCGTTCACCGCGGCCGACGACGTCGACGTCCACACGATCGCGGCGGCGAACAACGCGACCGTCCGCGCGCTGCCGGAGTCGCTCGGCGGGCTCGCGGTTGCGCTCAGCGATCCGAGCGGCACGCCGGTGAAGATCGTCTCCGGACTCCACACGCTGCCCGAACTGCCGGGCCAGCCCGTGCACACGTTCAACTTCGGCCGCCAGAACACCCGCACCAACGCCACCCAACGTCCGCCGCGCACACCCGCGACGGTTCAGCGCCTCGGCCATGTCGTCCTGCAGTCCACGAAGTACCTCGAGGTGCTGAACTGGTATCTCGACAACCTCGGCCTGATCGTGAGCGATTTCCTCTATTTCCCCAATCAGCGTGACCGGGGGCCCACGATGAGTTTCATCCGCTGCGACCGCGGCTCCACCCCGGCCGATCACCACACCCTGGCGTTGGCGCTGGGCCCGGCCAACCGCTACGTGCACTCGGCTTATCAGGTCAGCGATCTCGACGCGATGGCGGCCGGTGGTGAGTACCTACGAACCCGGGGCTACTCGCGATCGTGGGGAATCGGCAGGCATATCCAGGGCAGCCAGCTGTTCGACTACTGGCGCGATCCGGACGGGCTCCTGGTCGAGCATTACGCCGACGGCGACGTGTTCGACAACACCCTCGAGCCGGGCTGGGCGCCGTTCACCGCGTCCGGACTGGCACAGTGGGGTCCTGCGGCCACCGCCGACTTCCTCGGGACCAGCCCCAGACACGCTCGGCACGAGGTTGTTTCGATGATCACCGCGCTGCGGCACGAGAACGAGTTCGACGTCAAACGCCTCATCGGCTTACTGAAAGTTGCTGCGTCATGACCATTTCCGTCCTTCGCACCGACGATGCATGGTGGGTGGCCTCACCCGCGGGAGCTGTCCGGATCACCACGTCGGCGCGCACCACGGCCGAACTCCTGGCCGATCGTGCCGCCGTCGATGCCGCTGCGCGGTCCGCAGCCGACGGGGCCGACACCGTCGAGGTCGCCACGCTCGACTTGCGCTCACCGGTGACCACGCCGTGCCGGGTGGTGGCGCAGATGACGAATTTCGCTTCCCACGTCCGCGATGCCGGCATGGACCCCAAGACGATTCCGCTGACATTCTTCCGCAAGTCGTCGGCGTCGATCAGCGGACCGCTCGACCCGGTCCGCAAACCCGCACACGTCAAGTTTCTGGACTACGAGGTCGAGATCGGGCTCGTGATCGGCCGCGACATGCCGGTGGGTACCACCGTGTCCGCGGACAGTCTCGGCGATTATCTTGCCGGATTGGTGGTGACCAACGATGTCTCGGCGCGCGACATCCAGTTGCCGCAGACGCAGTTCTACGAGGCCAAGTCGTATCCGACGTTCACCCCCGTGGGCCCGGCCCTGGTGCTGATCGAGCCCGGCGAGCTCGCCCGCTTCGGCGAGCTGCGACTCACCCTGTCGGTCAACGGTGAAGAGCGCCAGAATGCCCTGGTTGCCGGTGACATGCTCTACCGGCCGCTGGAAGCACTCCAATCGCTGTCTCGTTTCCAGGATCTCGCGGCCGGCGACCTGATTCTGACCGGGACGCCGGTCGGTACGGCGCTGAGCGCTCCCCCGAAGCCCATCGAGATCATCGGCTCGCTGTTGCCGCCTGCGGTCAAGTGGAAGGCGTTCTTCAAGCGGCAGGCCGCCAACCCGAAGTACCTTCACGACGGCGACGTGATCGAGGCATCGGTTCGCACCGATGACGGCGCCATCGATCTCGGCACCCAGCAGATGAGGGTGACCTACTCCTGAAAGACCCTGTCCGGCAACGGTAGCGAGCAGATCTCGCGAGCATCCTGCGCCGACATGCCGAACAGCCGCAGGACATCCTCGGTGACGATGTCGGCCGTGCGGCCTGCGTCTCGTTCGGGATGCGCCTGCAGCAGATGGCCGAGACCCAGCAGGGCCCCGGCGGCCACCGACAGGGTCAGTTCCGGATCCTCGACGTGAAAACGCCCGGCCGCGACGGCCGCCTTGATGTCGCGCATTGCCCGCGGCGCCAGACCGCGATCCGAAGACAGCAACACGCCCCAGTTGGCGAGCAGGATCCGGCTCTCTTGGGGACGTTCCCGAAAGAACCGTCCGGTCAGGCGGTAGCTGCACGCGAACACGGCCGCCGGGTCGTCGATGTCTGCCGTCAGTTCGTCGAGCACCGCGCCGTGCGAGTCGAGAACATCGCCGACGGCAGCCTCGAACAGCTCGTCCTTGCTCTGGAAGTGGTTGTAGAACGAGCCCATTCCGACGTCGGCGGCCTGGGTGATCTCCAGCACCGGGACGTTCACCTTGCCCGCGGCGATCATCGCCTGGGCGGCCTTGATCAGGGCCATTCGCGTCCGCTGCTTGCGACGCTCGAGCCGGTTGGTCGGCGCTTCGGTCACGGGAGTCCCCCAACGTCGTGGTTGTAGGGCGAATACTACCGGGTGTCACTACTGATGAAATCATCAGTTAGGGGTTGACGGCACGTCGTGGCATATGTGACGATTTCGTCAGTTACTCGAAGGGACCTGGTATGAGCAGCATCGATCCGCCCAGTGTGGTGATCATCGGGGCCGGCCCCACCGGCACCACCGCCGCCACGCTGCTCGCCCAGTACGGGGTCCGCAGCCTCGTCCTCGACCGCTACGCGGACGTGTATCCGCAACCCCGCGCGGTCCATCTCGACGACGAGGTGTATCGCATCCTGCACCGGCTCGGGATCGCCGACGAGTTCGCCACGATCTCCCGGCCCGCGCTCGGCCTGCGACTGCTGGACCCGCAGATGCGCGTGCTGGCCGAGTTCAACCGCGACCCCGCCCGCACTCCCCACGGCTACCCGCAGGCCAACATGTTCGACCAGCCCGAGCTCGAGGGGCTGCTGCGCGTCAACCTCGCGCGTCACCCACTGGCCACGCTGCGCGGCGACGTGGAGGTCACCGATGTCGCCACGATCGCGGACGGTCGCACCCGGGTCACCTATACCGATCGTTCCGGCGGACGCGAACACACCGTCGACGCCGCCTACGTGCTCGGTTGCGACGGCGCCAACAGCCTGGTGCGGGCGCGGATCGGATCGACCATGCGCGACCTGCGGTTCGAACAGCGCTGGCTGGTCGTGGACGTGGCCACCGACACCGATCTGGGCCAGTGGGCCGGCGTCCACCAGCTGTGCGATCCGCACCGGGCCGGCACTTTCATGCAGATCGGCGAGGTGCGCTACCGCTGGGAGTTCCGGCTGCTGCCCGGGGAGACCGCTGCCGACTTCGACACGCTGGAGACCCTGGGCCCACTGATCGCGCCCTGGACATCGCGGGCCGACGCCGCCGATCTCGAGCTGATTCGCGTCGCGGAGTACACCTTTCGGGCCCAGATCGCCGACCGCTGGCGCCGGGGCAACGTCTTCCTGCTCGGCGACGCCGCGCATCTGACGCCGCCGTTCGTCGGCCAGGGCATGGGCGCAGGATTGCGCGACTCGATGAACCTGACCTGGAAGCTGGCCGGTGTGATCAACCACACGCTGAGTCCGGCCGTCCTGGACACCTACGAGACGGAGCGAAAGCCACACGCGCGCAAGATGATCGATCTGGCATTGATGGTGGGTCGAGCGATGACCTCGGGTGGCACCGTGGGCAACATGTTGCGGCGCAACATCACTCCGCAGATCCATCGGTTGCCCGGACTGCGGGAGCGGGTGGTCGACTCCCGCACACCGCCGCTGCATCGCTCGGCGCTCGTGTACCGTTCGCGGCGACCGGGTCAGCTCGGCGGGACGTTGTGTCCCAACACCCTTGATGCCGACGGTCGGCGACTCGACGATGTGCTGGGCAGCGGGTTCGCGCTCGTCACGACCAGGGCGCCGGGCGCCGCCGAAGGACGAGCGGCCGGGAAGTACGGGCTGAGCGTCCACGTGCCGGAGCCTGGAAGCGATCTCGCGAAGTGGCTCCACCACGGCCACGCCGAAGCCGCGATCATCCGGCCGGACCGCAGCGTGCTGGGCGCCGGCCGGGATGTCGGAGAACTGATCCGCCTACTCGGCGGCCACCTGGTGGCTGTCGACGAAGACCAGCGTGCCGTCGTCCAGTAGGACAGCCCAGCGCCGCGCCGCGTCGGCAATGTGCACATCGCCGAGATCGACCGCGTGGCCTGCCATGTCGCCGAAATCCTCGACAATGACGCCACGCACCTCGTCGTCGGTGTCGACATAAACCCGCACGCGCTGATCGACGGCGACCGATGCCTCGCCGTCAGCGCGCTTTCCCGCTGACTTCTTCACTCGACCACCTTCCGCACCACCTTCAGTTGCGCCATCCAAGCACGTTCAGCCCCGATTCGGGCCCGAATTCCGTGGGATTGGCGGCACGATCGACCACAGCACTTCACTTTCGTCCTGTCCCGGATTGTCCCAGGAGTGCACGGCCTTCGCCGAGAAGGTGTAGCAGTCGCCGGCCTTGAGCACCGATTCCTGGCCGTCGACAGTCAGGCGCAGACACCCGCGAAGCACGAACACGAAGATGGTTTGCGAATCCAACGTGTATGCGCCGCCGGTTCCACCACCCGGGCGCAGAACCGAGCGCATCACCTGAAGGTTGCCTTCGGTTTCCGGGGTCAGCAGGTACTCGCGGATTCCGCTGCCGCCCATCTCCACTGGCGCGCCGTCCCCCCCGCGCACCACCGCCGACTCCGGATAGTCGAACAGCGAACCCACTGAGACACTGAGGATTTCGCACACCTTCAACAGGTTGGGCACGGAGATCGTGGTCTGGCCGCGCTCGACCAGGCTGAGGAATCCCTTTGTCAGGCCGGCTCGGTCGGCCACCGCCTCCAATGTCAACTCGCGCTCTTTGCGCAGCGCCCGCAACTTGGGGCCCAGCCGGTTCATCCACCCGTCGACACCGGCCAGCAGGGCATCGTCGCCGGCCGCGTCGACGCGAGAGGAGTCCTGTGACATCCGAAGACACCTCACCTTCGCCAGTGGATCGGTCGCCGGGCCTTGCGCGGCCAAAGTTTAGCGGTATATAACTTTCATAAGTTTTACACCACTAAACCATCAGGGCGGAATAATGAGTCTGTACGCAGTGGTCGACCCGAAGTCCGGCGAGGTTGTCCGGGAGTACCCGACCGCAACCGACGAGCAGATCGAGCAGGCGCTGGCCTCGGCGGCCAAGGCGTACCGAGAATGGTCCAAGACCTCGACCGTGGCGCAGCGCGCGGACCTGATCCGACGGGTCGCGGCCCTGCACACCGAGCGCCGCGAGAAGCTCGCCGAGATCATCCACCGCGAAATGGGCAAGCCGCTCGACCAGGCACTCGGTGAGGTGGACTTCAGCGCCGCGATCTACGAGTACTACGCCGACAACGCCGAGAAGTTCCTCGCCGACGAGCCGATCGAGCTGCTCGACGGTGAGGGCAGCGCGGTGATCAAGCGTGGCCCGGTCGGTGTGCTGCTGGGCATCATGCCGTGGAACTACCCCTACTACCAGGTGGCCCGCTTCGCCGGCCCGAACCTCACGCTCGGCAACACGATCGTGCTCAAGCACGCTCCGCAGTGCCCGGAATCCGCCGAGGCCATCCAGCAGATCTTCGACGACGCCGGCTACCCGGAGGGCGCCTACGTCAACGTCTACGCGACCAACGAGCAGATCGCCGACGCCATCGCCGACCCGCGCGTGCAGGGGGTGTCGCTGACCGGCTCCGAACGAGCCGGCGCCGCGGTCGCCGAGATCGCCGGCCGCAACCTGAAGAAGGTCGTGCTGGAGCTCGGCGGTTCGGATCCGTTCATCCTGCTGTCCAGCGACGACCTGGACGCCACCGTGGAGGCAGCGATGGCGGGACGGTTCGAGAACACCGGACAGGCCTGCAACGCCGCCAAGCGATTCATCGTCTCCGCCGAGCTCTACGACGAGTTCCTGGACAAGTTCACCAAGAAGGTCGTCGAGGCCGCCGACGGCCTGGCACCTCTGTCGTCATTGGGCGCGGCCAAGCGGCTCGCCGAGCAGATCGATCGCGCGGTGGCCGACGGCGCCAACCTGGTCAGCCAGGGCGAGCGCGACGGCGCCTACTTCCCGCCGGGCGTGTTGACCGGGGTCACCCCCGACTCGGCCACCTACCGGGAGGAGCTGTTCGGCCCGGTCGCGATGGTGTTCAAGGTCAACTCCGAGGAGGAGGCCGTGGAGCTGGCCAACGACATCCCGTTCGGACTCGGCTCGTACGTGTTCACCACCGATGCCGAGCAGGCCAAGCGGGTCGCCGACAAGATCGACGCCGGAATGGTGTTCGTGAACGTCGTCGGCGCCGACGGTGTCGAGCTGCCCTTCGGCGGCGTGAAGCGCTCCGGCTTCGGACGTGAGCTGGGCCGCTTCGGCATCGACGAGTTCGTCAACAAGAAACTGATCCGGATCGGATGACGATGGGTACCACCACCGCACCGGCGGCGAAAGACACCTACACCCCGCTGGAGCTGTTCGCGACCGACCGGTTGCTCGACTCCGACGAACGCGACATCGCCGCCACCGTACGCAAATTCGTCGACACCCGGCTGCGGCCGAATGTCGGCGACTGGTTCGAATCCGGCACCCTGCCCAAGGAACTCGGCAAGGAGTTCGGGGCGCTGGGCTTGCTGGGCATGCATCTGCAGGGCTACGGCTGCGCGGGGACCAACGCGGTCAGCTACGGGCTGGCCTGTATGGAACTCGAGGCAGGCGACAGCGGCTTCCGCAGCTTCGTGTCGGTGCAGGGCTCGCTGTCGATGTTCTCCATCTACCGCTACGGCTCCGACGAGCAGAAGGATGAGTGGCTGCCCCGGCTGGCCACCGGCGAGGCGATCGGATGCTTCGGCCTGACCGAGCCCGACTTCGGTTCCAACCCCGCCGGTATGCGGACCCGCGCGCGGCGCGACGGCAGCGATTGGGTGCTCGACGGCACCAAAATGTGGATCACCAACGGCAATCTTGCCGATGTCGCCACCGTGTGGGCGCAAACCGACGAGGGCATTCGGGGCTTCCTCGTTCCGACCGACACCCCCGGTTTCACCGCCAACGTCGTCCACAAGAAGCTGTCGCTGCGCGCCTCGGTGACCTCCGAGCTGGTGCTGGACAATGTCCGGCTGCCCGCATCCGCGCAACTGCCGCATGCCAACGGCCTCGGCGCGCCGCTGTCCTGCCTCAACGAGGCCCGGTTCGGCATCGTGTTCGGTGCGCTGGGCGCGGCGCGGGACAGCTTGGAGACCGCGATCGCCTACGCACAGTCGCGCGAGGTGTTCGACCGCCCGCTGTCGAGTTTCCAGCTGACCCAGGAGAAGCTGGCCAACATGACCCTCGAGCTGGGCAAGGGAATGCTGCTCGCGGTGCACCTGGGCCGGCTGAAAGACGCCGAGGGCGCTCGTCCCGAGCAGATCAGCCTGGGCAAGCTCAACAACGTCCGGGAAGCCCTGGCCATTGCTCGGGAATGCCGAACCCTGTTGGGCGGCAGCGGAATCACGCTCGAATATTCTCCGCTGCGGCACGCCAACAACCTTGAGTCAGTGCTGACCTACGAAGGCACCTCCGAGATGCACCTGCTGTCGATCGGGCGTGCGCTGACCGGACAGGCAGCGTTCCGCTGAGGTGACCAGCACGAGTGAACTCCGGCACCTGATCGCCGGGCAATGGTCTGCGGGCAGCGGAGACGCGGTGCGCAGTGTCAACCCAACCCGGCCGAGTGTGGTTGTCGCCGAAGGTCACTGCGCGACGAGCTCCGATGTCGACAGCGCGGTCGCCGCGGCCGCACAGGCGCGCACCGGTTGGGCGCGGACGCCGATCCACGCGCGCGGCGCGGTCCTGCTGGAGGCCGCCGCGGTGGTCGAGCGCAACGCCGCTCAGTGGGGTTTGGAGCTGTCGGCCGAGGAGGGTAAGACCAAGGCCGAAGGAATCGGCGAGGTGCGCCGGGCGGCACAGATCCTGCGCTACTACGGCAACGAAGGTGACCGGCAGGCCGGCGAGATCTTCTCCTCGCCGCGCGCCGGTGAGCAGATCCTGGTCACCCGCAAACCGGTCGGCGTGGTCGCGGTCATCACCCCGTTCAACTTCCCGATCGCCATCCCGGCCTGGAAGATCGCCCCCGCCCTGGTGTACGGCAACACCGTGGTGTGGAAGCCGGCCACCACCGTCCCGCTATTGGCGATCCGGCTCGCGCAAGCGCTGACCGAGGCCGGCCTTCCGGCCGGCGTGCTCAATCTCGTGATCGGCGAATCGCCGGTCGGGACCGCGCTGGTCGACCATCCAGGCATCGACGCGATCAGCTTCACCGGCTCGACCGCGGTGGGTCGCCACATCGCCGCGTCGGCCGCGGCCCGTGGAGTGCCGGTCCAGGCCGAGATGGGCGGAAAGAACGCGGCCGTGGTGCTCGACGACGCCGATATCGAACTGGCGCTCGACCAGGTGATGTTGGGTGCATTCCGATCTACCGGCCAAAAGTGCACGGCCACATCACGATTGATCGTCACCGAGGGGATCGCTGATCGCTTCCTGACCGAACTCGCCGCCCACGCCGCCGCGCTGGCCGTCGGCGACCCCACCGACGAGACGACGCAGATGGGACCGGTCATCACCGGCGCGGCTCAGCGGAGCATCTACGCCGGGATCGGCTCGGCGATCAACCAGGGCGCCGAGGTGCTGACCGGCGGTGAGCCCTACTTCAAGGGCCTGCTGGCGGAGGGCTTTTTCGTGGCTCCCACGGTGATCGAGCTGAGCGGGCCGGCCGACATCTGGACCGACGAGCTCTTCGGCCCGGTATTGGCGGTCCGGCGCGCGGACGACGCGGACGAGGCGTTCGCCTTGGCCAACGACAGCGAATTCGGTTTGTCGGCAGCGGTTTTCACTCAAGACCTGACCCGCGCGCTGCAGGCGATCGAGCAGGTCGACGTCGGCGTGCTGCACGTCAACTCCGAGTCGGCCGGGGCCGACCCGCACGTCCCCTTCGGCGGGGCCAAGCGCAGCGGACTCGGCCCCAAAGAGCAGGGCACCGCGGCGCGCGAGTTCTATACCCATACCACCACGGTGTATCTGCGTTGAGTGAGCGCTGACGCGCGAAATTCCTGCGTTGTGTCGAACGCCAGTACTCACTCAGCGCACAGTTGCACTACGGCTCGACGGTGACCTTGATCGCCTCGCCACTCTTCACGATGCCGAAAGCGTCCAGCACATCGGTGAGCGGAATATGGCGGGTGATCAGGTCTTTGACCGGGACCTGGCCGGTGGAGATGTACTGCAGCGCGCGCCGGTTGTGTTCGGGCGCCGAGCCGTTGGCGCCGTGGATGTGCAGCTGGCGGTAGTGCACCACGTTGGAATCGCAGGTGATGGTCGGGTTGGTTTTCGGCAGGCCGCCGAAGAACGAGATGCGCCCGTTGCGGGCGGCCATCGCGATCGCCTGCTCCTGGGTGATGTTGGCCGCGGTGGCGGTGATCACGACGTCGGCACCGCGCCCGCCGGTCAGCTCCATGACCTTGGCGACCACGTCGACGTCGGCGGCGTTGATCACCTCGTCGGGTGATACGGCGTCCGCGGACATCTTCAGGCGACTGTCGTTGACGTCGACGAGGTAGACCGGACCGCACTTGTGCACACCGCGGGCGATACGGATGTGCATGCACCCGATCGGACCTGCGCCGAAGACGACGACGGTGTCGCCCTCCTCGATGCCGAGCAGTTCCTGGGCGTTGATCGCGCACGCGAACGGCTCGGCAGCCGACGCCTCGTCGAAACCGACGTTGTCCGGGATGCGGTTGAGCCCGTCGACCTTGAGGACCTGGCGCGGCACGATCATGTACTCGGCGAAACCGCCGTCGTACTGGTAGCCCACCGAGGTCTGGTTCTGGCACACGGCCATCCAGCCCTTGCGGCACTCGTGGCACTCACCGCAGGGCACCGCGGCGATCACCTGGACGCGGTCGCCCACGTTCCAGTCGCTGCCGTAGGTCTGGTTGACGTCGGCGCCCACCTCGACGATCTCGCCGGCAATCTCGTGTCCGATAGTCCGGGGCGGGGTGAGGTTCTGATGGCCGTTGTGGAAGATCTTGACGTCGGTGCCGCACGTCGAGCAATTGCGCACCTTGATCTTGACCTCGTCGGGGCCGCAGGTGGGCTCGGGAACGTCCTCGAGCCGGACATCCTCGGGGGCGTAGAAGCGCAGCGCTTTCATGGTCATCGTCCTTCCGATGCTCGGGCGGGCCAGTGCACACTTTAACTGCTATCCGGGCGTAAAACCACAGAATTGACTGCCCATTTATGCCCGATTGCTTGCATTGATGCCCGATTGTGGGGTTTACTGGTGGGCAGATGTGACCGCCATCACCCCACGATCGGAGGCCTCGAGTTGTCCATCACCGAGACGAAGCCGCGGACCGGCGCACGGGTTCACGTGCAGAAACTGGGCACCGCGCTGTCGAACATGGTCATGCCCAATATCGGCGCCTTCATCGCCTGGGGGCTGATCACCGCACTGTTCATCAAGGCCGGCTGGTTGACCGGCATCTTCCCGGGACTGCGTGACCCGGGCGGCTGGGTGGCCAAGATCGGCGGCTGGGGTGACTTCGCCGACGGCGGCATCGTCGCGCCGATGATCACCTACCTGCTGCCGATCCTGATCGGCGCCACCGGCGGCCGGATGGTGTACGGGATCCGCGGAGGCGTGGTCGGCGCGATCGCCACCATGGGCGTGATCGCGGGCACCGACATCCCGATGTTCCTCGGCGCGATGATCATGGGGCCGCTCGGCGGCTGGGTGATGAAGAAGGTCGACGCCATCTGGGATGGCAAGGTCCGCCCCGGCTTCGAGATGCTCATCGACAACTTCTCGGCCGGCATCGTCGGGCTGATCCTGGCCACCTTCGGCTTCTTCGGCATCGGCCCGATCGTGTCGGGCTTCAGCCACGGCGCCGGCCGGGTGGTCGATTTCCTGGTCGCTCACGATCTGCTGCCGCTGACGTCGATCTTCATCGAGCCGGCCAAGGTGCTGTTCCTCAACAACGCGATCAATCACGGGGTGCTGACGCCGCTGGGGACCACCCAGGCATTGCAGACCGGCAAGTCCGTGCTGTTCCTGCTCGAGGCCAATCCCGGGCCCGGACTGGGAATCCTGCTGGCGTTCATGGCATTCGGCCGGGGTGCGGCGAAGGCGTCGGCGCCGGGCGCGGCGATCATCCAGTTCTTCGGCGGCATTCACGAGATCTACTTCCCGTACGTGCTGATGAAGCCGAAGCTGATCCTGGCCACGATCCTGGGTGGGATGACCGGCATCTTCATCAATGTCCTCTTCGGATCCGGGCTGCGCGCCCCGGCCGCACCCGGCTCGATCATCGCGGTGTACGCCCAGACCGCGACGGGCAGCTTCCTGGGCGTGACGCTGTCGGTCGTCGGCGCGGCGGGAGTCTCGTTCGCGGTCGCCTCGCTGCTGCTCAAGACCGACAAGTCCGACGACGGCGATCTGGCCGCCGCGACCGCCGACATGGAAGCGCTCAAGGGTAAGAAGTCGAGCGTGTCCGCGGCGTTGGTCGGTGCTGACGCCGGTGGACCGATCACCACGATCGTCTTCGCCTGTGATGCCGGCATGGGGTCGTCGGCGATGGGCGCCTCGGTGCTGCGCAAAAAGATTCAGGGGGCCGGGTTCACCGACGTGAAGGTGACCAACCAGGCGATCTCGAATCTGACCGACGACTACGGACTGGTGGTGACCCACCAGGATCTGACGGCCAGGGCCCGGCAGAAAACCCCGTCGGCCACCCACGTGTCGGTGGAGAACTTCATGAACGCCCCGCAGTACGACGAGATCGTCCGATTGCTGGCCGATGTCAACACCAGGTCGAACGGCGCGAGCACGACCGAGCCCGCCGACGACGGACCGGCTCACGACGTGCTCACCGTCGAGTCGATCGTGCTGGCCGGCACCGCCACCACGCGCGCGGACGCGATCAGTGAGGCCGGCCGGCTGCTGGTGGCGTGCGGCGCCGTCGAGCCGTCCTACGTCGACGCGATGCACGAACGCGAAGGCTCGGTGTCGACGTACATGGGCAACGGCCTGGCCATCCCGCACGGCACCAACGAAGCCAAGGACGCCATCCGGCGCACCGGAATCTCGTTCGTCCGCTACGCCGAGCCGATCGACTGGAACGGCAAGCCGGCCGAGTTCGTGGTCGGCATCGCCGGAGCCGGAAAGGACCACATGGCGTTGCTCACCAAGATCGCCGGGGTGTTCCTGAACTCCGCCGAGGTGGCCCGGCTGCGCGACGCCACCAGCCCCGAGGAGATCCGGTCGGTGCTCGGCGGCACCGGCGGGTGAGAATAGCGCCGTGGATTCGGACACCCGTCAAGGCCGCATCGTCGAGTTCGCCCGCACCCGAGGGCGGGTCGAAGTGGCCGCCCTGGCCGAGGAGTTGGACGTCGCGGCCGAGACAATTCGGCGAGACCTCAAGGTCCTCGCGGGGCGCCGGATGCTCAAACGCGTCCACGGCGGGGCCATCCCGCTCGAAACCGCGGCATTCGAATCGACCGTCGAGTACCGCAGCCAGGTCGACCTGGCCGAGAAACACCGGATCGCCGGCGGGGCCGCCGACCTGTTGCATGGTGCCGAAACGGTCTATCTCGACGAGGGTTTCACCCCTCGGTTGATCGCCGAGCGCATTGCCGAACAGGAACTGACCGTGGTGACCTCCTCGTTGCTGGCTGCCGAGGCACTGGCCCACAGCCGGTCGGTGACGGTCCTGCTGCTCGGCGGCCGGATGCGGGGACGCACCTTGGCGACCGTCGACCACTGGGCGACCGACATGCTCGGCAGCCTGGTGATCGACATCGCTTTCCTTGGCACGAACGGGATTTCACCCGAACACGGTCTGACCACACCGGATCCCGCGGTGGCCGCGGTCAAGCAGACCGCGGTGAAGGTCGCCCGCCGACGGGTTCTGGTGGCCGCGCACACCAAGTTCGGCGTCAGCAGTTTCTGCCGCTTCGCCGACGTGTCCGACTTCGATTCGATCGTGACCGGCACCGAGCTGCCGGCCGCCGAGGCGCGCCGCTACGAAGCGCTGGGGCCGTCGGTCGTACGGACCTAGCGGTTCACGGCCCCCGCCGGGTGAGCCGGTGATACAACGCCGCGGCCTCGGTCCGGTTGGCCGCACCCAATTTGCGCAGGATCCGCTTGACATGAACTTTCACGGTGTTCTCGGTGAGGAACAACCCGGCGGCGATCTGAGCGTTGGTCTTTCCCAACGCGATGCTGCGCAACACATCCCATTCGCGCGGCGACAGCCGCTCGGTGGCATGTTCGGCGCTGGGCAACGAGGACACCGCAGCGAGTCGTACCGGCGCCGGCTGGCTCGCCGCGGCGCCGTGGCCGCCGTCGCCCGCTCGGCCATCCAGAACCGCCGATGCCTGGTTGATCACCTTCAGCCGGTCGGCGAGCTGGGCGCGCTCGATGGCCAGGCCGAGTCCGCCGGCGTACAGGCCGAGCAGCTGCCGGTCGATCTCGGACACGCTGCGCTCGGGATAGCGGTCGGCATGCACCATGGCGACCGGAAACCCCCATGCCTGCACCGGCGCCGCGACGTAATCGGTTGTCCGGGCATAGGTCACAAGCTTGCGGAAGACCCTGGGGTGGGACGCAGCGTCGGCCACCAGGATCGGGATGCCGCTGAGCAGCATCTCGGCTTCGAGTAGCTGACCCGCCAGCCGCCGAGAGTGTGCGGTTCCGAACGCCACCAGCTGTTCTGCGAAGTCGGGATCGTCGACGGCATAAGCGGTTTGGGTCAGCCAGATGCCATGTTCGACCCGGGAGAACAACACCCTGGTGAAACCGATGAGGGCGGCCGCCTCGGCGGCCAGCGCCTGCACCTCGTCCATGGAGGCCGCCGCGACGAGGCGGTCGACCGCCTTCTGAACGCCGGCGATCAGGTCGAAGGTGTCGGGCGCTCGGACATCGCTTCGCACCAAGGCAGGGCCGCCCACCACCGCGGGCAGATGGCTCAGCGAAGTCTCGCCAGATGTCTTCGCCGCCGCATCCAGACGACCGATCACCCCCGCGAGAGTACGCGGGACGGACAATTATGTCTATAGGCAATACCCATCTATACGAGCCCAAGGCGGGGCAATAGCCCAAGCAGACACGCATTTTGTCGATCTCATGTATTTTTTTAGTACGTTGCAGATCCGGGCTCGACACGATCTGGAAGGATGTTGCAAGCCGGCGAGCGGGAAGGAGGGCCCAGCGATGCAGCCAACCGTTCCTGCCGTCAGGCGCAGGCCGAAGGACCGCAAGAAGCAGATCCTCGATCAGGCCGCCCGGCTGTTCATCGACCGCGGGTTCCACTCGGTCAAGCTGGAGGAGATCGCCGAAGCGGCGGGGGTGACGGCGCGCGCCCTGTACCGCCATTACGACAACAAGCAAGCACTGCTCACCGCCGTGATCCTCAACGCGCAGGACGAATATCAGAGTGTTCGCAATCCCGAAGGCCGCGCGCCCGAGGCGGCGGCCCGTCCGCTGCATGCGGAGTTGCCGGATCTGATCGCGGCCGCGGTCGCGACCCGGGCACTGACGGTGCTGTGGCAACGCGAGGCCCGCTATCTCACCGACGATGACCGTGCAGAGGTGCGCAGCCGGATCAACCTCATCGTGGCGGGAATCCAGGCCGGGGTCCGGCTGGAGGTGCCCCAGCTGAGTCCCCCGCACAGCGAGCTGCGGGCGTGGGCGGTATCGAGCACGCTGACCAGTCTCGGGCGACACAGCCTCAGCCTGCCCGGGGCCGAACTCAAAGAGCTGATCTACCGGGCATGTATGGCGGCCGCCCGCACACCCCCGGTCGGGGCGCTCGAGCCGGTGGACACCCCGGCCGACCACGACCCGGCGTCGTTTTCCCGATATGAGACATTGCTGGCCGCGGGCGCCCAGCTGTTCCGCGCCCGCGGCTATCCAGCTGTCAGCACGGCCGACATCGGCAAGCGAGTGGGGATCGCCGGGCCAGGGTTGTACCGCTCGTTCTCCTCCAAACAGGCGATACTGGACACCCTGGTGCGACGACTCGACGAGTGGTCGGCCCTGGAGTGCACCCGGGCCCTGCGGGCGAATGCCGTGCCGCCACAGCGCCTCCACGAGCTCGTCGCCGGCCGGGTACGCATCAGCCTCGACGATCCCGACCTGGTTTCGGTGTCCATCACCGAGTTGTCCTCGGCGTCGGCCGAGGTACGTGACAGCGTCATCAAGAACCAGGCCGACCGAGACGGCGTGTGGATCGACCTGATCCGCACCCTGGTGCCGCAGACCACCGCCGCTCAGGCGCGGCTACTGGTTGCCGCGGCCGTCAGCTTCATCGAAGACGTCTCGCGCACATGGCATCTCACTCGCCGGACGGATGTCGCACTGGAGATGACCACCATCGCGTTGTCGATCTTGACCAGTCAGGCCACCGCTGACGGGTGAGGGCTTACGCCCGCACCGGCCGAGACTGGTGAGCTGCCGGAGACGACGGCAGCAACGCCTTGAGCGCCAGCGAGGGCCGCAACAGCGTCATCGGTGCCCGCTGCAGGTGCATGACGTCGATGAACTCGCGAGCCACTTCGGTATCCCGCCAGGTCATCTCGGTGACCTTCCCGAGATACCAGCTCGCGACCTTGGACACCAGCCGGCCACCGCCCCCGGTGGAGACGGCGCCGTAGTCCTCCACCGTCGAGGTGAACCAGCACTCGTCGAGAAATCCGCTGTAGGCGCGATGAAAACGCTTGGCCAGACCGTCGATGCGACCCGCACCGACATCCGCTCGCTGTTCGGCCAGACAGACGTCGAGGATGCTGGCCCCGATCGCACCATGCGACATGCCCTGTGCGTACAGCGGATTCAGCGACGTGTTTGCGTCACCGAGGATCACCAGGCCTTCGGGTGCCGACGCCAGCTTGTCGTAATGCCGGCGCAGGTTCGCGGGAAACCGCCATCGGTGAACGTCTTCCAGACACGTGGCTTCGCTGAGAACCTGGTGCAGATCCTGGACCGGAAGGCCCTTGGTCCACTCCAGGAAACTGCCGATGTCACCGCCGGCATAGTCGCCTTGCCATCCGAGCAGCGTCACGATCCACCTGCCACCCTCGGTGGGCAGCAGCGCGGCGGTGCGGGTGGCCGGCGGTTTGGAGTGGATGAGCATCCCTTTCCAGTCACGGGGGGCGACCGGCGGGGTGAACAGTGTTGTGGAATACCCGATGTCAACCTTCAGCTCGCTCACCGGCGGTGACCCGAAACCGAGGACCGACAGCTGTCGCGGCGTCTCTGAGTTGCGCCCACTGACGTCGATCACCAGGTCGGCGTCCAGGAATGTTCCGTCGGCGAGATCGACGCCGGTGATGCGCCTGCCCTGGGTTCGGTAACCTTCGACCTTGGCGTTCTGCAGGATGGTGACGTTCGGCAGCTGCATCAGCCGCTGACGAAGGTTGAGCTCCAGAAAGCCTCTGGTCTGGCACAGCATCGTCAGGCCGCCGTCGAAGCGTTTCTTCCAACCGCCGGAGTGGTACCAGCAGATGTCGTTTCCCATGTCCACCTCGGCCGAGCCCTTGGCCAGCATGTCGGTGGTGAAACCGGGAAAATAGTGATTGAACACGTTCTGCCCGCCGCGCAGAAGGATGTGGCCGTGGTGCGACTGCGCGGCACCTTTGCGCCAGCGCGGTTCGTCGGGGAGGGTGTCGCGGTCGATGGTCGTCACCGCGTCGAAGTGCCGCGCGGCGACCGCGGACGCTGCCAAACCCGTTGTGCTCGCCCCGATCACGATCGCGTGGCGACCGCCGAAGTTGCCGAACCGAATGCCGTCTTTGCCCGTCATGGGGACGAGTCTGCGTCCGCTGATCGGACGGCGTCTTGGATGGGCTTGCTCTGTTCTCGGTGCAGACTTGCTCAGCCCGAGCGCCGGAATTCAGCGGGCGTCACACCGAAGACCCGTTTGAACGACTTCGTCATGTGACTCTGATCGCAGAAACCGGTGGCTCCGACGATTGCCTTCAGTTCCATATCGCTGTGCCTGATCAGGTGTCGCACCCGTTCGGTGCGACGGTGCTGGACGTAGGCATGGGGTGAAATTCCGAAGCGCCGCTTGAACAGTCGCGCAAAGTGATACTGACTGATTCCCGCGACCCGGGCAAGCGACTCCAAACTCAGATCGGCCGCCAGATTGGTCTCGATGTAGTCGGCGACCTCGCGTGCCTGAATTGCGCTCAACGCCCCCGGGCAGCGTGGTGCGCGAACGCGAGACTCTGCGTGGTGTCGCAGCAGTTGGATGCTGAGCTGCGTCATCAACGCATCGCGGCACAGCGCACTGCCGACGGTGTCTCTTTTCAATTCCGATGCCAGAGCGGTGATTCCGTGCTGGATCACCGGATCCTGAACCTGGAACGACTCGTGGACTGACACGCTGTCCACGTGCCGGTCGAATACCTCGGATGCGAAGTCGGCCAGCCGACGCTCGTTGAGGTACAGCACGGTTGCCTGAAAGCCCCGGTTCCACTGCCAGCTCGACGCGAATCCTGGTCGCAGGATGGAGAAATCTCCCGGATTCATGGCCGCTTTGTTGCAGATCGCACCGCACTTCAGCGCGATCTGGGCGGGGGTCTGCCACGCGATGACGGCGATGTCACGCAGGGGCGGAACCAGCGTCTGGTCCGAATGAAACTGGTATACCCGCAGTTCGGCGCCCGAGAGTTGCCCGTCGCGGGTGGCCAGCGTGCATCTGGCGGGCACCGCACGATCAACGCCGGTCGCGTCGACGTCTTCGAAGACCTGGGTCACCATCGCACCTCCGATGGAGTCGTCACGTATCGGCCACAGTGTAGGGTCGCCGATCGGTCCCGCAGGTGGGGTTTTGGAACATCCTTGCGCGGCATTGGTAGGCCCTTGCCAAGCCGTATGCCGGCACCCTGCCGGTGGTTATCGTCGGTCCCGCTGACAGCGGATGGACGACGAGGACGGCGATCGTGAGTGAACGATATCTCGGCAGAACGGCACTGGTGACCGGTGCGGCCTCGGGCATCGGCCGGGCGATCGCCTTCGCCGCCGCCCGCGAGGGTGCGCGGCTGATCCTGGGCGATGTCGCGCTCGGTCGTCTCACCGATGTCGCAGACTCGCTGCGGGCGCAGGGCACCGACGTGTACAGCGCCGCCTGCGACGTGACGCGAACCGCCGACATCGACGCCCTTGTCGCGTGCGGGGCGGACGAGATCGGACCGGTTGACGTCGCCTTCGCGAACGCAGGAATCCTCGGCACCCCGGGGGATGTATGGGACTATCCCGAGACTGAATTCGCCAGGATCCTCGACATCAACGTCATGGGTACTTGGCGGACGTTGCGGGCGGTGCTTCCCCAGATGATCAGCCGCAGAAGCGGTGCGATCGTGGCCACCGCATCCGCGGCCGGTGTCATCGGGCCCGCCGGACTGCCCGCGTACGTCGCCAGCAAGCACGCGGTCGTCGGCCTGGTGAAGTCGACGGCCATGAATGTGGCCCAGTACGGGATCAGAGTCAATGCCTTCTGTCCGCACATGGTCGACACCCCGATGCTCGACAAGGTCTCCACCGAGATCCCCGGCCTCCGCGAGTCGCTCGATCAGCAGACTCCGTTGGGCCGCGTCGCGACCGCCGAGGAAGTGGCCCGATCCGCACTCTGGCTCGGCTCTGAGGAATCGAGCTTCGTCACCGGTCATCCGCTGCTCGTCGACGGCGGACTGGTGGCTCAGTAGGCAATCCGCTATGAGAAAGCGAGCACAACAATGATTCACCGGCTCATCGATTGCCGTGGGACCCGCATCCACGCCGTCGAAGAGGGCGAAGGGCCCCTGGTCGTCCTCGTCCACGGGTTCCCGGAGTCCTGGTACTCCTGGCGTCACCAGATTCCCGCCCTGGCCGCCGCCGGTTACCGGGTGGTGGCGATCGACCAACGGGGCTTCGGGAGCTCGTCGAAGTTCCGGGTCAACTCCGCCTACCGGATCGACAAAGTCGTCGCCGACATCGAAGCGTTGCTGGATGCCTACGGCGAGCGGCAGGCCGTGGTGGTCGGCCATGACTGGGGCGCCCCGGTGGCGTGGACGTTCGCCTGGTTGCATCCCGACCGATGCCGTGGCGTGGTCGGGGTCAGCGTCCCCTTCGCCGGACGCGGACTGATCGGGCTGCCGGGTTGCCCGTTCGGCGAGACCCGTCCCCGGGACTACCACAGCGAGCTCGCCGGCCCGGGCCGAACGTTCTATCAGGACTATTTCTCCGAGCAGGACGCGA
>NZ_BEWG01000120.1 GCF_002723835.1 Mycobacterium sp. shizuoka-1 | reverse complement strand
CGAGCGGAACCGGTGAATGGGCCCGACGCGGCTGAGGATCTTGGCTGCTGAGGTGATGCCGATACCGTGCAGTGTGGTCAATTGGGTGCCTGAGTCTTTGACTGCGGATTCGATATCGTTGTCTGTCTTACAGATTCGGCGGTCGAGGTGGCGTAATTCGACGACTATGTCGACGGCAAGTCCTCGTAGAACTTTGGTGGCCGCGTCGCGGGGCCGGATCGAGCGTAGAAGCTGCGCGGCACGGTTGGCGGTCAGTGTGCCGGCCAATCCACCGGGTGTGAGCCTGGTGAGCAGTACGTGTAGCCGGTTGATGGTCTGGGTGCGTGTGGTGATGAGGTCTTCGCGATGCTCGACGATCGCTCGCAGCGCCGTGATGGCGGCGTCGACACTGACTGTGTTTAGGTGGGTCGCATTGAGTGCAGCGATGCCGACCGAAAGGGCATCAGCATCATCGTTCTTGCGTCCGTGCCCGACAGATAGGAGACGCACGCGAGCAGCGAGTTTGGCGGGAACATCGACGACCTGGATCCCGTCATCGGCTAGCCGCGCGGTCAGCGGGGCGCCCACGCCGTGGGCTCCTTCGACGGCCCAGATATTGCCATGCCAGGTGCGGGCGAATCGACGCAGCGACCGGTAACCGTCGCGGCTGACTGAGACTCGCAAGGTCGCTAGAGGCTGCCGGGAGTCACCTACTGCCACAGCGGTCCATGACGCCTTATGGGGATCGATGGCGATCACCACCGGCCGATCAGTACTTGAGATTGTTGACACGTTTCACTCCTAACTTCGAATTCGGTGAAAACGAAGAGGGCACATCAACTTTCGGCTAGGCACGCCTCTCTCAAGCCACTCCCCGTTGCGGCGGTGACCGGTTGCAGGTCACTACTGAGTCAACCTCAACCGGC
>NZ_BEWG01000119.1 GCF_002723835.1 Mycobacterium sp. shizuoka-1 | reverse complement strand
TCCCGCGGGCGCCTATCCCGGCGGTTACCCGCCGCCCCCGCCGCAGCCGTATGCGGGCTACGTTCCCCCGCCGACCGGCCCGCGCAACGGGTTGGGCGTCACCGCCCTGGTGGTCGCGATCGTGGCGCTGCTCTCGTCGTTCTCCGTGGTCGGCGGGATCGTTTTGGGCATCGTCGCGGTGATCATCGGGTTCGCCGGCCGCAGCCGGGTCAAGCGCGGCGAGGCCAACAACGGCGGCGTCGCGCTCGCCGGTGTGGTCCTGGGATTCCTCGCGATCATCGTCGGCCTGGCGTTCATCGCCGTCTGGGTCGGGGTGTTCAAGGAAGTCGGTGCCACCGACTACATCGACTGCCTGCAGAAGGCCGGCCAGGATCAGTCGGCGGTGCAGCAGTGCGCCGACGATTTCAAGCAGTCCGTCGAGAACAAGTTCAGCGTCACCCTGACGCCGACCCCCTAGGGCAGGTGCCGCCGCCGCGGCCAGAACTCCAGTGAGAGCAACACCACCAGCAGCGGCAGCACCTGACTCAGCGGCAGCAGCACGTAACGGCGGTCGCCGAGGGCGTTGAACTTCCGTAGATACCGGTACAGCGACTCCAGTGCGATCAGCGAGTCACCGAGGTGGATCGCGGTGTAGAAGAAGCTGCGCAGCGGGCTGCGCTCCTTGTCGTTGAAGATCTCCGGGAACGCCGCGAACGCCAATGAGAGCCGCTGCGCGCCAAGCTTTTTCATGGCGCAGATCATGTCGACCGACAGTCGCTCGTCGATTCCGTTGGGGGCGCCACGCCGCCGCCACGGGACGTCGAGGGTCACGTCGGTGCCGCCACCGGCCACCGCATAGCGGTGGAACCCCTGCACCCGGCCGGACCGGTCTCGCGCCAGGATGAGCAGGATGCCGGGATAGCGACCGGTGAGCGTGCCGTCGAGGATCATCGAGAAGCCGCGCTCGGTGCGCGCCCCCTTCGCCGAGGACAGCAGCACGTCGGAAAGCTCGGCGAGCCGCTGCGCGTCGAGCCCTTGTTCGGGGACGATCTCGGTGGTGATACCGAAGTTCCGGGTGCGCTGCACGGCCTGACGCAGGTTGCGGTATCGGCGCCCCACCATGTCGAACTGCGGCACACCTATCACCACGTCCCGCCCGATCGGGACCGGCCGCAGGGTCTGGCCGATCACCGTCGGGTCCCGCCACAGGCCGAGCCTGCGCTCGCTGCAGCCCAGCACCACCACCCGCCAGCCGCGGGCGTGGCACATCTCGACGAACTCGGCGACCAGCAGCTCGAAGCGGTCCTCGGCACCGATCGGATCGCCACTGACCACCGCGTATCCCAGCCGAGTCCGGTAGGCGATCGCCGCCGAGTCGTCGGCGCTGAAAAAGTAGCTCTTGTGCCGCTGCATCGCGAACGGCGCCACCGGGTCACCGCTGGTCACGTTCACCAGAGCCCACACCCGCGGCAGCAGGTCCGGTTCGGGTCGCGCGGTCGTCGGCCACATCAGCGCCAGCCCCGACGACGCGATCGCGACATCGCCGAGGATGTCGAAGGCCAGCAGGTGCGCGGCGAATCCCGCCAGTAGCGCCGCAGCCGCGGCGATCGCATGGGCGGCGGTCACCGGCCGGCCCAGGAAGATGCCGCGAGCGATCAAGGCCACCGCCGCCAGAATGGTCAGCGACCAGGCCAGTCGTCCGTCGGCATGCCAGTTGGCGTGATCGTGGGTGCGGACCACGAGCACCGTGAGCCAGGTGGCCGCGATCAGCAAGGCCAGACCGCCCACCCACCGAGCGGTCAGGGTGTCGACATGCACGACCACCCGTTCCCTGGCGCGCAGTCGTTGCGCGACCGCAACCGGCTCGGTCATTTCCTCACGATACGCCCGCTATCAGGCATTTCCTGGGAAGTGCTTGACGATGCCTTCCTGCACGACGGTGGCCACCACGTCGCCGAGCGGGCTGAAGAAGTGGCCGGTGCCCAGGCCCCGCGATTCGGCGGCCACCGGCGAACTCGTCGAGTACAGCACCCAGTCGGCGAAGTCGACCTGCCGGTGAAACCACACCGAATGGTTGACGGTGACGGCGAAGATGCGGTCCCAGCCCCAGGACAGCCCGTGGGTGGTGATGATCGAGTCCAGCACCGTGGTGTCCGAGGCGTAGATCATCGCCGCGGTGTGCAGCATCGGATCGTCAGGCATCACCCCGTCGGTCTTGAGCCACACCTGGTTGGCGGTGAGCATGCCGCCCTTTTCCCGCATGATCCAGGACGGGTCATTGGTGTATCGCCACTCGATCGGCCGCAGCGCCTCGACGAACCCGGGCACCACCTTCTCGTACCCGACGAGCAGCTCGTCAATCGTGGGCAGGCCTTCGGGCGCGGGCAGGTCCGGCATCGCGACGTTGTGCTCCAGCCCGCTGCCCGCCGACAGGTAGGACACCAGCGCGGTGGCCAGCAGCTTGCCGTCCTGCATCGCGTCGACGCGCCGGTTGGCGAAGCGGCGCTCGTCGCGCAACCGCACGACCCGGTATTCGATGTCCGCGGCGGGGTCGCCGCCGGCGATGAAATGCACTGACAGCGCACTCGGTGCGATGTCGTGGGCCAGGGTGCGTCCGGCCGCGACGAATGCCTGCGCCATCAACTGGCCACCGAACGTGCGCGGCGGGTTCTTTCGGGGATGCGCTCCGGCGAACGCGTCGTCGCCGAGTGCGGTGAGATCGAGGATGGCCAGCAGGTCGTCAAGGTCCGCGTGGGCCACGTGTCGATTCTCCCGGGGGTCTAGTGGTCGTCCTCCCCGATCCGGTGCACGTGAATCAGGTTGGTCGAGCCTACTGTGCCCGGCGGCGCACCCGCGACGATGACCACCAGGTCGCCCCGCTTGTACCGGCCGAGCTCGAGCAGCGACTGGTCGACCTCGCGGATCATGTCGTCGGTGGCCTTCATGTGCGGAACGATGAACGTCTCGGTGCCCCAGGTCAGCGCGAGCTGGCTGCGCACCTCGGGCAGCGCGGTGAACGCCAGCAGCGGCAGCGGGGTGTGCAGCCGGGCCAGCCGCTTCACGGTGTCGCCGGACTGGGTGAACGCCACCAGCGCCTTGGCGTCGAGCCGCTCGCCGATGTCACGGGCGGCATACGAGATGACGCCGCGCTTGGTGCGGGGCACGTGGGTCAGCGGCGGCGCGGCCGTCGAGTTCTCCTCGACCGCCCCGATGATCCGGGCCATCGTCCGCACCGCTTCCAGCGGGAACTTGCCGACCGAGGTCTCCCCGGACAGCATCACCGCGTCGGCACCGTCGAGCACGGCGTTGGCGACGTCGGACGCCTCGGCGCGGGTGGGCCGGGAATTCTCGATCATCGACTCGAGCATCTGGGTGGCCACGATCACCGGTTTGGCGTTCTCCCGGGCCATCTGGATGGCACGCTTCTGCACCAGCGGAACCTCTTCGAGCGGCAACTCCACACCGAGGTCGCCGCGGGCCACCATGACCGCGTCGAAGGCCAGCACGATCGCCTCGAGATTGTCGATGGCCTCCGGCTTCTCCAGCTTGGCGATCACCGGAACCCGCCGGCCGACGCGGTCCATCACCTCGTGCACCAGTTCGGCATCGGCCGGTGACCGGACGAACGACAACGCCACCAGGTCCACGCCGAGCCGCAGCGCGAACTCCAGGTCCTCGATGTCCTTCTCCGACAGCGCGGGCACCGAGACGTTCATACCGGGCAGGGACAGACCCTTGTTGTTGCTGACCGGGCCGCCCTCGGTGACGGTGCACACGACGTCGTCGCCGTCGATGTGCTCGACGACCAACGCGACCTTGCCGTCGTCGATCAGCAGCCGGTCGCCGGGCTGGGCGTCCTTGGCCAGGTTCTTGTAGGTGGTCGACACCCGGTCGTGGTCACCTTCGCACTCCTCGACGGTGATCCGCACCGTCTCGCCGTTGGCCCAGTAGGTCGGTCCGTCCGCGAAGCGGCCCAGCCGGATCTTGGGGCCCTGCAGATCGGCGAGGATGCCGACGGCGCGGCCGCTGGTGTCCGATGCCGCACGCACCCGCTTGTAGGCAGCTTCGTGGTCCACATAGTCGCCGTGGCTGAAGTTCAGGCGGGCGACATCCATGCCGGCATCCACCAAAGCCCTCACGGACTCGTCGGTGCTGGTGGCCGGGCCGAGGGTACAGACGATCTTGCCGCGTCTACTCACGACGACTCAGCATAGTCGCGGTTGGAGGGCATCTCGACCGATACAGATCGTGGCGGCGCGGTGTTCATTCAACTGACAGCCAATGGCAATTGATGCGGCCGCACCGGCTCCGGGAGGTCGGACTCCCCCATCAGGTAGGCGTCCACCGCGTGCGCGGCGGCCCGCCCCTCGGCGATCGCCCACACCACCAGCGACGCCCCTCGATGCGCGTCCCCGCAGACGAACACCCCGGGCGCGTCGGTCTGCCAGTCCGAACCGCAGCCGATCACGCCACGGGGGGTCAGCGTGATACCCAGATCGTCCAGCAGCGTCATGTGCTCTACGCCCTCGAAACCGATCGCCAGCAGCGCGAGATCGCACGGGATCTCCAGGACGTCTCCCACCGGCGTGATGACCCGGCGGCCGTCGATCCGTTCGACCTTCACCTCGGCGATCTGCATCGCCCGCAGGGCGCCGTCGTCGTCGCCGACGAAACGCTGCACCGCGACCTGATAGTGGACGGTGCCGCCTTCGGCATGCGCCGGCGAGGTCCGCAGCACCAGCGGCCAGGTGGGCCACGGTGAGCGCGCGTCGTCGCGGACCTCGGGCGGTTGCGGGTTGTAGTCCAGCTGGGTCACCGACGCGGCGCCCTGCCGGTGCGCGGTGCCCAGGCAGTCGGCGCCGGTGTCGCCGCCGCCGATGATGACCACATGCTTGCCCTTGGCGGAAATCGTCGAGAGGCCGTCACCCTCACATTCCCGGTTGGCCGGGACCAGATGTTCCATCGCCAGGTGCACCCCGGTCAGGTGGCGCCCCTCGACCTCGGTGTCGCGACCGCGCAGCGCCCCGACCGCCAGCACGACGGCGTCGAACCGGTTGCGCAGTTCCTCGACCGAAACATCCACCCCGACTTCGCATTCGGTGACGAAGCGGGTTCCCTCGGCCCGCATCTGAGCCAACCGCTGGTTGAGGGTGGCCTTTTCCAGTTTGTACTCCGGGATGCCGTAGCGCAGCAGACCACCGAGCCGGTCGTCGCGTTCGTAGACGGTGACGTGGTGTCCGGCGCGGGTCAGCTGCTGGGCGGCGGCCAGCCCGGCGGGGCCGGAGCCGATCACGGCCACGCTTTTGCCGGTGCCGATCGCGGCCGGCTGCGCCTCGACGATGCCCAGCCGCCAGGCCTGGTCGACGATGGTGTTCTCGATGCGTTTGATCGTCACGCTGCCGCCGGTCTGTTCCTCGGCGATCGACAGCACACACGCTGCCTCACACGGCGCCGGACACAGCCGGCCGGTGAACTCCGGGAAGTTGTTGGTGGCGTGCAGTCGCTCGCTGGCGGCGTCCCAGCGGCCGCGGCGGACCAGGTCGTTCCACTCCGGGATCAGGTTGCCCAGCGGGCAGCCTGCGGTTCCGGAGTGGCAGAACGGGATTCCGCAGTCCATGCAGCGACGGGCCTGCTGGGACACCTCGCCTGCGCGCTCCTTGGGGTCCTGGCGCTCGTATACCTCGCGCCAGTCGCCGACCCGCTCGTCGACGGCCCGCTTGGCGGCCTCGATCTTGGCGACTTTCAGAAATCCGGTCGGGTCAGCCACGGGTCGCCTCCATGATCGCGGTGTCCACGTCGCGTCCCTCGGCCTTGGCCATCCGGGTGGCCTCGAGTACGCGCCGGTAATCGGTGGGCATGATCTTGGTGAATTGCGCACTGCGCCTTGGCCAGTCCGACAACACCGAGCGAGCCAGGGTGCTGCCGGTGTACTGCACGTGGCGGGCGACGACCTCGTGCAGCCAGTCCAGGTCGTCGGGCTCCAGGGCTTGCAGTTCGACCATCGCGGTGTTGACCTTGGCCGGGTTGAGGCCCAGCACATAGGCGATGCCCCCGGACATGCCGGCCGCCATATTGCGCCCGGTGCGGCCCAGCACGACCACCCGGCCGCCGGTCATGTACTCACAGGCGTGGTCGCCGACTCCCTCGGTGACTGCGAGTGCGCCGGAGTTGCGCGCGGCGAACCGCTCTCCGACCCGGCCACGCAGATACACCTCCCCGGAGGTCGCGCCGTAGAGCAGGGTGTTGCCGGCGATCACGTTGTCCTCGGGCAGGAACAACACGTCGTCGGGCGGCCGGACGATAACCCGGCCACCGGAAAGGCCCTTGCCCACATAGTCGTTGGCGTCACCGATGAGATCCAGGGTGATACCCGGCGGCAGGAACGCCCCGATCGACTGACCGGCCGAACCGTTGAGGGTCACGTGGATGGTGTCGTCGGGCAGGCCCTGTGCACCGTAACGGCGGGTGACCTCCGATCCCAGCAGCGTGCCGACGGTGCGGTTGACGTTGCGCACCGGCAGTTCCAGGCGCACCGGGTGAGCGTCCTCCAGTGCGCCCTCGGCCAGCGCGATCAACGTCCGGTCCAGTGCCTGCTCGAGCCCGTGGTCCTGGTCGCGCAGGCGGCGCCGCTGCGGCAGCGGACCGCCGTGGGCGTCGGTGGGCACGGCGAAGATCGGGCTGAGGTCAAGGCCGTTGGCCTTCCAATGCGCCACCCCGTCTGCGGTGTCGAGCACCTCGGCATGACCGACCGCCTCGTCGATGCTCCGGAAGCCCAACTCGGCCAGCAGCTCCCGGACACCCTCGGCGATGAACCGGAAGAAGTTCTCGACGAATTCCGGTTTGCCGTTGAATCGCGCCCGGAGTTCCGGGTTCTGGGTGGCCACCCCGACCGGGCAGGTGTCCAGATGGCAGACCCGCATCATGATGCAGCCGGCCACCACCAGCGGAGCGGTGGAGAAGCCGAACTCCTCGGCACCGAGCAGGGCCGCGACCACCACGTCGCGCGCGGTGCGCAGTCCGCCGTCGCACTGCACGGTGATGCGGTCACGAAGACCGTTGAGCACCAACGTCTGCTGGGTGTCGGCCAGGCCGATCTCCCACGGCGCCCCGGCGTGCTTGAGGCTGGTGAGCGGCGCGGCACCGGTGCCGCCGTCGTAGCCGGAGATCAGCACGACATCGGCGTGCGCCTTGGACACCCCGGCCGCCACGGTGCCGACCCCGACCGAGCTGACCAGCTTGACGTGGATCCGCGCCTGCGCGTTGGCGTTCTTCAGGTCATGGATCAGCTGGGCCAGATCCTCGATGGAGTAGATGTCGTGGTGGGGCGGCGGCGAGATCAGGCCCACGCCCGGCGTGGAATGCCGGGTCTTGGCGATGTTGGGGTACACCTTGAACCCGGGCAGCTGCCCACCCTCGCCAGGCTTGGCGCCCTGGGCCATCTTGATCTGGATGTCCGTCGCGTTCACCAGGTAGTCGCTGGTCACCCCGAACCGCCCGGAAGCCACCTGCTTGACCGCGCTGCGCCGGCGCGGATCGTAGAGCCGGTCGGTGTCTTCCCCGCCCTCACCGCTGTTGGAGCGCCCGCCGAGGTTGTTCATCGCGATCGCCATGGTCTCGTGGGCCTCTTGCGAGATCGAGCCGTAACTCATGGCGCCGGTGTTGAACCGGGTGCAGATCGAGTCCACCGACTCCACCTCGTGCAAGGGAATCGGCGGCCGCAGACCCTTCTTGAACGCGAACAGGCCGCGCAGCGTGCCACCCTCGCGGGACAGCCGGTCGACCTCCTCTGAATACTTGGCGAACACCTCGGCCTGCCCGGTCCGGGTCGAATGCTGAAGCAGGAACACGGTTTCGGGAGTGAACAGGTGCAGCTCGCCTTCGCGGCGGAACTGGTATTCTCCGCCGACCTCCAGCCGGCGATGGACCCGCTCGGTGGGGTTCTCCGGATAGGCCCGCCGATGCCGCTGCTTGACCTCCTCGGCGAGCACGTCGAGTCCGACCCCGCCGAGCTGGCTGACGGTGCCGGTCAGGTACTCGTCGACCACCTCTTTGGACAACCCGATGGCCTCGAAAGCCTGTGCGGCCGTGTAGGAGCCGACGGTGGAGATGCCCATCTTGCTCATCACCTTCGTGACGCCCTTGCCGAGCGCCTTGAGGTAGTTGCGCACCGCCGTACCGGCCTCGATACCGGTGAGTTCACCCTCGCGGATCAGGTCCTCGATCGACTCGAACGCCAGATAGGGGTTCACCGCGGCGGCGCCATAACCGATCAGCAAAGCGATGTGGTGCACCTCGCGGGCGTCACCGCTTTCGGAGACCAGCGCGACCATGGTGCGCTGTTTGGTGCGCACCAGGTGATGGTGCACCGCGGCGACGGCCAGCAGCGACGGGATCGGCGCCCTGGTGTGGTCCGAGTCGCGATCCGAGATCACCAGTGTGCGAGCACCTTTGGCGATCGCTTCGGAGGCCCGCAGGCGCAACTCCTCGATGGCATCGGACAGGCCTTCTCCCCCGCGCTCGACGTCGTAGAGTGAGCGCAGCACGGCGGTCTTCAGTCCAGGCTGCTCGCCGTCGTCGTTGATGTGCACGATCCGGTTCAGTTCGTCGTTGTCCAGAACCGGCCAGTGCAGCAGGATCTGGCGGCACGACGCGGCGGTCGGTTCCAGCAGGTTCTGCTCGGGGCCCATGACGCGGGCCATGCAGGTGACGATCTCTTCGCGGATGGCGTCCAGCGGCGGATTGGTCACCTGGGCGAACAGTTCGACGAAGTAGTCGTAGAGCAACTTGGGGCGCTGGGACAGCACCGCGACCGGAGTGTCGGTGCCCATCGAGCCCAGCGGCTCCTGGCCGGACGCCGCCATCGGGGTGAGCATGATCCGCAGGTCTTCTTCGGTGTAGCCGAACGCGATCTGCCGGCGCACCACCGATTCGTGGTTCGGGGCGACCCGGGTACGCGCCGGCAGCGTCGCCAGGTCGAGCAGACCGGCATGCAACCACTCGGCGTACGGCTGCTCGCCGGCCAGCTGATCCTTGATCTCGTCGTCGGACACGATGCGCCCGGCGGCGGTGTCGATGAGGAACATCTTGCCCGGCTCCAGCCGGCCCTTGGCGACGACTTCGCCCGACGGGATGTCCAGCACACCGCTCTCGCTGGCGAGGATCACCCGGTCGTCGATGGTGCGCCACCACCGTCCGGGCCGTAAGCCGTTGCGGTCCAACACCGCACCCACGACGGTGCCGTCGGTGAACGTCACGCAGGCCGGTCCGTCCCACGGCTCCATGAGCGAGGCGTGGTACTGGCAGAACGCCCGGCGCGCCGGGGGCAGGGTGGTGTTGTTCTCCCACGCCTCCGGAATCATCATCATCACCGCGTGCGGCAGGCTGCGCCCACCGAGGTGCAGCAGCTCGAGCACCTGGTCGAAGGAGGCCGAATCCGAGGCGTCCGGGGTGCAGATCGGCGAGAGCCGGCTCAGGTCACCGGGAATCGTCGAGCTGGCCAGCATGGCTTCGCGGGCATGCATGCGGTTGCGGTTGCCCCGCACGGTGTTGATCTCGCCGTTGTGGGCCACGAAGCGGAATGGGTGGGCCAGCGGCCAGGACGGGAAGGTGTTCGTGGAGAACCGGCTGTGCACGATCGCGATCGCGCTCTGGCAGCGCTCGTCACGCAGATCGGCGAAGTAGCGCGGCAGCTGCATCGTGGTGAGCATGCCCTTGTAGGCCAGCGTGCGGCTGGACAGCGAGGGGAAGTAGACCGCCTCGGGACCTTGTTCGGTTCGTTTACGCAGCGGGTAGACCAGCCGGTCGAGGTCCAGGCCGCCGGCGCGACGGCCGTCTCGTTCCGGGGCGGCGACGAACAGCATCGACATGTACGGCATGCAGCCCAACGCCGTCGCGCCGACCTCGGCGCCGCTCGGGTCGACCGGGACCACCCGCCAGCCGAGGACCTGAAGGCCTTCCTCTTCGGCGATGGTCTGCACCCGGGCGACGGCGGCGGACCGATCGACCGGATCCTGGGGCAGGAAGCAGATCCCGGCCGCGAATGTGTTGGCGCCGTCCGCATTCGGTGCCGGCAGCTCGAATTCGACTACCTCGCGCAGTAATTCGACCGGCAGCTGCAGGAGGATGCCGGCGCCGTCACCGCTGTTGGGCTCGGCGCCGGCGGCGCCGCGGTGTTCGAGGTGCTCCAGCGCGGTCAGTCCGTCGGCAACGATCTGGTGTGATCGACGGCCCTGGATGTCGGCCACCATCGCGACGCCGCACGAGTCGGACTCGTTCTGGGGGTCATAGAGACCCTGCGCTTCGGGAAGTGCTGAGAACAGCATTCCAGGCTCCTCCGCGGTCGGTCATACGGCGGGAAGCTGGTGTGCGCGAGACGCGCCGACAGTGTGGCCTTGCCGCAGTCTGACAGGTGTCTGGGACTGCATCGGCCCGGATGATTCGAAACCCCAGTGTATCAGCGGGGACCGGTCACTACTGAGTGATTAAAGTCGGCACCAGCGGGAAGCCGGGCAGGTTGCGCACGACCGTCCAGGCGATTGCCGCGACCGCGATCACCACGATCGCCGACGGCGGAAACACCCGCTCCCCCCGCCTGACCCGCCACAACAACCACGCGGCCAGCGCGGGCAGACCGACCAGCAGGAAGACGTTGTCGACGACCGCGGCGCCCAGGTCACCGTGCAGCAGGTCGTGGGTCATCCGCAGACCGCCGCACGCGGGACAGTTCCAGCCGGTGAGGAGCCTAAACGGGCACGGCGGGAAGAGCGAGCCCGGCCGATGCGGGTCGACCAGGCCGACATAGGCCAGGGCTCCGACCGCGGCCGCGCCCGTACCGAGGTGGAGGGCGCTACGTTCCATCGCGCAGGGGTCGCCCCTGCGGATCGCGCACCTTGTCGGTGAGGATCAGGACACCGTCGACGATGCCCCAGATCACGGCACCGATTCCACAGGTCACGAGGCCGACGAGCAGCTGTGCGATGCCCAGGCCGGTGTAGCCCAGGTAGATGCGCCCGATGCCGACGAGGCCGATGAGCCCCAGCAGCTGCAGCAGCCCGGCGACGACTTTCGACTTGTCCGACAGCGGCTCACCGGTGATGGGATGGCGGCCGAACGGCGCAGCCGGATCCACGAATGCGCCAGGTCCGCCGTACTGCGGGGGCGGATATTGCCCAGGCGGCGGGTAGCTGGCTGGGGGCGGGTAGTTGGGCGGCGTGGTGCCCTCGGTGCCTCCGAACTGCGGCTCGGTCATGCCACACAGCATGCCAGAGCGGGGCCGAACTCAGAAGGGTGGCGCGGGACCTGGATCCGAGGTGCGCAGCGGCAGATTTTTTGCGACCGAAACGTCGGTACATCTGGCAGAAACCTGAATCTTATTCACTTTCCTCATCGGCGTTGACGCGTCGCAACGAGAGGAAAGAATCGTATGAGCGAGAAGTATCACCTGCCCAACACCGCGACGATGGAACAGATCACCGCGGCGTTGCGCGCGGACGGGTTCGTCATCGTCGACAACCTGGTACCACCGGAACTGATGGACCAGATCGCCGAGGAACTCACCGACTACATCGACGACACCCCACAAGGACGCGACGACTTCGTCGGCCGACTCACCCGCCGCACCGGCGCACTGATCGCCCGCTCACCAGCCTCCCGCCAACTGGTCATGCATCCACTGGTGCTCGCCGTCGTGGCCGAAATGCTCAAAAAAGCCACCGCCTACCAACTACACCTGACCCAGATCATCAGCGTCTACCCCGGCGAGACCGCCCAACCCCTGCACCGCGACGAACTTGCCTGGGACTTCTTCCCCTTCCCCGAAGACTACGACGTCCAGTGCAACACCATCTGGGCCATGACCGACTTCACCCGGGAAAACGGCGCCACCCGAGTAGTCCCCGGCTCCCACACCGTCTTCGACAAACAAGGCAAGGACTACACCGAAGCCGACGAAGCCCGCGCCATCATGGAAAAAGGCTCGGTGTTCTTCTACACCGGCAAGGTCTACCACTCCGCAGCACCCAACAACTCCGACACAGTCCGCCAAGGCATCAACATCACCTACGCCGTCGGCTGGGTCCGCCAAGAAGAAAACCAATACCTCTCCACCCCACTGGAAATCGCCAAAACCCTCGACGACGACATCCTCAAAGTCATGGGCTACCAAATGGGCGGCGCAGCAGTCGGGTACGTCAGCGACTTCCTCGACCCGCTTTCGGTTGTTCACCCCGAGCTCGGGCGTCAGCAATACGACTTCGAGTCGCTGAGCACCAACGAGAACCATGTCAACCCGCAGCTGCGCGATGCGGTGCACTTCGACTCACTCGATGCCGAGACGCCTGAGGGCATCCCGGTGTAATCACGCACCGGCCAGACGGCCGCCGCGAGCGACCGCTTGCGCTGCGCGCGCAGCGTCCACTCGGTAGAATTCGTCCTCGGCGTGCGGAGGACGCCGAGCGAGCTATAAAGCGCGAGGAGGCGTCGGGAGCACCATGGTCGGAGCTGTCCGCCACCTGAGCGCCGCCGCCGGCGGTCGTGGGTCCGCGGTCCGCACGGATGCCCCCACCCCAGCACGCCTACGTGACCTGATGCTGCCCATCGCACAGCATGCAGGCGCTTCACGTAAAGCAATCCAGGCTCGCAGCCAGGAGAAGGTCGATCGAGTCCTCACGGCCACCAACGATCTGCTGGTTCTCGCCGGGCCCAGTGCGGTCACCACCACCTCCGTGGCCGCCCGCGCCGGAGTTTCCGTCGGCTGGATGTACACCTTCTTCGACGACCGCGAGGCCCTCCTCGAAGAGGTCCTGATCCAGGGGCTCGTCGATCTCGACGAACGTTTTGACGAAGCAGGCTTCAGCCTGGCCGGACCGAACTGGCGGACGACGGCGGCCGCCGGGATCGACGCGTTCATCGACTTTCTTCGAACGAGCACGCGGATGGCGGGCTTCCGCGTGCTGTGGTTCTCGTCCGAATTCTCAGGCCGGATGGTTCAGGTGAACCGGGCGCACGACGACGCGCTCGCCGCATATCTGTGCGACGGCGTGACCGCCTTACGTTCGGATGCGCCGGACATCTCGCTCTATCTCATGGCTCAGACGTTCATCGGGTTGCTCGACAAGGGGTTCGACATCGCATTCCGCACCGACCCCAGCGGCGACAACGCGGCGCTTGCCGAGTTGCGCCGCGCTGCACTGGCTTACTTGGAGACGTTCCTCCGGTAGTCAGCGCGGCGCGGCGCAATCGAACGCCCGACCTCAGCCGGCCTCGAGCCCAGCCTCCGTTTTCGATGAAGCCGCGTGGGGGTGCGGGTGGGCATGCACCAGGTCACCCGGAGCGATTGCGTCCTCCCCCGTGTGACCGTGGTCGGAAAGCGCCTTCAGCGCCTCGGGTTTCTTGACCAACAGGTACGCCATGATTGCGAAGGCCAGGAGATACACCCCCAGCGAGATGGGCGCGGCAAGGCTGATCGGCCAGCTCAACGGCGCGACGAAGCTGAAGACCCGAATGCCTGCGCCGACGAAGAGACCCGGAATCAGGAACAGCACACCCAGCACCGGAATAATTAGGTGGACAACAATTTTGAACTCGCTCCGTCGGTATCGCCAGTAGTACACCGGGCACGACAAGGCCGCCAGCATGTGGACCGGAAGTGCGATGACCGCGATGATCGTTCCGTAGAGCCCCAACGACGGAATCGGGCCCCACAGCAGCCCGCCTACCAGTGCTGCCACCGCTCCGATACCGAACATGAGGTAGATCGCCACCACCGGCGATCGCCACTTGGTATGAGTCCTGGCGAAGATCTTCGGAATGGCGCCCGCGTGGGCCATAGCCCAGATATGTCGGGTACCGCCCATCGACGCGCCATTGGCGCACGCGATCGAGCTGTTGAGCAGCGCGAGGAGCAGGACGATCCAACCGGCGCCCCAGAGCTTCTTGGCCATCCCGATCCAGCCGTCGCCCTCGTTGAAACTCATGAAGTCATAGAGCTTATCGGCACCGAAATACGTTGTCGCCGCGTAGCTACCGATCATGTAGAACACCCCGACGATGATCGCGGACCAAACGATTGCCCGCGGTACATTGCGCTTCGGGTTCTTCGTCTCAGCCGCCAGTGGTGCACCGGCCTCGAAGCCGATGAATGCCAGGAAGCCGTAGACCGAGCCGGCGATGACACCGGACATGCCGGTGAAGCCTTCGACGTTCGCGTGCTCGGTTGTGAACACCGACGCTGAGTTGTTACTGCCTGAGGCGATGATCATGTGCACGCTCATGACAAGCAGAACAAGTATTTCCAGCGACCCGAGTATCACACCAGCCTTGGTACTGAATGCGGCGCCGAAGTAGTTGAGCGCGCCGGACAGAAGCAGACAGGCCAGTCCAGCCACGATCCATGTCGCTTTGTAGAGGGCTCCGCCCTGTGGGAAAAGTGCTGCGGCGACGAGGTTTCCGAAGACCAACATCAGATACGGCAGTGCGGCCAGGTAGAACATTGGCGCACAGAATGCGACGACGAATCCCAGAGCGGGGTGAAAGGCGCGGCCGACGAACGAGCCGAGACCGCCAGCGGTGGATATGTGTTTGGCCATCTGGGCGATCCCGACTGCCACCAGCACGCAGCCAATCGTTGCGCCGACGACCGCCAACGGCAGTGCGCCGCCGGCGAACAGGGATCCGGTCATGATTGCGTAAGCCAATCCAGCGCCGGGAGCCATCGTCGCGATCGATACAAACAGGACGCCGGACAGCGAGATGCTGCCCTTGGCTAGTCGCTGCTCACCGTCGCCGACATCGACTGGGGCGTCGCTGGTTTCGCCGGTGATTGCCACTGAAGTTGCCATGAGTGTCTCCTGGGTTGTCGAGACGCGCGGATACATCGCCATAAAAGAGAGCTATCTGGGCGCACGCCACGCTGCGCGCATCGAGCCAGGCCAGTCATGAGGCTGACCAGATGATGAGGACTCGCGACCTAAAGTGAATAAGTTTCATGTTGCTCGGGCAGATCTGCCGGGTAACAACCTGATTTCTTCTACGCAGGCATCAGCCACTTCGCACTGTTGGTGCCGATAGTCAGAAATGTGCCGCGCTGTCGTCTGAGCCGGGTGGCGCGGGTCCGTCGACGGATGAGGCCGCGCGCCGCAGCGCCCGGTTCTCGGCACGTTCGCTCGCGATCCGGCCGGCGCGATTCTGGGCTCGCGTTCGGCGCCGGCGCGGCATCATCACCGACCGATCGCCGCAGCGGTGGACCTGTGGCGGAGTCGCCGGCGGGCCGGTGGGCCTCATCAGCGCGGGAAACAACGCGAGGCTGCCCGGCGTCGTCACATAGGTCTGGCCGTCGGGCATCGTCCAGATCACGGTGCCGTCGGGCAGCTGCCGGTCTTTCCAATCCCAGAACGTCTTCAGGATGTGGTGCTCCCGGCACAGACACTTGAGGTTGGAGGCGTGCGTGGGACCGGCGGGCCAGGGAACGGTGTGGTCGATGTCGCAGTGGGTGGCCGGCCGGTCACAGCCCGGAGCACGGCAGGTCAGGTCGCGGGCCCGGATGAAGTCGGCCAGTGCCCGCGACGGGTGGTGCGCGGTTTCCGGCGACGTGTCGGCGAGGGGCACGACCAGCGGGCGCCGGCGTGCGGTCGCCTTGAGCTCGGCCAGCAGTTCCGGCGAGATGAGTGTCCCACTGTCGAGCAGATAGGCGGGGTTCTTCTCGATACCGTCGAGTGTCGCCTGGTCGGCCACGACGTGGATGACGACCGACCCGAGCGGCTTTTCCGTTGCCGCACAACCAGGTTGGCCACAGCGGCAGGTAAGCCGCTCGATGCCGTTGCCCAAGGCGCCGAGAGCATCACAACGGCGTTCGCCGATCGTTCGAGGATCGTCCTCGCAGACCGATTTCGCGATGGCGTTGAGTCGTTTGTCCAGAGCCGCGCCCTCGCTGACCGCGAGCCGCGCCGACAGATCCACATAACCGTCGGCCGATTCCCAGAACGTGACGTCACGGTCACTGGCGCGATCTCGTATCCGCCGCACCGCGTCGGGGTCGTGCCGGATCACGATGTCGTCGATCGCGGTGGCGAGCTTGCCGCGGGTCATCGACGGCCAGCGGGGCACCACTGCGCCCAGCTCCGCGTCGATCTCGGCCATCGTGTCTGGGTCGGTGACGAGGTGGGTGCGGTAGACGATCGTCTGGAACAGCAGGGCGTCGATGTCGCCTTCCGAGAAAACGGCCGCGACCGCGGGCAGCCGCAACATCGCCACGGCGTAATTCATGTAACTGTTGGCTTTGGCGAGGCTCAACCGCAATGCGGCGGCCACCTCGGCCCCGACCGCCGCCCAGGTATCGACCGCCCAGTCCTCCCGTTCGCCGCGTTCCCGGCGACGCAGTTCGAACACCTCGGCAATGGTGTGCAGCCGCAGCGCGGCGGCCCGGTTCTCCAGACGAGTGACATTAGACAGCCGGTCGAATAGGTCACGCGACTGTTCGGAGTCAGACGGCTCGAAGTACTCTGTCATCTCTCACGACATCGGTGACAGTTCTGCATCAGGACATCGGTGACAGTTCGGGTGGTCTTGGTGGTGACACTTCTGCCTTCAGGCTGCGGTGGTGGCAGTTAATGAACCCATCGATCCCCGCATCCGTCTTGCGGTCACGCAGTGGCCCGATGACGCGCCCCGCGGGGCGGTCTCGACGTTCTGCAGCGAGCACGGTATCTCTCGCAAGTCGTTCTACGAGTTGCGCAAACGCGTCGAGATCGACGGACCGGCCGCGGTGCTGGAACCGAGGACCCGACGGCCGAAGTCCAGCCCGTCGAAGCTCAGCGATGAGGTTAAGGCGCAGGCTGTGGCCGTGCGGGCCGCGCTGGAGGCATCCGGGCTAGACCACGGACCGATCAGTGTGCACGACAAGATGCGGGCACTGGGTCTAGATCCGGTGCCCTCGATCGCATCGTTGGCTCGGATCTTCCGCCAGGCAGGTGTGGCCAAGGCCGAGCCGAAGAAGAAGCCCCGTTCGGCGTGGCGACGGTTCGTCTATCCGGCCCCGAATGCATGCTGGCAGCTCGACGCCACCGGCTACGTACTGGCCGCTGGACGCGAGTGTGTGATCTTCCAACTCATCGATGACCACTCCCGCTACGCGGTGGCCTCCCATGTCGCCGCAAGCGAGACCGCCCAGGGAGCGATCACCGTGTTCGACAAAGCCGTCGCTGCCCACGGCGTGCCCCAAAAGCTGTTGTCGGACAACGGGATCGCGCTCAATCCTTCGCGACGCGGATACCTTGGCCGGCTCGTCGAACACGTGGGGCGCCTCGGCGTCGAGGCAATCACCGGTAAACCGTACAAACCCACCACCCAGGGTAAGAACGAACGCTTCCACCAGACCTTGTTCCGCTACCTCGACAAACAACCGTTGGCGAGCACGCTGGCCGAACTACAGGCCCACGTCGATGCGTTCGACGACATCTACAACACCGAACGTCCGCATCAAGGGCTACCCGGGCGCGTCACACCGCTCACAGCCTGGGAAGCCACCACCAAAGCCGAAGCTCCCCGCCCCAAAACCGATGGGCCCTTGTTCGCCCCACCCGCACCCAAGCGAAACCGGCCCGCACCGCCGCCGCAGGACCTCCCCGCCGGGACCCGCGTCACGACGCTGAACACCGCCGGCGCGCTCCTGCTCGCCGGGGTCTACTACAAAGTCGACGGAAGACGCGCCTGCGAGCAAGTCTTGGTCGTCACTGACGGTGACCACATCACCGTCGCCGACCTCGACGGAGAAGTCCTCATTGAACACACACGGCCCGCACCCGGAGTGCGCTACGTCGGCAACGGAAAACCCCGCGGCCCACGCCAA
>NZ_BEWG01000118.1 GCF_002723835.1 Mycobacterium sp. shizuoka-1 | reverse complement strand
TGGTGGCGTAGAGGTGCTGTCCCGTGTCGCCGGGTGGGGCGGGCTTTCCTGGGGCCTGTGGGTCCTTCATCGTTGATGGGTCCGATGGGGTGGGGTGTTATCCGAAGGCGGTGCGGACGCGGTGCCAGGCGGCGGCGATCGCCGCCGCCCAGCGCCAGGTGGCATCGATGCGTAGCCGCAGTTGGCGGGCGCCGCGGGTGATACGGGCGGCCACGTGCAGGACCCGGTAGCGGAACGTGGTGATCTCGACGCGGGCCAGAGCGCGATCGCTGGCGAACCCGATGAGGCGGGTCCAGGTGACCAGGTCAGCGGCGGCCAGGACGATTTCGAGCCAGGCAGCATTGGCCCAGAAGGAGTGGCAGGGCAGGTTACGCAGCCCGGTGGCTTTGAGTTCGCGGATACGGTCCTCGACGCGGGCGTGCTGGCGGTGCCGTAGTTCCAGACCGGCGACCTGACCGGGTACGACACCCGGTGGTGTGTCGGTGATGAACGCGGTGACCCGCATGCCGTCGGCGTCGGTGAACCGCAACTGCGCGCCGGGGTGGGGGCGTTCTTTACGCAGGATCAGCCGGGTCCCTTCGGGCCAGGAGGCCAGGTTGACCAGGTCGGTGGCTTCAGCGACCCACGCGCCGTCGCGGATCCCGCCGTCGGTGTCGATCGCTGGATACCAGCAATCGCCGAGGTTGAGGGTGTCCACGGCGTCCTGGACGCGGGTATCGACGGGGTACCCGAAGGAGAACCCGGCCCCGGCGGCCCGGCACGCTGCGGCGAATTTGTGGGTGGATCCGGCGGTATCGCAGCGCACCAACACCTTCGGGGCCTCGGGGTTGTCGGGATCGTCGGGGTTGGGCCGCCACGCCGCTGGCAGCGATGCCAAAGCCTGGTGCAGGACGATGATGTGGTCGGAGGCGGTGTTGGAGCCGGCGTTACCGTTGCGCAGCAACCCGGCCAGGGCTTCGCCGCCGGCGATGTCGGGGCGGTCCAGAAACGCCAGCAGCGGGTGCAGCCCGAACGTTTTCTTCCAGGTCGGCGCAGCCCCGGCCTTGTTGTCGGAGTGATCGATCACCAGCGTGGCATCGATGTCGATATGCAGCCAGCCGCCGGTGGTGGGGGCGGCTCCGACAGCCCAGGCCGCTGCCCGCGCCGCGGCTCGGGCTGCGCGCACCCCGGGTAGATGCGCGGCATCGATCCGCTCATCGATCAGCCGCCACATGGTGGTCGTTGAGGCCTTGGCCCCCAGGACGTGCTCCCGGTCACCGCACAGCTGACCGACCGCGTCGATGCAGTCCGCGCCGTCGGCGACCGCGGCCGCCAGATCAGCGAACACCTCCCCAGGCGCATACACCCACGGGCCGCGGTAGGTGTCGGCCAACGCGGCCGTGACCTGCGCCGATAAGCCGGTCCGGTCGGCAAGCTCACGCAGCATGCCCATCCCGGCATGCGACACAACGCCATGGCCGTCGGCGGAAACTTTCACCGGCGATGCCGCCGCGATATTCTTCACCTGCGAAGTGCCTTCCCGTCAGGGTTTTTGAACCG
>NZ_BEWG01000117.1 GCF_002723835.1 Mycobacterium sp. shizuoka-1 | reverse complement strand
CATCACCCCGGAACCATCGCCCGCCACCCCAGTGTCCGAGGTCGCCTGACGACCCTCGATCCACAGGATTTGACTATTTCTCTCGTACGAAACTACAGTTTCGTCGAAATCCAATCCTTGAGATCTGTCCAGAAGCGCTGACAAGCATCAGATTCCGCGTGACATACAGCGGAGTCGGTGTTGCTGTCCACACGAACAACTTGCAAGGAGTAACCTGTGAAGCTGGATAAGGATGCAGCCGCCATCCTGGCAGTTGTTGCCAGTCAAAACCTTCCTCCCCTATGTGCAGGAAGTGTCCTGGAGGCTCGTCTGAGAGTTCCAGACCCGATCTTCGCCCAGGGCGAGCGCCTGCCTTTGCATTCGGTAATCGATAGCACAATCCCAGGACCCGCAGGAGACCTTCCCGTCAGGATTTACACCCCGCAGGGAGTGGGCCCGTTCCCCGCCGTCGTCTACTTTCATGGTGGAGGATTCGTAATCGGATCTATCGAAACTGCCGACCAAGGCTGTCGGCTGATTGCCAACGAAGCTGGGGCGGTGGTCATATCCGTTGGATACCGCCTAGCTCCGGAGCATCCGTACCCGTCAGCGCCTGAAGACTGTTTCGCTGCAATTACCTGGGTAGCTAAACACGCTGCGGAGGTTAACGTCGACCCCAAGAGACTCGCTGTGGCGGGCGACAGTGCAGGTGCGAACCTGGCCACTGTAGTCACTCTGATGGCGAGAGACCGCGGCGGCCCCGAGATTGCGCACCAGGCACTGCTGTACCCCAACGTCGATCTAACGGATACCGAGTACCCCTCCAAGAGCGTGGACAATGCCGAAGGATACATGCTCGAGAAAACAGACATTGATTGGTTCTACTCGCACTATCTCCCCGATCCAGACAGGGCAAGTGAACCCTACGCGTCTCCACTTCTTGCAGAGAGCCACGCCGGCCTCCCCTCCGCCACGGTGATCACAGCTGGCTTCGACCCACTGCGCGACGAAGGTTTTGCCTACGTCGCTGCACTACAGCGATCCGGCACCCCTGCCGAACACCTGCCCTATCCGTCTCTGATTCATGGCTTCTATTCGTTTCCCGCGGCCATCGGCGCTGCGCGTGATGTTGCCGCAGAGATCGGACAGCGCCTGCGCACTGCACTTTCCGCGTAACCTGCACCCCTCGAATCGACCACTCACTGAGGACAACAACTATGCACAGCCCCAAGTACATCGACATGCTGATCGTCGGAGCCGGCTTCAGTGGCCTGTACCAACTCATCAAATCCCGAAGAATGGGTTTGACTGCCCGGGTGATTGAACGCGGTTGAGAAATAGTCAAATCCTGTGGATCGAGGGTCGTCAGGCGACCTCGGACACCGGCGAATCAGGTGACGGTTCGGGGGTGATATCGACGGGCCGTTCGAGGAGCTTGCCCTTGTGGAACAGAGCGCCGGCCCGTACGAGCGCGACCAGGTGTGGCGCGTTGATCGCCCGCCACCGGGACTGCGCGGCCTCGATCAGCTTGTAGGCCATCGCCATCCCCGCCGCCCTCGAACCCGGGCCCTTGGTCACTTTGGTCCTCAATCGCACTGTGGCGAAGGTGGATTCGATCGGGTTGGTGGTGCGTAGGTGCACCCAATGCTCGGCTGGATACCGGAAGTACTCGAGCAGCACGTCGGCATCGTCGGTGATCTTCTTCACCGCCTTCGGGTACTTCGCGCCGTAGTCGCGTTCGAACGCCGCGATCGCCAACTGGGCCTTGTCGATGTCCTCCGCGTTGTAGATCTCCTTCATCGCCGCCAACGCGCCCGGATGCGCCGACTTCGGGAGCGCAGCAAGAACATTGGCTTGCTTGTGGAACCAGCAGCGTTGCTCGCGGGTGTCGGGGAACACCTCCCGCAGCGCCTTCCAGAACCCGAGCGCACCGTCGCCGACCGCCAACGCCGGGGCGCGCATCCCGCGGCGGCGGCAGCCGCGCAGCAGATCGGCCCACGACTCGGTCGATTCGCGGTAGCCGTCGGTGAGTGCGACGAGTTCCTTGCGGCCGTCGGCGCGGACCCCGAGCATTACCAGCAGGCAGAGTTTTTCCTGCTCGAGGCGGACTTTCAGGTGGATTCCGTCGACCCACAGGTACACGTAGTCGACCTGCGAGAGGTCCCTGGTGCCGAAGGCCTTCGCCTCGTCCTGCCACTGGGCCGTGAGCCGGGTGATCGAGGATGCGGACAGTCCGGCGCCGGTGCCGAGGAACTGTTCGAGCGCCGGCCCGAAGTCACTGGTTGACAGGCCGTGCAGGTACAGCAGCGGCAGCACCTCCGATACCTGCTCGGACTTGCGAGCCCAGGCG
>NZ_BEWG01000116.1 GCF_002723835.1 Mycobacterium sp. shizuoka-1 | reverse complement strand
GCTGGTCTTGATCAGAATTCGGATTCCTTGCAGATCATCTTCCGGGAAGGCACGCCCGCCCGGGATCCACAGGTTCTGATCATTGCTCAAGGTGCGGATGGGCCACCGCCAGCAGCTTATGGCTCAGCAGATAGGCATCCCCGATCTCCAGCACTGCTAGCCGCAAGGAATAGCCACTGGCGTCGTAGGACAGATAACCCAGGTATTCCAGGGTGAGGATGAATCGCCCCGCCGCGGTCCTGGCGATCCCGACGAACTCGGCAACATCCGAGACCGACAATGGCCTGTCCTGGCTGCTGATAGGCCTTCAGCACGGACAAAGCCCGGGCCAACGCCTCGACATGGCCCGGGTCGCTCTTCTTCAAAAGGGAGGCGGTCTCCGGGAGGCTTGGCCCTATCCGAAGCTATCTCATGGCGATGCGTTTAATGGCCCCCACTGGCGAGGATTACAGGCCAGACGGCGCTGGGCGGGCGGCTACCACTGCCACACCGGCAGATCTCGCCAGTTCTCTGCTGAACGGAATTAACATCTGGACAGCAGTTATGCGTTGTGCTTCACTTGCTGGATTACGGCGACCGTGCCGAGCTGCCGCATCTGGCCAGTCTGTTCGACATCGACAACAAGTGTGGCGGCGGCGTTGGCTTGCAGGAGGCAAACGCCTACCTTGAGCTGACCGCACCCGTGATGGCCCAAACATAAAGAGCTGAGGCTTCAGCCGTTTAGCAAACTATCGACAGATCCGAAAGACGAGGCCCTCCGATGATAAATGAAACGAGTACGGCTCCGAGACCAGGTGCGACCTCAAGGCTGCCCTTGCTGAACGGACACAGTATGCCGCGGATCGGCCTCGGAACATGGCCGATGCTGGACGCCGAATGCGAGCAAGCCGTCCGCTGTGCCGTGCAGACCGGCTACAGGCTGGTCGACACGGCCGTTCAATACCGCAACGAAGAAGCCGTGGGCCGCGGCATCAGAACCGCCGGCGTCCCGCGGGCGGAACTCTTTATTTCCAGCAAGTTCAACAAGGAGTCCCACAGCGTCGACGGCGTCCGTCGGGCGTACGACGAAAGCCTGCGGAAGCTTAGGGTCGACTATCTGGACATGTTCATGTGCCATTGGCCGGTGCCGGCGCTTGGCGCGTATGCGGAGGCATGGAAAGGCCTTGTAACCCTGTTAGAGGAAGGCGCCGTCAAGGCCATCGGCGTCTCCAACTTCAAGCCGGCCCACCTGAGGAAAATCATCGAAGCGACCGGAGTCGTTCCGGACGTCAACCAGATTCAGCTAAGTCCTGCTCTGGCGCGCACACAACCGCGTGCGGTCCACCGGGAGCTGGGAATCCTCACCCAATCCTGGAGCCCGATCGGCCGTGAATCCGGACTGCGTGCGAACCCCCTTGTGGTGGCCATCGCCGACCGTCTGAACAGGTCACCTGCCCAGGTCCTGCTGCGATGGCACATTCAGCAGGACCTGGTGCCCATCCCGCAGGCTTCGGACCCCGTCTGGTTGAGAGAGAACATCTCTGCGTTCGATTTCACCCTGACCGCCGACGACATGAACGATCTGGCCCGCCTGGATATGGGCGAAACTGCTGCGCGGGACTCAGATGCTGCGGAAAACGGTCACTGAATCCCGGCCAACGGACGCGGTCCGGCGGGGCCTCGGCCACTCGGCCGACTGGGGCCGTGGTGCCTCATGTCAAGATGCTCGCCAAATGATTCCTGCGTGCCTCATCTATTGTGCTCGCGAAAGTCTCATGCTGCGTGGGGTGCTTGGGAGTAGGTCTTGGCGGCGGCCAGCCGGATGAGTCGCTGCTGGATCTCGTTGATCCGGTTCGTCAGGCCGGCCAGGTCCAGACTGGCGTAGAGCTCGTCCAGGTAGTGACGTTGGGGTTCGAGCATGATCCCGGTGTCCTTGATCCGGTCTGCCGGGGTCCGCGGGTCGTCGTAGCTGCGCACTGACTTCCCCTTGCGGCTCAGGTGATATCCGGTGACTTTCTTGGTGGGCAGGAACAGGTTTTTGCGCAGGTTCACCAGCGGCCAGAGCTCGTTCAGGAGCCCCAATTCAGCATCGGTGTCGTAGCGGTAGTTGAACGCCGAGCGGCGGACGACGGCCTCGTTTTTCTGCTCCACGAACGGGTTGTCGTTGGAGTGGTGGGGCCGGGACCGGGTCATGCGGATGTTATGGGCATTGCACCAGGTAGTGACCGGATCGTTGAGGAATTCAGAGCCGTTGTCGCTATGGATGTGGTCGATGGGGTATGGGAATTCGTCCAGGATTTCATCCATCGCCTTGACCACCCATTTGGCGGCTTTGTTCTTGATCGCCCGGTTGCTGGTCCAGCCGGTGTACACGTCCGTGGCGGTCAGTGTGAATGCGTACTGGCCTTTGGCATTGTTGCCGCAATGCGCGACCGTATCGATGGCAACCAGGCCAGGCTGCCAGTCAATATCCGGGATGCGGGACATGATCGGGATCGACTCGGTGTACTGGTTCCGCCGCGACCTGGTCGTGGACTTCCCGTCCGGATACATCGAGAGCTTGAACGGTGCCAGCAGCCGGTCGATCGTTGCCGCGCTCATCGCCAGCAACTGGTCATGCACTGCGGGGCTGTAACGGGCCCGCACCCTCCCGAAAGCGCCAGCGCGGATATGGGCGTCCATGTTGGCCAGTGTGGTGCCCATGACCGCGGCCAGGTACTTCCCGCAGGGCTGCCCAGCCACGACCCAGACCTGCTGGAGCACCTTCACCGTGTCATAGCCATACGTCGGCGGTCTCGGCTTGCGCACCTCCATACGGGCCGGGCCCCGCCGCTTGAAGGCCCTGCCCAGCTGCCGCCGGGCATTCGCCCTCGACCAGCCCACCTCCGCCACCAACCGGTCCAGGATCTCGCCCTTGGCCTTCTTCGACGCCGCCACATACGCGCCGGCTTCCTTCTTAGTGATTTCCCTGCGCGCAGACAACGTCAACCCATACATCCCTCCAGCACACCAAAGCACCCGACCATGCACCAGAGATTTCGCGAGCATTTCCCAAATGAGCGTGCCAGCGCCGCTGCGCGCCGTGGGTGTCGAAAGTCCCTCTTGACGCACCTTGCCTCTGGTGAATCGGATGGCTCAGCGGGATGATGGTGGTGTCTGCCGTGTCCGACGCCGGTCGTTCCTTGGTGCTGTTGTTTGGCCCGTAAATGAGCGTGGTGCGGAGGGTTCCACGGGAACCGTGGATTGTTGCTGTGAGCACGAGTATTAGAGTCCTGATTTAATTCCACCCTCTACATGGCAGGCATCACCACCCATTGAAACAAGCAGGTTAGGAGGTGTCCCGTGGACTTGGTTCATGAACGTGCCGCGGGCATTGATATTTCCAAGGGTGACGCGAAGGTCGCCATCCGGTCCCCGGGCAAGCGTGCCGGGACTTTTTCCACCGAGGTCACCACCTGGGGTTCCACCACCAATCAGATCCTCGCCCTGCGGGACATGCTGGTCGCCGCGAAGGTCACCACGGTGGTCATGGAGGCAACCAGTGATTACTGGAAGCCGTTCTACTACCTGATGGAGGACCTCCTGCCAGTGATGCTCGTCAATGCGAAGGCGGCCCGCAACATTCCCGGGCGAAAAACTGACGTGTCCGACGCTTCCTGGTTAGCTCAGCTCGGTGCGCACGGGCTGCTGCGCCCTTGTTTTGTCCCGCCTCAACCGATCCGCGTACTTCGGGATTTGACCCGGGCACGAACCATCGCCACCCAGGACCGGACCCGGGAAGTCCAACGACTGGAGAAATTTCTGGAGTCTACCGGCCTTAAGCTCTCGGACCATGTTTCGGACCTGATGGGTGTCTCCTCCCGGGCCATGCTCAAGGCACTTATCAAGGGTGAGCGGGATCCGCAGGTGTTGGCTGACCTGGCTCGGGGGCGCATGCGCGTGCGGGTTCCCGAGCTCGTAGAGGCGCTGACCGGACGCTTCGAGGTGCACCATGCTTATCTTTGCAACATGCATCTGGAACGCATCGATTCCATCACTCGGTGCGTCGAGGAACTCACCACCCGCATCAACGAGGCGATGGAACCCTTTCAAACGGCACGGGAATTTCTAGCTACCATTCCCGGGGTCTCCACCCTCGTGGCCGATGTCATCATCGCCGAAACCGGGGCAGACATGAGCTCCTTCCAGAGCCCGGGCCGACTCGCATCCTGGGCGGGCCTAAGCCCAGGATCCAACGAGTCTGCCGGCCGGGCAAAGTCCACCAGGACCCGACCTGGGAACCGCTATCTCAAGGGCGCTCTGGGCGTCGCGGCCTTGTCGATTTCCAGAAACCCCAAGAACAGCTACCTCGGGGCACGCTATAAGAGACTCATTGTGCGCCGCGGCAAGATGAAAGCCATCGTCGCCACCCAACACTCCATCCTCACCGCCGTCTGGCACATGCTCGCGGACGGCGAGTGCTACCACGACCCAGGATCCGACTTCTTTACCAAAAAGGACCCCACCCGCACCAAGAACAACGCCATCCGCCGCCTCCAAGAACTCGGCTACAACGTCACCTTAAGTAACCAGGAGGCAGCCTGACCCACCTTACTTTCGTATTAGGCACGCACCCCATTTCGCGAGGAGCAATGATCAGAACCTGTGGATCCCGGGAGGACGCACCTTCCCGGATGATGATCTTTGACGAAACAGGATTCTGATCAAGACCAG
>NZ_BEWG01000115.1:170694-181540 GCF_002723835.1 Mycobacterium sp. shizuoka-1 | reverse complement strand
CCCCCGCTCGTCGACCCCGCCCCCTGCGCCGGTCACCGTCACCGTGCCAGGCCTCCCGGCCGAGACGCCGGTGCTGGTGCCGCCGCCCGCGCCCGCGGCGGCGCCGCTGGCCCAGCCGATGGTGGATCCCCGCCAGGTGATCTACACAGTCGCGGGCAACCAGCGACCGGACGACCCGGTGACCATCACCTATGCCGACGAAACCGGGGCGCTGCGCACCGCGGAGAACGTGTCGCTGCCCTGGCAGATGACCGTCATCCCGAACGTTCCGGTCAACTACGTCACCGCCAGCAGCGGCGGAAGTCAGTTGAACTGCTGGATCACCGACGCCGCCGGAGCCACCGTCGCCGCCCAGACCGAGAACACCATCTCGGCGACCTGCAACCGCTGATCAGGCCAGGCCGAGCTGGCGCATCCGGTCGTCGTGGGTGCGCTGCAACCGGTCGAAGAAGTCGGCCACCTGCCCGAGCCCGCCCGGACCGGCCAACACCAGATCGACGAGCTCGTCGTGGTCGGCCAGCACGTACTGGGCCTGGGTGATCGCCTCGCCGAGCAGCCGGCGCGACCACAGCGCCAGCCGGCTGCGCTGGCGCCCGCTGGTGGTCACCGCGTCGCGCACCTCGCCGACCACGAACTGGGAATGGCCGGTCTCCGCCAGCACCCCGCGCACCACCGCAGCCACCTCGTCGGGCAGCACGTCGGCGATCTCCAGATAGAAGTCGGCCGCCAGCGCGTCGCCCACATAGGTCTTGACCAGCGCTTCGAGCCAGGTGCTCGGCGTGGTCAGCCGGTGGTAGTTCTCCAGCGCCGAGGCGTAGCGCGACATCGCCGGGACGACGTCGACGCCGCGGGCCGCCAGCGCGTCACGCAGCAGGTCGTAGTGGGCCATCTCGGCGGCGGCCATGCTGGCCATGTTGATCCGCCCGCGCAGGTCAGGCGCCATTCGCGCCTCGTCGGTCAGCCGGTAGAACGCCGCGACCTCGCCATAGGCCAGCAGCGCGAACAGCTCGTTGACACCGGGGTGGTCGGCGGAGATACGCGCCGGTGACGCCGCGGCGGGCTGGGGGGCGGTCATGGCCGACACTGTAGTCGCGGCTGGGGCTTCACTCAGTCCCGGCAAGCGCGACCAGCTACAATGGTCTCTGACTCACGCCGTGAGGCGAGGTCAAGGAAATGTGCGTGCACGCAGTGGGCCCGCCTCCCTCAGCGCAGGGCCCGGCGAATCGGCATCGAACTCTCGACGCCGACTCCATTCCGAAGTCAGAACTCGTGCGCGCGTGACAGCACCATCGAGGAACGACATCGGAAGGCACAACGCCACCACATGACACCACTGACCACTCATCCCCAGATTTCATTCGCCCAGCTCGGAGTCCGCGACGAGATCGTGCGGGCATTGTCCGAAGAAGGCAAGGAACACGCCTTCGCCATCCAGGAGCAGACCCTGCCGATGGCGCTGGCCGGCGACGACCTCATCGGTCAGGCCCGCACCGGCATGGGCAAGACCCTGGCCTTCGGTGTGCCGCTGCTGCACCGCATCACCACCGACACCACCCGCCCGCTGACCGGCATTCCGCGTGCGCTGGTCGTGGTACCGACCCGCGAGCTGTGCCTGCAGGTCCACGGCGACCTGGTGGCCGCATCGAAGTACCTTCAGGCCGACGAGTCTCGCAAGCTGACCGTCACCGCGATCTACGGCGGGCGGCCCTACGAGCCGCAGATCGAGGCGCTACAGAAGGGTGTCGACGTCGTCGTCGGCACCCCGGGCCGGCTGCTCGACCTCGCCCAGCAGGGCCACCTGCAACTCGGCGGGCTGTCGGTGCTGGTCCTCGACGAGGCCGACGAGATGCTCGACCTGGGCTTCCTGCCCGACATCGAACGCATCCTGAAGCAGACCCCGGACAACCGCCAGTCGATGCTGTTCTCGGCCACCATGCCGGACCCGATCATCACCCTGGCCCGCACGTTCATGAACCAGCCGACCCACATCCGCGCCGAGGGCGTCCAGGGGTCCGCCACCCACGACACCACCGAGCAGTTCGTCTACCGCGCGCACGCGCTGGACAAGGTCGAGATGGTCAGCCGCATCCTGCAGGCGCAGGGCCGCGGCGCGACGATGATCTTCACCCGCACCAAGCGCACCGCCCAGAAGGTCGCCGACGAACTCGCCGAGCGCGGCTTCAAGGTCGGCGCCGTGCACGGTGACCTCGGCCAGATCGCCCGCGAGAAGGCGCTCAAGGCCTTCCGCACCGGCGACGTCGACGTGCTGGTCGCCACCGATGTGGCCGCCCGCGGCATCGACATCGACGACATCACGCATGTGATCAACTACCAGATCCCCGAGGACGAGCAGGCCTACGTGCACCGCATCGGCCGCACCGGCCGGGCCGGCAAGACCGGCATCGCGATCACGCTGGTCGACTGGGACGAACTCGAGCGGTGGTCGATGATCGACAAGGCCCTCAAGCTCGACTGCCCCGACCCCGCCGAGACCTATTCCAGCTCTCCGCACCTGTACGAGGAACTGAACATCCCGGCCGACGCCGGCGGCACGATCGGTACCCCCCGCAAGTCGGCGCAGGCCGCCAAGAAGCAGGACGGCACCCGGATCAGCTCGACGGACTCCAACCGGGAGCGGCCCAGCCGCAACCGGTCGCGTCGACGCACCCGCGGCGGCCAGGGTGCCAGCGGGCACGTCGAGACCACGGCGACGGACTCCCCGGCCGACGGTGACGCCGCCGCACCCACCGGAGACGACAGCCCGGCTCGCAAGCCCCGCCGGCGGCGTCGGCCGCGCAACGCCGCCGAGGCCCCCGCGACGGCAGGCTGACGCCCGCTATCGTCGCCTAGATGGTCAGACCCGAACGCCGCACCAAGGGCGATCTCATCGCCGCGGCGACGATCGTGCTGGTCGTGGCCGTGATCGCTGCGCTGTTCTGGTGGAACAGCTCGGCGCGGGCCACCATCAGCCGCCCCGCCACCTCACCGGCGCCCAACCCGGTTCCAGCGCGGGTGGTTCCCGACACGCTGCGCCAGCTGTGGACGGCCACCAGCCCACGCACCCTGAGCCCGATCGTGGTCGCCGGGACCGTGGTGACCGGCGACGGGACCACCGTCGAGGGGCGCGACCCGCAGACCGGGCAGAGCCGCTGGACGTTCGCCCGCGACACCGACCTGTGCGGCATCTCCTACGTCTACGACCTCGCCGTCGCGGTGTATCCCGACATCCGCGGCTGCGGGCAGGTCAGCAGCATCAACGGCGGCACCGGCCGGCGCGGCCCGACCCGCACCTCCTACGCCGACAAGCAGGTGGTGCTGTCCTCCAACGGCAGCGCGGTGCTCTCGGCCGGAACCACCCGACTGGAACTGTGGCGCTCGGACCTGGTGCGGATGCTGTCCTACGGCGAAATCGACGCCCGGGTCAAACCGGTCAACCAAGGAGTCGGCACCGGCTGCACGTTGATGTCGGCGGCCGCCAGCGACGAGGCCGTGTCGGTGCTGGAAGCCTGCCGCGACCAGAAGGACCTGCGCCTGACACTGCTCAAGCCGGCGAAAGAAGAAGACGAACCCGACACCAAGAACGTGCCGTTACCCGGTGTCGCCAGCGACTCCGAGGCGCGGGTGCTGGCCGTCGCGGGCACCACCACCGCGGTGTACCTGCCCACACCGAAGCCCGAGATCGCGGTCTATGACGACACCGGCAGCAAGATCGCCAGCACGCTGCTGAAAAGTGCACCGGTACTGGCCAATCCGGCCCAAGCCGTCACCCGTGCGGGCGACCTGTTCACCTGGTGGACCGGCGACAGCGTGCAGGTCTTCGACAGCCGGCTGTCCTATCGCTACACCATCGAGGCAGCCGGGCCGGTCGCTCCGCTGGGTCCGGGCGCGATGATGGCCGGCCGGCTGCTGGTCCCGCTGACCACCGGCATCGGGGTGTACGACCCGACCAAAGGCACCAACGAACGGGTCATCGCCGTCGACCACCCGGCCGGCTCCGGCCCGGTCGTCCCCACCGTCACGGACTCGAAGGTGATCGAGCAGCGCGGCGCGGCGCTGGCCGCCTACGGTCCCTAGACCTCAGGGGCGAACGTCGGCAACGCCTTGCCGGACTTCCAGTACTTCAGCAGCGAGGCCGCCAGATCACGATATGCCGTGCCGCCCTTACTCTTTCGACCCGCGAGTACCGATGATCCCGACGCGCTCGCCTCGGCGAAACGCACCGTCCGCGGGATCGGCGGGGCCAGCACCGGCAGGTCGTAGCGATCGGCGACGTCGAGCAGCACGTCGCGGCTGTGCGTGGTGCGCGAGTCGTACAGCGTAGGCAGCGCGCCCAGGAGCTTCAGCTTGGGATTGGTGATCTGCTGGACGTCGTCCACCGTGCGCAGGAACTGGCCGACCCCGCGGTGCGCCAGCGTCTCGCACTGCAGCGGCACGATCACCTCGTCGGCCGCGGTCAAGCCGTTGAGGGTGAGCACCCCCAGCGACGGCGGGCAGTCGATGATCACCACGTCGAAGTCGTCACCGAGCTTGTCCAGCGCACGCTTGAGGGCATACTCGCGCCCGGCCCGCATCAGCAGCATCGCCTCCGCGCCGGCCAGGTCGATGTTGGCCGGCAGCAGCGTCATGCCTTCGGCGGTGTCCACCAGCGCCGCGCTGGGCTCGACCTCGCCGAGCAGCACCTCGTGCACCGACACCGGCAGCTTGTCCGGATCGGTGCCCAGCGAGAAGGTCAGACAGCCCTGGGGGTCGAGGTCGACGAGCAAGACACGCTTGCCCGCGTCGACGAAAGCCGCCCCCAAAGACGCGACCGTGGTTGTCTTGGCCACCCCACCCTTCTGGTTGGCCACCGCCAATACTCGGGTCACGCAGACCATCCTTGCAGGTTCGTCGCAGTTACGTCCCGCCTGCCACGGCGCGCCTGGTCATCGGGCAGAATCAGTGGGCGTGAGTGTCGGAACGCATCGGTTGGTCCTGCTACGGCACGGTGAAACCGAATGGTCCAAGAGCGGCCAGCACACCAGCACCACCGACCTCGATCTCACCGACCGCGGTCGCGAGCAGGCCAAACTGGCCGCCCTGACGATCGAGCACCTCGGGCTGGACAACCCGCTGGTGGTCAGTAGCCCACGCACGCGCGCCCTGACCACCGCCGAACTGGCCGGCCTGACCGTCGACGAGGTGTCCCCGCTGCTCTCGGAGTGGAACTACGGGGACTACGAGGGTCTGACCACCCACCAGATCCGCACTGATACCCCGGGCTGGCTGCTGTGGACCTACGGCTGCCCCGGCGGGGAGAGCGTCGACCAGGTGAGCATGCGCGCCGACCAGGCGGTGTCCTACGCCCTGGAGCGGATGGTCGACCGCGACGTGGTGTTCGTCGGGCACGGCCATTTCTCCCGCTCGGTGGTCACCCGCTGGGTGGAACAACCGCTGCGCGAAGGTGCCCGATACGGATTCGGCGCGGCCTCGGTAGCGGTGTGCGGCTTCGAGTACGGGCTGCGGCAACTCTCGGCGCTCGGCATGACCACCCACCGCGAGCCGGTCACCGGGACGTGATGGCGCCACCGTCTTTTGTGCTGAGCGGCCCCGCCGGGACACTCGTCGCCGAGGGCATCCGGATCGGCTACGACACCGTCACGGCCGCGGCGGGTGCGCTGGCCGACGGATCGGCCGACCTCGTGGTCGGCGCGCTGCCATTCGACATCCGAAGCAAGGCCGCACTGCTGACGCCGGACAGTGTCGCCGACGCGCTGCCGGCATGGCCGACGACCGCGCTGCCCGCGGTGCACATCGCCGAGATGCTGCCGGCACCGGAGGAACACCGCGCCCGTATCCGCACCGCGCTGAAGCAGCTCACCACTCCCGAAACCGCTTTGCAGAAGGTCGTTTTGGCGCGCGCGCTGCGTCTGGTGGCCGACGGCGCGCTGGACGAACGCGAAATCGTACGCCGGTTGGTGGCCGACGACCCCGAGGCCTGCGCCTACCTGGTCGACCTCTCCCCGGCCGGGGCCGGCTATACCGGTACCGCACTGGTGGGAGCCAGCCCCGAGCTGCTCGTCGCTCGCTCGGGCACACAGGTCACCTGCCAGCCGTTCGCCGGGTCCGCCCCGCGGTCGGCCGATCCGGACACCGACGCCGCCCATGCAGCCGCGTTGGCCGAGTCGGCCAAGAACCGCCACGAACACCAACTGGTCGTCGACACCATGCGCAGCGCGCTGGCGCCGCTGTGCACCGAGCTCGAGGTGGCCGCACAGCCGCAGTTGAGCCGCACCGCCGCGCTGTGGCACCTGTCCACCCCCATCCGCGGCGTACTGCGCGATACTTCCATCACCGCAATCGATTTGGCGCTCGCACTGCATCCCACTCCGGCCGTCGGCGGTGTCCCGACCCCGGACGCGATCGATCTGATCGCGCGGCTGGAAGGCGACCGCGGCTTCTACGCCGGGGCAGTAGGCTGGTGCGACGCCCGCGGTGACGGTCGCTGGGTGGTGGCGATCCGAGGAGCGCAGTTGTCCGCCGACCGCCGGGGCGTGCTCGCGCAAGCCGGCGGCGGAATCGTCGCGGAATCCGACGCGGATGACGAAGTCGCAGAAACCACAACGAAATTCAGGACCATCCTGTCAGCATTGGGAGTGCAGCCATGATTATTCGTCTGGCCCGGCCCGGAGACGAGGCCGAGATCGCCGCGATGATCCGCGAACTGGCCGAATTCGAGCATGCCGCCGACCAGTGCACGGTGACCGAAAGTCAGCTCACCGCAGCTCTTTTCGGCGACAATCCGGTCGGCTACTGCCACCTTGTCGAGATCGACGGCCGTGCCGCCGCCGTCGCCCTGTGGTTTCGCACCTTCTCGACCTGGGACGGCGTGGCCGGCATCTACCTCGAGGACCTGTTCGTCCGCGACGAGTTCCGCCGTCGCGGGCTGGCCCGCAAGCTGCTGGCGACGCTGGCCCGCGAATGCGTCGACAACGGCTACACCCGGCTGGCCTGGGAGGTGCTGGACTGGAACGTCAACGCGATCGCGTTGTACGACGCCGTCGGCGGCAAGCAGATGTCGGAATGGATCAACTACCGGGTCAGCGGCCCCGAGTTGGGCGTGTTGGCCGCAGAGGCGTGACCGGCTGGCTCAGCCGCCCACGAAGCCAGCAGCGCCAACCCGTCGGCGCCCGGCGTGCCCGCGGGTGCGGTATAGACGGCGAGGTGGAGGCCCGATTCGGCGGGCAGTTCCAGCGACTCGACGTCCAGGTCGAGCGGACCGACGACCGGATGGCGCAGCCGCTTGCGTCCGGACCGGCGCAACCGCACGTCCTGAGATGCCCACCGCTGCCGGAACAGCTCGCTGCCGGTGGCGAGTTCGCCCACCAAAGCGATCAGCTCCTCGTCGGCGGGATTGCGGCCGGCCTCCATGCGTAGCTTCGCCGCCACGTCACCGGCGATGTGGTCGTAGTCGACGAAGAACTGTTGCGCCGTGTCGGGGTCCAGATAGATGAACCGCGCGGTGTTCGCGGGTCGACGTGAGTCAGCCAGAACCGGCGAAAACAGCGCGCGGGCAAGCATATTCGTGGCGAGTACGTCATAACGGCCGTTACAGATCCAGGCCGGAGCATCGGAGATGGCGTCGAGCACCTGCTGCAGGGTCGAGCGTAGGGTCACCGCAGGCCTGCGCCGGCGTGGACCGACGAGCCCACCCGATCGGCGCGCGAGGTGGAACAGGTGGTCGCGCTCGGCTTCGTCGAGTTGCAAGGCACGGGCCAATGCCTCGAGCACGCCGTCGGACGCACCGGCGAGGCTGCCGCGCTCCATGCGCACGTAGTAATCGACCGACACCCCTGCCAGCAGAGCTACCTCCTCGCGACGCAGGCCTTTGACCCTGCGGTTGCCTCCGTACGCGGGCAGGCCCGCCTGCTCGGGGGCGATGCGGGCCCGACGCGAGCTGAGAAAGTCGCGGATATCGGCACGGAGATCCTTCGTGGCCATCCCTCCACCGTAAGCCCGTGCCACAGCGCGCGGGAGGCACTGCCGGTACCCCGACGGCTACGGGGTTCCCGTTGCGGTCGTCGCGATCCCGCCGTCGACCGGGATGATGCTGCCCGTGAGGTAGGCCCCAGCCCGGCTGGCGAGAAACACTGCGACACCGGCCATGTCGTCGGCGCGGCCCAGCCGGCGCACCGGGGCCGCGGCCGCAATCCTGTCGCCGATCGCATCGAGTGTGGACGCCATCATCTGCGACGGGAACACACCTGGCGCCACGGCGTTCACCGTGACGTGCTGCGGGCCCAGCTCCCGGGCGAGCACTCTCGTGAGTTGATGCAGTGCCGCCTTACTGCTGGCGTAGGAGTAGTTGGGCGACTGAGCGACGTGGATGGCGGCAATACTGCCGATGTTGATGATCCGTGCGGGGTCATCAACGGTGCCCGCCTCGCAGAGCGCGGGCAGCAGAGCCTGCACCAGCCAGAACGGCGATTTGAGGTTGAGGTCGATCACCGAGTCCCAGGCCTCGTCGGGGAACGTCGCCAGCGGCTCGCGCCACATCGCGCCCGCGTTGTTGACCAGGATGTCCAGCCGTTCCGAATCGGCCGTGACGAGATCAGCGAGTCGCTGACATTCGTCGTGTCGGGACAGGTCTGCGGGAATTGCGTGCACATCACCGAATTCGGACAGCAGCTGCTGGGCTTGTACGCACGCGTCCGCCGTGCGGGAGCAGACGACGACACGGGCGCCTGCCCCCAGCAGTCCGCGCGCAATCATCAACCCGATGCCCCTGGTGCCTCCGGTGACGAGGGCACGCTTGCCGTTAAGATCGAAAAGCTCTGTGTGAGTGGTATATTGCTGGGTCATCGTGACAAGGTTGACAGCCGGGATCATCGCCCGGGAGCCCCTGGCGATACAGGTACCGCGAGGGCCACGACGACACGTGCTGGATTACCGGGCCCGCGACGCCCAGCGCAGTGCCGGCGGACTGAACAATAGCGCGAGCACCGCGATGGCGACCCCACCCAGTGCGACCGCGTACACCGGCTGGTGCGCCTGCACGACGTACCAGGCCACCGGCACCAGCAGCAGGTTGGCGAACACCGCGATACCTCTGCCCCAGCGGCGCCCGGTGATCAGCGCCCAGCCCCCGGCCAGCACGGCGGCGCCCATCACCGCGAACCAGCCGGCCGTGCCGTATCCGTTGACGATGTGCTGATCGGCGCCGGACGCCCCGCGCACCACCAGCACGACGGCGGCGATGAGGGCCACCGCACCTTCGGCGGCCGCCGCGAAACCGGCGTAGCGGACCACGGACGGGATTGCAGGTTGGGTCACCCCCGTAAGGTAGCCCGTCGCTCAACCGCCATCGCTCGCTCCTCCTCCGCCTCGTCCCTCGCCGGCATCGTCGACTCGCCTACGCCGGCTCCGGGCGCGCGGCGCGAAACCACCCCAGCGGGCTCAGGCCGCGATAGGGATCGGTCTCCCGCAGCGCCAGCAGGTCGTCGAGAATCTGTTCCAGCGCCGCCTGGGTGCGCTGTTTCACCTCCTCGGCCCAGCCGGCCGCGTCGATGCCGACCGGTGTCGTGGTGTCGATCGGGGTGCCGAACCGCAGGTACATCCGCTCCGGCCTGGGGATCAGCGTCGGGCCGATCCCGCGCAGCAGCGGCATCGCGATGTCGTCTCGGCCGCTGAACCGGCTGCTCATGGCTTGGCTGAAGCGGCCCCACGCACTGTCGCGCGTCGTCAGACTCCGGTAGACGTCGTCGCCGCCGACCAGCCCGGCCGGCACGATGGGATAGCCGTTGGCGATCGCGATACGGGCGAATCCGGACCGTCCCTGCCAGCGCAGGGTGTATTCCTCCCCCTTGAATTTGGGGATCTCGCGGCCGCCGCCGGGGAACACCAGGACGGTTTCGTCGTGACGCATGAGTTCGGTCGCGGTTTCCGGCGCACCGACCACGCCACCGTATGCCGCCAGCAGGTCGCCGGGCAGGCCCCGCATCTGGCCGAATTGGCGGTCTGCCAGCGGCCGCACCCGAACGCCGATCTGCCGCCGCACGGCGTAGGGGATCAAAAACGCCTCGGCGCTGCCCATCTGAGTGTGGTTGCCCACCAACAGAAATCGGCCGTCGGCGGGCAGGTTGTCGAGACCGTCGAGGTACGGTCGCCACAGGTCGATCACCGGATCCATGCCGTCGGCGACGGCGCCGAGCACGCGTTTGAGCGCACGGACGCGGGGCGGGTGGTCCATCACGGTGGCCAGATCGGCCTCGGCTCGGCTATCCACGGTGACTCCTCACCCTCTCGACATCGCAACAAACGAACTAGTTCGTTCTTTATACTCTGGGTTTATGAGAAGCACCTCAGAGCTGCGCGACCAGATCCTGGCCGCCGCCCGGTCCGAGTTCGCCCGCTACGGGTTCGCCGGCGCCCGCATCGACCGCATCGCGGCGGCCGCCAGCGCCAGCAAGGAGCGTCTCTACGCCCACTTCGGCGACAAGGGGTCGCTGTTCCGCGACGTGCTGGCCGCTGACACCGGCGAGTTCTTCCACGCGGTGCCCCTGCGTCCCGACGCCGTCCCCGAGTTCGTCGGCGGCATCTTCGACCTGAGCGTGCGCCGTCCCGAACACCACCGCATGGTCCGGTGGGCTCATCTGGAGGGGCTGACGCTCGACGAGCCGTCCGCGGGCGGTCAGCCGCTGCCCGACCTGCTGATCGCCGCCGTCGTCGAAGCCCAGCGCCAGGGTTTCGTCGACTCCTCATGGGATCCGCAAGACCTGCTGGTGGTCCTCTTCGGTGTCGCGCTGGCCTGGGCCGACTGGCCCGACCCAGCCGCCGCCACCACGTCACCCGACGAGCTGGCCCGGCGCCG
>NZ_BEWG01000115.1:0-170681 GCF_002723835.1 Mycobacterium sp. shizuoka-1 | reverse complement strand
CGACGCGGCCCGGCGGATCGTCTCCCCCGGCTAGCGCCGGAACACCACCCACCGCATCGCGCAATACATGTAGATCCCCTCGCAGGCCCCCGCCACGATGCGGGCCAGGTGGTACTCGACCCCGAGCGCACGTAGCGCGCTGGACACGCCGAGGATGAACGCCAGGTAGTTGATCACCACCACGACGATGTAGACGACCACCTGCGGCCCGACCGCCCCGTGCGACTGAAAGTTCACCACGCGGTTGAGCAGGTAACTCGCGGCGAACGCGCACGCATACGCCACTGTGACCGCAAACCCGAATGGCACGCCCAGGGCGCCGTGCAACAGGGTGAGCATCACCAAGTCCAGCGCAAAGGTGCCGGAATTGATCACCACGAAGCCCAAGAAAGTCGGCGCGACAACGGAATTCAAGCCGAACGGCAGCGCATCGACGACAGCCTCACAGACCCGGTGGAACCGGCCGACAGCACTGGCCGAACCCGGCTCCGACCCCACGATCACGTCGCGAGCATGCCACCGGCAGCTGACCCCTGCGTGATGAGCAGGCAAACACTTCGGAGTCTCACCCGTGGCGCGGTTAGGCTCATGGCTCGTGCGCGCCGTCCTGATCGTCAACCCGAACGCCACCTCCACCACCGCCGCCGGCCGTGACCTGCTCGCGCATGCGCTGGAGAGTCGCGTGGATCTGGCGGTCGTCCACACCGATCACCGCGGCCACGCGATCGAGATCGCCGCCGCCGCCAGGCAGGACGGCACCGACGTGATCATCGTGCACGGCGGCGACGGCACGGTGAACGAAGTGGTCAACGGGCTGCTGGGCCGGCCCAGCCGTCAGGAACCGCTGCCGGACGCCCTGCCCGCGGTCGCGGTGGTTCCCGGCGGGTCGGCGAATGTCTTCGCCCGGGCCCTGGGCATCAGTCCGGACCCGATCGAGGCCACCAATCAGCTCGTCGACCTGCTCACCGCCCGCCGCAGCGGCGCGCCGTGGCGGCGGATCGGACTGATGGACTGCGGCGAGCGGTGGGCGGTGTTCACCGCGGGGATGGGCGTGGACGGCGACGTCGTGGCCGCGGTCGAGGCGCAGCGCGCCAAAGGGCGCAAGGTAACTGCCGGCCGCTACATCCGGGTGGCGGTGCGCGAGATGCTGGCCAGCGCCCGCAAAGCACCCCTGCTCACCGTCGAGCTGCCCGAGCGGGAGCCGCTGACCGGCGTCTACTTCGCGTTCATCTCCAACTCGAGCCCGTGGACCTACGCCAACACCAGGCCGGTGTGGACCAACCCGGACACCACCTTCGAGACCGGCCTGGGATTGTTCGCCGTGACCAGCATGAATGTCTGGAGAAATCTGATGCTGGTGAGGCGCATGGTGTCCCAGAAGCCCGTGATCAAAGCCAAGCACCTGATCCGGGAGGACGACATCGCGTGGGTGCGGATCCGGAGCTCCGAGCCGGTCGCCAGCCAGATCGACGGAGATTTTCTCGGCTTGCGCGAGGAAATGACGTTCCGGTCGGTCCCCGGGGTGTTGAGCGTGGTCGCTCCGCCTCCTGCCACACCCGCTGACCAGCGGTGATGCACCGGCGTCAGCCGCTTCAGGGCGCAGGTGGGTTGAGTGTAGTACAAACGGGTAGAGGGTTCGGTAACCCACCCCCGTAGTGACATTGCACACGTGTTAACTGAGTCCTATTGACATCCGTCGAGGCTGTGAAACGATCGGATGCAACAGCACAGAAACATTTGTGTGCACGCGTTAACAGCCGAAGGAAAAGCGAGCGCGCTCAGTCGCGCACTTAGTAAGGAGTAGCGACAAATGGATTGGCGCCACAAGGCGGTCTGTCGGGACGAGGATCCGGAACTGTTTTTCCCGGTCGGGAACAGCGGACCGGCGCTCGCCCAGATCGCTGATGCGAAGCTCGTCTGCAACCGGTGCCCGGTCACGACGGAATGCCTGACCTGGGCTTTGGATTCCGGTCAGGACGCCGGCGTGTGGGGCGGCATGAGCGAGGACGAGCGTCGCGCGCTCAAGCGCCGCAACGCTCGCACCCGGGCCCGCAGCACCGTCTGAGACTTCTTCACAGTTCGTAAGATCGCGGCCCCGGCAAATGCCAGGGGCCGCGATTTCTTTTACACTCGAGCTTCGATGTAGCGTCCGTCACAATTTGCTATTGCGGAACTCGCGGGCCCGAACGGCGCCCGAGTGGCACACGTAACACCACATCCGTTCCGCCCCCCGGAACGTCGTGCATTCCCAGCGATCCGTCGAGTTCGGCGGTCACCAGCGTGCGCACGATCTGCAAACCCAACCGGTCGGACTTCTCCAGGCTGAAACCCTCCGGCAGCCCGCGGCCGTCGTCGTGCACCACGACGTCCAGCCAGCGCGCCGAGCGTTCGGCCCGGATCGTCACGCAGCCCTGCTTCGCCGACGACTCGAAGGCATGCTCGATGGCGTTCTGAACCAGTTCGGTGACCACCATCACCAGGGCGGTAGCCCGGTCGGCGTCCAGCACCCCCAATGCGCCGTCCCGATTGATGCGGATGGGTGTGTCGACCCGGGCCACGTCGTTCATGATCGGCAGGATCCGGTCGATCACCTCGTCGAGGTTGACCTCCTCGTCCACCGACATCGACAGGGCCTCGTGTACCTGAGCGATGGAAGCCACCCGGCGCACCGACTCCATCAGCGCCTCACGCGCCTCCGAGTTGCTGGTGCGGCGGGCTTGCAGGCGCAGCAGCGCGGCGACGGTCTGCAGGTTGTTCTTGACCCGGTGGTGGATCTCCCGGATCGTGGCGTCCTTGGACAGCAGGGCCCGATCGCGGCGCTTGACCTCGGTGACGTCCCGGATGAGCACGGCCGCCCCGGCGGCGGCGCCGTGGACCACCAATGGCAGCGTGCGCATCAGCACCGCGGCACCGCCGGCGTCGACCTCCAGCCGCATGCTCGACCCGCCGGCCAGCGAGTCGCGCACGTGCTCGGCGAGCTCCAGGGCCTCGAAGGGGTCGGAGATCAACGGGCGGGTGATCGCGACCAGGTTGTGCCCCTCCAGCTCGGCCGCCAGCCCCATCCGGTGATAGGCCGACAACGCGTTCGGGCTGGCGTAGGCGACCACACCGTCGACATCGAGGCGGATGAAGCCGTCGCCGACCCGCGGGCTCGATCGCGACAACGCCAGATCACCCACATTGGGGAACGTGCCCTCGGACAGCATGTGCAGCAGATTGCCGGCACAGTCCAGGTAGGCCCGCTCCAGCGGGGAGGACGTGCGCCGCTCGGCCAGCGCAGTCTGGTGGGTCAGCACGGCCACCACGTTGTTGTTGTAGCGCACCGGCACGGCTTCGACGTCGATGCCGGGTTCGCGCAGCTTGGCGTCGCTGTCGCCGCGACCGATCGCCCCCGAGGTGAACGCCGCGGTCACCAGCGGCAGCTCCCCCGGCGCGACGACCGTGCCGACGGCGTCCTTGAGCAGGACCGTCGGTGCGGTGTTGGGTCGGCACTGGGCCACGCAGACCACCGCGCCGTCGTCGCGGCGCACCCACATCAGGTAGTCGGCGAACGAGAGGTCCGCCAGCAGCTGCCATTCGCCGACCACCGCATGCAGGTGGTCCACAGCGCTGCCCGGCAGCACCGTGTGCTCGGCGAGCAGGTCACCGAGGGTGGACACGAAGCTAGTCGATCACGGCAATGAGGTCGCCGGCCTGGATGACATCGCCCACGGACACGCTGACCTCGGTGACGGTGCCGCCGACCTCGGCCAGCACCGGAATCTCCATCTTCATCGACTCCAGCAGCACCAGGGTGTCGCCCGCGCCGATCTGGTCACCCTTGCTGACCACGACCTCCAGCACACTGGCCACGATCTCGGCGCGAACATCCTCGGCCATCTTCACCCTCACTCTTTGGTGCTACGCGAACTCTCGATGCGGCTCTATCGAACCACAACACCGTGTGGTCAGAGGTTCGATGGGGTCGTGAGACACTTTATTCAGGGCTCAACCATGCAGCGCAGAACAACGGAGGTACATCATGGCCAAGCGTGGCCGGAAGAAGCGTGACCGCAAGCACAGCAAGGCCAACCACGGCAGGCGGCCCAACAGCTGAAACCAAAAGTGCCCGGCAANNCACTTTTGTATGTGAGGTCCTCTCGACGCGCTAACCGCGCCTGATGATGGTGGTCTGGCTGATCTGCAGGCGGACCCGCTCCAGCAGGTGCTTGGGAGCCTTGTCTCCGCTGCATTTGGAGGCGACCAGCTTCTTGATGCGTTCCTCGACCCCGTAGTACTGCAGGCAGGTGGGGCACTCCTCGAGGTGGTGACGCAGCCGGTCCTTGGTCTCGGCGGTGCATTCACCGTCGAGCAGCGTCCACACCTCGGCGATCACCGCTGCGCACTCGGGATGGTCCGGGTCGACCGGCCCTACCGGCGGGCGCCAGTCCTCCTCGGATACGTTGTCGCCACTCACGAGGACACCTCCTCGGGCGCGTCCTCCGTCTGGCCGCGCGTAAAGCCACGCTCCTTGGCGACGTCGGCGAGCAGGCCACGCAACTGGCGCCTGCCCCGGTGGAGCCGGGACATCACCGTCCCGATCGGGGTATCCATGATTTCGGCGATCTCCTTGTACGGGAAGCCTTCGACGTCTGCGTAGTACACCGCCATCCGAAACTCCTCCGGCAATGCCTGAAGAGCTTCTTTGATCTCGGTGTCGGGCAGCAGTTCGAGGGCTTCGACCTCGGCCGAGCGCAGTCCGGTGGACGTGTGCTCGGCGTTGGCCGCCAACTGCCAGTCGGTGATCTCCTCGGTCGGATACTCCGCCGGCTGGCGCTGCTTCTTGCGGTAGCTGTTGATGTAGGTGTTGGTCAGGATGCGGTACAGCCACGCTTTGAGGTTGGTGCCCTCCCGGAACGACCGGAACCCCGCGTAGGCCTTGACCATGGTTTCCTGCAACAGGTCCTCGGCATCCGCGGGGTTACGCGTCATCCGGAGCGCACCGCCATAGAGCTGGTCCAGCAGCGGGATCGCGTCGCGCTCGAAGCGCGCGGTCAGCTCCGCATCGGACTCCTCGCGAGCGGGGGCCTCGGTGTCGATGTCGGTCATCGTGGGTGACACAGTCCCTTCTGCCGCGGTGCTCCAGATGAGCTCCGGCAGCGGTATCGGACGGATGAGAAATGCGGGTGTGCGCGCTTCGGCCATCATGACTGCAGCTGACACCTGACTTCTCTCCTCCCAATCCTAAGGCTGTGACCAACAGCTTTTCCGTTCGCGGCCCTTGACCGCCGCGAACACTGTCCACAACAGGATTTCTCACCGCCCTATTTCCCGTGGTTAGGCTGTGCCCGTGAGTCGTGCCGCCACCCCAGCCATCGCCGCACTGGCGGCGGCCGGAGCACCCTACGAGGTGCTGCGCTACCACCATGACCCGCGGGCACATTCGTACGGCGAGGAGGCGGTGACCGCCCTGGCCGGTGACCGTCTGGTGCCCGAGCAGATCTTCAAGACGCTGGTGATCGCGGCCGGACCGGTGCTGGCGGTCGCGGTGCTGCCGGTGCCGTGGAAGTTGTCGCTGAAGGCCGCCGCCGCGGCGCTGGGCCTGGCCAAGGTCACCATGGCCGACCAGACGGCCGCCGAGCGCGCCACCGGCTACGTGCTCGGCGGCATCTCCCCGTTGGGCCAGCGCAAGCGGCTTGCGACGGTGGTCGACAGCTCCGCGCTGACGTTCGACACGGTGCTGTGCAGCGCAGGTAAGCGCGGCTGGGACATCGCGCTGGCGCCGCAGGATCTGGTGCGATTGACGCAGGCGGTGACCGCGGACCTGCGCGCGGTCTAGGGTGACGCAATGTCCTTCTCCGGCAAGACCATGTTCATCTCGGGGGCCAGCCGTGGCATCGGCCTGGCCATCGCCAAACGCGTCGCGGCCGACGGGGCCAACATCGCGCTGGTGGCCAAGACCACCGAGCCCCACCCCAAGCTGCCGGGCACCATCTACACCGCCGCCAAGGAGATCGAGGAGGTCGGCGGCCAAGCCCTGCCGATCGTCGGCGACGTCCGTGACGGTGACTCGGTGGCAGCCGCCGTGGCCAAGGCCGTCGAGCAGTTCGGTGGCATCGACATCTGTGTCAACAACGCCTCGGCGATCAACCTCGGCTCTATCGAGGAGGTGCCGCTCAAGCGCTTCGATCTGATGAACGGCATCCAGGTGCGCGGCACCTACGCCGTCTCGCAGGCCTGCATTCCGCACATGAAGGGCCGGGAGAACCCGCACATCCTGACGCTGTCCCCGCCGATCCGGCTGGAATCGCAGTGGCTCAAGCCGACCCCGTACATGATGGCGAAATTCGGAATGACGTTGTGCGCGTTGGGTATTGCCGAGGAGATGCGCAGCGCGGGCATTGCGTCCAACACGTTGTGGCCGCGAACCATGGTCGCCACCGCCGCCGTGCAGAACCTGCTGGGCGGCGATGAGGCGATGGCCCGCTCCCGCAAGCCCGAGGTGTACGCCGACGCCGCCTACGCGGTGCTGGGCAAGCCGGCTGGGCAGTACACCGGCCAGACCTTGCTGTGCGAGGACGTGCTGCTGGAGTCCGGGGTCACCGACCTGTCGGTCTACGACTGCATTCCGGGTTCCGAGCTTGGCGTGGACCTGTGGGTCGACACCCCCAACCCGCCCGGGTACCGCAATCCCTGACGCTCAGATCTGTACGACGCTGTTGCGGCCGGTCTGCTTGGCCCGGTACATCGCCGCGTCGGCGCGTGCGGTCGCGGTGGTGGCGGATTCACCGGGAACAGCGAGCGTGGCACCGATACTCAAGGTGGCATTGATGATTCCGCCCGGGTAGTCGACGGGCTCGGCCGCGCGTCGACGAATGTCCTCGGCGATCGTCGACACTTCATCGAGGCTGCGCACCCCGGGCAACACCACCAGGATCTCGTCGCCCCCGGTGCGCCCGACCGTGTCGTCGGCCCGCACGCACGCCTGAATCCGCTGCGCCACGGCGGTGAGCACCGAGTCACCGACCGCGTGACCGTAGGAGTCGTTGATGCCCTTGAAGCCGTCGATGTCGCAGAACAGCACCCCGATGTGCGAGTCGGCGGCGCCACGTCCGGCCAGTGCCGACTCCAGCCGGTGCAGGGCTTCGGCACGGTTCACCAGACCCGTGAGCGTGTCGAAGCGGGCCAACCGCTCGAGGCGCCGCTCGAACTCGACCTGATCGTCGACCACGCGCAGCGCGGCAATCACGCCGTCGGAACCTCCGTCGCCGTCGACGTACGGCTTGGACCGGCAGTCGACCCAGTGGTATCCACCGTCGGTCCGGCAGATCCGGAAGCGTTCGACCGCGGGTTCGCCCGCGTCGCTGCGCTCGTCGCCGATCCGCACCAGCTCGGCGTCGTCGGCGTGCAGGTGGCTGCGGAAATCCGACCCGATCCACGCCTCAGGTCTTTTCCCGAACGTCGTGTGCACCGACGGCGAGATCCACACGATCTGCATGCCGCGGAGGTGGACCACGGCGTCCACGGCGTTCTCGGCGAGGATGCGGTAGCGCGTTTCGGCGTCTTCACGCTCGCGCACCAACACCGCCCGGTCGATCAGCAGCCGCTGTTCGCGTTGGCTGAGGTAAAACACCAGCACCCCGATGACCAGCGCGCTCACCGAGATCGACAGCGCCCAGACCGCGTCCTCGCGTACCCCGAGCGCCAGGAACGCCAACCGGGCCATACCCACGACGATCGGCAGGGCGGCGAGCAGGCCGAACATCCGGATCAGGGCCCGACCGTCGGGGCGGGCCAACAACCAGGCCACCGGGTTCCAGTCGGGCCGGGCCGCGAAGGCCGCGGCGATGAGCAGCAGCAGCCCGACTGCCGTCGCGATCCCCATGCCGGTGGACGGCGGCACCTGACTGACCGAGAGCGACTGCGACGCATAGGTGGTGACCACGATGAACGGAATCGCGAGGGCGACCACCAGACTCTCCGTACGGACCACCCGGGCCCACCAGCGATCCAGTCGGGTCAGTCCCGCAGCGATGGCGACCAGCAGCACCGTCGAGGCCGTCTGCGGGCTGGGCCGGCCCGGCCAGGTGCGCTGCAGGGTGCTGACCCCCTCCGGGAACCACAGCCGATCGATGCCCAACGGCCGATTGATCACGTACTCGGCGAGGATCGTGAGCGCGACCAGCGCGGCTGCCGCCGCCAACCCGCGACCGATCCACATCCGGGTACGGGTCGGGGTCCCGGACTGGACCAGGATCGAGCCGGCCAGGGTGGCCAGCAGTAGAGCCGCCCAAGGCGTCATCTGCGGCCACGAGCGGAAGATCCGGGTCAGCAGCTCGTTTCCGGTCGCCCAGCCGATCCAGTTCGACGTGCTGAGGACGAGCACCATCGCCAGCGCTGCCGGGCCCGAGCGGGTTACCAGCGCTTCGAGATCAGCATCCGGTTCGGCCTTGGCCAATCGGTTCTCCCCCACGCGATGTGAACCGAATTGTGCCGCACCCGCCCGCCGGCGTTATCGACATTGCCGTCAAATAACGCCCGATGGCCGGCCGGAGGCCGCTGGGTTACTTGTTCGGCCGGAGGCCGCTGGGTTACTTGTTCGGCCGGAGGCCGCTGGGTTACTTGTTCGGCCGGAGGCCGAAGCGACGCACGCCCTTGCCCGCGAAAGCCCGCATCGCCGCCAGCGCCACCCGGCCCTGCCGCCGCGAGGACGAGTACCACATCAGCTCGGACTTCTGCGTCGGGATCCGCGGCGCGGTGATCGCCTGCTGGCGGCAGAACTTGATCAACCCGTTGGCACCACCGGACCGGTAGCCGACGCCGGAGTCCTTCCAGCCACCCATCGGCAGCGACGGGCAGAACACGTTGGCGAGCGCGTCGTTGATGTTGACCGCACCGCACTCCAGCCGTCGCGCCACCCGTTCACCGCGCTCGACATCCCCGGTCCACACGGACGCCGACAGGCCGTATTGGGAATCGTTGGCCAGCCGGATGGCCTCGTCCTCGTCGGCGACCTTGACCACCGGCAAGGTCGGGCCAAATGTCTCCTCGGCGATGCAGGACATCGTCGGGGTGACGTCGGCCAGCACGGTCGGCTGGAAGAAGGTGCCGACCCCGGTCGGCTTACCGCCGGCCAGCACCCGCGCCCCGGCATCGACCGCCTCCTGGACGTGGCGCTCGACGATGTCGCGCTGCGCGGCGGTGGCCATCGCGCCGGTGTCGTACTTGAAGCCCGAATCCTCTTGTCCCTGCTTGAGGTTGCGGACATTCGCGGTGAGCTTGGCAACGAACTCGTCGTACACCGGAGCCTCGACATAGACCCGCTCGACCGAGATGCACACCTGCCCGGAGTTGAACATGCCACCCCAGGCGATGCCATTGGCCGCACGGTCGACGTCGGCGTCGGCCAGCACGATCGCCGGATCCTTGCCGCCGAGCTCCAGACTGAACGGAGTCAGCCTCTCCGCGCAGGCCATCGCCACCTTGCGGCCGGTGGCCGTCGATCCGGTGAAGTGGACGTAATCGGAGTTCTCGATCACCGCCGCGCCGGTCGCGCCGTACCCGGTGGCGAGTCCGAGAATCGGTGGGGCGCCGACCTCAGTCCAGCCGCGGGCGAACTCGACCGCGGACAGCGGGGTCACCTCGGACGGTTTGAGCAGCACCGCCGCGCCGGCGGCCAGTGCGGGCACCACGTCGAGTGCCAGCATCGCCAGCGGGAAGTTCCAGGGCTCGATGATCCCCACCAGCGGGTACGGCCGGTAGACGGTGGTCAACTTCTTGATCTTGAACAGTGGGCTGTGCGCCTTGGGGTGCCGGTCTGCGAGGAACTCCTCGGCGTTGGTCGCCCAGTACTTGATGGAGTCGGCCAAGGCGACTGGCTCGAGGCTGGCGTCGCCATGCGATTTGCCGGTTTCCGACATCAACACCTCGGTGAGGTGGTCGGCGTTGTCCAGAATCCAGTCCTGCCATGTGAACATCCAGGCTTTGCGCCCGCGGGGGCCGATCTCCTCCCACTCGGTCTGGAACAGCCGCAGCTCCCGAGCCTTGGCGGCCACGGTGTCGGCGTCGTCGACCGGAACAGTTCCTGCCACGCGTCCGTCGGCGGGATTACGCACGGTGATGGTGGCTTGATCGGCCTTGGGCTCGACCGCGGTCATGGCGGTTCCTCTCGCTGGTCGGATCTCGCCTGTGAGCGTAACCGCCGTCACGCCGCTAGAACAGGCCAACCGGTTGGTTGTGTGGATCGGCCGGCTCGATGAGCTCCGGGCCGTTGTTGCGCACACTGTTGACCAGGGTCGAAACCTCCCGCACGTCGATACCGGAGATGTCGGGCGGGGCGCGCAGTAGTTCGGCGTCGGCCGGCTGGTCGGGATCCAGCCAGCGGTCCCAGTCGGCCGCACCGACCACGAGCGGCATCCGGTCGTGGATTTCGGCGAGCTCGCCGACTGCGTCGGTGGTGATGATGGTGCAGGTCAGCAGGGGTGAAGCGGCGTCGTCGGCCCGCCACACCGACCACAGCCCGGCCATGAACAGCGGCTCACCGTCGACCCGGTGCATGTAGAACGGCGTCTTGCGGGCCTTCTTGCCGGCCGGGGTGTCAGGGTTGGGCTTCCATTCGTAGTAGCCGTCCATCGGCACCAGGCAGCGTTTGCTCTTCGCCGACGCCCGGAAGGCGGGCGATGTGGTGACCTTCTCGGCGCGGGCATTGATCAGCATCGGGCCCTTGTTCTCGGGGGTTCCGTCCTCGGTCGCCTTGACCCACGGCGGCACCAGACCCCAGCGCATCAACCTGATCCGTCGGGTCGGTTCGTCGTCGGGTTCGGCGTGTCGACTCACCACGGTCGCGACGGTGGCCGTCGGGGCGACGTTGTAGTTCGGCCCCCGCCCCTCTTTCGCCGCCGCGGTGGCTTCATCGATGGCGTGGATCTTCTCGGCCAGCAGGGCCGGGTCGGTGGTCACCGCGAATCGTCCGCACATGACTCCATGGTGGCGCAAAGTTCGATAGGCGGCCTCTGCCGAGGCCGACCACGCCGACAAGGCAGGATGTACAGCTGTGAGCACCGAGCTGTGGCAGGCCCCTTGGACAGCGACGGCCGTCGACGCCACGGTGACGGTGCCCGGATCCAAATCACAGACCAACCGCACGCTGGTGCTGGCCGCGCTGGCCGCCGCCCAGGGCCAGGGCGATTCCTCGATCAGCGGCGCACTGCGCAGCCGCGACACCAACCTGATGATCGGCGCGCTGCAGGCACTCGGTATCGACGTCGCCGGCACGGGCGCCGAGCTGGTGGTCGGCGGGGCGTTGACCCCCGCGCCGCAGACCCGCATCGACTGCGGGCTGGCGGGGACGGTGCTGCGCTTCGTCCCGCCGCTGGCCGCGCTGGGCACGGCGGTCGTCGAGTTCGACGGCGACGAGCAGGCCCGGGCGCGCCCGATCGCGCCGCTGCTCGACGCGCTGCGCGGACTGGGCGTCGACATCGACGGCACCGGGCTGCCGTTCCTGGTGCGCGGGGGCGGCGCAGTGGACGGCGGGACGGTCCACATCGACGCCTCTGGCTCTTCGCAGTTCGTCTCCGGCCTGTTGCTCTCTGGCGCCGCGTTCACCCGGGGCCTGACCGTCGTCCACACCGGCACGTCGGTGCCGTCGGCGCCGCACATCGCGATGACCGTGGCGATGCTGCGTGATGCCGGAGTGGACGTCGACGACAGCGGCGCCAATCAGTGGCGGGTGGCTCCGGGTGCGATCGCGGCCCGGCATTGGGACGTCGAACCGGACCTCTCCAACTCGGTGCCGTTCCTGGCCGCGGCCGTGGTCACCGGCGGCGCGGTGCGCATCGCCGGCTGGCCGGTGGCCAGCGTGCAACCCGCCGACACCATCCTTGGCATCCTGAAGTTGCTGGGGTCGACTGTGCACCAGACGGATTCGTACCTGGAGGTGCGCGGCCCCAGCGGGGGTTACCAGGGTTTCGAGGTCGACCTGCACGATGTGGGTGAGCTGGCGCCTGCGGTCGCGGCGCTGGCGGCCCTGGCCGCGCCGGGCTCGGTGTCCCGGCTGACCGGCATCGCCCATCTGCGCGGTCATGAGACCGACCGGTTGGCCGCCCTGCGCGCCGAGATCACCGGTCTCGGTGGCGACTGCACCGAGACCGACGACGGTCTGGTGATCACCGCCGTACCACTGCAGGCCGGCACCTGGCACTCGTACGCCGATCACCGGATGGCAATGGCCGGGGCGATCGTCGGGCTGCGGGTGCCCGGCGTCACCGTCGAGGACATCGCCACCACCGCCAAGACACTGCCGGAATTCCCGCAGCTGTGGGCCGAGATGGTGAACCGCGGTTGAGCCGACGCGAGTACGACGAGTCCGACGTCAAGATCAGGTCGGGCCGTGGCTCGCGGCCCCGCACCAAGAATCGTCCCGAGCACGCCGATGCGGTGGCGGCGATGGTCGTCACCGTCGACCGCGGCCGCTGGGGCTGTGTCCTGGGCGGCGATCCCCACCGGCACGTCACCGCGATGCGGGCGCGGGAGCTGGGCCGCACCCCCATCGTCGTCGGCGACCAGGTGGACGTCGTCGGTGACCTCACCGGACGGCCCGACACGTTGGCCCGGATCGTGCGCCGGGGTGAGCGGCGAACGGTGTTGCGCCGCACCGCCGATGACACCGATCCCACCGAACGGGTGGTCGTCGCCAACGCCGACCAGTTGCTCATCGTGGTCGCCCTGGCCGATCCGCCGCCTCGCACCGGACTGGTGGACCGCACGCTGATCGCCGCCTACGCCGGCGGCCTGCGGCCGATCCTGTGCCTGACCAAGACCGATCTGGCGCCTGCGGCGGCGTTCGCCCAACAATTCGCCGATCTGGAGCTCACCGTGCTCATCGCCGGCCGCGACGACCCGATCGACGAGCTCGCCCGGCTATTGACCGGGCAGGTGACCGTGCTCCTCGGACACTCCGGCGTCGGCAAATCCACACTGGTGAATCGCCTTGTACCACAAGCGGATCGGGCCACGGGTGAGGTGTCGGGCGTCGGCAAGGGCAAGCACACCTCCACCCAGTCGGTGGCGCTGCCACTGCCGGCCGGCGGCTGGGTGATCGACACCCCCGGCATCAGGTCGTTCGGGCTTGCCCACATCGAGCCCGACGATGTCCTGCGGGCCTTTTCGGACCTGGCCGACACCATCGGGGACTGCCCCCGCGGCTGCGGCCACATGGGACCACCAGCCGACCCGGAATGCGCGCTGGACGCCCTCACCGGGGCGCCCGCGCGGCGCGTCGCGGCAGCCCGGCGGCTGCTGTCCGCGTTGTCAGAAGGCGCGGCGTATTGATAATTGTTTGCAACACCAACCGAGAGGGCACGCCGCACACATGAGCACTGTTCCGCACCTGACACTCAACGACGGCACCCGCATCCCCCAGCTCGGGTTCGGCGTGTTCCAGATCCCGCCCGACGAGACCGCGGCAGCGGTGCGTACGGCCCTGGAGATCGGCTACCGCCATATCGACACCGCTGAGATGTACCAGAACGAGAAGGGCGTCGGGCAAGGCATCCGCGACTTCGGCATCGACCGTGGCGAGGTGTACGTGACCAGCAAGCTGAACAACGGATTCCACAAGCCCGATGACGCCCGGCGCGCCTTCGACGCGACGATCGACGCACTGGGCTTCGACTATGTCGACTTGTTCTTGATCCACTGGCCGCTGCCGGGGTTGTACGACGGCGACTTCGTCTCCACCTGGAAGGTGTTGGAGGAGTTCAAGAACGACGGCCGAGCCCGCAGCATCGGGGTGTCCAACTTCCAGATCCATCACCTCGAGCAGCTGGCCCGCGACAGCGAGACGGTGCCCGCCGTCAACCAGATCGAGGTGCACCCCTACTTCGCCAACGACGCGCTGCGCGCATACGGTATCGACCACACCATCCTGACCGAGGCCTGGTCACCGATCGCGCAGGGCGCGGTGCTGGGCGATCCGGTGATCGGTGCGATCGCCGAGCCGCTGGGCAAGAGCCCGGCCCAGGTGGTGCTGCGCTGGCACATCGAACGCGGCGACATCGTGTTCCCGAAATCCGTTACTCCCGAACGGATCAAGGAGAACCTCGAGATCTTCGACTTCGAGCTCGGCGATGAGGACATCGACGCCATCACCGCGCTCGACAAGGGCGAAGCGGGGCGCCAGGGCCCCAATCCGGACGACTTCAACTGGATCCCGGACTAGGTCACAGTCCGACGATCGCGAGCAGATCGCGGAAGTCGGTGATCCGGTGGTCGGGCCGGCAGCCTTCGTGGTGCTTGGTGCCCTGATCGGAGTCGTACATCACGGTGCGCATGCCAGCTTCGCGGGCACCGAAGATATCGCGGTGCATGTCGTTGCCGACATACAGCGTTCGCTCGGCGGGTACACCCATCCCGTCGAGGGCGAGCTGGAACAACCGGCGATCGGGCTTGCGGAATCCGTGATCGCCGGAGACGACGACCGGCTTGAAGAAGTCGGTCAGCCCGACCTTGTGCAGTTCCCCGCGGGCGTAGCTGCTCTGGCCGTCGCTGACGATCCCCAGCGGGAAGTGGTCGCGCAACACCCGCAGTGTGGAGCGCACGTGCGGGTAGAGCTTCAGCTTGCGCCGAGTCACCCCGCGGTAGATCTCGGCCAGCGTCAGCGGCAGTTCGGCCAGCCGCTGCGGCGGCAGGGCTCTGGTGTAGTCGCTGGCGAAATCGTCGACGATCGACTTCCAGATCCCCGGGCCGTCGAATTCGGGATGCGTCTCGTGGCTGTGGCGTTGCTGGGCCTTGAGGCGCTGAAAGTACAACTCGCGGATGTGGTTGCGGCGCAGATCGATTCCCTGATAGGTCAGGAAGTGACCGACCGCACGGAACGCTTCCTCGCGGTCGTCCTCGGTGCGGATGTGGATCAGCGTGCCGTTCACGTCGAAGGCGATGGCGGCGACTTCCATGGCGATGCGCGGCATCCTAACGTCGAGCGGAAGGGCTACGAGGCCTGCAGAAGCCGCTTGGCCTTACGGACAAGCCGCGCCCCGTATTCCTCTGAAATGTAGCCGTTGCGGGCGATTCTGAGCAGGTTGAGCGCCATGTAGTAGGGCAGCCGCGCGGTGATCGAGTCGAATGCCTGCCGCCGGTCCGGGAAGTGGCAGCTGTACTCCCACAGGAAGTGGCCGATGAAAGGTTCGGCCCGCTTGCTCGATCCGGTGCCGAGCATGAACGCATGCTGCAGTTCCCCGGCAACCCGGCCGACGTCGAACATGCGGTCGCCTCGCCGCATCCGTTCGAGGTCGATGGCGGCGACGTCGAGTCCGTGACCGAACAGGAAGTTCGCCGGGGTGGCGTCACCGTGCAGCCAGACCTGCCGGTCCTGCCACATCGCAGGCCGTTCGTACCAGAGCGCCTGTAGCCACAGCAGTTCGTCGACGTCCCACTGGCCGATTCGCTGGATCCGGTGCAGCCGGTCGATCAGTTGACCGAAATACCGGCAGTCGTCGTCGAAGTCCACCGTCCTGCCGTTCGCAGTCCGATTATGTTGGGTGGCAAGGAAATACCCCAGCGCCTTGAGCCGCCAGAACAGATGCGCGTGGTCATTGCCCTGAATGCAGCGGGCGATTGCCTGGCTGAACTGCTCTCCGGAATAGAATTCCAGCGCGATCACGCCGTTGATGTCCGGCTCCACACCCAGCGGACGGATCACGTGGTGCGGCGAGCCGACCAGGTCATAGCCGCGCAAGCGCTGCAGGCTGTCGAATTCGCGGTACGCCATGCCGCCGGCGCGATCCGACCCGTACCGCGATCCGTAGAACTTGCAGATGATCCTGGTGCGGGTTCGCTTCTCCTCGTAGGCGTACACCTCATTGCTGCCGTGCAGCCGGAACGCCCGAAACGCCGGCGAGGCGGTGTGCACGCCGAGATGGTCTCGGCAGATACCTCCGAGAAACCCATGCAGCCGGTCGTCACGGCGGACGTAGCCGACGTACTTTCCGATTACGACGCCTCCCCGACGGCCAGCGGCGAGGGGATGTGTTCGCCGAACGGTCACCAATCGTTCACACGATAGCGGCGATGCCCGGGATTGGCCTGTCGAGCAGCTCAGTCCCGACCGGCGAACTTCGACAGGTACAGCCAGGTCGGCCGGTAGCCGAGGGATGTGCGCCAGCCCGTAGCCGATCACCTGGTCGTCGCTGCTGGCGAGCACCAGCAGGGTGTCAGGTTTGGGGTTCGACGATGTCGAGATCGTGCGCACTGCCGGCCCGCAATCGCCACATCGATCAATCATGCTCCACATAAACGAAATCGACGCCGGCGCGGGGATCGCTCGAACATCCCCTCGCCGGCGTCGATCTCGATCTGAATCCTTACGCCGCCTTGGCCGTGCGCTTGTCCCGTCGCCACTGCCGCGCCGCCGCGATCGCGGACTTCAGCCCACGCTTGCGGCCGGTGCGCGGATCGACGCCGGCATAGCCCGGACCCAATTCGGCGAACATCCGCTCGCTGCGGGTCTCAGGTGCATCGTCGGCGGTGTCACGCAGGTACTTGTCCGGCAGCGACAGCTTGGCGATGGTCCGCCAGGTCTTGGCGTACTGCACCAAGAACGGCCCGCTCGTGTAGGGCAGGTCGTACTTGTCGCACAGCGCGCGCACCCGCACCGAGATCTCGGCCAGCCGGTTGCTCGGCAGGTCCGGATACAGGTGGTGCTCGATCTGGTAGGACAGGTTGCCGGACATGAAGTCCATGGCCCGGCCGCCGTCGATGTTCGCGCTGCCCAGCATCTGGCGCAGATACCACTGGCCCTTGCTCTCGCCCACCATGTCTGTCTTGGTGAATTTCTCTGCGCCATCCGGGAAGTGGCCGCAGAAGATGATCGCGTTGGCCCACACGTTGCGGATCACGTTGGCCACGGCGTTGGCGGTGACTGTCGACCGATACGTGGCGCCCGGCGACAACGATGTCAGCGCCGGGAAGGCGACGTAATCCTTGAGCAGCTGCCGCCCGGCCTTGGCACCGAACTCACGCACCCGGATCAGGGTGGCCTTGCGGTCGTCGCGACCCTTGAAGATCTTGCCGAGCTCCAGGTGCTGCAGACCGACGCCCCACTCGAAGCCGATCGCCAGCATCGTGTTGAACAGCAGGTTGCCGTACAGGTTGAACGGCTTCCAACGCTGGTCTCGGGTCACGCGGATCACGCCGTAGCCGACGTCGTCATCCATTCCGAGGATGTTGGTGTACTTGTGATGCATGAAGTTGTGAGTGAAGCGCCAGTGCTTGGATGCCCCGCTCATGTCCCACTCCCACGACGAGGAGTGGATCTCGGGATCGTTCATCCAATCCCACTGCCCGTGCATGACGTTGTGGCCGATCTCCATGTTCTCGATGATCTTGGCCACGCCCAGGGTCACGGTGCCGGCCCACCACGCGGATCGCTTGGAGCCGGCGGTCAGCATCAACCGCCCGGCGATCTCCAGTCCGCGCTGGGCGGCGATGGTGCGACGGATATAGCGCGCATCCCGCGCGCCGAGGGAATCCTCGACATCCTGACGGATGGCGTCGAGTTCGACTGCCAGACTCTCGATGTCCGCATCGGTCAGGTGCGAGAACGCATCGATATCAGTGATGGCCATAAAGTCACGCCTCCCTTCTTGTTCCTACGCTACCGTAACCTACGTTCCCGTAGGTTACTAGCCAGTAAACCTTAGACATCGACCACGCAGTCGCCTGACGCGGCCGACACGCACGTCTGAATCCGGGTACCCGGCTCGTGCTCGGCGCCGGTGCGCAGGTCGCGGACGTGGCCGTCGACCAGACTCACCACGCAGGACTGGCAGATGCCCATCCGGCAGCCGAACGGCATCCGAATGCCGGCCTGCTCGCCGGCCTCCATCAACGACGTTGCAGCGTCGGCCGTCACCGTCTTACCGCTGCGGTCGAAGGTCACCGTTCCGCCCTGCCCGTGGGCAGCGGCCCGGGATGCCGCGAAGCGCTCCAGGTGCAGCCGCTCGCCGATGCCGGCCGCCTCCCAGACCTTCTCGGCCTCGGTCAGCATCCCCTCCGGGCCGCAGGCCCACGTCTGGCGGGCCCGCCAGTCACCGACCACCTCGTCGAGCTGACGCAGGTCCAGCCGGCCCTCGGTGCGGGTGGTGCGCACGGTCAACCGGTAGCCGTCGTGGTCACGGGCCAGCTGGGCCAGCTCGGCAGCGAACAGGACATCGGATTCTGTTGGGGCGGAATGGATGTGGACGATGTCACCGATCTGGTCACGACGGGCCAGGGTGCGCAGCATCGACATCACCGGGGTGATACCCGAACCGCCGGTCAAGAACAACACCGACGCGGGCGCAGGATCGGGCAACACGAAATTGCCCTGAGGTGCGGCCAACCGAACGATCGTGCCGGGCTTGACGCCGCCGACCAGGTGGGTGGACAGGAATCCCTCCGGCATGGCCTTGACGGTGATCGTGATGGTGCGCGACCGACCCGACCCGTCGGAGTGCGGACTCGAGGTCAGCGAGTACGAGCGCCACCGCCAGCGGCCGTCGATCAGCAGGCCGATGCCGACGTACTGGCCGGGCTGGTAGTCGAAGGTGAAGCCCCAGCCGGGTTTGATCACCAACGTGGCCGAATCCTCGGTCTCCCGGCGGACGTCGAGCACCTTTCCGCGCATCTCCCGCGCCGACCACAGCGGGTTGGCCAGCTGCAGGTAATCGTCGGGCAGCAACGGCGTCGTGATCCGGCCGAATAGGGCCCGAACTGCGTCGACCGCGGGGTTGCGCCCCTCACCGGCCACCGTTGGCCGCACCGTGTCGACCACGTTCGCACTGATCTTGACCTGGCTTTTCGCCATCTTGCACCTCCTGACGCGCGCAAACCTACGGTACCGTAACTTACGGTCCCGTATCCAGGCGTTCAGAGCAAATCGAGCAGGAACGGCAGCTCCTGGGTGGCGTACCAGGCCAGCGCGTGGTCCTGGGCGTCACCCACAACGAACTCGGCGTCTTCGTCGCCCAGATCGGCGTCGTCGACGACGGCGATCGCGGCCTTCACCGCAGGCTCGGCATCGGAGTTGTCGACGTAGGCCGCCACCACCTGGTCCAGATCCACCCGCCCAGTGATCCGTACCACCGCGTCGTCCAGATCGGGACGGACGGTGGCATCGGCATCGGCGATCAGCACCGCACGGCGGGTGGGCAGCGCACCCTCGCCCGATTCCGCTTCGGCGGCCAACAGCCGCAGCGACGCCAGCGCCGCCTCACCGATGGCCACCTCGGCCAGTTCGTCGTCGTCGCCCTCGGCGTAGGACTCCCGCAACGTCGGCGTCACCGCGAACGCCGTCCCGCTGCGCGGCTGGAGCGACCCGTCAGCGACCAGCTGTTGCAGCATGGCCAACGTGGCCGGGATGTAGACCCGCACCCACGCAGATTAGCCGCCGCTCAGTCGGCCTTCTCATGGTCCCCGAGCAGCGTCGAGACATGGTCGTTGACGTAGGTCGACAACTCCCGCGCCGGGCGGTGGTAGTTGCCCAGCATCGGCCGCTTGGGCAGGTCGACCTTGGGCAGCTCGACCTGCTCATAGTCGATGCTCGCCAGCAGGTGAGCCATCATGTTCAGCCGCGCGTGCTTCTTGTCGTCGGACTCCACCACGAACCACGGGCTGGCCGGGGTGTCGGTGTGCACCATCATCTGATCCTTGGCGCGGGAGTAGTCCTCCCAGCGATACACCGACTCCAGGTCCATCGGGCTGAGCTTCCAGCGCCGCAGCGGGTCGTTGCGGCGGGATTTGAACCGACGGAGCTGTTCGTCGTCGGACACCGAGAACCAGTATTTGCGCAGGATGATGCCGTCGTCGATCAGCATCTGTTCGAAGATCGGGCACTGGCGTAGGAACAGCGTGTGCTCCTGCGGAGTGCAAAAGCCCATCACCAGCTCCACACCGGCGCGGTTGTACCAGGACCGGTCGAACAGCACGATCTCGCCGCGGGCCGGCAGATGCTCGATGTAGCGCTGGAAGTACCACTGGCCGCGCTCGCGTTCGGTGGGCGCGGGCAGGGCCGCGATCCGCGCGACGCGGGGACTGAGGTACTCGGTGATGCGCTTGATCGTGCCGCCCTTGCCTGCGGCGTCGCGACCTTCGAAGATGACAACGACCCGCGCCCCGGTGTCCTTGACCCATTCCTGCAACGTCACCAATTCGGTTTGCAGCCGGAACAATTCGGCGTTGTAGATGTCTTTGGGGATCTTGCGGTTGACCCGGGCAACCGACTTGCCGCCGTCGGAGTTCGCCTTACTCATCGCCGAATAGTACGTCTACTGAGCGGCTTCGAGCAGTTCCTCGAGCGATTCGGCCAGCAGCGTCGGCAGCACGTCGACATCACTCATGGCGTCACGGTCGGCGTTGATGCCGAAATACAACTGGCCGCAATACGATGTGACGCCGATGGCCAGCACCTGGTTGTGCAGCAGCGGCGGAACCGCATAGATCTCCAACAGCTTGGCGCCGGCCACGTACATCTGCGACTGCGGGCCCGGAACGTTGGTGATCAGCAGGTTGAACTGGCGGGCCGAGAACTGGGTGGCCACCCGGGTGCCCATCGCGTGCAGCGTCGGCGGCGCGAACCCCGACAGCGTGACGATGGTGCGGGCATCCACCAGACTGGCCGCCGCCGAGTGCGATTCGGTGGTGTGCGCGATCTGGGACAGCCGTACCACCGCGTTGCCCTCTCCCACCGGCAGGTCGACGAGGAACGGGGCGACCTCGCTGATCGCCTGGCCGGGCCCGGTCGATTCCAGCACCGCCTCGGGGTAGACCGACGTCGGCGCCATCGCCCGCACGGTGGAACTGGTGGTGACCGGTTCCCCGCGGGACAGCAGCCAGTTGCGCAGCGCACCGGCGATCACCGCCAGCACGACATCGTTGACGTCGCAGTCGTAGCGGGACCGCACCAGCCGATAGTCGGCCAGGGAACCGACGGCGACCGTGAACCGGCGGTTGCGGGAAACCTTGGTGTTCAGTGGGCTGTTGGGCGCGGTGCCGCGGGCGACCGTGCGCGCGACATCGGTCAGCCGGCGCGCCAGATCGGCCAGCTCGCCGCTGTTGGTGGCCACCTCACCGATGGCCGAGCGCACCGCCTGCAGCTGCACCCGCGGCCGGGCCAGCCACTCCCCGACCGCGCCGATCAGCAGCTGGCTGTTGCTCGGTTCGCGACCCGGGATCCAGATGTCCTCGCCGAATGTCGGCGGTTTCTGAGTCCGGTCGGCGATGACGTGACCGACCTCCAACGCGGTCATCCCATTGACGAGGGCCTGGTGGGATTTGGTGTAGATGGCCAGCCTGTTCTTGGCCAGACCTTCGATGAGGTACATCTCCCACAACGGGCGCGACCGGTCCAGCGGACGGGAGCCGAGCCGGGCGATGAGTTCGTGCAACTGGGCATCGCTGCCCGGCGACGGCAGCGCCGAACGTCGCACGTGATAGGTGATGTCGAAATCGGGATCGTCGACCCACACCGGACGCGCCAGCCCCAGGGTCACCTCGCGGATTTTCTGGCGGTAGCGCGGGATTTGGGGCAGGCGACGCTCGATGGTCTCCAGCAGGGCGTCGTAGCTGAGGCCGGACCGGGGCTTGCGCAGGATCGCCAGCGAGCCGACGTACATCGGGGTCGAGGTGTTCTCCAGGTGATAGAACGCCGCATCCGATGCCGACAGTCGAGTCACCATCGTCGCGACAATCCCCTCATCGACTACTCCCCCACCCACTCCGTCCCGACACGGTAACCGCCGGACCCAGGTGGCCGCATCGCGGGTGCATACACCGGCGCGGCGAGTGTGCCATCATGTCGCCATCGGCTCGCCCCTCTCCGGCAGCCGGTCCCCGCCGACCGATCCCCGGAGAGTGTCATGTCCTGCGTCGTTCCCGTCGTCGACTACGAGCCACCCGTGCTGCGCACCGCGCCCGAGCGCGTGCATCTGGTGCGCCCGCCCACGGGCACCGCGCCGCGCAGGCCCGCTCTGCCGCCGGCCGAAACCGCACCCCTGCGTGCGGCGGCCGGGTTCGCCGACGCCGCCTTGCGCCGGGTGCTCGAGGTCATCGACCGGCGCCGCTCGCTGGCCCAGTTGCGTCCGCTGATGGCCGCCGGGCTGGTGGACTCACTGCTGCCCGCAGTCGCCCGCCACGACGGTCGCGACGCCGCGCGGCTGCGGCGGCTGCGGGTCCAGCCGGTCGGCACCGACGGATCGGCCGCCGAGGTCGCCGCGATCTACAGCCGGGGTCCTCGCAGCCACGCGATCGCGTGCCGGGTCGAGCAGGTCGCCACCGCTGCCGGGAACCGCTGGCAGGTGGTGGCCCTACACATCGGCTAACCGCGACGTAGCGTGCGGCCGCCCTTGGCCTGCTTGCGGGCGGCTTCGCGCCGCTCCTTGCGGGTGGTGCCCGCCGCGTGCTTGCCGCCCCCGTTGCGCTGCACCTCGGCGGACCCGTCTTCGGCGGGACCGGAGTAGGTCAGCTGGCGCGAGTCCTCCTCGTCGATTCCCTTGGCGCGCAGGGCCGGTGCCGGCTCCTGCGACTGGGCGGCCAGATCGGCCAGGCCCTGCGGGGTTTCGACCGGAGCCACCGCGGGCGCGGGCGCGGCCTCGACCTGGACGTTGAACAGGAAGCCGACCGACTCCTCCTTCAGACCCTCGAGCATGCCGACGAACATGTCGTAGCCCTCGCGCTGATACTCGACCAGCGGGTCGCGCTGCGCCATGGCCCGCAGGCCGATGCCTTCCTTGAGGTAGTCCATTTCGTAGAGGTGCTCGCGCCACTTGCGGTCGATGACGTTGAGCAGCACGTTGCGCTCCAGCTGGCGCATCGCACCCTCACCGGCGAGTGCGGTGATCTCGGCTTCCCGCTTGGCGTAAGCCTTTTCGGCGTCCTCGATCAGCGCGTCGAGCAGCTCCTCGCGGGTCAGCTCGCCCGGTTCGCCGACGGCGTCGGAGTCCAGCAGGTCGTGGTGGTCGATGCCGACCGGGTAGAGCTGCTTCAGCGCGGTCCACAGCTGCTCGAGGTCCCAATCCTCGGCGTAGCCCTCGGCGGTGGCTCCGTCGACGTAGGCGGTGATGACGTCGACCAGCATGTCGTGGGCCTGCTGCTGCAGGTTCTCGCCCTCCAGGATCCGGCGGCGCTCCTCGTAGATGACCTTGCGCTGCTGGTTCATCACCTCGTCGTACTTGAGGACGTTCTTGCGGATCTCGAAGTTCTGCTGCTCGACCTGGGTCTGCGCGCTCTTGATCGCGCGGGTCACCATCTTGGCCTCGATCGGCACGTCGTCGGGCAGATTGAGCCTGGTCAACAGGCTCTCCAAGGTCGCGCCGTTGAACCGCCGCATGAGTTCGTCGCCCAGCGACAGATAGAACCGAGATTCGCCCGGGTCGCCCTGGCGCCCGGACCGACCGCGCAGCTGATTGTCGATACGGCGCGACTCGTGCCGCTCGGTGCCCAGCACGTAGAGGCCACCGACCTCGATCACGTGCTCGGCCTCCTCGGCGGCCTGCGCCTTGACCTTGGGCAGTTCCTCCTGCCAGGCGGCCTCGTACTCGTCGGGGGTTTCGACCGGATCCAGCCCGCGCTCACGCAGACGCTGGTCGACGAGGAAATCGACGTTGCCGCCGAGCACGATGTCGGTGCCGCGGCCGGCCATGTTGGTGGCCACCGTGATCGCCCCGCGGCGGCCGGCCTCGGCGATGATGCCGGCTTCCTGCTCGTGGTACTTGGCGTTGAGCACGTTGTGCGGGATGCGCCGCTTCTGGAACTGCCGCGACAGATACTCCGAGCGCTCGACGCTGGTGGTGCCGATCAGGACCGGCTGCCCTTTTTCGTAGCGTTCGCTGACGTCGTCGACGACGGCGATGTACTTGGCTTCCTCGGTCTTGTAGATGAGGTCGGTCTGGTCCTTGCGGATCATCGCGCGGTTGGTCGGGATCGGAACCACACCGAGCTTGTAGATCTCGTGCAGCTCGGCGGCCTCGGTTTCGGCGGTGCCGGTCATGCCAGAGAGCTTGTCGTAGAGCCGGAAGTAGTTCTGCAAGGTGATCGTGGCCAGCGTCTGGTTCTCGGCCTTGATCTCGACGTTCTCTTTGGCCTCGATGGCCTGATGCATGCCCTCGTTGTAGCGGCGCCCGATCAGCACGCGGCCGGTGAACTCGTCGACGATCAGGACCTCGCCGTTGCGGACGATGTACTCCTTGTCGCGTTCGAACAGCTCCTTGGCCTTCAGCGCGTTGTTCAGGTAGCTGACCAGCGGCGAGTTGGCCGCCTCGTAGAGGTTGTCGATGCCGAGCTGGTCCTCGACGAACTCCACACCCAATTCGTGGACACCGATCGTCCGCTTCTTGATGTCCACCTCATAGTGGGTGTCCTTCTTCATCAACGGGGCCAGCCGGGCGAACTCGGTGTACCAATGCGAGGCGCCGTCGGCGGGACCGGAGATGATCAGCGGGGTGCGGGCCTCGTCGATGAGGATCGAGTCGACCTCGTCGACCACCGCGAAGTTGTGGCCGCGCTGCACCATCTCCTCGACCGAGTGCGCCATGTTGTCGCGCAGGTAGTCGAAGCCGAACTCGTTGTTGGTGCCGTAGGTGATGTCGGCGGCGTAGGCGACGCGACGCTCGTCGGGGGTGAGGCCGGACAGGATGACGCCGACGTCGAGGCCGAGGAACCGGTGCACGCGGCCCATCCACTCGCTGTCACGTTTGGCCAGGTAGTCGTTGACGGTGACGACGTGCACACCGTTGCCGGACAGCGCGTTGAGGTAGGCCGGGAGCACACAGGTCAGGGTCTTGCCCTCACCGGTCTTCATCTCGGCGACGTTGCCGAAGTGCAGGGCCGCCCCGCCCATCACCTGGACGTCGAAGTGGCGCTGGGACAGCACTCGCCAAGCCGCCTCGCGCGCCACGGCGAAAGCCTCGGGCAACAGGTCATCGAGGCTTTCGCCGTCCGCGACGCGCTTCTTGAACTCGTCGGTCTTGGCCCGCAGCTCCCCGTCGGAAAGCTTCTCTACGTCGTCGGACAAGGTGTTGACATAGTCAGCCACCCCCTTGAGGCGCTTGACCATGCGACCTTCACCGAGGCGCAGCAACTTCGACAGCACGTGTTTCCCCTGGAACATCTAGGAGGAGCCGCCCGTGATGGGAGGCGTGGGCGCCCCCCATCCTAGGTGACGCGCTGGTCGAGCCCGGGCAACGTCGATCAGCCCAGGCGGATCAACCCGTAGTCATAGGCATGCCGGCGGTAGACGACCGACGGCCGATCGGTCTCCTTGTCCTGGAACAAGAAGAAGTCGTGACCCACCAGTTCCATCTCGTAGAGCGCGTCGTCCACGGTCATCGGCTTGGCGGGATGCTCCTTGGTCCGCACGATGCGACCCGGCTCGTGATCCTCGACCATCGGCTCCTGGGCGGCGGGCTGCTCGGGCGTGAACGCCGCTGCCGCGTCGACGAGAGGCGTGACCGCGGTGGCCTCGTGAAGCGACACCGGGGTCTTGTCGCCGTAGTGCACCTTGCGCCGGTCCTTGGTGCGCCGCAGCCTGTTCTCGAGTTTGTGGACGGCGGCCTCGAAGGCACCGTAGAAGCTGTCGGCGCAGGCTTCACCACGGACGACCGGCCCGCGGCCTCGCGCGGTGATCTCGACGTGCTGACAGTTCTTGCGCTGGCGGCGGTTGCGTTCGTGCTCGAGCTCGACGTCGAAGCGGTAGATGGAACGGTCGAAGCGTTCGAGGCGAGCGAGTTTCTGGGAGACGTAGACGCGGTAGTGATCGGGGATCTCGACGTTGCGCCCGCACACCTGCACTTCGGCGTTGGCGTCGGCTTCGGCAAGGTCGTCGTCGGCGAGTAGTTGACCGGTGTTCACGGAATCGATTGACATGCTTGACAACTCGTTTCTCTTACGGGTTGCACGCACTCAGGCGTGCCGGCCTGCTTCGGAAGCTGCGCCGACAGGATTGGCACGAGATTCATCCGCCGGCGCCAGGGGTCGAGAAACCTCACCTCCTACCGTTACTCGGCGAAGTGGCGGCCTAGTGACTGGACCGCCCCCGTGATGTGTTCACGGCGTGTTGGCCCCGACGGTAGTCGTTGTTCACACCGGTGTGCCACCTTTTTGCGCACCTGTTTTCAGTTCTTTCGACCCTCGTTACAGAGACGCGGGGCATGCACAGGTCAGGCGTGCGCGAGGGTGAGCACGGCTGTCACATCGGCGCCCGATTTCTGGAGCACGCGGACCGCTTCGCGGGCGGTGGCGCCGGTGGTGACGATGTCGTCGACGAGCAGGACGGGGCCGGCGACCTCTCGGGTCAGCCGGATCCGGCCGGCCAGGTTGCGCTCACGGTCGGCGCTGGCGAGGCCGACGGAGTCGCGGACGAACGCGCGGGTCTTCAACGCCGGCGTGACGACGATCTGCGGGTGATGGTCGGTGGCCCGCGCGGCGATGCGGGTGACGGGATCGCCCCCGCGACGCCGGGCGGCCAGGGTGCGGGTAGGAGCCGGGACGATGGTGAACGGCGGGTCGAGGATGCCCCAGCCGATGAGCTGGTGGATGCCGAGGGCCAGCGCGCGGGCCAGCGGTACGACGAGGTCGCGGCGGCCGTGTTCCTTGAGCGCGACAATGGCCTGCCGGCGCGGGCCGGCGTAGCGGCCGAGGGCGAAGACGGGCACCCCCGGGTCGATGCGCGGGGCGGCCAGGTGCGGCTCGTCGGTGTGGACCTTCAGGCTCGCCGCGCAGGCGTCACACCACCGCGTGGAGGGTGCGCCACAGCCCCCGCATTCCAGCGGCAGGACGAGGTCGAGCATGGTCAGCTGCTCAACTCGGCCAACGTCGCGACAACGTACGGGCCACGTGGATTGACGAGGCCGCCGTAACCGTCATTGCGGGCCATCTCGACTGCCTTGATGGTGGTGCTCGACATCACGGCATCCGCAGCGTTGTAGGTCACGACCTCGGGGGCGCTCGTAAAGACGAACAGCCCGGCCGACCCGTCGGGCATGGCGGTCGCGCGTCGCCGTCTCGAGTGCTCGTTGTTCGGATTGCGCAGCGGGAGGTCGCCGAACATGCACGACCGCAACACTTCGAGTGCGGTGACTTGATTGGGCTGTGCCGCAAAGGATGCGACGGCTCTGCGGGCGATGGTGTGGTCGACTGGTTCCACTCCGGCCTACTTCCTATGCCGCGCGACTGCTGCCGACAACTCACCTCTGAGGCGGTCGGAAAGCGAACCGGCCCGGTGTATTGACGGTCACGGGCGGTCGCGCGAGCGCAGCTGTGATTTGTTCGATCACAGCTTGTTTCAACGCCGCGGAGTCGGCGGGCAGACCGGGTGCGTCTCCTGGCTCGGCGAGAAGAACAACGTCGTCCGAAAGACCAGGTACGTCGACCGAGCCGACCAGCAACAGCAGTGTGCCCGGCAGCATGGCGATCTCCTGCTCCTCGCGATACCGCGCGAACGGCGCGACGAGCCGACCGGTGATGCTCACGATCGCCGCCAGCCAGTCGGCAGTGAAGTTCTCGCTGGCCACTCGAGGATCCATCGATGTGGGCAGGATTCCGCTGAGTGTGAAGGACCCGTTCGGTCTGGGGCCCGCCATACCTCGATACGTGATTGCCGGCATCGCAGGCAGTTTGGACAGCGTAGTCACAATGTCTTCGGCCATGTGTCAGTCCCTTCCGGCTGCCTCGATAGCAGCCAATGTGGCCGCGGCCGCCCGGTCGACGAACTCACTTCCCCGCGCCTCGCCATGTATGTCCCATTGCCAGCTGCCGACATACGTGACTTCATCTTGCCCATGACCGGGAAAGCCGATCTGGATGAAGTCGACTTCGGCAGGCGGGGATGGACGTGACGGTAGATCTCTCACCAACTCGACAACGACCTCGGGTGCGTCACCGACGAACTCGACCGGCCTGCCGTCGACCTGAAGCACATACTCCTGCGGCGGCCCCTCCCCTCGTACGCTGCGGTTACCTGAAACACGGACGGGGAGGCCATCGACGTCCACCAATACCCCGTTATCTACGCCAACCACTGAATACCCCAGCGAAACCAATCCGCTCGCAAGGGTTTTGACAGGGTCGGTGCGCCAATGCCGCAGGGAGTGAGTCGGCCGACAACCGCCGTTCTCCCACTTCCTGCTGTAGGGCCGGGTCATGCCCTCACCCTTTGTCGGATGGCTATTGATCCAGTCTTCGACCGCTTCGAGCGAGCTCAGCTGATCGGAGTTCATCACTTGACCTGCTTCATTGTCATCCGCAATACCCCATCATCCCCGACCTGCCGGGACAGTATTTCGAATCGGGATCCTCGGGGAAAGAGGATCTCGGATTCGTCCATATATTGTGAAAGTTGGCTCACGTTCACTCCATCCGCTCCAACTACCTCTATCAGAATCGGCGTCTCCCCCGGCAGCGCGCCTCTGGCGAACGACTCCGCCACGAATGAATCGGTCGTCGTGCTGAGGTATCCCGGATCGCTGAATATCGCTCCCTCGTCCAGCTGCGCGAGCAGCGAGTCTGATACCCGCATGCCGCGCCATGTCGTCGAGGCCAGGTCCGTGGGATCGGCTCGATACGGTGGCAACGCTGCAAGACCTTCGTCAGTACGCGAGATCCGCTGTTCCCACAATGCACGTTGTTCGGGCGTCAAATCGCTCAACGAGTCGACACCCAAGACCGATTGTTGCCTCTCGCTGAGTGCGGCTACATCTCGGAGGTAAGGATTCATTCCCTGATGCAACTCGGAGCTGTAGTCGTACACACCTGCAACTCCCCTCGGGGAAATCGGCTCGTACCTCTCCGAGACCTTCTCCGTCCATTCATCGAACCGCGCAGGATCGACGGCTCCACCTGACAACCGATATTCGCTGTTGATGTCAGACAAGTCCGGCAGCTGACCACCGGGAACGCCGTGATTCGCAGGCGGGTCGTGCAGACCCGTATGGGGTGGATTGTTCGGCTGATCGCCGAGCCCGGCAGCGTATAAGTCGCCGCTGTGGGGTACAGCGGCGACAGCGGTCTCCGGCGCATGGGTCACTGGTGCCGATATCGAATGGGCCGACGGCGGAGCAGATGCCGGCTTGCCGCCGTCGAGGGTCGTCTTGCTCAGGCTGCCGAGTCGGGCAGCGACTCCGTCGGCATCGCGCGCGACGTTGCGCAAACCACCTGTCACCGAGGCGATGCCGGCTGCTCTACTGGCAGCCCGTTCACCTGTCGCGATTTCACTACGCGCTGCCGCTCCCTCTGCGGCGCGCACACCACCAACGGCTTTGGCTCCCCCTCCACCGGGCACAACAGCCGTGCCGATGTCGAAGCCCAGCTCGCCAACTCCGACGAAGGGCCGGTTGCCGGTGAAGATATCGTCGAAATGCGTAACCGCCTTGACCATGTCGATGGATCCGCGCGGATCCGTCACAAGGGAAGTCGGGGCGGACATCGGGTTGAGCGTCTGCGCCATCTTGTTCAGCCCTTGGATGGTGGCCCAGACACCCTTCGGATCACCGACCGGATCGAATCCGGTGACCAGACCGCCCACCGTATTGATTCCGCCGAGCGCTATGCCAACGCTGGTGTCGGTCACGGCATCGTTGATGTTGGCGACAACCCGCCCAGCGTCTTCGCCGAGGTAGTTGACCAGTTCCACCCGGGTGATGATTTCCATTGCGCGCGTGTAGTTCTTGATCCCGTTGACGAGTTGTGTCAAGAGATCTTTGCGCGCTGCGGACTGCCGCTTGTGGTTGGCGATGACGGCTTTGATGTCGTCGGCGACCTGCTGGATCTTCTCTTCGGCGTCGTCACTCAGCAACTCGAACACGGTGCCCATAACCCCGCGGTCGATCACCGATCCCACCACCGATGTGAGCTTGCCGAGGAGGTCGCGGATCGCGTTCTGCGTTGTCGCGACATCGGTTGCGAAGCTGCTCAGCTGGCTCGCAAGCTGTTGTGCCTCGCCTGCCAGCGACGACATCGCGGTGCCGACCTCACGTACCGCCTGCTGCATCGGCTCTTTGTCCGGCATCTGTTGCGCGCCGATGGTCGCGTAGGCACCTGCGTTCTGTCCGCCAACCCCGTAGAGCGGGGCGGCGAATGCGTTCCAGGCCGCCGCGGCGGCGCGGAGTTCGCCCGGACTGCCGTTCGGCCACCAGTCCCCCACCAAAGCCTCCACCAGATACCACAACAGCGGCGGAGTTTGCCCGGGGCCGTTGACATCCGGGGCAGTGCCTGGTGCGGCGTACTCGGGTGCAGTCACCGGTGCCGTCAGGGGCGAGGCTCCGCCGCGCAGATCGGCCGCGGCCTCGGCGCGGGAGTAGTTGACCGCCGAGCCCTGGATCAGATAGCCGATGTGGCGCACTGCGTTGACGCCCTTCGCCGCGGCATCGACGAGCGCGCGAGCGGAGTCCTGATAGGCGAATCCGAACGCCGTTCCAGCCGCATCCTGACCGGTGTTGGCGTTGTAGGCAACGGTCAGCGAGCTCACTGCCGCCCCCAGGGGCGCACTCGTGCCCGCGATCGACGTCCCTGCCCCGGACAGCGCCACCGGGTCGACTCGCAACGGCTCACCCACGAGCAATCCCGGCGGCCATCACGGGCATCAGCCCCAGGTCTTCAGATTCGCTTCGACCGCGCCGCGGTAGGAGGTGTGTGCGTGCCGGCCCGCCAACCGTAATTGGCTCAGACCATCACGCATCATGTCGGCCCCCTCCTTCCACTGCTGGTGGACGGCGGCGTGGGATTCGCCGGCAACCCCTTCCCATTGCGCGTGCAGGTTCGCCACCACGACGTCGCACTCCTCCAACATGGAGTCGACCACCGCCTGGTAAGCGGCCATGCGTTCGACAATGTCGGAGAGTCGGACCAGATCGACTGCGAATGCATCAGCCACGGCGAATCCTGCCGAGTTCTGTCGCGGAGGCCTGCTCGTGAGCCGCGAAAGCCTGCCCGGCCTGACCAAGCCGCTCGGCTATCGCCTGCAACGCCTGCTGCACTTTCAGCGACCCGTCGTGCCATTGTCGCCAGGCGGCGTCATACGAGGTGCCCGCTGCGCCCTCCCAGCTACCCAGCACGTGCTGTGCTTCGGTATCGAGATCGCGCAACCCAGTGTGCAGGTGTTGAGCCCCGGCGGTCAGCGACTCACACACGGCCCGCAGCACCGCCGGGTCAACCCGTAAATCCCCACTCACAGAGCAAACGCTACGAGCGTGGCGCCACGTCCACAATTCACCCCTGAGCAGGGGTTGCAGCTGCAAGCAAAAGGCTGCCGCTATCCGAACAGCGTCCGTACCGGCTCGCTGCCGTCCCAGTTCACTGCGGCCGATCGCACCAATTCACCCATCCCGATGGTCGCTGGGGTGAGCTCCATCAGTTCGATGATCGTCGCGGCGGTGCCGGGCGGCGGTTCGAAGTAGGCGTAGCGCCCCGTCGCGGCGTCGCCGCCCGACCACACCACGGGCCACCCCGCAGCCTGCCCGGCCGCCAGAGCCGCATCGAAATCCTCGGCCCAATAAGCCAACTGGTGAAATCCGTCGCCGCCGGCCGCGGTGAACTCGGAGTAGATCGACGAGCTGTCGTTGTCCTGGTGGATGATCTCGACCTGCAGATCGCCACTGTTGGCGAATGCCAGCGTCAGCGTGACAGTGCAGGGCTCACCGCGATAGATCCCGGTCTGCTCGATACCGCGCAGCACATAAAACGGACCGACGCCCAATGCCAGCCACTGCGCAAGCGCCTTGTCGAAATCCTGCACGATGTAACCGATTTGGCGGATGACGCCGGGCAGCACGGGTCCAGACACCACAGGTCCTCTCAGCCGGGGAGCACCGGCACCGCGCCGGGCGTCAGGAAAGGCCGGACATCCGACCACGTTTGGCCGTTCTCCGCGCTGGTACCCGACAGCTGCAGCACTCCGCGGGAGTCCGAGACGTAGACCGCGGCGGGGTTGGCCGCGACCGCGGTGACCGGCATGACGATGTTGCCGTTGGGCCCGTCGGAGTTCACCCCGTCGAGATTGACGTAGGACACCGGATGCGCGGCATCGGTTCGGGTGACGACGATATCGTCGCCGGTACGCCACGACAGCGACACCACCGACGAGCCCAGGCCGAAGCCGATGCGGCGCGGATACGTCAGCGAGAACTCCCCCGCCGGCGTCACTTCCACACCCGCCAGGACCACCTGACCGTTGATCACCATCACCGCGCGGGTGCTGTCCCGCGACAGCTGCAATTCGGTGATCGCGCCGGGGAATCGAGAGGTCACCGCCGCGGAGTCCACCGGGATCCGCGCGGGCTGACCGGAGGCCTCTTCCTGGATCACCCGCACCACGCTGTTGCCGTCGACGACGACCCACACCGCGTCGTCCAACGCCCACGAGGGCCGGGTCAACGACCGGGCATCGGTGGCCTTGGCCGCCGATCCACCGTTCGGCCCGATCCACAGCGACGACAGCATGTCCGGCGCGCCGGGCCGCAGCACCGTCACCGAGGCGATGTCCTGGCCGGTGCGCGACAACGCCGCCGACACCTGCGCCGGCATCTGGCCGAACATTCCGCGCACCGGGGTGGCCTGCTGACCGTCGAGCGAGACCATCGACCCGTTGATCAGCGCATGCACACCGGCCGATGCGCCATCGACTGCACCGGGGTCGGTGGCCGCCACATCGGTGGTGTTCCAGCCGTCGGCGAACCGGTCGTCGAGCGCGGCGCCGTCGGCGTCGATCACATACGGACCTTTGATATCGGCGCGCGCCAACGTCCAAATGATCTGGGCGGCAAGCAATTGCCGGCTGTGCGGGTCCGTCGTGGTCAAGTTCTCCAGCTCGATCTTGGCGCCACCGTAGCCGCGGCCGATGCCGGTCTTGCCGCCGTCGGCGCGGGTTACCGGACCGATCATCTTCAGCGGCCCCAGCAGGTTGCGCACGGTCCGCGCCATCTCCGGCCGGGGACCGGCGATCAGCTTGGTCAGCAATTCGGTGGCCAGCTGGTCGGCGTCCGACACCGCCACATAGCGTGGATCGGGTACGACGGTCTTTCCGGTCGGGTCGACGAAGTACAGGGTGTTGCGTTTGTAGGTGGCCTGAAACTGCTGCCAGTCCAGGAACACGCCGTTGGGCAGCTTGTTGATTCGCCAGCCGTCCGGAGTCTGCACCAGCTCAAGCGGTCCCGGGTCGGGCAGCTGTCCCTCGGCGGTCTCGAAGACGCCGACATCGGACAGCGACCCGAGCATATCGGCCTTCATGGTCACCGCAACCCGGTCCGGAGTGCGGGTTTCGACGAACACGACGTTGTCGATCAGCAGTGCACTACCCTGATCGTCCCAGGCGCTGGACGCCGATTCGGTGAGGAACTGCCGGGCGGCCAGATGCCGGTTGGCCGGATCCGCGGTGGCCTTGAGGAACTCACGTAACAACTGGTCGGGATCCATCCCGGGAGTCGGCTTCGGCAGGCTCTTGGGCTGGGGCCGCTCGACGGTGCCGATCGCTTGTGGCGCCGACGAATTCGGCACCCCGGCACATCCACCCGTCAGTATCGCGACCAGCCCGGCCACCACCAAGGCCAGCAACCGGCGTGTCACACGCTCTCCCCCGCCGGTTCCCGCTGACGCACCTGGCGTTGATCTTTGCGGTTGTCACGCTCTGCGGCAACGGGTTTCAGCGGCAGCGGGCTGGTGGTCACCTTGTGGCCGCGCACCAGCGGCAGAGTCAGGCGGAAGCACGCCCCCTTGCCGGGTTCGCCCCACGCCTCCAGCCGGCCCTGATGCAGGCGGGCGTCCTCGATGCTGATCGCCAGCCCCAGCCCCGTCCCGCCGGAGCGGCGCACGCGCGACGGATCGGAGCGCCAGAACCGGCTGAACACGAGTTTCTCCTCGCCGGGCCGCAATCCGACGCCGTAGTCGCGCACCGTCACCGCGACGGTGTCCTCGTCGGCGGCCATCCGGATCCGGACCGGCTTGTGTTCGGCGTGGTCGATGGCGTTGGCGATCAGGTTGCGCAGGATGCGCTCCACCCGCCGGGCGTCGACCTCGGCGATCACCTCGTGGTCAGGCAGGTTGACCATCAGCTCGATACCGGCCTCGTCGGCGAGATGTCCGACGTTGCCCAGCGCGCTGTTGACCGTCGAGCGCAGATCGACCGCCTCCACCGAGAGCTCGGCGACGCCGGCGTCGTGGCGGGAGATCTCCAGCAGATCGTTGAGCAGCGTCTCGAACCGGTCCAGTTCGTTGACCATCAGTTCGGTGGAGCGGCGCAGCGCCGGATCCAGTTCCTCGGAGTGGTCGTGGATCAGGTCGGCGGCCATCCGCACCGTGGTCAACGGGGTGCGAAGCTCATGGCTGACGTCGGAGGTGAAGCGGCGCTGCAGGTTGCCGAACTCCTCGAGGTTGGTGATCTGGCGCTGCAGGCTTTCGGCCATGTCGTTGAACGACACCGCCAGCCGGGCCATGTCGTCCTCGCCGCGGACCGGCATGCGCTCGGACAGATGGCCCTCGGCGAACCGTTCGGCGATCCGCGATGCCGAGCGCACCGGCAGCACCACCTGCCGCGACACCAGCAGCGCGATCCCGGCCAGCAGTACCAGAAGCACCAGCCCGCCGGTGGCCATCGTGCCGCGCACCAGCGTGATCGTGCTCTCCTCGCTGTTCAGCGGGAAGATCAGGTAAAGCTCGAGATTCGGCACGCGCGACGGCGTCGGAGTGCCGATCACCAGTGCCGGTCCGGTGAAGGTGTCGGTGCGTACGGTCGAATACTGGTAGCTGACCTGGCCGGCTTTCACGAAGTCGCGCAACGATTTCGGGATCTGATCCACCGGTCCCGCGGCCGTGGCCGCCCGTGGCCCGTCGCCGGGAACCACCAGAACCGCGTCGAAGGCGCCGGCCAGCGCGGCACCCGACGACTGACCAGTCTTGGAGATCAACGTGTTCCGGGCCAGCTGCAGGCTGCTGTCCAGTGACCGGGCCTCTTCCCCGCTGACCGTGCCGCTGACGGAGTTGCGCGCCCGATCCAATTCCTCGGTCGCCGCATGCACCTTCACGTCGAGTACCCGGTTGGTGATCTGGCTGGTGAGCACGAACCCCAGCACCAGGATGACCGCCGCCGAGAGGCCCAGCGTGAGCACCACCACGCGCAGTTGCAGCGAGCGCCGCCAGATGAGTCCCAGCGCACGACTGAGCGCACTCGTACCCCGCACCAGGGGACCCGATCGCCCCCACGGACCTCGGATGCGCGGCTTGGAGCCGACGCGAATCATGCGCGGCGGATCACGGGGGTCCGGCCTTGTAACCCACTCCTCGAACGGTCAGCACCACCTGCGGGTTCTCCGGGTCCTTCTCGACCTTCGCCCGCAACCGCTGGACATGGACGTTCACCAAACGGGTGTCCGCGGGGTGCCGATATCCCCACACCTGTTCGAGCAGCACATCACGAGTAAACACCTGCCGCGGTTTGCGTGCCAGCGCCACCAACAGGTCGAACTCGAGCGGCGTCAGCGAAATCTGCTCGCCCTCGCGAGTCACCTTGTGAGCCGGCACGTCGATGTCGATGTCGGCGATCGACAGCATCTCGGCCGGTTCGTCCTCGTTGCGTCGCAGCCGGGCGCGGACCCGCGCCACCAGCTCCTTCGGCTTGAACGGTTTCATCACGTAGTCGTCGGCGCCGGACTCCAGGCCCAGCACCACGTCCACCGTGTCGGTCTTGGCGGTCAGCATGACGATCGGCACGCCGGAGTCCGCTCGCAGCACCCGGCAGACGTCGATGCCGTTCATGCCGGGCAGCATGAGGTCCAGCAACACCAGATCGGGGCGCAGCTCACGCACGGCCGTCAGCGCCTGAGAGCCGTCGCCGATCACCGCGGTGTCGAAACCCTCGCCACGCAACACGATGGTGAGCATCTCGGCCAGCGATGGGTCGTCGTCGACTACGAGAATCCTTTGCCTCATGGAGTCCATGGTGTCACCGAATTGGGACAAACCCCGGCTACCACACGGGCGAGTTGCGACATTTCCGCTGCATGGCGGTCCGCTATGCCAGCAGCGACGCCGCCAGAGCGGCCGGGTCGACCTGCGGGCCGACGATCGACCAGGGCCCTCCCCAATCCGCGGCGCCCAGTTCGGCGTACACCGCGCCGGTTCGGCGCTGCAACCCGTCGTCACGCTCGTAGGCGTCGCGGGCCCGGTCGGCTTCCTGCTCGGCCCTGCGTCGGGCCCGCTCGGCCGCCAGCTCCACCGAGGCGTCCAGCAGGATCTGCCGATCGGGCCGCGGCAGGCCGAATCGGCCGTACTCGAGTTCGCCGACCCAGGACACCACCTCCCCGGCCGCGTCCTGATGCAGGCGGGCGGCGCTGTAGGCGGCGTTGGAGGCGACGTAGCGATCCAGGATCACCACGTCGTGCTCGCGGGTCAGCACGGCGATCTGGTCCTTGGCCCCGGCCCGGTCGAGGGCGAACAGCATCGCCATCGCATAGACCGAGGAGGCCAGGTCGCCGTGCTGACCATGCAGCGCCTCGCTGGCCACGTCCGCGGTGACCGATTGGCCGTACCGCGGGAAGGCCAGCGTGGTGACCGACTTGCCGTCCGCCTCGAACGCGCGCTGCAGGCCGGCGGTCAGCGTGCGCTTGCCGGCCCCGTCCAGTCCCTCGATGACGATCAGCACGCGGGCAGCCTAGCCGTCAGTACCGGTAGTGCTCCGGCTTGTACGGACCCTCGACGTCGACGCCGATGTACTCGGCCTGGTCCTTGGTCAGCTTGGTGAGCGTGCCGCCCAGCGCCTCGACGTGGATGCGGGCCACCTTCTCGTCCAGGTGCTTGGCCAGCCGGTAGACCTCGTTGTCGTACTCGTCGTTCTTGGTCCACAGCTCGATCTGGGCGATCACCTGGTTGGAGAAGCTGTTGCTCATCACGAACGACGGGTGACCCGTCGCGTTGCCCAGGTTCAGCAGCCGACCCTCGGACAGCACGATGATCGACTTGCCGTCCTCGCCGAAGATCCACTCGTCGACCTGCGGCTTGATGTTGATCCGCCGGGCGCCCGAACGCTCGAGGGCGGCCATGTCGATCTCGTTGTCGAAGTGGCCGATGTTGCCCAGGATGGCCTTGTCCTTCATCGCCTTCATGTGGTCGAGGGTGATGATGTCCTTGTTGCCGGTCGAGGTGACGACGATGTCGGCGTCACCGATGGCCTGTTCGACAGTGACCACGTCAAAGCCGTCCATCAGCGCCTGCAGCGCGTTGATCGGATCGATCTCGGTGACCTGCACGCGGGCACCCTGGCCGGCCAGCGACTCCGCGCAGCCCTTGCCGACGTCGCCGTAACCGCAGATCAGCACCTTCTTGCCACCGATCAGCACGTCGGTGCCGCGGTTGATGCCGTCGATCAGCGAGTGCCGGGTGCCGTACTTGTTGTCGAACTTGCTCTTGGTGACCGAGTCGTTGACGTTGATGGCCGGGAACGCCAGCTCACCGGCGGCGGCGAACTGGTAGAGCCGCAGCACACCGGTGGTGGTCTCCTCGGTGACGCCCTTGACCGACTGGGCGATCGTGGTCCACTTGGTGTTGTCCTTCTCGAAGCTCGTGCGGCACAGCTCCAGGAAGACCTTCCACTCGGCCGAGTCGTCCTCTTCGGCGGGCGGAACCACGCCGGCCTTCTCGTACTGGGCACCGCGCAGCACCAGCATCGTGGCGTCGCCGCCGTCGTCGAGGATCATGTTGGCCGGCTCACCCTCCCAGGTCAGCATCTGCTCGGCCGCCCACCAGTACTCCTCCAGCGTCTCGCCCTTCCAGGCGAACACCGGGGTGCCGGTGGGCTCTTCCGGCGTGCCGTGCGGACCGACGACGACGGCTGCGGCGGCGTGGTCCTGGGTGGAGAAGATGTTGCACGACGCCCACCGGACCTGTGCGCCCAGCGCGACCAGCGTCTCGATCAGGACCGCGGTCTGCACGGTCATGTGCAGCGAGCCGGAGATGCGCGCACCTTTGAGCGGCTGGACGTCGTGGTACTCGCGACGCAGCGCCATCAATCCCGGCATCTCGTGCTCGGCCAGCCGGATCTCCTTGCGGCCGAACTCGGCCAGCGACAGGTCGGCGACCTTGAAGTCGATGCCGTTGCGGACATCGACGGTCAGTTCAGACATGTAGAGCCCCTATTCGTTCGTCATTGCCTTTTCTGCGCGCAGACGCGCGCCGGCGACACCCTCAGCCTGCGGGCTCGCGGGACAGGCGCTCAAGCGCTCTGACAGCTAAGGAATATCGATAACACCGTAGCGTTCGGCGAACGGCGTCATCAATCGGGCCAGGTCTTGGGCCACATCGTGGTCCGCTTCGGGCGGCATCGAGACGTAGCTCAGGGCCAGCCGCACGATTGCCCGGGCCAGGACCCCGGAGTCCTCTTCGCTGGCGTTGACCCAGCTGTTCACGAAGGCGTCCGTCAGCCGCTCCGACGCGCGGCTGATGATCGGCGCGCTGTCGGTCGTGATCATCTGCAGCAGGTCGGGTTTGGCAACGCCGGTGAGCAATGAGATGACCAGCGGGTCGGCGGCCGACTCGGTGAAGAACAGCCGGAAGCCTTCGGTGAAGGCCGCGTAGACGTCGCCGACGTTGGCGGCGATCGCGTCGCCGATGGCGTCCACCAGGCGGTCGGCCAGCCGCAGGGCATACCCTTGCGCCAGGCCCTGGCGCGAGCCGAATTCGTTGTAGATGGTCTGCCTGCTGATCCCTGCGGTACGCGCGACGTCGGTCAGCGTGATCGCCGACCAGTCCTTGGTCAGCAACTCCTCCCGCATCGCGTCGAGGACCGTTTCCCGCAACAGCGCGCGAGAGGCCTCGGGATAGGGAACCCGAGGCCTCTTCACATGCGCGACACTAGTGGTCACGGCCTCGCGACTTCCACCATCTCGAAGTCAGACTTCGCGGCTCCGCAGTCCGGGCAGCTCCAGTCCTCGGGAATGTCGTCCCAGCGGGTACCTGGCGCGATACCGTCCTCCGGCCAGCCCTTGGCCTCGTCGTACTCGAATCCGCACTGCACGCAGACAAAGAGTTTGTAGTCCGCGTCGGTCTGCTCTGCGCTCACTGCATCGCTCCAATCGCTTCGAAATCGACCTTCTCCCGCACTCCGCAATCGGGACAGCACCAGTCGTCGGGGACCTCACCCCAGGCTGTGCCGGGCGGAAAGCCCTCCCGGGCAGCCCCTTTCGCTTCGTCGTACACGTAGTCACACACGGGACACTTGTAGGCGCTCATGCGGTCACCCCGTACCGGGCCAGGATCTTGGCCCGCCGCCGCGGATCGATGTTCACCCGGGTGATGTCACCGTTGTAGTGCTCGAGCACCCGGTGGTCCATCATCCGCCGCCATACCCATGGGAAGTAGGTCACACCGATCAATGTGGCGTAGCCGCTGGGCAATTCGGGGGCCCCGTCCATGCTGCGCAGCGTCTGGTAGCGCCGGGTCGGATTGGCATGGTGGTCGCTGTGCCGCTGCAGGTGGTAGAGGAACAGGTTGGTCACCAGGTGATCGGAGTTCCAGCTGTGCTGCGGCGTGCACCGCTCGTAGCGGCCGTTCTCGTTCTTCTGACGCAGCAGGCCGTAGTGCTCGAGGTAGTTCACCGATTCGAGCATCGAGAACCCGAACACCGCCTGGATGATCAGGAACGGAATCACCGCCGGGCCGAACACCGCGATCAGCGCACCGAACAGCACCACCGACATCAGCCAGGCGTTCAGGACGTCGTTGCCCAGCCAGGTGCGCGGGTCCCACGGGCTCTTGCCGAGCCGGCGAATCCGGGCCGCCTCCAAGGCGAGCGCCGAGCGGGCACTACCGAACACGCTGCGCGGCAAGAACTCCCAGAAGGTCTCACCGAAACGCGACGACGCCGGATCCTCGGGGGTGGCCACCCGCACGTGGTGGCCGCGGTTGTGCTCGATGTAGAAGTGGCCGTAGAACGTCTGGGCCAGGGTGATCTTTGACAGCCACCGCTCCAGCGCGTCCTTCTTGTGGCCCAACTCGTGGGCGGTGTTGATCCCGGTGCCGCCGAGCACACCGACCGACAAGGCCAGACCCAGCTTGCTGAACCAACCCAGCGCGCCGTCGTAGCCCAGCCAGCTCAGGTTGGTGGCGGTGAACATGTAGGCGCCGAAGATCAGGCTGGCGAACTGGAACGGGATGAACGCGTACGTGCAGTACCGGTAGTACTTGTCGTTCTCCAGGTACTCCATCACCTCGTCGGGCGGGTTCTGCCCGTCGCGGCCGAACCTGAGGTCCAGCGACGGCAGCAGCACGTAGATCAGGAACGGGCCGATCCAGAAGAACGCCTGCGACGCCGTCGTCCAGCCGAGCTGGTTGAGACCCCAGACGATCGGCAGGACCACGAACAGCGCCGTCGGCGCGACCAGACCCATCAGCCACAGATAGCGCTTGCGGTCGCGCCATTGCATCGACGGCGCCTGCCCGGCGCCGGTGTCCAGCTGAGACGTCACGACTCATACCTCCATGTGAGTGCCATCACCGTTGATGAGTTGACTATAGAGGCAATTTTGTCGTGTGTCTAGACAAACAGAGTTGATTTGTAAATCAGGAGGCGGTGGCGGCCTCCCGCTGCCGTTGCGCCAGCACCGAGTGGCGGCGGCCGTAGACCAGGTAAATGACCAGGCCAACCGCCATCCAGATGCCGAATCGGATCCAGGTCACCGCGGTGAGATTGAGCATCAGCCAGGCGCAGGCGACGATCGAGATGATCGGCAACACCGGGACGAACGGAGCCCGGAACCCGCGTTCCAGGTCGGGCCGGGTGCGGCGCAGCACGATCACTCCCGCCGACACCAACGCGAACGCGAACAGCGTGCCGACATTGACCATCTCCTCGAGCTTGGCGATCGGGAAGACGGTCGCCGCGACAGCGATCAGGACCGCCACGAGCACGGTGATCCGCACCGGAGTGCCCCGCGACCCGGTGCGGGCCAGGCTGCGAGGCAGCAGGCCGTCGCGGGACATCGCGAACAACACCCGGGACTGGCCCAGGATCAGCACCATCACCACGGTGGTCAGCCCGGCCAGCGCACCGATCGAGATCAGCTTGGCCGCCCAGTCGACGCCGTTGAGCGCGAACGCGGTGGCGAGGTTGGCGTGGCCGTCCGCGGACTTGTCCCGCAATTCGGTGTAGCTGACCATGCCGGCCAGCACGATCGACACCGATACGTAGAGCACCGTGACGATGGCCAGCGACGCCAGAATCCCCCGCGCCACGTCGCGCTGCGGGTTCTTGGTCTCTTCGGCGGTGGTGGCCACCACGTCGAACCCGATGAACGCGAAGAACACGATCGACGCGCCGGCCAGCACCCCGTACCAGCCGTAGTGACTGTTGTCCGCCCCGGTGAGCAGCGAGAACACCGACTGATCGACCTCAGGCCCGCCACCGCCTTTCCCGGAATCCGACGGCGGGACAAAGGGCGAGTAGTTGGCCGCCTTGATGTAGAAGGCCCCGACGATGACCACGAGCGCGACCACCGCCACCTTGACCGCGGTGATCGCCGCGGAGAAGTTGGAGGACAACTTGGTGCCCAGCGCCAGCAGCGTCGCCACCACCGCGACGATCAGCAGCGCACCCCAGTCGAAGTTGAGCGGGCCGATCGCCATCACCCCGCCGGAGAAACCGAAGACGGTGCCCAGATAGCTCGACCAGCCCTTGGCCACTACAGCCGCGCCGATCGCGAACTCCAGGATCAGGTCCCACCCGATGATCCAGGCGGTGAACTCACCGAACGTCGCATAGGAGAAGGTGTACGCGCTGCCCGCGACCGGCAGCGTCGAGGCGAACTCCGCGTAACACAGGGCGGCCAGACCGCAGGTGACCGCGGCGATGATGAACGACACCGAGATCGCCGGACCGGTGATGTTGCCGAAGGTCGACGCGGTGACGGTGAAGATACCGGCGCCGACGACCACCGAGACGCCGAAAACCGTCAGATCCCACCACGTCAGATTCTTACGTAGCCGGGTCCCCGGCTCGTCGGTGTCGAGGATGGATTGTTCCACCGATTTGGTTCGCCAGTTTCGGCTCATGCGCATGTCCCTCCTCATACCCGGTTAGCCGGTGTTGCAGCAGGGTACGCGGTCGGCGTGGTACGCCCCGGGAGAACCGCGCATCGGAAACACGCAATTGTCGTCGGCGCCAGCATCGCGGGGCTGTGCGCCGCCCGGGTGTTGTCCGAGCACTTCGACCGGGTGACCGTCTACGACCGTGATGTGCTGCCCGCGACCCCCGAACACCGCAGCGCGGTGCCGCAGGACCGCCACGTGCACATCCTGATGGCCCGTGGCGCCGGCGAGTTCGAGGCCTTGTTCCCCGGCCTGCTCGACGACATGGTCGACGCCGGCGTGGCCAAACTCGAGAACCGCCCTGACTGCATCCACTTCGGCGCCGCCGGACACGTGCTGGGCACCGGGCACACCCTGCGTCATGAGTTCACCGCCTATGTGCCCAGCCGCAAACAGCTGGAATGGCAGATCCGCCGGCGCACCGCCGCGCTGGCCGGTGTCACCATCGAGCATCGCGACGTCAGTGCGCCGCGCTTCGACGGGGAGCGTCAGGCCGTCACCGGAGTGCTGCTCTCGACGCCCGGTGCGGACGAATTCGTGGCCGCCGACCTGGTCGTCGACGCGTCCGGGCGCGGCACCCGGCTACCCGCTTGGCTTGACGAATGGGGCTTCGCCCGCCCGGCCGAGAACACCGTAGACATCGGAATCGGCTATGCCACACAGCAATTGCGCATCCCAGAAGGCTTGATCACCGAGAAAGTGGTGGTCGCGGGAGTCTCGCGGACCCAGCCGGCGGGGCTGGGCATGCTGTTCTACGAGGACCGTACCTGGGGGTTGACCGCCTTCACCGTCGGCCACACCGCCGCCCCACAGACCTTCGCCGAGATCTGTGCCGTCGCCGATGAGGTCCTGCCCGCGCCGCTGGCCGCCGCGGTTCGCGCCGCCGAACCGTTGGGCGACATCGCATTCCACCGCTACCCGGTCAGTCGTTGGCGCCGCTACGACAAACTGACCCGCTTCCCAGCCGGCATCGTGCCGTTCGGTGACGCCGTGGTGAGCTTCAACCCGACCTACGGGCAGGGCATGACGATGACCGCACTGCAGGCCGGTCATCTGCGCGCAGCGTTGCGGTCGCCGACCGGCGATCTGGCCCACGAATTCGCCCGCGCCACGGCCAAAACCACCTACCCGGTGTGGACGATGAACGCGATCGGCGACCTCACCCTGCACGGCAGCGACGGACCGGGGCCGTGGTGGTACCGGCCGGTGGGAGCACTGTTCGACCAGTTCCTCGGCGCCGCGGAAACCGACCCGGTACTGGCGGAATGGTTTCTGCGCCGATTCAGCCTGCTCGACAGTCTCTACATGGTGCCGCCCGCAACCATCATCGGCCGCACGATCCGGCACAACATGTCGCTGTGGTGGGGCGGGCGGCGCGCTAACGCGCCAGCGCGCGATCCAGATCCGGTTCCAAATAGATGACCCGGGCGGCGGGCACCGCCGCACGCACGGCGGCCTCGGCGTTGTCGATCGTCGCGGCCACGGTGGCCAGGTCCGTGTCGGCCGCCAGCGCGATCTTGGCGCCCACCAGCATCTCCTCGGGACCGAGGTACTGGGTCCGCAGGTGAATCACCCGGTCCACGTTCGCGGTCTGCTCCAGCGCGGTGTGGATCGAGCGGCACTCCTCGACGGTGGCCCCCTCACCGATCAGCAGGCTGTGCATCTCCACCATCAGGATCACCGCGATGACCCCGAGCAGCCCGCCGATGAACATCGTGCCGACACCGTCCCACACCGGGTTGCCGGTCAGGATCGTCAAGCCCACTCCGGCGAGCGCGAACACCAGACCGACCAGCGCCCCGGTGTCTTCGAGCAACACCACCGGCAGCTCGGGGCTGCGGGACCGGCGGATGAACTGCCACCAGCTGCTGGTGCCCTTCAGCGGCCGCGACTCCACCATCGCGGTCCGAAAGCTATAGGACTCCAGTGCGATTGCCACCGCCAGAATCACCACCGCTACGATCGGCGACGTCAGCGGCTCGGGGTGGCTGATCTTGTGGTAGCCCTCGTACAAGGCGAAGATCGAGCCCAGGCTGAACAACACCAAGGCCACCACGAACGAATAGAAGTACCGGCTGCGGCCGTAGCCGAACTGGTGCAGGCTGTCGGCCTCCTTGCGGGCCTGGCGCTGGCCCAGCAGCAGCAGTCCCTGATTGGAGGTGTCGGCCACCGAGTGCACTGACTCGGCCAGCATCGACGAGCTGCCCGTGATGAGGAACCCGACGAATTTGGCGGCCGCGATACCCGCGTTGGCGGCCAGCGCCGCCAGAATCGCCTTGGTACTGCCCTCGGTCGACATCGGTTGCCCCTCCCGTTTCTAGAGGCCAACCGTAGCCCGAAACAGCTTGGCAGGCGTGCTCGCCTCCAGCCGGATCGGACCGTCATCGGCGGCCACCCAGGCGGCGGAGCCGCGCTCGAGCACGACCACGTCGGACTTGGCACGTACCACCACCGACCCCTCGGTGCAGACCAGGATCTGCGGGCCGTCATGGCGCGACGGGGCGTCGATCTCGTGACCCAGGTTGTCCCCGTCGAGCATGAGGACGCAGGCGGCGAACTCCACCGCGGGGGTGTCGTAGATCAGTTCGATGCCGTCGCGATGGGTGGGCGTGCGCAGGGTCGCCTCGTCGGCCGGGGTGAAATCCAGCACCCGCAACAGCTCGGGGACGTCGACGTGCTTGGGGGTGAGCCCACCGCGAAGGACGTTGTCGGAGTTGGCCATGATCTCCATGCCCACACCGTGGATGTAGCTGTGCAGATTGCCGGCCGGCATGTAGATGGCCTCGCCCGGGGCGAGCGAGATCCGGTTGAGCAGCAGGGCCGCCAGCACGCCCGCGTCGCCGGGATACCGCTCTCCCAGCTCCAGCAGCGTCTTGGCCTCGTCGGCGAACTCCGCCGCCCCGGACCGGACGTAGGACACCGCACCGTCGAGCACCGCCGGGATCAGCGTGTCCAGGTCCGGTTGTGGCGCCGTGATCCAGGTGGTGAACAGGGCGCGCAGCCCGTCGGCATCGGACTGTCCGCTGAGCAACGCGATGAACGGGTCGAGGTCCGACACCGACAGCGCCCGCATGAAGTCGACCGAACGGGCCGCGGGCCGGAAGCCGCCGAGCGCCTCGAAATCGCTGAGCGCCACCAGGAGTTCCGGCTTGTGGCTGCGGTCGCGGTAGTTGCGGATCGGCGAATTCAGCGGCACGCCGACCCGATCCTCCCGAACGTAACCCTCCACGGCTTGTTCGGCGCTGGGATGGGCCTGCAGGGACAGCGGCTCCTCGGCTGCGAGCACCTTGACCAGGAACGGCAGCACGTCACCGAAGCGGTGACGCACCGCGGACCCCAGCTGACCGTCGGGGTCGCAGCGCACCGCCTCGAGCAGTGACGTTTCGCCGTCGGCGGTCTGTAGCCAGGCCGGATCCCCGGGATGCGCACCGAACCACAGCTCGGCCTCCGGGTGTGGGGTCGGCGAAGGCCGTCCGGTGAATTCCGCTATGGCCGTCCGAGATCCCCACGCGTAGGTACGGGTCGCCCCTCGTAGCAATTCCACGCCGAAGCTATCCCCCCACCAATCTCAGGTAAACCGCGGCCATCTGCAGTCGGACGGCCAGCGTTGCCAACTGTTGTTCGGCACGTCCACTCGGTGCGGGCGCCGCCCCCGCCTCGCCGATGTCCTCGACCCCCACCAGATCGACGTCGTCGAATCCGCTGACCCGGGCGGCGACCAGCGGCCGGTCGGCCTCCAGGGTCAGTGCCAGCACCCGCGGCCCTCTGGCCAGCGGACCGTCCAGCTCCTCGTCGTGGAACAGCGCGTCCACCGGGTCACCGAATTGCGTTGCCACACCAGTGCGCAACGCGACGAGGACGTCGGAGAGCCCCGCGGCGGCGACTGCCTTGCCGGCCAGTCGGAGCAGCACCACCGCAGCGTGCCGGGCCAGAGTCAGGGTGGCCGCTCCGTCACCGGCGAGCACGACGTCGCGACCGGACATCCGCTCGGCCAGCGCCTTGGCCGGATTGGTGAACACCTCACGGCCGGCGCTGTTACGCAGTGCCTCGGCGTCGAGTTCGTCGGCCAGGGTCGCGAGATCGGTCTGCAACGCCGGATCGACGGCCTGCACTGCCGCCAACCCGGCCGCCAGGTAGCGGCTCAGCCCGAATTCGTCGGGCGCCCACAGCCGCGGTTCCAGCACCGCCGCGCGCCCAGCGGTGGCATCGCGCAGCGGTCCCTCGTAGGGTGCCGCCACGACAACCCGGGCGCCGCGGCGCACCGCGGTCGCCGCCGCGGTCACCAGTGCCGGGTCTCCGGCGTCGTCGCCGGCGACGATCAGCACGTCGAGCGGGCCGATCCAGGGCGGCGACTCCGATGCCACCACGATCGGCTCGCCGGCCACCCCGCTCAGCGTGGCGGCCAGCATCGCACCGGCACTCTCGGCGGCTCCCCGACCGGCCACCCAGATCACCGTCCGCGGCCGGTGGCCGCCGGCGATGGATGCCAACTCGCCTTCGTCGACCGCGGCCGCGGTGGCGCGCACCTGAGCGCCCGCCATCGCCGCGGCCCGTAACAACCCGTCTCGGTCGGCCTCCAGCAGACCTTCGGTGTCGTCGAGGTCGACGGTGACGTGCGCAGCACTCACGGCACCGGCTCGCTCTGCTCGGCGGCGATGTCGTCGGACACCCGCCGCACGATTTCGTCGATCTCGGCGGACGTGCGCGCTTCGACATTGAGACGCAGCAGCGGCTCGGTGTTGGACGTGCGCAGGTTGAACCACGCGCCGGCACCGAGGTCGACCGTCACGCCATCCAAGTGGTCCAGCGAAACAACCTGATTGCCAAAGGATTTCAGCACCGCGTCGACGCAGGCTGGTGCGTCGGTGACCCGGAAGTTGATCTCCCCGGAAGCTTCGTACCGTTGGTAGTTGGCCATCAGTTCCGAGAGCGGCCGATCCTGCTCGCCGAGTGCGGCCAGGACGTGCAACGCGGCCAGCATGCCGGAGTCGGCGCCCCAGAAGTCCCGGAAGTAGTAGTGCGCGGAGTGTTCTCCGCCGAAGATCGCCCCGGTGTCGGCCATCAGCGCCTTGATGTAAGAGTGCCCGACGCGTGAGCGCACCGGTGTGCCGCCGCGCTCGATGACCAGCTCGGGCACCGCGCGCGAGGTGATCAGGTTGTGGATCACCGTCGCGCCGATCTCCCGGCTGAGTTCGCGACCCGCCACCAGCGCGGTGACCGCCGACGGCGAGACCGGCTCGCCGCGCTCGTCGACCACGAAACAGCGGTCGGCGTCCCCGTCGAACGCCAGCCCGATATCGGCGCCGGTGTCCACCACGAACCGCCGCAGATCGACCAGGTTGGCCGGCTCCAGCGGGTTCGCCTCATGGTTGGGAAACGCCCCGTCGAGCTCGAAGTACAGCGGCAACACCGTCAGCGACGAGATCGGCCCCAGCACGGCGGGCGTGGTGTGCCCGGCCATGCCGTTACCCGCGTCGACCGCGACCCGCAGCGGGCGCAGCTCGGCCATGTCGACCAGCGAGCGAAGGAACTGGCCGTAGTCGGCCAACACGTCCTGGTCGCGGATCTGACCGGGCGCGCCGTCGTAGCCGGGCACCCCGGCGATCACCTCGTCGCGGATCACCGCGAGCCCGGTGTCCTCGCCGACCGGTTTGGCTCCGGCCCGGCACAGTTTGATGCCGTTGTAAGCGGCCGGGTTGTGGCTGGCGGTGAACATCGCTCCGGCACAGCCGAGGAAGCCGGACGCGAAGTACAGCTGGTCGGTGGAGGACAATCCGATCCGCACCACGTCCAGACCTTGTGCGGTCACCCCCTCGGCGAAGGCCGCAGCCAAGGTGGGCGAGCTTTCCCGCATGTCGTAGCCGATGACCACTTGTCGGCCGCCCTCGACCCGGATCAGGCGGGCGAACGCGCCGGCGACGTCGGCCACGAAGCCCTCGTCGACCTCCTGACCGACCAGGCCGCGCACGTCATAAGCCTTGATCACACGACGGACCGCATCGGCGGGCCTGGACATGGCGGATCTCCTGACCGAGAGGGACTCTTGGCCGCCAGCCTATCTGTTCCGCCGCCGCAGTAAGGGCCGCTATCTCGTCAGTCGGCCGGGTCCGGCAGTACCCGCAGGTGTCCACGGCGACGGCCGGCTGCGGTCGGCCGGTGTGCAGCCGCCGGCATCATCGGGGCACCGGTCGCGGGCGCGTGGGCGGCGCCGCTGGGATCGGAGAAGCCGGCAACCGGTGGGCGTGCCGACAGTCCGTCGCGGCCTTCTCGGACGGCGTCGGCGAGGGCGACCAGATCGTCCTCGTCGGGGTACTCGGGCAACGGGCCGGCGTGGCGAACCAGGTCCCATCCGAGCGGCGCGGTGATGCGGTTGGCATGACCGACGCACAGGTCCCAGGAATGCGGTTCGCGCGAGGTTGCCAGCGGGCCGACGACGGCGGTGGAATCGGAATAGACGAACGTCAGCGTCGCCACCGCATAATGGGGGCACCCGGGCCGGCAGCAGCGACGGGGAACATTCACGCCCGTGAGGCTATCGCGGTTCATTCACAGGTGAGCAGCGGACACGCGCAGCCGGCAGGCGGCCGATTCACAACCGTTACGATCACCCTCGTGCCCGATTCCCGCAGCTCCCGGCGAGGTGGCCGCTCCGGCGGCGGTCCGGGGTCGCGCCGGGGACGCGAGATGCGCGGTCCGTTGCTGCCACCGACTGTGCCGGGCTGGCGCAGCCGCGCGGAGCGGTTCGACATGGCGGTGCTGGAAGCCTACGAGCCGATCGAGCGGCGCTGGCAACAGCGGCTCACCGGTCTTGATGTCGCCGTCGACGAGATCCCGCGCATCGCGCCGAAGGATCCGGACAGTGTGCAGTGGCCGGCCGAAGTGGTCGCCGATGGGCCGATCGCACTGGCCAGGCTGATCCCGGCCGGGGTCGATGTTCGCGGTAACGCCACGCGGGCCCGAATAGTGCTGTTTCGCAAGCCGATCGAACGGCGAGCCAAAGACTCGATCGATCTGACCGATCTTCTGCACGAGATCTTGGTGGCGCAGGTGGCCACCTATCTCGGGGTCGAACCGTCCGTCATCGACCCGAGTATGGAAGAGGACTAAGGTCGCGCGCGGTCAGACGATGCCGCGCTTGAGGCGGCGACGCTCCCGCTCGGAGAGCCCGCCCCAGATTCCGAACCGCTCATCGTGGGCCAGGGCGTAGTCGAGGCACGCGTCGCGCACTTCGCAGCCCAGGCAGATGCGCTTGGCCTCGCGGGTGGAGCCACCCTTCTCGGGGAAGAATGCTTCGGGGTCGGTCTGCGCGCACAGCGCACGTTCCTGCCACTGGTCTTCGTCTTCGGCCGTATCCGGTGTCGCGTCGATGATCGGGTCCGGCACCAAACTCAGGTGAGCGCGTGCCATAACCCCCATCGTCTGCGAGCCGGGAACGGACTGCGGTAACCCCATCGCGCCGATTACGTGCTCAAAGGACATTTCCGCCTCCTCACCTGGTTTCGTAGATCTTTTGCATGTCGCCCACTATGAAGTGTGCCCAACTCAATTCGAACACCTGGTCGAATCACGGTCTGGGACACCGAAACCGGCAGGTCCGACCGGGAAATGACACTGATGTGATTAGACACGGCCGCGCCGGTGCGGTCAAGCGATTGAACCGAAATTAATACCATTTCCCTTGGACAATTCGGCGAGTCGATGCCTCGGCGTGTCTCGGGAGTGACGCGATCGTGACCGCGTGCACCACCGAAAGCCCCGACCGCCTAGTGTCGGTCGGTGTGAAGATCACCGCTCTGGTCGGCGGCGTCGGAGGGGCCCGCTTCCTGCTCGGCGTGCAACGACTGCTCGGGCTCGGCCAGTTCGCCGGCCAGATATCCGCAGCCACAGGCGATCTTGATCACGCGCTGACCGCCGTGGTCAACATCGGCGACGACGCGTGGATGCATGGCGTGCGGATCTGCCCGGACCTCGACACCTGCATGTACACCCTGGGTGGCGGTATCGATCCCGAGCGCGGCTGGGGCCATCGCAACGAGACGTGGAATGCCAAAGAGGAATTGGCTGCTTACGGTGTGCAGCCGGATTGGTTCGGCTTGGGCGACCGGGATTTGGCCACGCATTTGGTGAGAAGTCAAATGCTGCGGGCCGGGTATCCGCTGTCGCAGGTGACCGAGGCGCTGTGCGATCGCTGGAAGCCGGGCGCCACGCTGCTGCCCGCCAGCGACGACCGGTGCGAAACCCACGTGGTGATCGACGATCCCGAGACCGGTGACCGCAAAGCCATCCATTTCCAGGAGTGGTGGGTGCGCTACCGGGCCCAGGTCCCCACGCACAGCTTTGCGTTCGTGGGATCTGAAAGCGCCACTGCCGGGCCCGGTGTCGTCGACGCGATCACCGACGCCGACGTCGTCCTGCTGGCCCCGTCGAACCCGGTGGTGAGCGTCGGCGCGATTCTGGCCATCCCCGGAGTCCGCGCCGCCCTGCGGTCCACCCCCGCCCCCGTCATCGGCTACTCCCCCATCATCGGCGGAAAGCCATTGCGGGGCATGGCCGACGAATGCCTCTCGGTGATCGGCGTCGAGACGTCGTCGCAAGCGGTGGCCCGCCATTACGGCGCGCGATCGGCGACCGGAATCCTGGACTACTGGTTGATCTCCGAAGCAGACCACGCCGAAATACCCGGAGTGACGGTGAAATCGATACCCCTGCTGATGTCCGACCCGTCGGCCACCGCCGAGATGGTCCGGGCCGGCCTCGAATTGGCCGGTGTGGCACGGTGACGCTCGGCTCGAGCCCGACGCCTCCGCCCGGAGGCGACCACGGCAGCGCCGCACCCGTCGAGATCCTGCCCGTCACCGGCCTGCCCGAGTTCCGGCCGGGCGACGACCTGGCCGCGGCGTTGAGCACCGCCGCGCCCTGGCTCCGCGACGGTGACGTCGTCGTCGTCACCAGCAAGGTGATGTCCAAGTGTGAGGGCCGTATCGTCGACGCGCCAGCCGACCCTGAGGAACGAGACACCCTGCGCCGCAGTCTGATCGACGCCGAGGCGGTACGCGTCCTGGCCCGCAAGGGTCGGACGCTGATCACCGAGAACCGCAACGGCATCGTCCAGGCAGCCGCCGGTGTCGATGGCTCCAATGTCGGATCGACCGAATTGGCCCTGCTGCCTGTCGATCCCGACCGCAGCGCGGCCGCTCTGCGGACGGCGCTGCGCGAGCGGTTGGGTGTGACTGTCGCGGTGCTCGTCACCGACACGATGGGACGGGCCTGGCGCAACGGTCAGACCGATGCCGCGATCGGCTCGTCCGGGCTGCCGGTGCTCTACGGCTACGCCGGCGCCGTCGACCAGCACGGCAACGAGCTGGTGGTCACCGAGGTGGCGGTGGCCGACGAAATCGCCGCCGCCGCCGACCTTGTCAAAGGAAAACTCACCGCGGTCCCGGTCGCGGTGGTGCGCGGCCTGCACCTCGACGACGACGGCTCCAGCGCGGCCCGCCTGTTGCGCAGCGGAGAGGACGACCTGTTCTGGCTGGGCACTGCCGAATCGATCGAACTCGGCCGCCGCCAGGCCCAGTTGCTGCGCCGGTCGGTGCGCCAGTTCGCCGCCGACCCGGTCGACGGGGCTCTCATCGAGGCCGCGGTGGCCGAGGCGCTCACCGCGCCCGCCCCGCACCACACCCGGCCGGTGCGGTTCGTCTGGCTGGCCGACCGCGAACGTCGCACCGCTCTGCTGGATGCGATGAAAGACGCCTGGCGCGCCGATCTCACCGCCGACGGCAGGCCGGCCGACGCCGTCGAGCGGCGCGTGCGCCGGGGGCAGATCCTGTACGACGCACCAGAGGTCGTGATTCCGTTCCTGGTTCCCGAAGGGGCGCACAGCTATCCGGACCAGGCCCGAACGGTGGCCGAGCACACCATGTTCACCGTCGCGGTAGGCGCGGCGGTGCAGGCTCTGCTGGTCGGGCTGGCCGTCCGCGGCGTGGGCAGCTGCTGGATCGGCTCGACCATCTTCGCCGCCGGACTCGTCCGCGACATTCTCGACCTGCCGCCTGACTGGGAGCCGCTGGGCGCCATCGCGATCGGCTACCCGCTCGACCCACCCGAGCCCCGCGATCCGGCGCCGGTCGGCGATCTGCTGGTGCGCCGATGACCGTGCGGGACTCGGCGATCGCCCTGCTGAGCAACTGGGACGCGCCCGACTCCGGCCAGGATTCGCTACGCGAGGCCGTCCTGGCGTTCCTCTACGCGCGCGACGACGCCTGCCGGCGCGCCTGCGTCCCCGGCCATATCACCGCCTCCGCCCTGGTGGTGTCCGACTCCGGCGACGACGTTCTGCTGACCCTGCATCCGCGGCTCGGGCGGTGGGTGCAGCTCGGTGGGCACTGCGAGGACTCCGATACCGACATCATGGCCGCCGCCCTGCGCGAGGCCACCGAGGAATCGGGCATCGCGGGCCTGCGCCTCGACGCCGCACTGGGCGCCATTCACGTGCATGCGCTGACCTGCTCGCTGGGGGTGCCGACCCGTCACCTGGATCTGCAGTTCATCGCCAGGGCACCGGCCGACGCTGTGATCGCGATCAGTGACGAATCCCTGGATCTGCGGTGGTGGCCGGTCGATGCGCTGCCCGCCGGGATCGACGCAGCGGTGGCGCACCTGGTCGCCGTCGGCCGCTCGCGAAACTAGATGTCCGACGAGTAGCGGATTCCGCAGTCCGGGATCACGACTCCGGGCCACACGCGCGCCCCGCGCAGCAGTTCGCAACGTGCCCCGATGTTGGCGCCGTCGCCGATGATGCCGTCACGGATCAACGCCCGCGGTCCGATCCGGGCGCCGGCGCCGACGATCGAACGTTCCACCACCGAGCCCGCCTCGATATGCGCGCCGTCGAAGACGACCGCGCCGTCCAGGCGGACTCCCGGCCCGATCTCCGCGCCGCGGCCGACCACGGTCCCGCCGACCAGGACCGCTCCCGGCGACACCGACGCCCCGTCGTGCACCAGGCTCTCCCCGCGGCGCCCGCCCAGCGCCGGCGAGGGCGCCAGTCCGCGCACCAGGTCGGCCGAGCCGCGGACGAAGTCTTCCGGTGTACCCATGTCTCGCCAGTAACTGGAGTCGACATAGCCGCACACCTTGACGCCGTCGGACAGCAGCGCAGGGAAGATCTCGCGCTCCACCGACACCTCCCGCCCGCGCGGGATCCGGTCGAGGATTTCGCGCTTGAAGATGTAGGTGCCGGCGTTGATCTGGTCGGACGGCGGATCCTCGGTCTTCTCCAGGAAGGCCTGCACCACGCCGTCGGCGTCGGTGGGCACACATCCGAACGCCCGCGGGTCGCTGACCCGCACCAGGTGCAGGGTCAGATCGGCCTGCGACGCGTAGTGGCTCGACAGCATCTGCCGCAGGTCCATCCCGGAGAGCACGTCCCCGTTGAACACCATCACGGTGTCGTTGCGCAGTTTCGGGACGACGTTGGCGATGCCGCCGCCCGTGCCCAGCGGGTGTTCCTCGGTGACGTATTCGATCTGCAGTCCGAGCTTGGAGCCGTCGCCGAACTCGGATTCGAAGGTCGCCGCCTTGTACGAGGTGCCCAGGATGACGTGCTCGATCCCGGCCTCGGCGATCCGGGACAACAGGTGGGTCAGAAACGGCAGGCCGGCGGTGGGCAGCATCGGCTTGGCGGCCGACAGGGTCAGCGGCCGGAGCCGGGTGCCCTTCCCACCGACGAGCACCACCGCGTCGACTTTCGACGGATCAACGTCACTCACCAAGGCCCCCTACCTTTGCGCCAGCTCACGGCGGGACTTGCGTACCGCCGCGCGCGACCGAACCTTCAGCGCGCCCTTCATCGTCCACCGCAGCGGCGCGCGCCACCAGCCGAAATGGCGGTCGGCCAGATAAATGTAAGTGCTCTGGTGATGAGCCCGGAGATTGGTGGCCGGGTCACGGCCCGTCGAGTGGCCTTTGTCGTGCAGGATTTCCGCCGACGGCACGTACACGTTGAGCCAGCCGGCCCGGCCCAGCCGGTCGCCGAGGTCGACGTCTTCCATATACATGAAGTAGCGCTCGTCGAAGCCGCCCACCTGGTCGAACGCCGCGCGTCGGATCAGCAGACAGGAGCCCGACAGCCACCCCACCGGCCGTTCGGTGGGCTCGAGGTATTCCTGCCGGTAGGCCCGGGTCCACGGGTTGGTTTTCCAGACGAACCCGACGACGGCGTGCATCCCGCCGCGCACCAGGCTGGGCAGGTGCCGGGCCGACGGGTAGACGGCTCCGTCGGGATCGCGGACCAGGGGTCCCAGTGTCGCGGCGCGCGGCCAGCGCTCGGCAGCCTCGAGGAGCTCGTCGATGCTGTTGGGGCCCCAGACCACGTCGGGGTTGGCCACGATCACGAACTCGTCGTCGGCCGGGGCGCTGGCCACCCCGCGGTTGGCGGCGCTGCCGTAGCCGAGGTTGGCACCGGTGCGCAGCAGCGTGGTCCCGGGGTAGCGCTCGACCGCTTCTTCCGGGGCGCCGTCGGTGGACCCGTTGTCGGCCAGCACGACCGTCACCGGGCGGTCGGTGGCCACGGTCAGCGACGACAGGAAGCGATCGAGATGGGAGCCCGGCGAGTACGTCACCGTGACCACGGTCAGGGGGCGGCTCGACGTCACGGCGTAGAGGGTAACTGTCCGTCGTCGACGGGTTGAGCAAGCGCCTCGGCCAGCGCCGCGCGCCACGGCCGGGGCGGGCTGACCCCGGCGCGCACCGACATCGCCATCGACAGGGCCGAATAGGCCGGGCGCGGTGCCCGACGGGCGGACTGTGCGGAGCTGACCGGCCGGACCCGGTCCGGGTCGGCACCCAGCTCTTCGAACACGGCCCTGGCCTGCTCGTACCGGGTGCACGCACCTTCGTCGGCGACGTGCAGGACCGGCTCGCGCATGCTGCCGAGACCGATCTGGAGAAGCGCGTCCACCAGGTCTTTGACGTAGGTGGGCGACCCGATCTGGTCGTCGACCGCGTCCACGGTCGCCTCGGTGGCGGCCAGCCGGCGCAGGCCCGCGACCACGTCGGTGCCGGCGCCACCGGTGTACACCCAGGAGGTGCGCACGACGTGCGCGTCGGGCATGGCGGCCAGGACGGCCAGTTCGCCGGCCAGCTTGGTGCGTCCGTAGACGTTGCACGGCGCGGTCTCGTCGCCGACCTCATAGGGGTGCCGCTGCTCGCCGGAGAACACGTAGTCGGTGGAGATGTGCACCAGCTGCGCGCCGACTCGGGCGCAGGCGTGCGCGATGTTCTCGGCTCCGCCGGTGTTCACGGCATAGGCGGTGTCGGGGTCGGCCTCCGCGGCGTCGACGTCGGTGATCGCCGCACAGTTGACGACCAGGTCACCTTCGGTGATGAATCGCTGCGCGGCGGCCGGGTCGGCGATGTCCCACTGCCGGTGGGTCAGCGCGCTGACCTCGTGGCCTCGGCGGGCCGCCTCACCTGCGAGAAACCGCCCGACCTGGCCACCGGCGCCGGTGATCACGATGCGCGCTGCCACACAGACGAGTCTGGCACGCCGGTTTCGGCTACCCGGCTTGCGCCCATCTCCCCAGTAGCCTGGGCTGATGCCTGCTGACTCCGAAGCACTGACGGGCGCCCAGCGGGTGACCCGTACGGTGCTCGCGCTGATCGCCGTGATGGTGATGGTCGGCACCGGTGTGGCGTGGGGCAAGATCCGGTCCTTCGAGAACGGCATCTTCCACATGAGCACCGCGGCGCTCGGCGGCGGCGGTCAGGATGGCGCGATCGACATCCTGCTGGTGGGCATGGACAGCCGCACCGACGCGCACGGCAATCCGTTGTCGGAAGAGGAGCTCGCGGCCCTGCACGCGGGCGACGACGTGTCGACGAACACCGACACGATCATCCTGGTGCGCATCCCGAACAACGGGAAGTCCGCCACCGCGATCTCGATCCCCCGCGACTCCTATGTCAAAGCCCCCGGCCTGGGCAAGACCAAGATCAACGGGGTCTACGGCCAGGTGAAGCTGGAGAAGATGAAGGAGCTCGTCGAGCAGCAGGGTGTCGACCCTGCCGAGGCCGAGCCCAAGGCCGTCGAGGCCGGTCGTGAGGCGCTGATCACCACCGTGGCCGATCTCACCGGTGTCACGGTCGACCACTACGCCGAGATCGGTCTGCTGGGATTCTCGCTGATCACCGACGCACTCGGCGGAGTCGACGTGTGTTTGAAAGATGCTGTCTACGAACCTCTTTCCGGTGCCGACTTCCCGGCCGGCTGGCAGAAGCTCAACGGGCCGCAGGCCTTGAGCTTCGTCCGGCAGCGTCACGACCTGCCCCGTGGCGATCTCGACCGGGTGGTCCGTCAGCAGGTGGTCATGGCATCGCTTGCCCACCAGGTGATTTCCGGTAAGACCTTGACCAGCCCGTCGACCCTGAACCGGCTCCAGGACGCGATCCAGCGCTCGGTGGTGCTGTCCTCGGGCTGGGACATCATGGATTTCATCAAGCAGCTCGAGCACCTCGCGGGCGGCAATGTGGCGTTCGCGACCATCCCGGTTCTCGACGAGGCCGGCTGGAGCGACGACGGCATGCAGTCGGTGGTCCGGGTCGATCCCGTTCAGGTGCAGGAGTGGGTGGCCAGCCTGCTGCACGACCAGGCGGAGGGCAAGACGGAGAAGATCGCCTACTCCCCGGACCAGACGAAGGCCGACGTGATCAACGACACCGACATCAACGGTCTGGCCGGCGCAGTCTCGGAGGTGTTGAGCGCCAAGGGCTTCGGTTCCGGTGATGTCGGTAACAACGACAAGGACCACGTGGCCCGCAGCCAGGTACAGGCGGCCAAGGAAGACGATCTCGGCGCCCAGGCGGTCGCCAAGGAGCTCGGCGGACTGCCCGTGGTGGCCGACGGAGCCATTCCGGCGGGAACCGTGCGGGTGGTGTTGTCCAGCGACTACACCGGCCCCGGTTCCGGTCTGGAGGGCTCGCTGCCGACCTCGGCGACGGTCAGCCAGGCGGCCGGCCAGGCCGGTGACGGCACGGCTCCTCCGCCGTCGCCCATCATCACCGCGGGGTCGGACGACCCCAAGTGCGTCAACTGATGACCAATCTGACTGCAGCAGTGCTCGATCCACTGCTCAAGTCCGACCCGATGGGTCCGCGGATCACCTTCTACGACGACGCGACCGGGGAGCGCATCGAGTGCTCGACGGTGACGCTGGCCAACTGGGCGGCCAAGACCGCCAACCTGCTCCGCGACGAACTCGGCGCCGGACCGGGCAGCCGGGTGGCAGTGCTGTTGCCCGCACACTGGCAGACGGCGGCCGTCCTGCTCGGCGTGTGGTGGATCGGCGCCGAGGTCGTACTCTCCGGGGCCGCCGATCTCGCGCTGTGCACCGCCGAGCGGCTCGACGAGGCCGACGAGGCGGCGGCCGGCGGTGAGGTCGCCGTGCTGTCACTGGACCCGTTCGGCAAGCCGGTACCGGATCTCCCGGTCGGAGTGACCGACTACGCGACAGCGGTGCGCGTGCACGGCGATCAGTTCATCACCGAGACCGCGCCCGGACCCGCGCTGGAGGGCCGATCGGTCGACGAAGTGCTCTCGGCGGCATGGGATTCCGCCGAGAAGTCCGGTATCACCGCCGACGACCGGGTGATGTCGTCACTGCCGTGGTCGACGCCCGACGAGGTGGTGGCTCACCTGCTGGCGGTGTTCGTCGCCGGTGCGTCGCTGGTGCAGGTGGCCAATCCCGATCCTTCGGCGCTGGAGCGTCGGCGATCGACCGAGAAAGTCACCCGCGACCGATGACGGGCACGTCGGAGGCCGCGGTCCTGCGGGCCGAACGGCGCAGTCTGTACGCCTACATGGTCACCATGGTCGGCCTTGCGGTGCTCGGCTTCGCCATCTACGCCATCACCCGGGTGTCGGCCACCCAGCTCGACGGTGTCATCTCGCTCATCAACGCGGCAGCGGCGTTCATCGCGGCCCGGCTGGCGGTCACCGCGGCCAAGCCCGCCGATGTCGACAGCCCGTACGGCCGGCTGGCACTGGAGAATCTCTACGCACTGTTCCGTTCGCTGATGATCCTGGGCGTGGTCATCGTCGGGGTGGTGACGAACTCGATCAAGGTGATCGACTACCTGATCACTCGTAAGGGATCCGAGCCGGAATTCGGGCTCGCCGCCATCTACACCGCGGTGTGCGTGCTGATCTGCTTCGGGCTCAAGTGGAACCACGAACGCAACAATCGCTCGGTGGGCGGTGCATCCGCCCTGCTGAAGGTCGAGGCCACCGCGGCCAAGATGGAGGCCCTCATCAGCGGGGGCATCTGCGCCTCCCTGGTGGTCGTCGCCGTGCTGCCGGAGGGCACCGTTGTCACGTCGGCGACCTTCAACATCAAGGACATCGCCGACAGCATCATCGTGCTGATCCTGTGCGCGCTGCTGGTGGGCGAGCCCATCCGGCAGATCCGCCTCGAGTTCGGCCGACTGTCGGGACGGCGCGCCGATCCTGAACTCGACGCGGCCGTGCGCGCCGCGATCGCTGCCGTCGCCGAAGAACACGCCCACGAGCTCGACCACGAACTGACCCTGGTCGACGCGCTGGCGATCAGCCGAGGCAAGACCACCGAGGTGGATCTGCGGGTGTCCTACACCGGCACGATGTCTGTCGACGAGCAGGACGAACTGCGCGCGCGGACGTTCACCGAACTGCGGAATCGGATCGGCCCACTACGGCTCACGCTGGTGTTCAGCGCGTTGCCCATCCATGCCACGCCCTGAGGCAGCACTAGGCTGCCGTGGGTGCACCGAGCCCCACTGAATCTCAGCGCGATCCGAGACCACGTCCCCGGGCGCATCGACGTGGTCGACGAGACCGGTTCCACCAATGCCGACTTGCTGGCCCGGCATGCCGCCGGTGAGGACATCCGCGGCGCGGTGCTGCTCGCCGAACACCAGAGCGCAGGCCGCGGCCGCAACGGCCGCAGCTGGTCGGCGCCACCGCGCTCACAGATCGCGCTGTCGGTCGGCGTGGCCGCCGACGGAGTCCCAGCCGAGGCGTGGGGCTGGCTGCCGCTGCTCACCGGCGTGGCACTGGTCGACGCCGTCCGAACCAGTACCGGCGTCGAGGCCGGCGTGAAGTGGCCCAACGATGTGCTGGTGGGCAGCGGCAAGCTCGCCGGCATCCTGGCCGAGGTGGCCGCCCCCGATCCGATCATCGTGGTGGGCCTCGGCCTCAACGTGACGTTGACTGCGGCGGAGGCACCCGACCCCCGGGCCACCTCACTGCAGATGCTGGGGGCGCAGATGCTGGACCGCGACGTCCTGATCGCAGCGATCCTGCGCGAGCTGACCGCGCGCATCCAGGCGTGGCAGGCGGCGCACGGTCCCGACCCGGCCCTGGTCGCCGACTACCGCAGCCGCAGCCTCACTCTGGGTAGCCAGGTGCGGGCCATCCTGCCCGGCGATCGCGAGATCACCGGTGTTGCAAGCGATATCGACGCCCTGGGCCGGCTGAGTATCGACACCGGCACCGAGGTCGTCACGGTGTCGGCCGGCGACATCACCCACCTGCGACCGGCCGAGCAACCCGACTAGCGCAGCAGCGCGCGGGACATCACAACCCGCTGAATCTGGTTGGTGCCCTCGTAGATCTGGGTGATCTTGGCGTCGCGCATCATGCGCTCGACCGGGAAGTCCACGGTGTAGCCGGCGCCGCCGAACAACTGCACGGCGTCGGTGGTCACCTCCATCGCGACGTCGGAGGCGAAGCACTTCGACGCGGCCGAGATGAACCCGAGGTCGTGCTCACCGCGCTCGGCGCGGGCCGCGGCCGAGTACACCATCAGCCGGGCGGCTTCGACCTTCATCGCCATGTCGGCGAGCATGAACTGCACACCCTGGAAGCTGCTGATCGACGAGCCGAACTGCTTGCGGTCCTTGGTGTAGGCGATCGCCGCGTCCAGCGCGCCCTGCGCGATGCCGACGGCTTGGGCGCCGATCGTCGGGCGGGTGTGGTCGAGGGTGGCCAGCGCCGTTTTGAACCCGGTACCCGGGTCGCCGACCATCCGGTCGCCCGGGATGCGGCAGTTCTCGAAGTACAGCTCGGTGGTCGGCGAGCCCTTGATCCCCAGCTTGCGTTCCTTGGGCCCGATGGTGAAGCCCTCGTCGTCGATGTGGACCATGAACGCCGAGATGCCGTTGGCGCCCTTGTCGGGATCGGTCACCGCCATCACCGTGTACCAGGATGACTTGCCGCCGTTGGTGATCCACGCCTTGGCTCCGTTGAGGATCCAGTCGTCGCCATCGGCCTTGGCGCGGGTACGCATCGACGCCGCGTCGCTGCCGGCCTCTCGCTCGGACAGCGCATACGACGCCATCGCCTCACCGGAGGCGATCGACGGCAGCACCTTGCTCTTCAGCTCGTCGGATCCGCGCAGGATCAAACCCATGGTGCCGAGCTTGTTGACCGCCGGGATCAGCGACGCCGACGCGTCGACCCGGGCGACCTCCTCGATGACGATGCATGCGGCCACCGAGTCGGCACCCTGCCCGCCGTACTCCTCGGGCACGTGCACCGCGTTGAATCCCGACGCGTTCAGCGCATCCAACGCCTCCTGCGGGAACCGCGAGTTCTCGTCGCAGTCCGCCGCGTACGGCGCGATCTCTTTTTCGGCCAACGCCCGAATCGCCGCCCGCAACTCGTCGTGCTCCTCGGGCAACTTGAACACGTCGAAATCCGGATTTCCCGCCATCACAGCCTCCTTGCTACTCGCGGGTCACTTTACCCGGGTCTTCACTCACCGAGTAATCGCTCACGCAGCGCCCGGTCCTTCTCCAAGACCAGCGCTTCCAGGTCGTCCTGAAACTTGGCCATCCGCTTGCGCAGCACGACATCCGACGCGGCCAGGATGCGAACCGCCAGCAGTCCGGCGTTGCGCGCACCGCCGATCGACACCGTGGCCACCGGCACCCCGGCGGGCATCTGGACGATCGACAGCAAGGAATCGAGCCCGTCGAGCCTGGCCAACGGCACCGGCACCCCGATCACCGGCAGCGGGGTGGCCGAGGCCACCATCCCAGGCAGGTGGGCGGCGCCGCCGGCCCCGGCGATGATCACCTTGATGTCGCGCGCCGCGGCGCCGCGGGCGTAGTCCAGCATCCGGCCCGGCGTGCGGTGCGCCGACACGACTCCGACCTCGAAGGGCACCTCGAATTCCGCCAGCGCCTCGGCGGCGGCCTCCATCACCGGCCAGTCGCTGTCGGAGCCCATGATCAAGCCGACCACCGGTTTGTCAGTCATTGGCGCTGTGCCCGTCCCATCCGTCCGTCCACTCTGCGTGCGACAACCAGTGTGCAGCCCGCTCGGCGCGTTCCCGCACCCGGTTCACGTCGCGTTCCCCACACCCGACGATGTTGACGTGGCCCACCTTGCGACCCGGCCGCTCGGTCTTGCCGTAGAGGTGGACCTTGGCGTCCGGAATCCGTCCGAACAGGTGATGCAGCCGTTCGTCGAGGCTCATCTGCGGGGCCTGCGGGGCGCCGAGCACGTTGGCCATCACGGTCACCGGCGCGACGGGCCGGGTGTCGCCGAGCGGGTAGTCCAGCACGGCCCGAAGGTGCTGCTCGAACTGGCTGGTCACCGCCCCGTCCATGGTCCAGTGGCCCGAGTTGTGCGGGCGCATGGCCAACTCGTTGACCAGCAGTGCGCCGTCGACGGTCTCGAACAGTTCGACCGCGAGCACACCGACCACGCCCAGCTCCGCGGCCAGCCGTAGACCGAGCTGTTCGGCCGCCCCGGCCAGCTCCTCGGACAGCCCCGGCGCCGGGGCGATCACCGTCACGCAGATGCCGTCGCGCTGCACCGTCTCCACGATCGGCCAGGCGGCGCCCTGGCCGAACGGCGACCGGGCGACCAGCGCCGAGAGCTCGCGACGCATCGCCACCCGCTCCTCGAGCAGCACCGGCACGCCCTCGGCCAGGTAGCCGGCGACCACCTCGCGGGCCTGCGCCAGATCGTCGGCCAGCACCACGCCGCGGCCGTCGTACCCGCCGCGAACGGTCTTGATGACCAGCGGGCCACCGATCTCGGCGGCGAATGCGTCCACGTCCTCGACGCCGGCGACCGCGGTGAACCGCGGGATCGGTGCGCCCAGCGCGGCCAGCTTGCGCCGCATCACCAGCTTGTCCTGGGCATGCACGAGTGCCTCGGGCGGTGGCGCGACCGTGACGCCCTCGGCGACCAGCGTGTCGAGCATCTCGGTCGGCACATGCTCGTGGTCGAACGTCAGCACGGCGGCCCCCTCGGCCGCCCGGCGCAGCGCGTCGAGGTCGGTGTGCTCGCCGATCACCACGTCCGGGGCCACCTGGGCGGCCGGATCGTCGGCGCTGACGGACAGCACCCGCAGGCTCTGGCCCAGCGCGATCGCCGCCTGGTGGGTCATCCTGGCCAACTGGCCGCCGCCGACCATGGCGACGGTGGGGGGTGTGGGGCGCTTTGACACGGCCATCATGGTGTCAGACCTGCGCGAGTACGCACACCTACGGTGACTTCCGTAGACTTGCTCCTTGTGTCTTTCGCAGATGCCACGATCGCTCGGCTGCCCCGACCGATCCGGCCCTTCGCCGAGCGGCATCACGAGCTCATCAAGTTCGCGATCGTCGGTGCGACGACGTTCATCATCGACTCGGCGATCTTCTACACCCTGAAGCTGACCATCCTCGAGCCCAAGCCGGTCACCGCCAAGGTGATCGCAGGCATCGTCGCGGTGATCGCCTCCTATGTGCTGAACCGGGAATGGAGCTTCCGCAACCGCGGAGGCCGCGAACGTCACCATGAGGCGCTGCTGTTCTTCGCGGTCAGCGGCGTCGGCGTGCTGTTGAGCATGGCGCCGCTGTGGTTCTCCAGCTACGTCCTGGAGCTGCGCGTGCCGCACGTCACGCTGACCGTCGAGAACATCGCCGACTTCATCTCGGCCTACGTGCTGGGCAACCTGCTGCAGATGGCATTCCGGTTCTGGGCGTTCCGCCGCTGGGTGTTCCCCGACGAGTTCGGCCCGAGCCACGACAAGGGGCTGGAGTCCGCGCTCACCGGCGGCGGTTTCGCCGAGGCGCTCGAGGACGAGTACGAGGCCGGCGGCACCGTGACACCGCTGCGGCGCCGTCGGTCCCAGCGTCAGCTGGGCGATTCTTCGGCGCCCAGGGTGTCGAAGACTTCGTGATACAGCAGTGAGTGCACCCGCTCCACGCGGGGAATGTCGTGGAATTCCAGGGGGTCCTGGCTCGCCGATTCGATGATCAGCGTGCCGGTGCGCAGCATCCGGTCGAGCAGTCCGTGCCGAAACTCCACGCTGTTGATCCGCGCCAGCGGGATGTCGATGCCCGAGCGGGTCAGCAGCCCGTGGCGGAACATCACCCGACGGTCGGTGATCACGAAATGCGTTGTGAGCCAATTGAAGAACTTCCACAGCGTCAGCCAGCCCACCAGGATCAGCCAGATCGCGGCGATGACGCCGAAGAGCACCTTCTTGGCGGTCGGATCCCAGCTGGTGTTGTTGACCAGCGCCGCCACGAAGGATGCCGCCACGGTCGCGATCAGCAGCACCAGAACCGGGCCGACCAGGCGCTTCCAGTGCGGGTGGCGGTGCAACACGACCTGCTCGCCCGCGGCCAGCACGTTCTCGGGATATCCCATGGTCATCTCCTACGCCACCGGACACGCGAAGGCAAGACACGTGGTGCCCTTAGCGCCTCCTTAAGGTTGCCGATACCATCGTCACCCATGACGAGCGTTAAGGAACCGGCAGCCGAGCACACGATCGACATCCACACGACCGCAGGCAAGCTGGCCGACCTGCGCCAGCGTGCCGAGGAATCGCTGCACCCGGTCGGCGAGACCGCCGTGGAGAAGGTCCACGCCAAGGGCAAGCTCACCGCTCGCGAACGCATCCTGGCGCTGCTCGACGAGGGCTCGTTCGTCGAGCTCGACGCGCTGGCCCGGCACCGCTCCACCAACTTCGGCCTGGAGAAGAACCGCCCGGTCGGCGACGGCGTGGTGACCGGCTACGGCACCATCGACGGCCGCGAGGTCTGCATCTTCAGCCAGGACGCCACCGTGTTCGGCGGCAGTCTCGGCGAGGTCTACGGCGAGAAGATCGTCAAGGTCCAGGAACTGGCCCTCAAGACCGGCCGGCCGCTGATCGGCATCAACGACGGTGCCGGTGCCCGCATCCAGGAGGGTGTGGTCTCGCTGGGCCTCTACAGCCGGATCTTCCACAACAACATCAAGGCGTCCGGCGTGATCCCGCAGATCTCGCTGATCATGGGCGCGGCCGCCGGCGGCCACGTGTACTCCCCTGCGTTGACCGACTTCGTGATCATGGTCGACCAGACCAGCCAGATGTTCATCACCGGTCCCGACGTCATCAAGACCGTCACCGGTGAAGACGTGACCATGGAAGAACTGGGCGGCGCCCACACCCACATGGCCAAGTCGGGCACCGTGCACTACGTCGCCTCCGGCGAACAGGACGCCCTGGACTACGTCCGCGACCTGCTGAGCTATCTGCCGCCGAACAACTACGCCGAGCCGCCGCGCTACCCGGCGCCGCCGCACCCGGGCGCGATCGAGGAGAACCTCACCGACGAGGACCTCGAGCTGGACACGCTGATCCCGGATTCGCCGAACCAGCCGTACGACATGCACGAGGTGATCACCCGCATCCTCGACGACGACGAGTTCCTCGAGGTCCAGGCCGGTTACGCGCAGAACATCATCGTCGGCTTCGGGAGGGTGGACGGTCGCCCCGTAGGCATCGTCGCCAACCAGCCCACCCAGTTCGCCGGCTGCCTGGACATAAACGCCTCGGAGAAGGCCGCCCGCTTCGTCCGGACCTGCGATTGCTTCAACATCCCGATCGTGATGCTGGTCGACGTGCCGGGCTTCCTGCCCGGTACCGAGCAGGAGTACAACGGCATCATTCGGCGCGGCGCCAAGCTGCTGTACGCCTACGGCGAGGCCACGGTCGCCAAGATCACCGTGATCACCCGCAAGGCCTACGGCGGCGCGTACTGCGTCATGGGCTCCAAGGACATGGGCTGCGACGTCAACGTGGCTTGGCCGACCGCGCAGATTGCGGTCATGGGTGCGTCGGGCGCGGTCGGCTTCGTGTACCGCTCACAGCTCAAGGAGGCGGCCGCCGAGGGTAAGGACGTCGATGCCCTGCGTCTGGAACTGCAGCAGGACTACGAGGACACGCTGGTGAACCCGTACATCGCCGCCGAGCGGGGCTACGTGGACGCGGTGATCCCGCCGTCGCACACCCGCGGCTACATCTCCACGGCGCTGCGACTGCTGGAACGCAAGATCGCCCAGGTTCCGCCGAAGAAGCATGGGAACATCCCGCTGTGAGTCGAGAGAGCGCAGCGAACGAGACGAACGGTTGGGGCGGCGTGAGTCGAGAGAGCGCAGCGAACGAGACGAACGGTTGGGGCGGCGTGAGTCGATACAGCGCAGCGAACGAGCGAACGATCGGACCACTGTGACGAAGCACGAAGACATCACCGAGGTCAGCGACCCTCGGGACATGACGCTGGACAACCCGCAAGCGCAGGCTCCCGAGATCCGCATCGAGCGGGGCAACCCGTCCGACGAGGACATCGCGGCCCTGGTCACCGTGCTGGCCGCGGCCAGCGGCGGCAACCCGGGACCGGGCGCCCAGGAGCTCAACATGTGGGGTCATCCGGTCGACAAGTTGCGTTATTCGATCCACAGCTGGCATCGGGTGACGCTGCTGGAGCGGACGCACATGCGTCGCTGATGACGCGCATCGTCCTCGGCTCGGCATCGACCGGCCGGCTCAAAGTGCTGCGCAGCGCCGGTATCGACCCGTTGGTTGTGGTCTCCGGCGTCGACGAGGACGCGATCCTGGCGAACCTCGGCACCGAGGCGCAACCCGGCAACGTCGTCACCGCTTTGGCCGCGGCCAAGGCCCACGCCGTGGCGCAGGTCCTCGACCACGCGGTCGCCGCGGATTGTGTTGTGATCGGCTGCGATTCGATGCTGTACCTCGACGGTCGGCCGTGCGGGAAACCGGGGACAGCCGAACAGGCGGCGCAGCAATGGGATTCGATGGCGGGTCGCGACGGCCTGCTCTACACCGGACACTGTCTGATCCGGGTGCGCCACGGCGGGGCGGTGCGGACCGCGACCGAGGCGGTCGTCACCCGGGTGCGGTTCGGCACCCCCAGCCCCGCCGACCTGGCGGCCTACCTGGCCAGCGGTGAGCCGTTGCAGGTCGCCGGCGCCTTCACCCTGGACGGGCTGGGCGGCTGGTTCGTCGACGGCGTGGACGGCGACCCGTCCAACGTGGTGGGCCTGGGCCTGTCGGTGACGCATCGGCTGCTCGGCGACCTCGGGCTGGCGATCGGTGATCTCTGGGCGGCCAATCCGGTCCGCTGATCGGCGGTAGGCTCATCGTCGTGCCACTTCCCGCAGATCCCAGCCCCGTCCTCAAGGACTACGCCCACCCGGAACGCCTGGTCACCGCGGACTGGCTGTCTGCGCACCTGGGTACCCCCGGCCTGGCCATCGTGGAGTCCGACGAAGACGTGTTGCTCTACGACATCGGCCACATCCCGGGTGCGGTCAAGATCGACTGGCACACCGACCTCAACGATCCCCAGGTGCGCGACTACATCAGCGGCGCGCAGTTCGCCGAGCTGATGAACCGCAAAGGCATCTCCCGGGACGACACCGTCGTCATCTACGGCGACAAGAGCAACTGGTGGGCCGCCTACGCGTTGTGGGTGTTCACCCTGTTCGGCCACCAGGATGTCCGGCTGCTCAACGGCGGCCGGGACCTGTGGATCTCCGACGGCCGGGACACCACGCTCGACGTTCCGAGCAAGACCGGCTCCGGCTATCCGGTGGTCGAGCGCAACGACGCCGCCATCCGGGCATACAAGGACGATGTGCTTGCCTCCCTTGGCCATTCGACATTGATCGATGTGCGATCGCCTCAGGAGTACACCGGCGAGCGCACCCACATGCCCGACTATCCGGAGGAGGGTGCGCTGCGCGGCGGGCACATCCCCACCGCGGTGTCGGTGCCGTGGGCCAAGGCGGCCGACGACAGCGGCCGCTTCCGCAACCGGGCCGACCTCGAGGAGGTCTACTCGTTCGTCGAGCCCGGTGACGACATCATCGCCTACTGCCGTATCGGCGAGCGGTCCAGCCACACCTGGTTCGTGCTGACCTATCTGCTGGGCATTCCCGGCGTCCGCAACTACGACGGCTCGTGGACGGAATGGGGCAACACCGTACGCGTCCCGATCGTCGCCGGCACTGAACCAGGATCTGTACCGGGATCGGCATGAGCATGACCATGCCCGCGCCACTCGCGGAGGTGGTGTCCGACTTCGGCGACGTGGCCGGCCAGGACAAGCTCAAGCTGTTGCTGGAGTTCGCCGACGAGCTGCCCGCGCTGCCTGCCGATCTCGAAGAGGCGGCGATGGAACCGGTGCCGGAATGCCAGTCGCCGCTTTTTCTGCACGTCGACGCCTCCGACACCGACCATGTGCGGCTGTTCTTCAGCGCGCCCGCCGAGGCGCCGACCACGCGCGGCTTCGCGTCGATTCTGGCGGCCGGGCTGGACGGGCAGTCCAAGGACGACATTCTGGCCGTGCCCGACGACTTCTACTCGGAGCTGGGGCTGGCGGCGCTGATCAGTCCCCTTCGCCTGCGCGGAATGTCGGCGATGCTGGCCCGGATCAAGCGCCGGCTACGGGAAAGAAGCTGAACTTACTCATTAGTAGGGGTACCAGCTGGTTCGTGTCTAAGCAGCGGCGCTTACACTGCCGTGCGAACCTATTTTTAAAGAACGTTCTTAGAGTCACGCAAAGCAGGAGGCGCGGTGCCCAGTCAGACCATCTCCAAAGTCCTCGTCGCCAACCGTGGTGAAATCGCGGTCCGGGTGATCCGAGCGGCAAGGGATGCCGGACTGGCCAGCGTGGCGGTCTACGCCGAGCCTGACGCCGACGCTCCGCACGTGCGGCTCGCCGACGAGGCGTTCGCGCTGGGCGGGCAGACCTCGGCGGAGTCGTATCTGGACTTCGGCAAGATCCTCGACGCCGCGGCCAAGTCCGGCGCCAACGCCATTCACCCGGGCTACGGCTTCCTGAGTGAGAACGCAGACTTCGCGCAGGCCGTTCTGGATGCCGGGCTGATCTGGATCGGGCCGAGCCCGCAGTCCATTCGCGACCTCGGTGACAAGGTCACCGCCCGCCACATCGCCGCGCGCGCGCAGGCACCGCTGGTGCCCGGCACCCCCGACCCGGTCAAGGACGCCGACGAGGTGGTGGCCTTCGCCAAGGAGTACGGCGTGCCGGTGGCGATCAAGGCAGCGTTCGGTGGCGGCGGACGCGGCATGAAGGTGGCCCGCACCATCGAGGAGATCCCCGAGCTGTTCGAGTCGGCCACCCGCGAGGCGGTCGCCGCGTTCGGCCGCGGCGAGTGCTTCGTCGAGCGCTACCTGGACAAGCCGCGCCACGTCGAGGCGCAGGTGATCGCCGATCAGCACGGCAACGTGGTGGTCGCGGGCACCCGTGACTGCTCGCTGCAGCGCCGCTTCCAGAAGCTGGTCGAGGAGGCCCCCGCGCCGTTCCTGACCGACGCCCAGCGCAAGGAGATCCACGAGTCGGCCAAGCGGATCTGCAAGGAGGCGCACTACTACGGCGCCGGCACCGTCGAGTACCTGGTCGGCCAGGACGGCCTGATCTCGTTCCTCGAGGTGAACACCCGCCTGCAGGTGGAGCATCCGGTCACCGAGGAGACCTCCGGCATCGACCTGGTTCGCGAGCAGTTCCGCATCGCCAACGGCGAGAAGCTGGACATCACCGAGGATCCCGCGCCGCGCGGGCATTCCATCGAGTTCCGCATCAACGGCGAGGACGCCGGCCGCGGCTTCCTGCCCGCGCCCGGGCCGGTGAACAAGTTCGAACCGCCGACGGGTCCCGGCGTGCGGCTGGATTCCGGCGTGGAGAGCGGTTCGGTGATCGGCGGGCAGTTCGACTCGATGCTGGCCAAGCTGATCGTCACGGGCGCCACCCGCACCGAAGCTCTGCAGCGGGCTCGGCGGGCTCTGGACGAGTTCACCGTCGAGGGTCTGGCCACCGTCATCCCGTTCCATCGCGCGGTGGTCAGCGACCCGGCCTTCATCGGTGACGACGACGGTTTCACGGTGCACACCCGCTGGATCGAGACCGAGTGGAACAACACCATCGAGCCGTTCACCGGTGGTGGCCCCGTCGACGAAGAAGAGTCTCAGCCGCGGCAGAAGGTGGTCGTCGAGGTCGGTGGCCGCCGGGTCGAGGTGTCGCTGCCCGGCGACCTGGCCTTGGGCAATGGTTCGGGCCCGGCCGAGTCCGGCGCGATCCGCAAGAAGCCGAAGGCGCGCAAGCGCGGCGCCCACGCCGGCGCCGCCGCCTCGGGTGACGCGGTGACGGCGCCGATGCAGGGCACCGTGGTCAAGGTCGCCGTCGAAGAGGGTCAGACCGTGGCGACCGGCGATCTCGTGGTGGTGCTGGAGGCCATGAAGATGGAGAACCCGGTGACCGCCCACAAGGACGGTGTCATCACGGGGCTGGCTGTCGAGGCCGGTGCCGCCATCACGCAGGGCACGGTGCTGGCGGAGATCAAGTAAGCCGACGGCGCCCGCCGCACGATCGTCACGCGATCGGCCATGATGGATGGCGTGAGTGACGACGTGCGGATCGGCACTGCCGAACGTGAGCGGGCGATGGATTTGCTCAGCAGGCAGTTCGCCGAGGGTCGGCTGAATCCCGACGAGTTCTCCGAGCGCAGCGCGGCCGTCGCGGCCGCGGTGACCCGCGCCGACCTCGACCCGGTGTTCGCCGATCTGCCGGTCAAACCTCCGCAGAACGCCACCGGCTGGGACATCGAACGCACGCGGGATTGGCGAGCGATCGTGATGGCGCTGGTCCCGCTGGTGGCACTGGGTTTCACCATCCTGGTGCCGCACGGGTGGCTGGCCTGGCTGGCGCTGCCGGTACTGGGCATCGTCTTGTACGGCCGGCGCTGACATGGATCCGGTCGAAATCAACGCCGGCACTTGGTATCTGCGCGCCCTGCGGGCCGATGACCGGATCGACGACCGCCCGGCCTTGGCCGACCTCGGTGAGACCGATCCGGAGTATGTGAGCATCCGGTCGGCGCAGTGGGCAGCCGAGACGGGCTACTCCTGGGCGGTCTGCGAGCCGACGACCGGGGAACTGCTGGCGGAGGTGACCATCGACCCGACGGCGGCGACGTTGGCCACGCGGGCCAGGCCGGGCCACGACGACGCCGCTGTCGTGGCGGCCACCGCGGTGCGTCGCTTCGCCGCGGCGGCGCTCAATCTGACGGTGTAGGCGTATCGATGTCGCGCCCACCGGCCAGGTCGGCGCAATCGACGGACACCACGTCGGGACGGGCGGCCAGGAAACGGCGGGCGCCCTCGTCGCCGCGCAGGGTCTCGAGCAGGGCCGGCCAATGCCGGCGGGCCACGACGACCGGATGGCCCGGCCGGCCGGCGTAGCCGGCCCGGGCGATCCCGGACGGCGAGGAGCGTGCCGCCCGCAGCACCCGATCGACCACGGCGGCACCGATGTCGGGGGTGTCGACGGTGAGCACGACGACGTAATCGGCGTCGCCGGCCGCCGCCAGACCGGTGCGCAGTGAGGCACTCATCCCCTGTTGCCAGTCCTCGGCGATCACCGCGCGGGCCGGGGCCGGGACGTCGACCACCGCCGCGCCGAGCACCACCACCACGTCGTCGCAGCCACCACCGGACAACGCCGCCACCGCCGAAGCCAACCACTGCCCTTGCGCGGCAAGGGCTTTGGGCATTCCGTAGCGGGTTCCAGCACCCGCGGCCAGCAGCACGCCGGCACTGTGGTCGCGGGTAGCCATACCCACAGTGTGCCGGGCGCAGCCGCGAGTCTTCTGAAGATGATGAGAACCGCCGCAACAGTTGCGCCGGGGCCGCGCAGGTGGCGTAGTGTTCAGGTCAGGTTGAGTTCACAGCCGCCCGGAACTACGTCAAAGAGTCAATGACGTGCGAGGCGCTTGCTCCCGCACTTTACGGGTCTCCCCACTTGGCGTGATCCACAGTACGAATAGTCGTTCACTGATGGAGTCACTATGTCTGTCACAGGTACAGATCAGTCCAGGCGTTCGGCTGTGTCGCTTTCTCGTGATTGCCACACCGCACGCTTCATCACACGTTGGTCCGACGACACCGTCGGGATCATCACCGTCCAGGGTGAACTGGACGCGTCCAATGCCGCCGCCTTCGCCGACCATGTCGAGGAATGCGCCGTCGCCGGCTCGCGCTTGATCCTGGATCTCAGCGCACTGAGATTCTTCGGCACCGCGGGCTTCTCGGCCCTGCACACCATCAACGTCCGGTGCGCCAACGCCTCGTCCCGATGGGCGCTGGTGACCGGCGAAGCCGTATCCCGGCTGCTGCGGGTGTGCGACCCGGACCATACGCTGCCCGTCGCCGCCTCGATCGCCGAGGCGAGCGAGCTGCTCGACGGCGAGCCGCGCCGGTCACTCCAGTTGGTCGCGGAGCCGAGCTAGCGACTTGGCCAGCAGGCGCGAGACGTGCATCTGGGAGATGCCCACCCGCTCGGCGATCTGAGTCTGGGTGAGCGACTCGAAGAACCGCAGCAGCAGCACGGTGCGCTCGCGTTCCGGCAGTGATTCGAGCAGCGGGCGCAGCGCTTCGCGGTTCTCGATCTGATCCAGGCTCAGGTCCACGTCGCCGAGCGTGTCGACGATCGCCGGAGCGTCCTCGTCGCTGCCGCCGCCACCGCTGTCGATCGACAGCGTGTTGTACGAGCTGCCGGCCACCAGGCCCTCGACGACCTCTTCACGATCCATTCCGAGTTCCTCGGCCAGCTCGGAGGCGGTCGGCGCGCGCCCCAGCCGCTGGGACAGTTCCGACGTCGCCGCGCCTAGGCGCAGGTGGAGTTCTTTGAGCCGACGCGGGACCTTGACCGACCAGCTGTTGTCGCGGAAGTGCCTGCGGACTTCGCCCATGATCGTCGGCACCGCGAACGACACGAAATCCGAGCCGGTCTCGACGTCGTAGCGGATGACCGCGTTCACCAGGCCGACGCGGGCCACCTGCACCAGGTCGTCGCGGGGTTCACCGCGACCGTCGAAGCGCCGCGCGATGTGGTCGGCCAGCGGAAGACACCGCTCGACGATGCGGTCGCGGTGCCGCTGGCGCTCCGGGGAGTCGGGGTCGAGTTTCGCCAACTCCCGGAACATGTCCGGGACGTCGGCATACTCCGAGTTCGTCCGTCGCGGCGAACTGTCCGTGGCTCGGGAAGTCACCGCCCGGAGACCGCCCGCCTCGTGGTCAGGGTGATGCCGAAAACCTGGCCGTCGCCACCGGAGTCGTGACCGTCGTGGAACGTCTGCACATCGTCGGTCAACGAGCTCAACACGTGCCAGCTGAAGCTGCCCGGCGTGACCACGTCGGAGGTGTCGCAGGTGGTGGAGGCCTCCACGACGACGACGTCGTCGTGCGCATCGACGATGACCACCAGCGTCGCGTCCGGCGACGCCGAGCGGATCAGTCGGGTGCAGGCCTCGTCGACGGCCAGTCGCAAATCTGCGACGGCGTCGAAATCCAGGTCTTGGAACGTGCCGACCGCGCCGACCACGGTGCGCAGAACGGCAAGGTTCTCCAACCTGGCAGCAACCCTCAATTCGACAGCGCCGGCACCCCGTTGTGCGGCGCTACCTCGGCTTTCAGCATCATTCATCTGGCCTCCTGGCAATGTCGACCCGACCTTACTCCACACGCTAACCACGGTCGTGTGCAGACCGGGTCGGCCGGGTATCCGATGCGCGTGAACTCACCGGTCGCACGCGCAGCAAGGCCCAGGAAGTCGTCGTCATGGTGGCCCCTTCATACCCACCCTGCGCCCCGCGCCAAACCTGCTTGCCGCAAATACTTGTTCGGTGCGCCGTGAGACTGCGGCGCAGCTCGGTCGACGGCCCCGGTCTGCGGCGGGTTCGCCGCGGCAAGGGTTTCTCCTACTACGACACGCATGGCGCGTTGCTGACCGACGAACACACGCTGCAGCGCATCAAAGATCTGGCGATTCCGCCGGATTGACGCCATGTGTGAATCTCGCCACATCCGGCCGGCCATTTCCAGGCGGGGTCTAAGCGGATTGGGTTGCCAGATGCCGTTTTTCGTCTTGCGTTGCGGCCAGCCGGTCGTAGATCCGGCTCGTGTCGGCGCCGACGCGGTCCCAGGTATAGCGAGCGCAGGCCCGATCCCGTCCGGCGAGCCCGAGGCTGCGCCGCCGAAAAGAGTCGCGCAGAATCCCCGTCACCGCCTCGGCGCACTCCCTGGGCCGATGCGGAGGCACCAGGCGCCCGGTGACGTCGTCGACGACCGTGTCCAGCATGCCCCCGACCGCCGAAGCGACGACCGGTATCCCGCAGGCCATCGCCTCCAGCGAAACCAGGCCAAACGACTCATAGGCGGGCGTACTGGTCACCACGTCGGCGGATCGCAGCATCGCCGGCATGTCGGTATGGGCGACCGCGCCGACGAACACCACCCGGTCCGACACTCCCAGATCGTCGGCCAGCCCGCGCAGCCGCCGCACCTCCGGATCCGCGCCGAAGTTTCCGTCCATGACGCCTCCGACGATTACATACTCGGCGTCCGGAATGGCGGGCAACGCCTCGATCATCGTGTCGAAGCCGTTGCGAGGCAGTATTTTTCCGACGGCAAGCAGGCGATGCCGGGCGCCTCGCTCGGCAATCGGACCCTCGGTGGAGAACACGTCGACGTCGACCCCGCACGGAATCACCGAACTCCGGGAACGGGATCGCCCCAGCGCGATCAGGTCCGAGAGTTCGTCCGTGCTCGTCGCAACGACCCAGGAGGCCTGCCTGGCCACCAGGGTCTCCAGTTTCAACCGGACCTCGAGGTTCGCCTCGTGCACGCCGTGGCGGTGTTCGACCGCTCCGAGCGTGCGAAAGGTCTGCACTGTGGCTACGTCATGGGCGCGCGCCGCGAGATGGGTTGCCAGACCTGACAACCAGAGGTACCCGTGCGCCACGTCCGGCGGGTCGATCTCCCACGCAGAATCCAGGAAGTCCGCGAATTCGCCTGTGCAGCACAGTAACTCGTCATCATTCAGTTGTCGAGCCGGTCCGGCCGGCACATGCACCACGGTGTAGCCGGGAGCAACGGTGACCTGGTCCGGCCCGTCAGGGGTATCCCGTCGGGTGTAGACGACGACCTCGTGGCCGAGCCGAGCCAGGGCCGCGGACAACCCGGCCACCATGGCACTCTGGGTTTCGGCGGGCAAGCCGTCGTGCACCAACGGACTTGCGTGTTCGGAAATCATCGCGATCTTCGTCGGCTTTACCTCTCCTCGGCGGGCTACCCCACGTGCTGGTGGTACCCGACGATCGGGCCCCCAAACGTTGACCGCGCCGCGCTCAACGCGACAGATCGCGGACCGCGGGCCCCTCCAGGACCGCTCCGTCGGGCCCGAATCGCGAACCGTGCAGGGGACAATCCCAGGACTTCTCCGCGTCGTTCCACGCCAACACCCCGCCCAAGTGGGTGCACACCGGCGAGACGCACTGTTCGACGCCGTCCACCACACTGCGGGCCATCATGCGCCACGGCGGTCCACTCACCGATCCGGCTCCCTCACGCAGGACGCCGTCGCGGTGTGCGACCGGGGTGGCCCACCCGGCGGCCAGGTGCCAGCCGACCTCGAGGTTGATCCTGAGCGCCGTGGTCAGGCCGGAGAGCTCATGCGGACTCCAACTGGCGAATGCCGGCGCCCAGCGGGCCTGCTCTCCGCCGAGGAGGTGCTTGGCCAGCAGTAGCGCGGCGGCGACGCCGTTGGTCATGCCCCATTTCGCGAATCCGGTCGCCACCAGGAAGTGGTCGCTGCCGGGAAGCAGGGGGCCGACGTAGGGCAGTTCGTCGATCGGCACGTAGTCCTGCGCCGACCAGTAATGGGTGGGCTGTGCGCCCGGGAAATGTCGTTTGGTCCAGCCGACCAGTTCGTCGTAGGAGGTGCGCGCGCTGTCCTTGCGGCCGACGGTGTGCCCTCCCCCGCCGACGATCAACCGTTCGCCGTCACCGATCGGTGCATAGCGCACCGACCGGGTGGGCTGGTCCACCGACAGCATCATCGGCCGCGGCAGGGCGGCGGGCACGTCGAACGCCACGCAGTAGGAGCGGCTGGGATGCAGGCGGGCGAAGAAGCCACCGCGGTCCAGGATCGGCGAGCCGGTCGCCAGGACACAGTGGTCGGCCGCCGCGATCTGCTCGGCGTCGTCGGCTGCGCGAAGTTTCAGTCGTACCCGCCCGCCAGCGGTGGAGGCCGAGTGGACTCGCAGGCCCGTCACCAGCCGGCCACCGCGATCGCGCAGTTCGGCGATCAACGCAACCAGAAACGGCATCGGATCGAACTGAATCTGCTGGGCCAGGCGCACACCACCGCGGAATTCGAAGGGCACGTCCAGCCGGTCGGCCCACTCCACGCCCAGCCCCACGGCCTGCGCGGCGTCGAATTCGGCTCGCGCAGTGGGCAGGCCGCGCTCGGTCTGGGCGTAACTGTAGGCGTCTTCATACTGGAGGTCGACGCCATGCTCGGTGCAGTAGTGCGCCAGCCACCCCTGCCCTTCGCGGTTTCCCTCCACATACTGCTCGACCAGCTCGAGCGAATGCCGCTGGGCAATCGTCGAGAGCCGCTTGCCTTGCAGCAGGCTGACTTTCGCCGTGGTATTGCCGGTGGTCACCGCACCGGGGGTGCGGGCCTCGACCACCACGACGCGCTTGCCGCCGCGGGCCAGCAGAACGGCCGTCACCAGCCCGACGATGCCGGCGCCGACGACGATCACCTCGGCGTCCGGCACCGTATCGGTTGCGCCAGCGTAAATTTCGGCTTGGTCCTGGTCGAGCCACAACGACGTCATGCCACGCCGATACCCACACCCACCACACCGAAACCGATCCCCCAACACGCGGTAAATTGGACGAAATGAACTCGCGCGACTCATTCCCCGACGATGTGCCCGTCGCCGATGCGGTCGAGCAAAACCGGCTCGTCACCGAATCGGCTGACGACGACGGCACCGACGCCGTGCAGCAGGTATCGGCCGGTGACGGCCCCGTACCGCTGGAGAGCAACGAATCAGATTGGCAGGAACAACGCCAGGTCGTCGACGATCCCGATCAAGACGACATTCGCTAGTCAGGCCCATGTTTGGCCCGACAGTCCCGCTGGGTACAGGACCCTGCGGGGAAACGGAACCTCAGCAAAGGGGGTAGGAGATGTCGAGCGCCGCCGCGGCACGATCCGATGTCGATGACATCCGGTTCTTTCGACCCAGTCGGTCCTGCGCCTACGAAGGCTGGACCGTCGCCGAGCTCAAGAAAAGGGCTAAGCAGCTTGGGATTTCGGGATATTCCGGGCTGAGCAAGGAAAATCTCATCGCACTGATCCGTAGTTATTGACGGAAGGGAAGTTTGAATGTCTGACGACCGCAACAGCGGACCGGAAGAAGCCATCAAGGGCGTCGTCGAGGACGTCAAGGGCAAGGCCAAGGAAGCGATCGGCACGGTGGCCGGCCGCAACGACTTGGTCAACGAAGGTAAGGCCCAGCAGGACAAGGCCGATGCCCAGCGTGATGCTGCGAAGAAGGAAGCCGAGGCGGAAGCCGCCCGCGCGGGCGCCAAGGCCGCCGAGGAGCGTCAGAAAGCCCACCAGTAGCACCGGTCGACGACAGAAGCCCAGCGCATGCGCTGGGCTTTTGTCGTCGATGACGGTCAGCGCCCGGACAATTCCCACACGCTCGCCGACATCTCGTCTGTCATCGCCGTCACAGTGGACTGACCGCCGTCGTCGCCCTGACAGGCCATCGCCTGAACGATCACGTTGTTGCGCAGCCTGGCCTCCGCATAACAGGTCCAGTCGAACGGGATGCCGATCTGCTGCTTGCTCCAGCGCACGGTGTCGGCGCTGATCTCGGGAACGGTGAATTTCCAGGCGGCATCCCCGCCGGCACTCAACGCCCGCTGGCCGTCACAAGCTTTGGCGCTCTTCGTGCCGGTGTCGAACTGCGCCGACGCCAGACTGGCCTCGGGGTAGATGGCGACGGCCTCGGCCACCACGTGGTCATGCCGGTCGCCGTCGGTGAACAACATCACATGCAGGCCCAGCCACTTGTCGCCCAAGAAGGCGGCCATCCCGGCGGCGTCGAGCGCGGAGCAAGCGGGCACCGCCGACGATCCGGGGATGGGCCGGGTCTGGTCGGCGTCGGTCTGCAATTTCACCCCGACGATCTCGCGCAGCTGCTCGGGGCTGACCAGCACCTGGTCGACATCGTCGGCACGCAGCGGGGTGATCCCCTCGGTCGGATTCGACACCGCGCTGCCGGCGACGGTCTGCGCGCACCCGGCGAGCACCACCGCCGCCGCACCGAGGATCGCGGGCAAGCGCATGTCCCGAATGCTAGACCGCCGCGAGCAATACCTCCCTCAATGCGGTCAGCGCGCGATCCAGCTCCGCGCGTGTCACGGTCAGCGCCGGGCGGAACCGCACGCTGTCCGGACCACTGCCGAGCATGATCACGCCGCGCTCCCACAGGGCACTCAGGACGGCGTCGCGGCGTTCCGTGCCGGGCAGGCTGAATGCGCACATCAACCCACGCCCTCGGACGTCACCGATCAGGCCGGGGAACTGCCCGGCGAGGTCGCCGAGCCCGGCGAGGAGGTAGGCCCCCATCTGGGCCGCGTTGCCGAACAGGTCGTCGGCCTCGATGACCTCCAGGATCCGTCGCGACCGCACCATGTCGACGAGGTTGCCGCCCCAGGTCGAGTTGATCCGGGAGCTGACAGCGAAGACGTTGTCGGCGACGTCGTCTACCCGCCGGCCCGCCATGACCCCGCAGACCTGCGTCTTCTTACCGAACGCGACGACGTCGGGGGTGAAGCCGAGCTGCTGGTAGGCCCAGGCCGTGCCGGTGATACCGCAGCCGGTCTGGACCTCGTCGGCGATCATCAACGCGTCGTAGGAGTCGCACAACTCGCGCATCGCCGCGAAGAACTGCGGGCGGAAGTGCCGGTCCCCGCCCTCTCCCTGGATGGGTTCGGCCAGGAAGCAGGCGATGTCGTGGGGGTGAGCGTCGAACGCCGCCCGGGCCTGGCGCAGCGCCTCGGCCTCCAGCGCGTCCATGTCGGCTCCCGCGCGCAGATAGGGGGCGTCGATCCGCGGCCAGTCGAACTTGGGGAACCGGGCCACCTTGACCGGATCGGTGTTGGTCAGCGACAAGGTGTAGCCGCTGCGCCCGTGGAACGCGCCGCGCAGATGCAGGACCCGGCCACCCAGCGCGGGGTCGATCCCGCGCGCCTCGTTGAACCGGCTCTTCCAGTCGAAAGCGACCTTGCACGCGTTCTCCACGGCCAGCGCGCCGCCGTCGACGAAGAACAGGTGCGGCAGCGCGGGATCGCCGAGCACACGGGCGAAGGTGTCGACGAACCGCGCCATCGGCACGGTGTAGACGTCGGAGTTGGACGGCTTGTTGATCGCGGCCTCGACCAGCTCGGCACGAAACTGCGCGTCGTGCGCGAGCGCCGGATGGTTCATCCCCAGCGCCGACGAGGCGAAGAACGTGAACATGTCGAGGTAGCGCCTGCCGTCGCGGGCGTCGACGAGCCACGAGCCCGACGATCGCTGCAGGTCCAGGACCAGATCGAGACCGTCGGCCAGGATGCTGCGGGCCAGCACGGTGCGGACGTTCGCAGGCTCGATGGCCCCGCGCTCACCGGAAAGCGCGGGCGCCAGCTGGTCATCTCGGGACAAGAGTTCCGTCATTGGGCGATCCTATCGTAATTTTTACGATGGTTCGCCATTCAGCACGAACTATTCCGGCAGATATACGCGATCGCTGTAAAATGTGTTTAGAATGATCGTGCTTCGGGTCCGCACGTTCGCCGCGGTCCGAATCTGTTGCAGCAGGCCTTCCAACGCCGGCGGTGACACGACGCGCACGAACAGGACGTAGCTCTCCTCGCCGGCCACCGAATAGCACGCCTCGATCTCGGCGATGTGTTCCAGCCGGGCGGGGGCATCATCAGGTTGGGAAGGATCGAGAGGGGTGATCGCCACGAACGCCGACAGCATGTGCCCGAACGCTTCGGGGTCCACCCGGGCGCTGTACCCGGTCACGACCCCACGCGATTCCAGGCGTCGCACCCTCGACTGCACTGCCGACACCGACAGACCGGTGGCGGCGGCCAGTTCGGCCAGTGTGGCCCTGCCGTCGGCGACGAGCTCCCGCACCAGGGTGCGATCGATCTCGTCCAGACCGTGCGTCGCCTCTGCGCTGTCCGCCATCGGCGCAGACTATCCCAGTGGAGCGGAGGGCAGGAGCGCAGCGACCCGGGGAATGGGAGCGGAGGGCAGGAGCGCAGCGACCCGGGGAATGGGAGCGGCGGGCAGGAGCGCAGCGACCCGGGAAACAGGCGGTGCGCCATGAGCACACCTGAGGTGCCGACCTGGCAGCTACGCGCCCGATTCGCCGCCGCACTGTCGGCGATGTACGGCTCCGAGGTACCGGCTTACACCACGCTGGTCGAGGTCAGCGAGGCAGTCAACCGCGACTACGTCGCCGCCCATCCGCACGCCCAGCGACTGGGATCGATCGAGCGGGTCACCGCCGAACGTCACGGCGCGATCCGCGTCGGCACGCCGGTCGAATTGACCGATGTCGCAGACCTTTTCGCCGCCTTCGGCATGCACCCGGTGGGTTACTACGATCTGCGCGAGGCCGCCTCCCCGGTACCCGTGGTGTCCACCGCATTCCGGCCGGTGACCGCCGCAGAACTGGCGCACAACCCCTTTCGGGTGTTCACGTCCATGCTGGCCACCCGCGACGGCCGGTTCTTCGACGCCGACCTGCGCCGCCGAGTCGATGAATGCTTGAGCAGCAGAACACTGTTCGACCCCGCACTGATCGCCGACGCCCGCCGGATCGCGGTCGAAGGCGGCTGTGACGCCGAGACCGCGGTGGACTTCGTGTCGCGCGCTGTGGCGGCGTTCGCGCTGTCGCGTGAGCCGGTGGACCGGGCCTGGTACGCGGAGCTGACCGCGGTCTCGGCCGTCGCCGCCGACATCGCGGGAGTGCCGACCACCCACATCAATCACCTCACCCCCCGCGTCCTCGACATCGATGACCTGTACCGGCGGATGAGCGAACGCGGCGTCACGATGATCGACGCGATTCAGGGCCCACCCCGCTGGGACGGCCCCGATGTGCTGTTGCGCCAGACCTCGTTTCGCGCGCTCGCCGAGCCGCGCCGATTCCGCGAGGCCGACGGCAGCATCACCGACGGCACGCTGCGGGTGCGTTTCGGCGAGGTGGAGGCCCGAGGTGTCGCGCTGACCCGCAAGGGCCGCGAACGCTACGACGCCGCGATGGCAAGCGCCGATCCGGGCCGGGTGTGGGGTGACTACTTCCCCGACTCCGACGACGAGATGGCCTCGCAGGGCTTGGCGTACTACCACCGCGGCGACCCGTCGGCTCCGGTGGTGTACGAGGACTTCCTCCCGGCGTCGGCGGCCGGGATCTTCCGGTCCAACCTCGACGCCGACACCGAGGCCGCTGCCGTCCCAGACGAATCCGGCTACGACATCGAGTGGATGGCCGGCACCCTCGGCCGCGAAATCCACGACCCCTACGACCTCTACGACGCGATCGCCCAGGAGGCCCCCGCATGAGCACCACCACCGTCACCTCGCTGCCCACCGCCGCGGATCTGCGCACGGCCGTTCGCCGCTCGTTCGAGGCCATCGGCGCCCGCACCGAGCTCGCCGAGCCGGGTGGGCACGGTCTGCAGGCCAGCACGCCGGTGACCGGTGACATCCTGTTCACCGTCGCCGAGACCACCGCCGAGCAGACGCAGTCCGCGATTGCCGAAGCAGCGCAGGCGTTTTCCGGTTGGCGCACCACCCCGGCTCCGGTCCGTGGGCAGCTGATCGCCCGCCTCGGGGAGCTGCTGCGCGAACACAAGGCCGATCTGGCCACGCTGGTGACCGTCGAGGCGGGCAAGATCACCTCCGAGGCCCTCGGCGAGGTCCAGGAGATGATCGACATCTGCGAGTTCGCCGTCGGACTGTCCCGCCAGCTCTACGGGCGCACCATCGCCTCCGAACGCCCCGGACACCGGTTGATGGAAACCTGGCATCCGCTCGGCGTCGTCGGCGTGGTGACCGCGTTCAACTTCCCGGTGGCGGTCTGGGCGTGGAATGCCGCGGTAGCCCTGGTGTGTGGTGACACGGTGGTGTGGAAGCCGTCCGAGCTCACGCCGCTGACTGCGATCGCCTGCCAGGCGCTGATCGAACGGGCCGCCGCCGACGTCGGTGCGCCGGCCGCGGTGAGCCGGCTGGTGCTCGGCGGCCGCGAGGTCGGCGAAGCCCTGGTCGACGATCCCCGGGTGGCGCTGGTGTCGGCCACCGGTTCGGTGCGAATGGGCCGCGAGGTCGGTCCCCGTGTCGCACAGCGGTTCGGCCGCGTGCTCCTGGAACTCGGCGGCAACAACGCCGCCGTCGTAACCCCCTCTGCCGATCTCGATCTGGCCGTGCGGGCCATCGTCTTCTCGGCGGCCGGCACGGCGGGCCAGCGCTGCACCACCCTGCGGCGCCTCATCGTGCACACCTCGGTGGCCGACGCGCTGGTCGAACGGATCACCGCGGCCTACCGCACCCTGCCGATCGGCGATCCGGCAGCCGAGGGCACGCTCGTCGGACCGCTGATCCACGAGACCGCCTACCGCGACATGGTCGGCGCCCTGGAGCAGGCACGCGCCGACGGCGGAGAAGTCATCGGCGGTGCGCGCCAGCCCGTCGGCGGTGACGATGCCACCGAGGCCTTCTACGTCGAACCTGCCGTGGTCCGGATGCCCGCGCAGACCGAGATCGTGCATCACGAGACGTTCGCGCCCATCCTCTACGTGCTGACCTACGACACGCTGGACGAGGCAATTTCGGTGAACAATGCCGTGCCGCAGGGACTCTCGTCGGCGATCTTCACCACCGACGTTCGCGAGGCCGAGCGTTTCCTGGCTGCCGACGGATCCGACTGCGGGATCGCCAACGTCAACATCGGCACCTCCGGCGCGGAGATCGGCGGGGCGTTCGGCGGCGAGAAGCAGACCGGCGGCGGCCGGGAATCGGGCTCCGACTCGTGGAAGGCCTATATGCGCCGGGCCACCAACACGGTCAACTATTCCTCGGAGCTGCCCCTGGCCCAGGGCGTGCACTTCGGCTAATTGCCCAGCAGGCTCAGTAGCTCGCCACGGCCGATCTGGTTGACCAGTGTCGCGGCGTCGAAGTAGATGCGTTCGTTGGTGATTCGGTCACCGTCGAACGAGAACACGGCGATGACCGGTACCCGGAACGACTTACCGGTCGGCGGCAGCCCGTAGAACTCGCCGAGATTGGTTCCCAGCAGATCGAACTCGACGATCACCGCGTCATCGGTGACGTGAAAGCGGGCGTTCTCGTGGCGCTGGTCGGGGAACGCGGTGCGCGTGGTCAGGTAGTAGGTCATCACCTCGTCATCACCGTCGAAGACCTGCTTGGTCGGGATGATCTCGTACCGAGGGTGGCCGTTGAAGGTGGACAGGGTGCGGTCGAATTCCTTGGTCACCTCGGTGTCCATGTGTTCTTTGATGACGTCGAGCCGGCGCCGGCATAATTCGTCGGTGATCATCGGTTCCTCCCCGCGGCTTGGCCTGTTGTACCTGTGTCAGTATGTCCGCATGCCGGTACCGCCCGCCCGCCGCCGCCTGTCGCCCGACGACCGGCGCAGCGAGCTGCTCGCCCTGGGCGCCGAGGTGTTCGGCCAGCGCCCCTACGACGAGGTCCGCATCGACGAGATCGCCGAGCGCGCCGGAGTCTCCCGAGCGCTGATGTACCACTACTTTCCCGACAAGCGGGCGTTCTTCGCCGCGGTGGTGCGGGCCGAGAGCGAGCGCCTGTTCGACGCCACCAACACCCCCGCGGCCGACGGCGCCACCCTGTTCGAGCGGCTGCGCGCCGGCGTGGCGGCCTACATCCGCTACGACGAGGAGCATCCGCACGGCGCGTGGGCCGCCTACATCGGGATGGGCCGCACCGATCCGGTGCTGCGGGGCATCGACGACGTGGACAACGAGCGTCAGATGCAGCGGATCATGGCCGCGATCACCGACGTGGTACGCGGCGACCTGGACTCCAAGGTCGAGCGTGACCTGCGGGTCATCGTCTACGCCTGGCTGGCGTTCACCTTCGAGCTGTGCCGCCAGCGGGTGCTCGACCCGTCGGTGGATGCCGACCACATGGCCGACTCAGGAGCCCATGCCCTGCTGGACGCCATCGCACGGGTGCCGGGCATCCCGGCCGCACTCGCCGAGGCCGCGCAGCGGCGCTGAACCTCAGCGCAGCGTGGCGAAGAACGCCCGCACGTCCTCGACGTACAACTCCGGCTGCTCGAACGCCCCGAAATGCCCGCCGCGCGGCATGTCCGTCCAGCGGGTGACGTTGTAGGCGTTCTCGCACCAGCTGCGTGGCGGCCGCATGATCTCCTTCGGGAACCGCGCGATCCCGGTGGGAAGCTCCACCCTGCCCTGCGCCCCGAAGAAGCGGAAGCTCTCCCAGTACAGCCGCGCCGACGACGTCGCGGAATTCGTGACCCAATAGATCATCACGTTGTCCAGCAGTTCGTCCCGGCTGAGCACGTTCTCCGGATGCCCGTCGCAGTCGGTCCACGCCCAGAACTTCTCCATGATCCAGGCCAGCTGGCCGACCGGGGAATCGGCCAACCCGTAACCAAGCGTCTGGGGCCGGGTGGACTGCTGCTTGGAGTAGCCCGAATCCCAGTTCGCGTAGTACTCGCCGGCGGCCAGTGCGTCCTTCTCCTCCTGGGTGGGATCGGTGAGCGGGCCACTCGGGAAGGCCACCGGCATGTTGGTGTGGATACCGATGCAGTTACCGCCGTTGCGGCCGATCTGGGTGGTCACCGCCGCACCCCAGTCGCCGCCCTGGGCGCCGTACCGCTGATAGCCCAGCCGCGACATCAGCGCGTCCCAGGCGAGGGCGATCTTCTCGATCCCCCAGCCGGTGGAGGTCGGCTTGCCGGAGAATCCGTAGCCCGGCAGCGACGGGCACACCACGTGGAAATCCTGCGTCAGCGGCTCGATCACCTTGCTGAACTCGACCACCGACCCGGGCCAGCCGTGGGTGATCACCAGCGGGAGCGCATCGGGGTTCGACGAGCGCTGATGGATGAAATGAAGGTTCACGCCGTCGATCTCGGTGACGTACTGATCGAACCGGTTGAGCGCGGCTTCGCGCTGCCGCCAGTCGTACTCGTCGGCCCAGTAGGTGGCGAGATCGCGGGTGTAATCCAGCGGAATGCCCTGGCTCCAGTCGTCGACGCACTCCCGATCGGGCCACCGGGTACGGGCGAGCCGGTCACGCAGATCGGTCACGGCCTCGTCGGGTACCGCGATACGGAACGGCCGGATCACCAGAATCCGAAGGCCGGGAACCCGTAGAAGCCCTCCTCGCCGGGGTACTGCTGCGGCGTCGAGTTCAGCTGGACGTTGCCGGGAGTCTCGCACTCGGTGGTCTGCCCGCCCGCGACCGAACTGCCGTCGAACGTTTCGCACTGCGGCAGCGGCGACGGATTCGGCTGGTCGTCGGCAGCGGCGATGGGCGCGGACAGCACCGCGGCCACAACGCCGATCCCGAGGGCGGGCACTAGCAGCAACTGGCGTATCCGTGGCATAGCTGTCCTTTACGTCGGTTTGCGCAATCGTACCCAGCTAGACTTCCCAGCACCCCAGAACTTAGGAGCAGCATGACGTCTGCACGTCGTTTTCTCGGTCGTCTTGTCGGTCGCACCGTCGCGGTGGGCCTCGTCACCGGCGGCATCGCGCTCGGCGTGACGACGGCCGCGAACGCGGACCCGATTCCGGGCTGCACCGCAGGCGACGTGACCGCGGTGATGACCGGTGTCTCGGCGTCGATGACGACGTATCTGTTCACCCATCCCGACGTCAACGACTTCCTGACCGGTCTGCAGGGGCTGTCGAAGGCCGACGCCAAGCAGCGCACGCAGGCGTACCTCGCCGACAACCCCCAGGTGCGCGACGAGCTCGCCGCCATCCGCCAGCCCGGGGTCGACCTGCGCAACCGCTGCAACATCCCGTTGAAGGCGGAAATAGCCGGCGTCATTTAACCGACCCGTCAACGTAAAGCGCCCCTTGGCGCTTCACGCGGGTCTAATGTCTGCGCTCATGCGGCTCGTGGTCGATCTCAACAAGTGCCAGGGCTACGCCCAGTGCGTGCCATTGGCACCGGAGGTGCTCCAGCTCGTGGGCGAGGAAGCCTTGGCCTACAACCCCAACCCGGACGAGTCGCAACGCCAGCAGGTATTGCGTGCGGCGGCGTCCTGCCCGGTGCAGGCGATCATCCTGGAGATCGATCCGCCCGCCGACCGGGACACCCTGTGACCGCCGGGGGAAGCGGGACGTACTCGCTCGACGAGGTGGTCCGCAAGTTCCGCGCCGAGGGCAGGATCGCCATCGTGGGTGCTTCGCTGGCCGGTCTGCGTGCGGCGGAGGCATTGCGGGAGAAGGGGTTCAACGGATCACTGACCATCATCGGTGACGAACCGCACGAGCCCTACGATCGTCCGCCGCTGTCCAAGCAGGTGCTCAAGGGCTGGGTGCCGGCCGACCACACCAAGCTGCCGCGGCTGCGACGGGTGGACGCCACCTGGAAGCTCGGGGTGGCCGCGGTCAGCCTCGACCGGCTCAACCACGTGGTCAAACTGGCCAACGGAGAAGACGTCGAATACGACCGGCTGCTGATCGCCACCGGAACCCGGGCCCGGCCCTGGCCGAACCCGGCCGAGGGGGCGCTGCACGGCGTGTTCACCGTGCGAACGGTGGAGGACGCTGCCGGCCTGGCCGCCGCGCTGAAGGCTCGCCCCCGGCGTGTTCTGGTGGTGGGCTCGGGCTTCGTCGGCTCTGAAATCGCCTCGGTGTGCCGGGATCTGGACCTGCCGGTGACCGTGGCCGAACGCGGCAGAGGACCGCTGATGGGCGCCCTGGGCGGCGTGATCAGTGAGATCGCGGCAGGCATGATGCGCGATGCCGGGGTAGACCTGCGCACCGGCGTCGCCGTCGAGTCACTGGAGGGCGACGGCGGCAAGGTCCGTCGCGCACACCTGTCCGACGGTACGGTTCTCGACGTCGACGTGGTGGTCGCCTCGTTGGGCTCGATTCGCAACGTGGAATGGCTCGAGGGAGCCGGCCTGGCCGCCGGGCAGTGGGGCGTCGGCTGCGACGCCGGCTGCCGAGCATTCGACATCAACGGCGTCGTCACCGACCACATCTTTGTCGCCGGCGACGTCGCCAGAGCCCCGCATGTGCTCTACGACTACGAGTTCATGTCCCAAGAGCATTGGGACAACGCTGTTTTCGGCGCCCAGGTGGCCGCCAACAACATGATCAACCTGGAAGTCGGCCGGGTGCCGCACCTACCGCTGCCGTCATTCTGGTCGGGGCAGTTCGGGGTCAACATCAAAAGCGTCGGGGTGTGCTCCTACGGCGACCAGATCGTCTTCACCCAGGGGTCCCCGTCCGAACGGCGGTTCGCCGCCGCCTACGGCAAGCGGGGTCGCATCGTCGGCGCCGTCACCTTCAACCATGGCAAGTGGCTGCCGTACTACGCGTCTTTGATCGAGAAGTCGGCGCCGTTCCCCCCGCCGCCGCCGGGTTACGACCGGCCGGTGGATGCCGAGGTGGTGCCCGCCCGGTTCCCCGATCCGCGTGAGCCCGCCGGCAACCCCGACGTGATACTCACCGGACACAACCCGACCGAGCGCAGCGCCGAGTTCCGGCCGCGCGGCTGAGGAAGGCCCCCGCATGGATGCCGCAACCGCCTGGGCAGAGGCGATGAAATTCGAGAACCGCCCGAACCCGTACCCCTATTTCGAAGAACTGCGCAAGACACCGGTCGCCAAGGTTTCGGAGCACACCTACGTGGTCACCGGCTATCCGGAAGCGGTTGCGCTGTCGCATGACCCGCGGATCAGCTCCGACATCAGCCGCAGCCCGTCGGGTCTGTTCGGCGAGAAGCTCACCCAACTCGACGAGACGGAAACCGCCCAGGCGCGTGACTTGAGCATGCTCGTCTCCGACCCGCCCGAGCACGACCGGATGCGTAGGCAGTTCATGCGGCATTTCGGCCCGCCGCACACCCCCGATCTGATTCCGAACATGGCCGCCATGGTCGCCGACCTGGCCAACGGACTGCTCGACAAGGTCAAGGCGCGCGGTGGAACTCGGATGGACGTCGTCGAGGACTTCTCCTACCCGATCCCGGTGTCGGTGATCTTCCGGGTGCTGGGTGCGCCGATGGCCGACGAGCCGAAATTCCACGCACTCGTCACCGATTTCATGCAGGGCGCCGACGTGGGACCCGAGGCGCACACCGAAGAGGGACGGGCCGCCGCCGCCAAGGCCGCCGCGAGCATGGCCGAATTGGGTTCCTACGTCCACGATCTCGTCGACCGCCTGAGCCGTGAACCGCAGCCGGGTCTGTTGTCGGCGGCATTGCACGACGACGGTCCCGACGGCCCGGTGTCGAAACCGGTGGCAGAGTCCAACGCTATGCTGCTGTTGGTCGCCGGCCACGACTCGACGGTGAACACCATCAGCAACTGCGTGATGACCCTATTGCGCAACCAGGGGGCGTGGGACCTGGTGGCCAACAACCCCGACCTGATCCCGCGGACCATCGAAGAGGTGCAGCGACTGCAGGGGGCGGTGCAGTTCTTCCCGAGCCGGTGGGCCACCGCGGACATCGAGATCGGCGGAACGCGCATCCCGGCCGGATCGGCGGTGTTTCTGGTGTGGGCGGCGGCCAATCGCGACCCCCGCCGATTCGAGAACCCGGACCGGTTCGATCCGCTGCGCGAGGACAACGAGCACCTCGGTTTCGGCAGCGGCATCCACACCTGCTTCGGCGGGCCGCTTGCGCGACTGGAGATCAACATCGCCCTGGAGATCTTCCTGCGCCGCGTCCGCTCCCCCCGGCTCGTCGTCGACCCGCCACCGTACCGGCACAATCAGGTGTTCCGCGGGCCGCGGCATCTGTGGGTCGATTTTGCCTCGATCGACGACTAGCGCACCGCTACGATTTTCAGAATGCGGTTGTCGTGGCCTCTGATCGGCCGCACCGGGCAGATGAAGGCGATCGAGTCCGCGATCGCGGCACCGGACGTGGCCGGCGTTGTCGTGTCGGGCGCGGCGGGTGTCGGTAAGACCAGAATCGCCCGCGAGGCCTTGAGTTTCGCCACGTCGCGGGGGTTCGAGATCCGGTGGGTCGTGGGGGCGTCCTCGGCGCGCTCGATTCCGTTGGGTGCCTTCACCGCCTGGACCCGGCCCGGCGCGTCCGAGACCGTCCAGCTGATCCGGGGGGTGCTCGATTCCCTGGCCGCCCCCGGTGCGCGGGTCGTGCTGGCCGTCGACGATGCCCACCTACTCGACGAGCTGTCCATCTTCGTCGTCCATCAGCTCGTGCAACGGAACGTGGCCACGGTGTTGCTCACCGTCCGGGACGGCGAGCCGATTCCGCCCGCGCTGCAGGAGATCTGGACTGCCGGCCGATTCGACCGTCTCGAGCTTGCGCCGCTGACGCCGGACGAGACCACCGCGGTGTTGTCGGCGACTCTCAACGGATCCATCGAACCGGCCTCTTCCCAACGGCTTTGGCAGCTGACCGGTGGTAATGCGCTGTACCTGCGCAACATCGTCGAGCAGGAGGTCACCGACGGCCGGCTCACCCAGCGACGCGACACCTGGCACTGGAGCGGCGACCCGGCGCTGCCCGCCGACCTGGTGGGATTGGTCGAATCGCGGATCGGCACGCTGGCGATGCCGGTCGGCGACGTGATCGACATCCTCGCCGTCGCCGAGCCGATCGATCTGGACACCCTCATGCACATCGCCGATCCCGCCGCGATCGAGGAGGCGGAGACCCGCGGGCTGGTCACACTCGAACCCGCCGGCGGCACAGTGCACGTCCGGGTGGCCCATCCGATGTACAGCGAGGTGCGCCGCCGCCGCGCGTCAGTGACCCGGTTACGCCGGTTGCGGGGACTGGTCGCGGCCGAGCTGGCCCGATCCGTTGACCGCAGCGACATCCGGAGTGTGGTCAAGCAGGCGGCGTTGAGCATCGAGTCCGATCTACCGCCCGACATGGATCTGCTCGTGCAGGCTGCGCACGGCGCAGTCTGGCTGGCAGACCTGCGCCTCGCCGATCGCCTTGCCGAGGCGGCGGTCGCTGCGGGCGCCGGCCCGGAGCCGAATTTTGTTCGCGCACATGCCCTGTCCTGGCTGTCTCGCGGCCAGGAGGCCGATGCCGTCCTCACCGAGGTGGCCGCCGGTGACCTCTCCGAGGACGACCTGGCGCGCCTGGCCTTCCTGCGCGCCAGCAACATGCTCTGGGCACTGGGCGATCCGCAGCGCGCCAAGCAGATCCTCGACGAGGCGTCCGGTGTCGCCCCGCCGGCTGCGCGTACCTACCTGGACGCCTTCGCCGCGGTGTATCACTTCGCCACCGACAATCCCCGAGCCGCCGGGCAGTCCGCGCGCGGACTGGACCTCGCCGAGTTGCCCCCGGTCGTCGGCGCCGAGATCGGGTGGGCGCTGACCGCGATCTCGGGCGAGGCCGGCCAGACCGGCGAAGCGGAGGCCCGCGCCGAGTCCGGTTACCTGGCCGCGACCCGCCGATTCGACGCCCCTCAGATGCGGTTCAACATCGCCGACGCCCACCTGACGGCATTGCTGCTCGCCGGCCGGGTGCGGGACGCCACCGCAGTGGCGCAGGACGTCGGACGACAAGCCGCCGATCTTCCCGGCGAAGCGCAATTGCTGGGCGGCGCGGTGACCGGCCGCGCCGAGCTCGGTGCGGGACGACTCGACGCGGCGTGTCGACTACTCCGGCACGCCACCGTCGGACTGTCCGCCGCCGGCCACGCGATGGGATGGGCGTTTCGCTACAGCGTCCCACTGGTGACCGCGCTCGCGATGCACGGCGATGCCGACGCGGCGGCCGCCGTGCTCGCCGAACTCGACAGTGTCCGGCGGCCGTTCCGGTCACTCGACTACGAGCGGAGTCTGGCTCGCGCGTGGGTGGCCGCCGGCCAGGGCGCGATCAGCGAGGCGGTGGCGGGATGTCTGTCCGCTGCCGAACGCGCTGCCGGCGACGGTCAATTCGCAGCCGAGGTGCTGTGTCTGCAGACGGCCACCCAGTTCGGGGATCGCACCCGGGCAGCGAGATTGGCCGAGCTGGAATCCCTCGTGGAGGGACCGCGGGTCGGCCTGGCGGCCCGGTTCGCCGCGGCCCTGCGCGACGGCGACGCCGACGAACTGGCTGCGGTGTCCGACGGCTTCGAGGTAATCGGCGATCCGATCGCCGCAGTCGACGCCGCGGCGCACGCCGCACTGGTCTACCGGCGCCACAACCAACGCGGGTCGGCGCTGAGCTGCTCGACCCGGGCCGAGGCGTTGGCGCTGCGGTGCGGCCTGGTCACTCCCGCTCTGCGGCAAGCCGCCGAGCCCCTGCCGTTGACCGAACGCGAGCGGGAGATCGCGATGCTGATCGGCCAGGGATTGGCCAACCGAGCGATCGCCGAACGTCTGACGCTGTCGGTGCGCACCATCGAGAGTCATGTTCTGCGGGCCATGAACAAGACCGGCACCACCAGCCGCGACGAGCTGGCGGCCTTGGTGGCCCGTCCGTTCGGGCAGATGCAGTAGTGCACTACTGCAGCATTCGGGGCGCGTGGCTGTGATGATTCCCCTGAGCGCTAACTCCGGCCGGCTGGGGGGACCAGGCTGGAGTTGGCGCTCACCCTCGCGACATCGCCTGAGCCCAGGCGAGATGTCCCTCGTAGCCCAGCGATTCCGCCATCGTCCGATAGTGATTTACCCACTCGGTCAGGGCGGGATCCGCGCGCGCCCGGGCCAGCAGCGTACGCAATCGCAGCAGGGTGATCTCCCGGATGGCCGAGACGTCCTGCGCGCGCAGGTTCGCCAACCGGTCGATCATCTCCTCGGCTTCGGCCATGTCGGCCTCGGCGCCCCGCTCGACCAACGTCTCGACGAGATTTGCCACACCCGCGACGACATAACCGAGCCGTCCGGCGTCGGTGAGTTCGGCGAGAGCGTCACGCATCATCGCGACGGCCTCGTCGCGATTGCCAGTTTTCGCCCGCTCTCGGGCCACCCACAGCGCGGTGACCGGCACCAGCGAAGGGGTGCGTACGCGCAGCATCACCAGAGCCCGTTCCATGAGTTCGAGCCCGCGCCGCCGGTCGGCGCTGCTGTTGCGATGCAACAGCGCCATACCCAACCCGTACTCCGACAGGGTCACCGCGTTGTCGTTGCCGGTCCGCTGCGCGGTGTGCAACGCCTGCTCGCTGGCCGCGATCGCCGAATCGTCCGCCAGCAGTACGCCGTAGGCGATCTCGAGGGCGTACGTCCAGGCGAGAATGAACGCCAGCGTCGCCGGGTCGGAGTTCTGCGCCATGGCGAGGGCGTCGCGCAGATCGTCGCGCCACCCCGGCCGCCCGACCCACCAGCGGGCGACTCCGCGGAACGCCAGCGCGGCGGACAGCGGTGACGCCATACCGAAACCGGCGCCCATGGTGGCATCGCCCGCGGCCAGATCGATGACCGCCTGGCTCCACCGCAGGATCTCACCGAACTCACCCTGGGTGAACCAGCTGGCGAACGCGACGAATCCCAGCCCGACGGTCAGGGTGGGGTCACCGATGGAGTCGAGCAGCGCCATCTGCTCGGATGCCAGCCGTGCGGCCTCACCGGACCTGCCGGCATAGAGGCATTCGGTCACCAGCCCCGTCATGCCGATGGCAAGGGAGACCTTGTCGCCGGCCGCATCACACAGATCACGCAGCTGAGTGAACCGACCGCGGCTCTCGCCGGCGTTACCGGCGTGAAAGTCGCTGGCGCACAGCATCGTCAGCGGCGCGATCCGCATCGACAACTCGGCAGGCCCGTCGCCCGCAATGAGCTCGGCGCTACCGAATGCCCGCTGCCAGCACAGCCGGGCGGCGCTGATATCTCGCCTGGCCGACCAGCCCGCCGCGCGCATGTGCCAGCCGTAGGCCGCCGCGGGCTCGCCGGCCGCGCCGAGGTGCCCGGCGATCAGTGCCGCGTTCTCTTCCACCAGGTCGGGCGCACCCGCCTCGATCACCGCGGCCAGGCGCCGATGCCAGCCGCTGCGACCCGATTTGAGCTGGGTCTCGTAGGCCACGGCGCGGATCAGCGGATGGTGGAAGGCGTACTCGGCGGCGGGCCACAGTTGCACCTGATCGATCAACTCGGTGCTCACCAGCTCGGCGAAGTCGACGTCGATGCCCAGCGCCGCGACAAGCTCGGCGCTGAATCGTTCGCCGATCACCGATGCCGCGTGCAAGGTCTGTCGCGCCTGCGGGTCCAGCTGGTCGATCCGCGCGGCGATGGCCGCCTGCACGGTGGCCGGAATGCTGATGTCGGAAACGGTTCCGTGGCAACGGTAGTCGCCGCGCTCGCCGGCGAGGACGCCGCGTTGGGACAGCTCGCGCACCATCTCCTCGGCGAAGAACGGGTTGCCGGCCGCACGGTCGGCGATGATCGCCGCGAGGTCGCCCAGGGCGGGATCCGATCCCAGCAGTTCGGCCAGGAGTGCGGCGATTTCGGAATCGTCAAGGGGCGTAAGGTGTATCGCGTTCGCGCAGCTGTGCGCAAGCAGCGCGCCATCGTATTCGGGGCGCGAGGTGACCAGCACCAGGGCGGGCGACTCGGCGACGGCGGTGACGATCTCGGAGAGCATCGACTCGCTCACCGCGTCGATCCACTGGGCGTCCTCGACGATCACGAGCACCGGCCCGCCACCAGTCAGCAGGCCCGTGCCGACCAGTGCGGTCAACCGTCGCCGGCGCGCGCCCGGATCGATCGCAGGCAGGGCAACTCCGGGCTCGGCGATGCCGAGCAGGTCGTCGAGCAACAGCAGGTCTTGCGGATCGGCCTCGGCCACCACGCTGCGCACGCGGGCGCGCGCCGTCGCGCTGTCCAGGTCCGAGACTCCGGTGGCCGCCCGCAACAGCCGCGCGATCGCCCCGAACGAGAGATCCCGGGCGTGCGATTCGCAGAAGACCCAGATCGTCTCCATGCCGCGCGCCGCCGCCAGTGCCGCCGCCTCGCGGGCCGCGCGGGATTTCCCGAGCCCGGGCGGCGCCACGACATGCACGATGCCGCCCCGGCCGTCGACGGCGGACTCGAGTGCCGAGTCGATGACGGCCATCTCCGCGCGCCGGCCCACCAGGCTCGACTCGTGACGCCGGATGCGGCCGCTGCGGCCGGTGATCCCCAAGAGCCGGCGCACCGGGACCGGTTGCTCGGATCCTTTGATCTGCACGCGTTCCGGTGGACCGAGCAGCACGAGGTCGTCGACCAGGCCGGCGGTCGATGCCGACAGCATCACCCCGCCCGGCGGTGCCACCGATTCCATCCGCTGGGCGAAGCCCACGGTTTCGCCGGTCGCGCGATAACCCAGCGCGCCCGACCCGATCGCCCCGGCGATCACCGGCCCGGAGTTCAGGCCGACCCGCACACGCACATCGATGCCATCGCGCCGCTGGACCTCGGCGGCGAGCCGGCTCGCCTCACCCTGGACCTCGAGGGCCGCCAGGCACGCGCGGAACGCGTGATCCTCCAGCGCCACCGGCGCGCCGAACAGGGCCATCACACCGTCGCCGTTGTACTCGACGGTTCCGCCGTAGCGGCGCAACACCGTCGTCGACCGCTCCACCAGCTCGGTCATCACCTCGCGCAGCCGCTCGATGTCGAGGGCGGCGGCGAGGTCCATGGACCGCTCCACGTCGACGAACAGCACCGTCACGTGCTTGTACTCCGCGGCATCGGCTCCCGCCGCCAGCCGGGCGCCGCACGAACTGCAGAACCGGGCGCCGTGGGGCGACTCGGTCCCGCAAGACCGACACCTTGGCGTCACCGTCGTCACTGCACCCCCAGCCTCACGAAGCGGTGAGGCAAGGGTATTGCTGGTCAGCGGGTTGTGCGGGGCAAACTGGCCAGCATCGTGTCCGCTGTCGGTACCCCCTGGCACCCTGGAGTCGTGCGTCCCCCCGATCCTCTTGCCCGGTTCAGTCCGCTGACCCGGCGCTGGTTCACGGGCACGTTCGCGGCACCGACCTCGGCGCAGGCCAGCGCCTGGTCGGCGATCGCCGACGGGGACAACACCCTGGTGATCGCGCCGACCGGCTCCGGTAAGACGCTGGCGGCATTCCTCTGGGCGATCGACCGGCTGGCCCAGGCGCCCGAGGACAGGGGCACTCGGGTGCTCTACATCTCCCCGCTCAAAGCCCTGGCCGTCGACGTCGAGCGCAACCTGCGCACCCCGTTGACCGGCATCACCCGCATCGCCGAACGCGACGGGGTACCGGTTCCGCAGATCAGCGTCGGCGTCCGGTCGGGCGACACCCCGCCGGCCCGCCGCCGGGAGCTGATCACCAAGCCGCCCGACATCCTGATCACCACCCCCGAATCACTGTTCCTGATGCTGACCTCCGCGGCGCGCGAGACGCTGGCCACTGTCCAGACCGTGATCGTCGACGAGGTGCATGCCGTCGCGGGCACCAAGCGCGGCGCGCATCTGGCGCTGTCGCTGGAGCGGCTCGACGCACTGCTGGAGAAACCGGCCCAGCGCATCGGCCTGTCGGCGACAGTTCGTCCGCCCGAGGAGGTGGCCCGGTTCCTGTCCGGGACCCGGCCGACGACCATCGTCGCGCCCCCGGCGGCCAAGACGTTCGAGCTGACCGTGCAGGTGCCGGTGCCCGACATGGCCAACCTGGAGAACAACACCATCTGGCCCGACGTCGAGGCCCGCATCGTCGACCTGATCGAAGCGCACAACTCGACCATCGTGTTCGCCAACTCCCGGCGCCTGGCTGAGCGGCTCACGGCCCGCATCAACGAGATTCACGCCGAGCGCTCCGGTGTCGAGCTGGATACCGCTGCCAACCGGCAGGTGTCCGGCGGGGCGCCCGCCCACATCATGGGCAGCGGTCAGACCTACGGTGCCGAACCGCTGTTGGCGCGCGCCCACCACGGTTCGGTGTCCAAGGAGCAGCGCGCCGCGGTCGAGGACGATCTCAAGAGTGGCCGGCTCAAGTCGGTGGTGGCGACCTCCAGCCTGGAGCTCGGCATCGACATGGGTGCCGTCGACCTGGTGATCCAGGTCGAGGCACCGCCGTCGGTGGCCAGCGGTTTGCAGCGCATCGGACGCGCCGGCCATCAGGTGGGCGAGATCTCGCGCGGGGTGCTGTTTCCCAAGCACCGCACCGATCTGATCTGCTGCGCGGTCAGCGTGCAGCGCATGCTCGCCGGCCAGATCGAAACCATGCGGGTGCCCACCAACCCCCTCGACATCCTGGCCCAGCACACCGTGGCCGCGTGCGCCCTGGAGCCGGTCAGCGCCGACGAGTGGTTCGACGTCGTCCGCCGCAGCGCCCCGTTCGCGACGTTGCCGCGCAGCGCGTTCGAGGCGACGCTCGATCTGCTGTCGGGCAAGTACCCGTCCACGGATTTCGCCGAGCTGCGGCCCCGGCTGGTCTACGACCGCGACACCGGGACGCTGACCGCCCGCCCCGGCGCCCAGCGCCTGGCCGTGACCTCCGGCGGATCGATCCCGGATCGCGGCATGTTCACCGTCTATCTGGCGACGGATTCTGAAAAGCCCTCGCGCGTCGGCGAACTCGACGAGGAAATGGTGTACGAATCCCGCCCCGGCGACGTGATCTCGTTGGGCGCCACCAGCTGGCGGATCACCGAGATCACCCATGACCGGGTGCTGGTCATCCCGGCGCCCGGGCAACCCGCCCGGTTGCCGTTCTGGCGCGGCGACGATGCCGGCCGGCCCGCCGAGCTCGGCCAGGCGATCGGCAGGTTCACCGGCGAGCTGGCCGGCCTGAGCCGCGACGACTTCGACACGCGCTGTGCCGAACTGGGCTTCGCCGACTATGCCACCGACAACCTGTGGCAGCTGCTCGACGATCAGCGCAACGCCACCTCGATCGTGCCCAGCGACAGCACCCTGCTGGTGGAACGCTTCCGCGACGAGCTCGGCGACTGGCGGGTGGTGTTGCACTCGCCATACGGATTGAAGGTGCACGGCCCGCTGGCGCTGGCCGTCAGCCGGCGACTGCTGGAGCGGTACGGGATCGACGAGAAACCCACCGCCTCCGACGACGGCATCGTGGTGCGACTCCCCGACACCGAAGACGCTCCGCCGGGTGCGGACCTGTTCGTGTTCGCCCCCGAGGAGATCGAGCCGCTGGTCACCACCGAAGTGGGTGGCTCGGCGCTGTTCGCGTCCCGGTTCCGCGAGTGCGCCGCCCGGGCGCTGCTGCTGCCCAAACGCCACCCCGGCAAGCGTTCACCGCTGTGGCATCAGCGCCAGCGCGCCGCCCAACTGCTCGACGTCGCCCGCAAATACCCGGATTTCCCGATCGTGCTGGAGGCCGTGCGCGAGTGCCTGCAGGATGTCTACGACGTTCCGACGCTGACCGAGCTAATGGGCCGGATCGCCCAGCGGCGGGTGCGGCTGGTCGAGGTCGAGACCCCGATGCCGTCGCCGTTCGCGGCCTCGTTGATGTTCGGCTACGTCGGGGCCTTCATGTACGAGGGCGACAGTCCGCTGGCCGAGCGCCGCGCCGCCGCACTGTCGCTGGACAGCACCCTGCTGGCCGAACTGCTCGGGCGGGTGGAACTGCGCGAGCTGCTCGACCCCGACGTCATCGCCGCGACGTCGCGCCAGCTGCAGCACCTTTCCGAGGACCGCAAGGCCCGCGACGCCGAGGGGGTAGCCGACCTGCTGCGGCTGCTCGGCCCGCTGACCGAGGACGAGATCGCGCAGCGGTGTACCGCCGCCGATGTCGGCGGCTGGCTCGAGGGCCTGTATGCCGCCAAACGGGTGCTGCCGCTGTCGTACGGCGGTCAATCGTGGTGGGCGGGAATCGAAGACATCGGCAGGCTGCGTGACGCGGTCGGTGTCGCGGTACCGGTCGGCGTTCCGACGAGTTTCACCGAGACGGTGCCCGATCCGCTCGGCGAGCTGATGGGCCGGTTCGCCAGGACCCGCGGACCGTTCACCACCGCCGAGGCCGCGGCCCGGTTCAGCCTCGGCCTGCGGGTCGCCGGTGACGTGCTGGGCCGGATGGCGGTGGACGGCAAGCTGGTTCGCGGTGAATTCGTGGCCGGCCCTGATCCCGATCAATGGTGCGACGCCGAGGTGCTGCGCATTCTGCGGCGCCGCTCGCTGGCCGCGCTGCGCGCACAGGTGGAACCGGTCAGCACCGCCGCCTATGCCCGCTTCCTGCCGGCCTGGCAGCAGGTCGGCAACTCGGCCACGGCCGGCGTCGACGGGCTGGCCGCGGTGATCGACCAGCTGGCCGGGGTTCCGCTGCCGGCGTCGGCGGTCGAGCCGCTGGTGTTCGGGCCGCGGGTGCGCGACTATCAGCCGGCGATGCTCGACGAACTGCTGGCCTCGGGTGAGATCACCTGGTCGGGAGCGGGCTCCATCTCCGGCAGCGACGGCTGGATCGCGTTCCACCACGCCGACACCGCGCCGCTGACGCTGGCCGCGCCCACCGAGATCGACCTGACCGACACCCACCGGGCGATCCTCGAGGTGCTCGGCGAGCCGGGCGAGGCCCGCGGCGCGTTCTTCTTCCGGCAGCTGGTGAGCGGCTCCGAGGAAGCCTTCAAAGCCGCGCTGTGGGATCTGATCTGGGCCGGTTGGGTCACCGGCGACACCTTCGCGCCGGTGCGCGCGATGCTTGCCGGCGGACGCAGGCCGGGAACCCGCAGGCCCGCGGCGCCCGCCCATCGGCAGCGCCGGGCGCCGCGGCTGAGCCGCTACTCGGTGGCCCATCCGCAGACCCGGTCGGTGGATGCCACGGTTGCCGGACGCTGGTCGGCGGTACCGGCCCGTGAGCCGGATTCCACTGTCCGCGCGCATTTCTCGGCCGAGCTGCTGCTGGGTCGGCACGGCGTGCTCACGAAGGGCGCAGTGGCGGCCGAAGGGGTGCCGGGCGGGTTCGCCACGCTGTACAAAGTGCTGACCGGGTTCGAAGAAGCGGGGCGCTGCCAGCGCGGGTATTTCGTCGAGTCCCTGGGCGGGGCCCAGTTCGCGGTGGCGTCGACGGTCGACCGGCTTCGGACGTATCTGGACGGGGTCGATCCCGAGCGGCCGGACTATCGCGCGGTGGTGCTCGCGGCGGCCGATCCCGCCAATCCCTATGGCGCCGCTCTCCCCTGGCCGGCACGCGCCGACTCCGACGGCGCCCACCGCCCCGGTCGCAAGGCCGGCGCGCTGGTGGTTTTGGTGGACGGCGAGGTGGTGTGGTTCCTGGAGCGGGGCGGCCGCTCGCTGCTGAACTTCAGCTCCGACGCCGAGGCGCAGCGCGCGGCGGCGGGCACGCTGGCCGAGCTGGTGGGCAGTGGCCGGATCGGCGGCGTGCTGGTCGAAAAGCTCGACGGCGTCTCGGTGCTCGAGGCCGCCGCCCATCCCGAGCAGCGGGTGACGGCCGATGCCCTGGTGGATGCCGGGTTCGCCCGCACCCCGCGCGGCCTGCGCCTGCGTTGACGAGTTCTGTCACACCCGACGAGTAGTTCGCCCGACCCACTGAGGAACTGAAACCGGCCAACCTCGTGGCCCAGGCCCGCGGGCCCGACCGCGGGTTGATGATGCCGGCGCGCCGCCGCAGCCGAAGTCAGGAGCGGGCCGACCGGATCCGGTGGGAGCGGGGGCGCAACGAGGCGGCCACCGCAGCCGATCCGCCGCCCTTCTAGGCTGAAAGAATGCCCGAGGGCGACACCGTCTTCCACACCGCCGCCACCCTGCGCGATGCGCTGGTCGGTAAGACGCTGACCCGCTGCGATATCCGGGTCCCGCGCTATGCCACCGTGGATCTGCGCGGCAGCACCGTCGACGAGGTGATCAGCCGCGGCAAGCACCTGTTCATCCGGGTCGGCCCGGCCAGCATCCATTCGCATCTGAAGATGGACGGCAGCTGGCGCGTCGGCCCCCGCTGCAAGCCAGCCCGCCAGGCCCACAAGATCCGAATCATCTTGGAAACCGCCGATGTTCAGGCACTCGGCATCGATCTGGGCGTCCTGGAGGTGCTCGACCGCGACCGCGATCAGGACGCCGTCGCCCACCTCGGCCCCGACCTCCTCGGCACCGACTGGAACCCTCAGGCCGCCGCGGCGAATCTGGCCCGGGAACCCGACCGGCCGATCGCCGCGGCCCTGCTGGACCAACGGGTGCTCGCCGGCGTCGGCAACGTGTACGCCAACGAGCTGTGCTTCGTGTTCGGCCGGCTTCCGACCAGCCCGGTGAGCAGCGTGGCCGACCCGTTGCGCGTGGTCACTCGCGCGCGAGACATGTTGTGGGCCAATCGCGCCCGCTGGCAGCGCACCACAACCGGCAACCGCAGGACCGGCCACGAACTCTGGGTCTACGGCCGCGCGGGCGAACCGTGCCGACGCTGCGGCACGCCGATCCGCCGGGCCGAGTCCGGCGATGCCGAACGTGTCACCTACTGGTGTCCGTCGTGTCAGCGGTGACCGCGTCGACCTGCGGGTGCGACATCTTCGCCATCTCGTCGGCGACCAGCTCGTCGAGGCTGTTGATGGTGGACTTGTCCATCCGCACCGACCTGATCTCGGCCGCCCGGTACAACGTCGTCTCCACCGGCCCGCGGCCATTGGGATAGACGAGCGCGATCACCACACCGGTACCGCTGTCGAGCGCCCCGCCGATCTCGCGTTGCAGGCCGCTGCGCAGCTCGTGTTCGGCGAAGGCGGCGACCAGGGCGCCCGCCGCTCCACCGACCACCACCGCCAAGCCCACCGGTGGCAGAAACAACCCGACCAGAATCCCTGCGCTCGCCCCCAGCCCGGCCGCGACCCGGCCGTGCCGGTTGTGCGCCTCCAGGACGTGCGGGTGTCCCTCGGAATCCTTGGTGACCAGCGCCGCGGCCCGCAATTCCAGACCGTGCTTGATCCGCTTCTGCAGCTCGCGAAAGTCGGTCGTCGCCCGATCGACGCTTGAATATGCCGCCACCAGCACCAGTTCGTGGTCGTCGTCCATACCTAGAGGGTGATGCAGTTCACAATTGGCGACTAGGGACCGAAGGTCATCACCGCGAGGGCATTGCGTCCCCAGCGCCCAACATCCACTGGGAGGTGGCGACCAGATCGCCTCGCTCCAACGCGGCCGCCCGATGCTCGTGAACCTTCTGGTATTCCGGGTCCAGCACCATGTCGACGAACGCCTGCGGTGACGGATACTCGACCACCAGGATGGCGTCCCACCACGGGCGATCACCGTCACCGATGATGCTGTACGGCGTAGTCCCCGCATAGCGCACCGAACCGCCCACCCGCTCCAGATGCGGCTGCACCGCCTCGATGTAGCGCAGGTAGTGCGCCAGCCCGTCGCCCTCGTGGAACTTCAGCAGGTTGATCATCACCACCGGCGCGTCCGCGGGCAGATTGGCGAACGCCTTGAGGTTCACCGGACGATCGTCCACAGCATGGTTCATATCGAATCTCCTTGTGCGAGTTGGTTATCAGAAGTCACAGCGCCGACTCGGCGGCGCAGGAAGGGCACCACGAACTCGGCGACCCGGTCGGTGGACTCCAGCCACGGCCAATGGCCGAGCCCCGGCAGGACATGAATCTCCGCGCGGGGAAACGCCTGTGGTTGGCGGTGGGCCTGGGCGACCGGGATGTAGCGATCGGCTCCACCGAAGACCACCAGGGCGTCGTGGTCGCCGGCGCGCAGCCGCGGCACCAGCGCGGTGATGTCCTTGACCCGGGTCGACCGGTAGAGCCTGAGCACCGCGCGCTTGGTCTCGTCGCGCACCAGATGGCGGGCCACCGTGTCCACCCACTCGCGCGGCAGGCCGGGGTTCTCCCGGCCCAGCACCGCCCGGGCGAGCGGGAGCGTCGTCCGACGCATCATGAACTCGCCGACCAGCGGCGTGCGCCACACCCGCGCCATCCGGTGCCAGCGGTAGCCGATCATCACGCCGGTGTTGACCAAGGTGATGCTGGCGACCTGGTCCGGGTGATCGGCGGCCCAGGCAACCGCGAACGGACCACCGAAGTCGTGGGCCACGAGGTGGACCCGGCCGATGCCGAGCTGCGCGATCAGCCCGTCGAGGAACCTGGCGTATCCATTCACGGTGTAGTCGCCGTCGGCCCGCGCGTCGGCGGCGCCGAAGCCCGGCAGGTCCGGGGCGACGACGGTGGCGAACTCGGCGACTCGGGTCAGCAGTGGCATCCAGTCCGCGCCGGCGCCGGGGTTGCCGTGCACGAACACCACCGCTTCACCCGGTGCACCGCCACCTCCGACCAGCACCGATGTGGTGATGCCTGCGACGGTGACCCGCCGGGACTGCAGGGACGTCATGTCTTGATGCTGGTCCGCGACCCACCCTCACGTCTTGACAATTGAGGACAAAAACTTGGCTTTCCAGGACACTGGTGTGCATGTCGATCGTGCGCGGCACGTCGCTGTCGAACTTCCCGAAGCTGGTCACCCAGCTCGGCGCGGACCCCGGCCTGCTGATGGCCGCGGTAGGACTCGAGCCCGACGCGGTAGGGCGTGACGACGTGTTCGTGCCCCTGCCGAGGGTGGCCGCCGCCATCGAGGCGGCCGCGGAGGTGACCGAAACCCCGGACTTCGGCCGACGGCTCGCCCGGCTGCAGGGCATCGAGATCCTCGGGCCGGTCGGCGTCGCCGCCCGCACCGCCGGCACGGTGGCCGACGCACTGCGCATCTTCGAGAACTTCCTGTCCGCCTACAGCCCGGCGATCAGCTTGCGCACCACGACACTGGCCGACCCGGAGTGCACCTTCATCGAATACCTGATGGTCGGCGCCGACCTGCCCCTGCATCCCCAGGGCAACGAACTTTCCCTCGGTGTCACGCTCCGGGTACTGCGCTTCCTGCTCGGCGCGCACTACTGCCCACTGTCGGTGCATGTGCCGCACGAGCCGCTCACCACGGTCGAGGACTACTGGGACTACTTCGGCTGCCGGCCGGTATTCGACGAGCGGGCAATGGGTTTCACCATCCGTACTGCAGACCTGTCCCGTCCGCTGCAGCGCGACCAGCTGGCCCACGACGCCGTCGTCCACTACCTCAGCACCATCACCATCGCCGAGCCACGCATCGTCGCGTCGGTACGGACGTTGGTGCGTCAGCTGCTGCCGAGCGGCACGGTGACCCTCGACCTGATCGCCGAGCAGCTACACCTGCATCCCAAGGCGTTGCAGCGCAGACTGACCGCCGACGACACCACCTTCGCCGCCATCGTCGACGAGGTCCGCCGCGAGCTTGCCGAACGCTATCTGCGGGACACCCGAATAACGTTGTCGCACTTGGCTCGTGAACTCGGCTACGCTGAGCAGAGTGTGCTCACCCGCTCGTGTCGCCGCTGGTTCGGAAGCGGGCCGGCCGCCTACCGCAAACGACTACACACCGGTTGAGCTCTCGAACGACCGCTGTGTGCCGGTGAGCGGATCCTCGAACTCCAGCCGGTGCGCCACCAGCCGCAGCGGCGCGGTGAAATCGTCGGCGGCCACCTCGATCACCCGCGGATAGAGCGGGTCGTTGTCGATCGGCAGGCCCAGCGAGGCCATGTGCACCCGCAATTGGTGGGTTCGCCCGGTCCGCGGCCGCAGCCGGTAGCGCCCGTCTCCCAGCGGCTCCACCGAGGTCTCGGCATTCGGCTCGCCGGGCACTTCGAAGGCTTGTAACCGGCCGCGCTCCTTGAGGATTCGGCTGCGCACCACTGTCGGCAACACCACCTGCGACACCGCCGACGACCGGGCCAGATACGTCTTGGCCACCAGGCCGCGGGCGAACAACGTCTGGTAGGCACCGCGAATCTCGCGACGAACGGTGAACATCAGCACCCCGGCGGTCAGCCGGTCCAACCGGTGAGCCGGGCTGAGCTCCGGCAGGCCGAGTTCACGGCGTAGCCGCACCAGCGCCGTCTGGGCGACATGCCCACCACGGGGCATCGTGGCCAGGAAGTGCGGCTTGTCGACGACGACGATGTCGTCGTCCCGGTAGAGCACCGGGACGGGGAACGGCACCGGCACCTCGTCGGGCAGGTCGCGGTACAGGTAGATGTGCGCGCCCGGCGGCAATACGGTGGCCGCGGTGATCACCGTGCCGTCGGCGTCGACCACCTCGCCGTTGAACACCTTCTCGGCGGCGGCTGCACCGAACCGGTCGGCCAGCTCGACCAGCACCGCTCCCCCACGCAGCCGCACTCGCGCCGGACCCAGCCCGTCGCGATCGGGCAGCGGAGCATGTCGTCTCACGGCTCGCTCAGTTCAGTGGCACCGGTTCGAGGATCTCGGCCCGGGCTTCCGGCGCCGCCGCACGCAGGGCGTCGGCCGAGGCGTCATCCGGCTGGCGCTGCGAGAGCACCTCGGCTTCGACCCGCGCCTGGTAGGTCGCCACCTCGCGGTCGATATCGGCCTGCGACCAGTTCAGGAATGGCGCGACGACCTCGGCGACCTCCCGGGCGCAGTCCACTCCCCGGTGCGGATATTCGATCGAGATCCGCATCCGGCGGGCCAGGATGTCCTCCAGGTGCAGGGCTCCCTCGGCGGCCACGGCGTAGGCGGCCTCGACCTTGAGGTAGACCGGCGCATCGGTGATCGGCTCGAGCAGTTCGGGCTTGTCGGCAGCCAACGCCAGCACGTCCCCGATCAGCGAGCCATACCGGTCCAGCAGATGGCGCACCCGGTAGGGATGCAGGTCGTAGCGGGCTCCCACGCTCTGCGTCTGGTTGACCAGCGCGAAGTAGCCGTCGGCGCCCATCAGCGGCACCTTCTCGGTGATCGAGGGCGCAACCCGGGCCGGGATGTACTCGGCGGCAGCGTCGACGGCGTCGGCGGCCATCACCCGATACGTCGTGTACTTGCCGCCCGCGATCGCCACCAGCCCCGGCGACGGCACCGCGACCGCATGCTCGCGGGACAGTTTGGAGGTCTCCTCGCTCTCACCGGCCAGCAGCGGCCGCAGCCCGGCGTACACCCCGTCGATGTCGTCATGGGTCAGCGGGGTGGCCAGCACCGTGTTGACGTGGCCGAGGATGTAGTCGATGTCGGCCTTTGTCGCCGCCGGGTGGGCCAGGTCCAGATTCCAGTCCGTGTCAGTGGTGCCGATGATCCAGTGTGTGCCCCACGGGATCACGAACAGCACCGACTTCTCGGTGCGCAGGATGATCGCCACCTCGGAGACGATCCGGTCCCGCGGCACCACGACGTGCACACCCTTGGAAGCCCGCACCCGGAACCGGCCGCGCTCCTTGCTCAACGCCTGGATCTCGTCGGTCCACACCCCGGTGGCGTTGATCACCACGTGGCCGCGGACCTCCTCCACCGCACCGTCCTCGGAGTCGCGAATCGTGACGCCGACCACCCGGTCGCCCTCCCGCAGCAGCGACACCACCTGGGTCGAGGTGCGCACCACCGCGCCGTAGTGGGCGGCGGTCCGCGCGACGGTCATGGTGTGCCGGGCATCGTCGACGACGGTGTCGTAATAGCGGATCCCGCCGATGAGTGAACTGCGCTTGAGTCCGGGCGCCAGCCGCAACGCCCCGGCCTTCGTCAAATGCTTCTGCGGCGGAACAGATTTCGCGCCGCCGAGCTGGTCGTAGAGGAAGATGCCCGCTGCGACATAGGGCCGCTCCCACACACGCTTGGTCAGCGGGAACAGGAACGGCAGCGGCTTGACCAGATGGGGCGCCAGTGTGGTCAGCGACAGTTCGCGCTCGTGCAGCGCCTCGCGCACCAGCCCGAACTCCAGCTGCTCCAGGTAGCGCAGCCCGCCGTGGAACATCTTGGAGCTACGACTGGAGGTTCCGGAGGCGAAGTCGCGGGCTTCCACCAGGGCCACTTTGAGCCCGCGGGTGGCCGCATCCAGTGCGCACCCCGCGCCGACCACCCCGCCACCGATGACGACGACGTCGAACTGTTCGCTGCCCAGCCGCTCCCAGGCACACGCGCGTTCGGCTGGTCCGAGCAGGGTCTGACCGGTGCCCGGTCGAAGGATCGGGTCGCTCATAGGCCCCAGGCTAGTCGAGATCGTCGTGCGCCATCAGGCGGCGCGCAGCCTCGACGATCGACCCCGACAACGACGGATACACCGACAGTGTCTGCGCCAGATCGGTCACCGAGATGCGATTTTGCACGGCCAGCGCGATCGGCAGGATCAGCTCGGAGGCGATCGGCGCCACCACCACACCGCCGATGACCACGCCGGTCGCCGGGCGGCAGAAGATCTTGACGAAGCCGCGGGTCAGCAGCGACATCTTGGCCCGCGCGTTGGTGTTCAGCGGCAGCATGATCGTGCGGGCCGGCACCGATCCATCGTCGATCGCGGTTTGCGGAACCCCGACCGCGGCGATCTCGGGCCTGGTGAACGTGGCCGAGGCCACCGTGCGCAGCCGGATCGGGGCCACCGCGTCGCCCAGCGCGTGATACATCGCGATTCGGCCCTGCATGGCCGCCACCGACGCCAGCGGCAGCAGGCCGGTGCAGTCCCCGGCAGCGTAGATGCCGGCGGCCGCCGTCCGCGACACCCGGTCCACCGGGATGTAGTTGCCTGCTCCGAGCTCGACTCCGACCCGCTCGAGGCCCAGGCCAGACGTGTTGGGCACCGAGCCGACGGTCATCAGCGCGTGGCTGCCCTCGACGACGCGGCCGTCCGCCATGGTGACCTTCACACCGTTCGGGCTGCGCAGCACCGACTCGGCCCGCGCGTTCTTGACCAGCGTCACCCCGCGCTCGGCGAAGACCTGCTCGAGCACCGCGGCCGCGTCACTGTCCTCGTGCGGCAGGATCTGGTCGCGGCTGGCCACCACTGTGACAGTGACGCCGAGCTCGGTGTAGGCGTTGCAGAACTCCGCGCCGGTCACCCCGGAGCCCACGATCACCAGGTGTTCGGGCAGTTCGGGCAGGTCGTAGAGCTGCCGCCAGGTCAGGATGCGCTCGCCGTCGGGCACCGCGTTGGGCAGCACCCGGGGGCTGGCGCCGGTGGCGATCAACACCACATCCGCCTTGAGCACCCCGACCTGGCCGTTGGGGGCGGTCACCCGGACCCGGTGATGGGCCATCCCCGGCACGGCGTCGATCAGCTCGCCGCGACCCGCAACCACGTTGACCTTCTCGCGCAGCAGCTGAGTGCCGATGTCGGCGGACTGGGAGCGGGCCAGGGTCTTGACCCGGTTGTTGATCTGCGGCAACGAGATCTTGGCGTCGTCGATCCCGATGTCGAACCCCAGCCCCGACGCGCGGCGCAACTCGGTGCGCACCCCGGTCGACGCGATGAACGTCTTGGACGGCACGCAGTCGAACAACACGCAGGCGCCGCCGATGCCGTCACAGTCCACCACCGTGACCTCGGCCACGTCCTTACCGCGGCCCGCCGCGACCAACGCGGCCTCGTAGCCTGCCGGCCCGCCACCGATGATCACGATCCGCGTCGTCACGCGCTCAGCCTAGTAGCCCGGGTCGCTGCGCTCCTGCCCACCGAACCTAGTCACCCCGGTCGCTGCGCTCCTGCCCACCGAACCTAGTAGCCCGGGTCGCCAGTTCCCCGACTCCCTGCGCCCCTGGCGGCGAGACGCTCTAGGCTTTCCCCGTGCCGCTCTACGCCGCCTACGGGTCCAACATGCATCCCGAGCAGATGCTGGAGCGTGCGCCGCATTCCCCGATGGCCGGCACCGGCTGGCTGCACGGCTGGCGGCTGACCTTCGCCGGGGAGGACATCGGCTGGGAGGGCGCGCTGGCCACCCTGGTCGAGGACCCCGACTCCAAGGTGTTCGTGGTGCTCTACGACATGACGTCCGCAGACGAGCAGAACCTGGACCGCTGGGAAGGCTCCGAGCTGGGCTTCCACAAGAAGATCCGGTGCCGCATCGAGTGCGAATCTACGGACACCACAACCGATCCCGTGCTCGCCTGGCTGTACGTGCTGGACGCCTGGGAGGGCGGCCTGCCGTCGGCGCGCTATCTCGGCGTGATGGCCGACGCCGCCGAAATCGCCGGTGCACCTGCCGAATACGTGCACGACCTGCGGACCCGCCCAGCCCGCAACATCGGCCCCGGCGGCCACGGCGGCGGTTAGCACTCTTCGCCGCGAGCGTGCGCTTACCGACGCCGAAACGCCGGCGCAGTGCACACTTCACGCACACTCGCGGGCAGACAAGTGGGCACGAATCCGGTTGACGAGCGCACGCTGCTGACGCCGGACATCATCGGCGACAATCGGCACGACGATCCATCCGAGATCTTGCAGCGCAGCCTGTTTTGCCCTGTCGCGCCGGAGCGCGTCCGGCCCAACGTGCCATTCGTCGCTGTCGTATTCTGCCGCGACCCTCTGCGCCGGCCAGGCGAAGTCCAGTCTGCGCAATCGTCCGCGAGAGTCGACGACTTCGAACTGCAGGACCGGGCTGGGCAGGTCACCCTCAATCATGACCAGCCGGGCTTCGCTCTCCATCGGCGACTCAGCTCGCCCGTCGGCGAGCGGAAGCAGTCGCCTGACCTCGAGGATCCCCCGCCGTCCCTGCTGTGCGAGCACGGCCTGCTGCAACGCCGATACATCGCAGCGCCCCGATCGCAGTGCTGCGTCGAGTGTCGCGAGCGCCCGCGGCCGCCGCAAGGTCCGAGCCACTTCGACCGCTGTCCACGCCGGGGCCGTCACTGGTCGACCGGACAGCATGATCAGCGGCGCACCCTCGCGACGGTGGACCACCAGTCCCTCGCCGGACCGGAGCTGGCGGCCGGCCGGATTCAACACGTGCAGATCGGCGCCGTTCTGGGTGTCGAAGCCGTAGACGCCGGCCGCAGTCGCCATGCAGATGCCGACCACCTCACCGCACGCCAGGTCGAGACCCAACAGCCGCCGAGACATATCGGCAGGGCCCAGGCTGTAGATGCCCCTCCAGATACGTTCAACGGCAGTGCTTTCCAGCAGCATCTCCAGATAGCGTCGACCCACCACGGCGCGGATTTGATCGGTCGTCGCCACCCCGCCCTGTCTCTCGAACAGGGCAACAAGCCGCTCATCCATGGAGGTGATGCTGGACGCTCATCAGCCGAACAGAAAGTCAGACCTGTGGATGACGAGCGTGCGCGAAATGACCGGGAATGCGGCGTGTCGCTGCGCCGAAGTGCACCCTCACACCCTTTGGGTGGTGAACTCCCAAGCGTCGGAGACAATTTCGTCAATCGAGCTGTGCTGGGGACGCCAGCCGAGCTCGGTGACGGCCCGCTCGCTCGAGGCGATCAGCACGGCCGGGTCACCCGCCCGGCGCTCGACGTAGCGCGCCGCGATCGGTCCACCGGTGACGCGCTCGCAGCAAGCGATCACCTCACGTACCGAGAATCCGGTTCCGTTGCCCAGGTTGTAGATGCGGTGCTCGCCCGGGCGCGCGCCCTGCAGGGCCAGCAGATGGGCATCGGCGAGATCGCGGACGTGAATGTAATCGCGGATGCACGTGCCGTCCGGCGTCGGCCAGTCGGTGCCGAACACCAGGATCTCCGAACGCTTTCCGGCGGCCACCTGCAGCACCAGCGGAATCAGATGGGTTTCGGTGGCATGGCGCTCACCCAGCCCGGCATAGGCGCCCGCGACGTTGAAGTAACGCAGGCTGGTGGCGGCCAGTCCGTAGGCGGTGGCATACGACGCGATCGCATGGTCGATCGCGAGTTTGGTGGCGCCATAGGCATTCGTCGGCCGGGTCGGGGCGTCCTCGGTGATCGGCACCGATTCCGGCTCCCCATAGGTCGCCGCGGTCGAGGAGAACACCAGCCGCGGCGTACCTGCGGCCCGTATGGCATCCAGCAAGGCCAGCGTCTTGACCACATTGTTTTGCCAGTACCGCTGCGGCTCCTCGACCGACTCCCCCACTAGAGACTTCGCCGCGAAATGCAGCACACCGTCGAAGGAGCCGTCGCCCAGTAGTTCGGGTGCCGCCCCGGTCACATCGGCCTCGACGAAGCGCGCCCCGGCCGGCACCGCGTCGGCGTTGCCGGTGGACAGATCGTCGACGATCACCACCTCGTGGCCCTGCTCCAGCAGCACTGCCGCGCAGACACTGCCGACGTATCCGGCGCCGCCCGTCACCAGAAGCTTCATCAGAACGCGGCCGCCTGCTCAACGATGTTCACCAGCACCCGCACCCCGACCGCGAGCGCCCGCTCGTCGAGATCGAAGGTCGGCTGATGCAGGTCCAGTTGCGGTCCGCGGCCACTCCACACCCCCAGCCGCGCCATCGCGCCGGGCACCTCCTCGAGGTACCAGGAGAAGTCTTCGCCGCCGCCGGACTGGCGGGTGTCGGCCAAGGCATCGGGCGCCACCGCCTCGATGGCGTGCGTCATGATCTGCGTCGAGCGTTCCTCGTTGACCACCGGTGGGACACCACGGTGGTACTGCAGCGTGTGCTCGATACCGAGCGGCGCAAGGAGGCCCGAAATCGTCTCCCGCACAAGATCTTCCATACCCACCCAGGTCTCACGACTGGCGGTGCGCACCGTGCCCGCCAGCGTCCCGATCTGCGGGATCGCATTGGCCGCGACACCGGCGTTGGCCGCCCCCCACACCATCACGGTGCTGTGCCGGGGGTCGATCCGGCGGGACAGGACTCCGGGCAGCCCGGTGATCAGCGTGCCCATCCCGTACACCAGATCCGAGGTCAGATGCGGCCGCGAGGTATGGCCGCCCGCCGAATGCAGGGTGATCTCGATCGAATCCGCGGCCGAGGTGATCGGCCCCGGGATGATCGCGACCCGCCCGACGGCCAACCGGGGATCGCAGTGCAGGGCGAAGATTCGCGACACCCCCACCAGCGCGCCCGCGGCGATCGCGTCGATCGCGCCGCCAGGCATCAGCTCCTCGGCGGCCTGGAAGACCAGCCGCACCCCGACCGGCAGTTCGGGAACCGACGCCAGTGCCGTCGCGGCACCGATCAGCATCGCGGTGTGGGCGTCGTGGCCGCACGCATGCGCGATGTTGGGCATCGTCGAGCTGTACGGCGCACCGGTGCGCTCGGCCATCGGCAGCGCGTCCATATCGGCGCGCAGCGCGATCCGCGGCGCGTGCTCGGGACCGAAATCACACGTCAGACCGGTACCGCCGGGCAGCACCTTCGGATTGAGGCCGGCCTCCACCAGCCGGTCGGCGACGAACTGGGTGGTGGCGAACTCCTGGCGGCCCAGCTCCGGATAGCGGTGAATGTGCCTGCGCCACTCGACCAGATCGTCGAAGTGCGCGGCCAGCCAGGATTCACACGCGTCGGCGATGCTCATGCGCGGGTCCTCCGTTCGTCTCGCAGTGCGAGCACACGGTCGCGCTCGTCAGGCGTCTGCGCCAATCGAACGACCGTGCGCGCCAACATGACTGCCCCCTCGGTCACAGCGCGGTCAGCACTGGTCGACGCGGCCGCGGTGGTGAACCCGGGCTGGTGGATCACCGCGCCACCGGATTCGATGCCCACCACCGGGTGGATGCCCGGCAGCAGTTGGGTGACATTGCCCATGTCGGTACTGCCCAGCGGCATCTCGGCTTCGACCTCGACCGGCACCGGGCTGCGGCCCAGCCGGGTCATCTCGTCGCGGCATACCTGCGCCAGCCACGGATCCGGGGTCAGCTCGGCATACGGCGGCGCAGCTTCGGCGATGTCGTGTTCACAGCCGGTGGCCACGGCCCCGGCCGCGAAGCAACCGCGCATCTTGGCCTCCAGGCCGCGCAGCGAGTCGGTGTCGACCGCGCGCATCGTGTACTGCAGCCGCGCCCGGCCCGGAATGATGTTCGTGGCCGAACCGCCCTCGGTGACGATGCCGTGGGCCAGCTGGCCGGGGGCCATCTGCTGGCGCAGCAACCCGATCGCCACCTGGGCGACCGTTACCGCGTCGGCGGCGTTGATCCCCAGATACGGCGCGACGGCCGCGTGCGATTCGCGGCCGGTATAGGTCACCACCACCTCGGAGAGGGCCAGCGAACGCGCCGCGGCGATGTCGATCGGCCCCGGGTGCAGCATCACCGCGGCCGCGACATCGTCGAACACTCCCGCCTCGATCAACAGGGCCTTGCCGCCGCCGGACTCCTCGGCGGGCGTGCCGATCAGCGCCACGGTGAGGCCAAGGTCGTCGGCCACCTCGGCCAGCGCCAGGGCGGTGCCGACGGCCGAGGCGGCGATGATGTTGTGCCCGCAGGCGTGGCCGATGCCGGGCAGGGCGTCGTACTCGGCGCAGATCCCGATCACCAGCGGGCCAGAACCGAAGTCGGCGCGAAAGGCGGTGGTCAAACCGCCCGGCGCGGCGCTGATCTCGAAGCCGCGCTCGGCCACCAACGCCTGGGTCTTGGCGCAGCTGCGATGCTCGTCGAACGCGAGTTCCGGCTCGGCGTGGATGGCGTGCGACAGTTCGATCAGATCACCCCGGCGTGCCGCGACCACGTCCTCGACGCGGGTCGACGCGGTGGCGGTAGGCATCCACGCAGTATCGCATTCACCGCTAGGCTCGCAGGCTGTGAGTCCAGACGCCGAGCACGCCGCCGCGGTGATCGCCGAACGCACCGGCGTGCCGCGACACGACGTCGCGGTGGTCCTCGGCTCGGGCTGGACGCCGGCGGCCGCGGCGCTGGGAACTCCGGTGGCCGAGGTCCCGATGTCGGTCATCCCCGGCTTCACCCCGCCGTCGGCGCTCGGGCATCGCGGTCGGGTGTTGTCGGTGCCGGTCGGTGACCGCCACGTGCTGGTGCTACTTGGTCGCATCCACGCCTACGAGGGTCATGACCTGAGCGCCGTCGTCCATCCGGTGCGGACCGCGCGGGCGGCCGGGGCGCAGATCGTGGTGCTGACCAACGCCGCCGGCGGGCTGCGGCCCGAATACCGGGTCGGACAGCCGGTGCTGATCAGCGACCACCTCAATCTCACCGCCCGCTCGCCGCTGGTCGGAGCACAGTTCGTCGACCTGGTCGATGCGTACTCCCCGCGGCTGCGCGAACTGGCCCGCTCGGTGGACCCGAGCCTGACCGAGGGCGTGTACGCCGGCCTGCCCGGGCCGCACTACGAGACGCCCGCCGAAATCCGGATGCTGCGGACCTTGGGCGCCGACCTGGTCGGGATGTCGACCGTGCACGAGACGATCGCGGCGCGGGCGGTGGGTGCCGAAGTGCTCGGGGTGTCGCTGGTGACGAACCTGGCCGCCGGGATGACCGGTCAGCCGCTCAGTCACGACGAGGTCTTGGCCGCCGGGCGCGCCTCGGCCACCGCGATGGGGTCGCTGTTGGCCTCGGTGCTGGCGCGCCTGTAGGTCAGCCGCACGAACGCTCGAGCCAGCAGGGGCGCGGCGAACAGCATCAGCAGCACCCGCAGCACCTGTGTGGCGATGATGAACGTGACGTTGGAGCCGGTCTCCACCGCGGTGGCCAGCACCGCGTAGATCCCACCCGGGCTGGTGGCCAGGTATCCGTCGAGCATGCTGACGCCGGTGATCTTGGCCAGCGCCACCCCCAGCCCGGCGGTGGCGACATTCAGCAGCACGATCAGCCCGAGAGCAGCGGGCAACAACCGTTCGATCGCGCGCAGCGATTCCCTGGTGAACGCCACGCCGGCCTGCCAGCCGATCACCATGTAGGCGGCCGAAACCAGCAATGCCGGCACCGTCAGACCGAACGACAACCCGGCCAGTTCAGCCATGATGGTCAGCGCCATGGGGCCGAGCAGGCCGGAGCCGGGCAGCCGGGCCAACCGGCCGACCGCAGCTCCGGCGACCACCAGGACGATGATCATCATCAGGCTCAGATACCAAGGAGCCGAATGGGATTGGGGTCCTGCGGCAAGCCGGGCGGACCGGTCGGCGTGGTAGACGAGGGTGACGACGACGGGCATCGCCGCGGTGATCACGGCCACCCGGAGGTATTGGACGACGGCGACGATGCGGTCGTCACCCCCGAGTTCGCGCGCGATCGCCACCAGGCCGGAGGCTCCGCCGGCCACCAGCGCCAGCGCACCGGTCAGGGGGCTGATGTCGCGGTGCAGGCCGAGCAGCGCACCGGCGCCGATGCTCAGCACCAGCGTGACCACGCCGACGCCGATCACCACCGGCCAGTGCGGGCCCAGCGCCGACAGTGAGTCGGAGTGCACCATGGTCCCGATGTAGACGCCGAGGGCGCCCTGAGCCGCCAGTCCCGCGATGCGCGGGACCCGTGCGGGTGCCAGCCGGGCGATCGCCAGCACGACACCCACCAGCAAGGCCGCGAACAACGCGGCGGACGGGACGCCGAGCAGGTCCAGTGGCACGGTGACCCCGATCGTCACCAGTACCAACAGCACCCATCGCATAAGACAAGTATGCCCTTGCTTTTTTGGTTCAGCTAACTGCGCTTAAAGCGAGATAAGTCACTAATTGACAAGGTATAACTTGGAATATGCCTGTCAACATCGCGCCGTCGGCCGCGGCCACCGAGCTGCGAGAAGCCATGATGGCGCTGGCCCGACAGCTGCGCCGGCACCGTCCCGACAACGGCCTGACCCTCAGCCAGCTCGAAGTCCTCGGCGACGTGAGCCGGGCCGGGGTGACCACGCCCGCCGAGATCGCGGCCCGGTTGCAGGTCCGGGTGCAATCGCTCACCGACAGCATCAACGAATTGGAATCCCGCGCGCTGGTCTCCCGCAGGCCCGACGAGTCCGACCGCCGCAGGCAGCTCGTCGAACTCACCCCCGACGGGCTGGACCTGCTGCTGCGCGACCGGGCCCAGCGCGACGCCTGGCTCTACGAGACGATGCGCGATCACCTGAGCGAGCTGGAGGTCAACCTGCTGATGCTCACCGCGCCGGTGCTGCGCAAGCTCGCCGACGCCGAGCGCGAGGCACAATCGGTGCCGTGACCGAGCAGGAGTGGATTGCCCACGATCCCGATCCGGTCACGGCTGCCGAGCTGGCCGGGCTGGATCAGGCTGAGCTCGCCGCCCGCTTCGCCCGGCCGCTGACGTTCGGCACAGCGGGACTGCGCGGACCGGTTCGCGGCGGCCCGGACGCGATGAACCTCGCGGTGGTGCTGCGCGTCAGCTGGGCGCTGGCCCGGGTGCTCACCGGCCGCGGCCTGGCCGGTGCGACCGTCGTGGTCGGCCGCGATGCCCGGCACGGATCGCTCCAGTTCGCCCGGGCCGCGGCGGAAGTGTTCTCCGCCCAAGGGTTTTCGGTGATCACCTGGGACCATCCGGTGCCCACCCCGGTGGTCGCGTTCGCCGTCCGGCACACCGGCGCCGCCGCCGGTGTGCAGATCACCGCGTCGCACAACCCGCCGGCCGACAACGGCTACAAGGTTTATCTCGACGGCGGCCTGCAGATCATCCCGCCCACCGACCACGAGATCGAGACCACCATGGCCGCGGCACCGTTCGCCGATCAGATTCCCCGACTCCCGGTGCAGCCGTCCGACGATGGGCTGGTCGACGCCTACCTCAGCCGAGCATCGGCGGTTCGGCGCTCCACCCGGGGAGCCGTGCGGGTGGCCCTGACCGCCATGCACGGTGTCGGCGGCGAATTCGCGCTGCGGGCACTGCACGCGGCCGGTTTCACCGATGTGCACACGGTGGCAAGCCAATTCGACCCGGACCCGGATTTTCCGACGGTGTCGTTCCCCAACCCGGAGGAGCCCGGCGCCGCCGACGCCCTGCTGACGCTGGCCGGCCAGGTGGGCGCCGACATCGCGATCGCACTGGATCCCGACGCCGACCGGTGCGCTGTGGGCATCCCCACCGACGACGGCTGGCGGATGCTCTCCGGTGACGAAACCGGTTGGCTGCTCGGTGATTACATCCTGTCCATGCTTGCCGACGGCCAAGCCGCCACCAGCGTGGTGGCCAGCAGCGTGGTGTCCTCCCTGTTACTGGCGGCCATCGCCGCGGGTTACGGGGCCCGTCATGTCGAGACGCTGACCGGCTTCAAATGGCTCGCCCGCGCCGACGCAGACCTGCCCGGCTGCAACCTGGTGTACGCCTACGAGGAGGCCATCGGCCATTGCGTCGACCCCGCCACAGTTCGGGACAAGGACGGGATCAGCGCCGCAGTGCTGGCCTGCGACCTGGCGACACACCTTGCCGCCCAGCAGGATTCGATCGCAGGAGCGCTGGACCGGTTGGCCCTGCGCCACGGTGTGCACACCACCGCCGCGGTGTCGCGGCGGGTGGCCGATACCGGCGAGGCCACCGCGATGATGGCCCGGCTGCGCACCGATCCCCCCACCGAGCTGGCGGGATTTCCGGTCCGGGCCACGACGCGCGCCGATGCGGTTTTTCTGGTCGGCGGCGACGCGCAGACCTCGGTGCGGGTGGTGGTGCGGCCCTCGGGGACGGAGCCGAAAGTCAAGTGCTACACCGAGGTCGGGCTTGCCGCCGGCGCAGACCTGACCGACGCGCGCGCCCGCGCGGCGGCTGTGCAGCAACGTCTGCTGCACGCGGCGCGCAGCTGGTAGTTCAGCGCGGACCGAACTGGCGATCACCGGCGTCGCCGAGACCCGGAACGATGTAGGCGATCTCGTTGAGGCCCTCGTCGATGGTGGCGGTGAACAGCCGGGCTTCCGGGGCCGCCGCCTGCAGCGCGGCGATGCCTTCCGGGGCGCAGACCACACACACCACGGTGATGTCGCGCGCACCGCGGTCGTGCAGCAGCTTGATCGTGTGCACCATCGAGCCACCGGTGGCCAGCATCGGGTCGAGCACCATGACCGGCTGGCGGCTCAGGTCGTCGGGGAGCGACTCGAGGTAGGGCGTGGGCTGATGGGTGGCCTCGTCGCGGGCCACGCCGACGAAGCCGACCTGCGCCTCGGGAATCAGGGCGTGCGCCTGGTCGACCATCCCCAGACCCGCGCGCAGCACCGGAACGAGCAGCGGCGGGGCCGCCAGTCGGGTGCCCGCGGTCTCGGCCATCGGGGTGCGAACGGTGATGTCCTCGCACGGCACGTCCCGGGTGGCCTCGTAGACCAGCATGTGGGTCAGGTCGCGCAGGGCGCAGCGGAAGGCGGCATTGTCGGTGCGTTCATCACGGAGAGTGGTCAACCTGGCTTTGGCCAGTGGGTGGTCGATCACGCACACATCCATGCGCAGAGACTAGAGCAGCCTCAACCGGCGTCGCAGCCCAGAACCAGGGCTTTGACCAGCCCGGCGTATTGGTAGGCGTACTCCGCTGCCCACCGCCACGGCGGGAAGTCGTAGGCGCGCGGCACCGGCCGCATGGTGACGTTGCCGTCGAAGCACTGGTGGAAGATATAGCGTGCGCGAACCACGTGATAGTTCCAGGACACGACGATCACATGGGTCCAGTGGTGTTGCTTGGCCAGGCGCGTGACGTACATCGCCTCGCCGCGGGTGGTGAACGGCGACGGGGTGAAGCAGACGACGGTGATGGCCGGCGTCCCAGACGCGCAGGCCTGGTCGAAATCGGCGAGATCTGCCGCATTCCCGGCGTAGGCGTTGGACAGCACGACCGTGTGGGCGTAGCCCTGCTCGGCCAGCTGAAGGCCGTATTGCAAACGGCCGTCGTTTTCGCCGCCCAGCACGACGATCGCGTCGGCTTTGGACAGCGGGTCGGCATGCGGGCGGGTGAACAGGACGAATCCGGTAACCCCCAAGACGGCGACGACGAGCAGCCCGATGGCCGCCCAGATCGCCAGCACCCGAGCCAGCCTGTTCACGGGGGGCAGGCTACCGGCCAGCAAGCGTCGTTAGGCTGTGCGGCATGGCTGCTGAGCTCGTTCCGGTCCGCATCGGCGTGACCGCAGGTGACCTGTACACGTTGTGGGCGCCCCGCTGGCGCGACGGCGGCGACGAGTGGGAGGCATTCCTCGGCAAGGACGAGGACCTGTTCGCCTTCGAGTCGGTGGCGGATCTGGTGGCGTTTGTGCGCACCAACACCGACAACGACCTCGCCGATCACCCGGCCTGGGCCGAGCTGACCGAGGTCAACGCCCACAAGCTGGTTCCGTCGTCCGACCACGAGGTCGACCTGATCACGGTCGAGGAGTTGCTGTCGGAGAAGCCGACCGAAGAGTCGGTGACCGCGCTGGCCAACACCATGGCCGTGGTCTCGTCGATCGGGTCGGTGTGCGAGCTGCCCGCGGTCACCCGGTTCTTCAACGGCAACCCCAACCTGGGCTTGCTGTCGGGCGGCATGGAGCAGTTCAGTGGCAAACCGGGACGCAAGCGCTGGACGTTGGTCGGCGAGATCGTCGGACGGGGCTGGGACGGCGTGCTGTCGGCGATCGACGAGGTGATCACCATCCCCGAGGTCGACGAGCGGGCCGCCAAGCAGGCCGCCGCAGAGCTTGAGGAGCCCTACGAGGACGAGGCCGACGAGTCGGACCTGGCCGAGGACGGCGAGGACATCAGCGACGGCGCCGAGGACGACGCTGCGGACGCCGAGGAGGCCGCCGTCGTGCGGGCGCCGCAGGACGACGTGGTGCTGGGCAGCGACGTGGACTTCTGGGGCGAGGTCGGCATCGACCCGGTGCGGATCACGCTCGGCTCGTCGACGCTGTACACCCTGCGCTGCTATTTCGACGACCGGCCGATCTTCCTGGGCCGCAACGGCAGGATCAGTGTGTTCGGCTCGGAGCGCTCGCTGGCCCGTTATCTGGCCGACCAGCGTGACCACGACCTGTCGGACCTGAGCACCTACGACGACATCCATACCGCGGCCACCGACGGCTCGCTGCGGGTCGACGTCACCGACGACAACATCTACATGCTGACCGGGCTGTCCGACGACATCGCCGACGGTCCCGACACGATCGACCGCGACCAGCTGGAGCTGGCGGTCGAGTTGGTCCGCGACGTCGGCGAGTACTCCGAAGAGGACGTGGTCGACCGGCTGCTGGCCGAGGACCGGCCGCTGGGTCAGCTGGTCGGCTATGTGCTCGATCCCGCGGAGAACTCCCGCCCGGCCGGGCCGTATGCGGCCGCGGTCAAGGAGTGGGAGCAGATCGAGCGGTTCGTGGAGTCGCGGCTGCGCCGTGAATAGGGCGCTAGGAGCTCGCGCCGGCCTTCGCCCGCTTCGACGACCCCAGGCCGCTGTGCTTGGACGTCGTGGAGGTCGAGGCCTTCGTCGAGTCCGCGGCGCTCTTGCCGTTGCCGGCGGCCGCGGTCTTGGCGGCCGTGGTCTTGGTCGCCGTGGTCTCGGTCAGCGTCGTCTTCAGCGTCGGCCGCGGCTTGAAGCCGCCGGTCGACTTCTTCGGCGTCGTGTCGGTCGACTCGGTGTCGGTCGGCGTCGTGTCGGCCACCGACGTCACCGTGGCCGCGGTGTCCGACGATCCGGTGGTTTCCGGGGTCGTGTAGGTCACGTCGGGACCCCCGACGCCGTACGGTCCGGGTCGGGTCGTCCGGAACGGCCGTACCCCGAAGAGGTCCTGCAGGCCGTTGTCCAGGCCGGTCGGGATCGAGATGGCCAGATTGGTGGCGAACTTGACCGGGTTGGGGAAATACAGCACGTTCCACGACGTCGGCACGCCGGGGCTGGTGGTGCGGTCGTAGGCCGATTCGACGATCACCCGCAGCGGGGCGTCGAGGGTGTCGGCCAGGGCATGGCCGAGCGGTCCGAGCTTGTCGAGCGGCATCAGCAGCGGCAGGACCGGGGTGGAGATCAGGTAGTAGTGGGTGTCGCCGTACTGACCCTGATCGACTACGCCGGGGCTGGTGAGCGTGGTGTCGTCGTAGGTGCCGCCGAGGTGCAGGTAGTCGATGCCCATCATCGCGTTCGCGACAGCCAGCAGGTTCAGCGGGTTGACCGGGAAATCCGACCAGCCGTCGTACTGGGCGGCGATGTCCACGGTGTCGTATTGGGTGTCGGTCGGGGTGGATCCGTTGAAGGTGGCGCCGCCGAACGGAAGGAACGACGGAATCGTCACGCCTTCGGGGCCGCGGGCGAGGAAGCCCCCGTTCGGCCGGTTGCCGTTGGCGATCAGCACGAAGCTGACATCGGGTCCCTCACCGGGGGCGTATTCGGCTGCCAGCGAGCGCTTCTCGAGGGTGGCGATCGTGGAGCTCTGTGAAAAGCCGTACACCACGAACATGTCACCCGGAATCGGCGCGACCGAGCCCACCTCGGTGTTGTAGTCGCACGACGTGCCCTTGATGCAGTTGTCCAGGTTCTGCCGGCCCAGGGCCACCGACTGGTCGAAGGTCAATGTGCCGGTGCCCGGGGCGAACTCTTCGGGGGTGACAACCGCGACCGCGTTGTAGGGCCCGGCCGGGATGCCGGTCGGCAGGGTCGATGCGGGATCGACGTAGTTGCCGACCGCACCGGCCAGATAGCTCTGGACGAAGTCGGTGGAATCCTGGTCGGCGGCCAGCGAGTGCCCGGTGCCGCCCATCACCAGTACGGTCGCCCCGCTCGCCAGCAGCTTGAGCGCCGCGGTCGTGGTGGTCGCTAGGACCACGGACAGGAAGGCCGCCAGCGCGGCGATCGCCACGGCGGTGCTACGAGCTGCTAGGCGCATATCGGGTCACTCCCCTTATCCCCGCCACACCGAGCACGACGAACCGGCGCACCCGCCCCCGACTAGGCCGAAAGTACTGTATCAGCAAAGTCGGCCGAGAGCGTCTGGCCGAGCAAGCGTCCGGCGACGCCGCGGATCCAGCTCATCCGGCTACCGAGTAGCTCCCCGATCGCCGACCCCGACGACGGGGCAAACACCCACGCCAAACCCCATGCGCGCAGGACCTGGTGGCGCGCCGACCAGCAAACCAGCACCTGTGCGGCGGGGCGCCGACCGGCTGGAAAATGCCGCCGCCGACGCGACGCCCGCAAACCGTTGCCGGCGGGGTGCTAACCTTCTCAGGCACCGGTACGGGTTTGCGATTGGCCAAGGCGCCGAACAGTTGAGGTGAGAATTCAGTGAGCCGGGTCCATATCCCAAAGTTGGGGATTATCGCCGCACTGCGCCAGAAGACCGACTACAAGCGCTGGTCTGACACCCGCAACCTCTACTCGGAATGGGAGCCGCGGTCACAGCGGGCCGCCGAACTGATCCCGGCCGGCAGCCGGGTGATCGAGTTCGGCGCCGGCACCCGCACCCTGGAACGCCACCTCGATCCGTCGTGCACCTACACCCCCTCCGACCTCGTCGACCGGGGCCAGGGAACGATCGTCTGCGACCTCAACGAGCGGCCACTGCCCGACCTGGGCCACGACACCTACGACGTCGCGGTGTTCATGGGCGTCCTGGAGTACCTGCGGGACGTGCCGGCAGTGCTCGACTGGCTGTCGCCCGTCGTCTCCCGCTACGTGATCTCCTACGGCTGCCCCGACACCAACGACGCGTCCCGGCGCACCAAGCTGGGTGCGGTGGACCGGATCAGCCGCGGGTGGCTGAACAGCTATACCGAAGAGGAAATCCGGTCACTGTTCCGGGAGCGGGGCTTCGCCAGCGCGCACGAAGAGAACTGGGCAAACGTCGACGGGTACCAGCACCGGCTGTTCGTCTTCGCCAAGTAGACCGCCCCGGTGCGCGTCACTTTCCGGTTGCAGGTGACTTCCGGCCCTCGCAGCCAGCACGGATAGCCTGTAGCGTGGGAGCGCTGAAGGAGGTAGCACTGGTGACGTCGACACTGACTCTGTCCGACCTGCTGGCAAACGAGGGCATCGCCGATGTGACCGGCCTGTGGCCGGTCGAACTGATCGAAGAGTGGAATCGCCGCCTCGATCCGGTCTTCGCGGGAACCGACGGTGAGCGACGGTCGTACGCGAGCGCCGACGTCCTCGCCGAGACCGGCATCTTCGCCGAGCTGTTCAGCGAGCCCGTTCGTCAGCTCATCGCCGGCATCCAGCCGTCGGCACTGCTGTACCACTGCCACTGCTACGAGATCGCCGCCAACCAGGGCCGGCCGCACATTCACCGCGACAAGCCGCTCGGATGGCATCGCGACACCGAGACGATCGGGGCCTACACCCCCGACTTCCCGTCCTTCATCAGCATCTTCATCCTGCTGTCCCCGGTTGGCGAGGGTGACGGTGCGTTCGAGTTCTACCCGCACCGCCCCAACAAGGGCATGCGTGCCGGCGGCGACGCGGTGCAGCTGGTCGGTCCGGTCGGCACCGCGGCGATGTGGAACCGCTCCTACTTCCACCGCGCGTCGCCGAACCGCGGTTCGCTGCGCCGCCGGGTGCTGAAGGTCTCCTTCCAGCCCGCCGGTCTGCCCAACGACCGGATCGGCCTGCCCGAGTTCACGCAGGCCCGCACGCACCTGACGGACCCGGCGCTGCTGGCCCTCATCGACGAGCGCCGCGTCGGCACCACCGCCCCGCTGCCGGACCGCGGCGAAATCCCCGCCGGGACCCCGCTGCCGCCGACGACGCACAACGAGCTGTCCCGGGCCCAGGCCACCTACATCCGCGCCCAGACCGTCGGGTTTCGGGTGCTGGCCGCCGCGGGCGTTGTGTGACACAGCCGAGTAGCCGGCTGCGGGCGCTGGTCGTCGGGTCCGGATACCGAGTCCGCAACGCGTTCCTTCCGGCGCTGAAGCTGCTGGACTCCCACATCGAGATCGTCGGGATTCACTCACGGACCTACGCCAATGCCAGCCGTGCCGCGCAGCGCTGGGGCGTGCCGGCGATCGCGGATCCGCGCGAACTACGGCCGGGAGACATCGACCTCGCGCTGGTGTCGGTGACGGTCACCAACAACGTCGCCGTGCTGAGATCGCTTGCCCACCTGGCGCCCGGGGCGGCGCTGGTGATCGACACCCCCGGCGTCGGCCGCCTCGACGACCTCGCGCGGTTGGCCCAATTCCGGAAATGGGCACAGATCCGGGTCGGCGAAGACTTCATGAACATGCCGCAGTACCGGCTGGTCGGCGACGCCGTCCGGGCCGGCGCGCTCGGCGAGATCAGCCGAATCTCGATGTCGGAGATGGGCTATCGCTATCACGCGCTGGCACTGCTGAGGTCCTGGCTGGACCTGTTGCCGCCGAGTTCGGCCCGCAATCACCGGGTGACCGGCGGGGTCGACATCACCTATCACTTCCGCGGCGGCAAGACCGGCGAGGTTCGCGAACCCTACCGGCAGGGCGAGGGATCATTCGCCGTCACCGGCGCCAAGGCCACGTTGACCGGGCACCCGATGGGCTACGACACCCCAGTTGCGGGCGGCGCCACGCTGATTCGCACCGAAGACGGCAGCGGCCTGACCGGTTTCGCGATCACCGGGCTCGAGACGCCGATGACCATCGGCCTGCCGCATCACGGCGCGCTGGCTGCCATGGGGCTGGAAGACGACTCCGAGTTCAACCTGCTACGCATCGACGGGCTGAGCCAGGTGATCGCGTCGCTGTGGAACACCGGCGACCCGGTGAACACCCGGTACCGGCTCGAGGACGCCGTCTCCGACAACCTGGTCAGCTTTGCCGCCCGCACCATCCCGTGGTTGCCGGCGGCCGCTATTCGACTTCGGGGTGGAGGTCGGTAGGCGGTTCGTCGTCCTCGTCGACGAGCTCTTCGATCACTTCCTCGATCGGCCGGTCGTCGTCCGGCGCCTCCTCGATGAGCGCGACGGGCGCGGTGGCGGCAGCGGCAGTCGCGGCAGTGGCAGCCGCCCGCTTGGCGGCCGCGTACTTCACACCGGGCGGCTTGGACGGCCACCAGTTGGCGTTGCCGACCAGCACCGCCGCCGCCGGCACGGTCAGCGTCCGGACCAGGAAGGTGTCCAGCAGCAACCCGACACCGATCACGAAGCCGATCTGCGCCGCGGTCAGCACGCTGCTGACGGTCAATGCCATCATCGACGCCGCGAAGATCAGGCCTGCCGAGGTGATCACGCCGCCGGTCGCGCCGACCGTGCGGATGACCGCCGATCGCACCCCGTACTTCGCCTCGTCGCGGATCCGGGAGATCAACAGCAGGTTGTAGTCGGCGCCCACCGCGACGAGCACCATGAACGCGATACCCGGTACCCCCCAGGCCAGTTCCTGGCCGAGGATGAACTGGAACAACACCACGCCGATGCCCAGCGCCGCGCCGTAGGAAAGAACAACCGAGAGCACCAGATACAGCGGCGCCACGATCGCCCGCAGCAGTGCAACCAGGATCAGGAACACCACCACGAGGGTCATGCAGAGGATGTAGACGAAGTCGGAGTCGTAGAAGTCCCGGACGTTGGCGTTGATCGACGAGAAGCCCACCATCGAGATCTTGGCGCCGGCCAACTGGGTGTTGGGCGTCGCCGCGTTCGCGGTGTCGACGATGACCTTCGTCTGATCCATCGCCTCGGTGCTGAACGGATTGAGCGCGGTCTGGATCAGGTAGCGCGCCGAATGGCCGTCCTCGGAGACGAACAGCTTGGCGGCCTTCTTGAACTCCTCCATGGTCAGCACCTGCGGCGGAATATAGAAGCCCGACATGGGCGGGTCGGCCGCCTCCCGCTTCATCGCCAGCAGGAACGACGACGCCTGGTCGAGTCCCTGCCCCAGGTTGCGGGTCTGGTCGACCAGCGTCTGCACGCCCAGCGCCAGTTGGCGGCTGGAATCGGCCAGGGTGTTGACGCCGGTGACTGCCTCGTTGAGTTTCTTCTCGACCCCGCCCGGTTGCCCCACGCCCAGCGACCGCGCGGCCGACGTGGCCTTCTGGAGGTTCACGCTCAGGTCGTGAACGGCCTCGTCGAGTTTCTGCGATCCGTCGGTCTGGGACAGTTCGCGGGCGAATTCCTCGATGGACTTGGCGGCCGGCGTGTTGGCGGCGTCGACGATCTTCTGCAGGTCGGACCGGGAGTTGACGCAGGCGGGGTCGGCGTCGCACTGCGGGCTGACATTGAGTGCCAGCACCATCGGCGAGGCCCAGTCACCGATGCTGGTGACCCGCAGAATGCTGAGCCCCAGCGCATCGCCCAGTGAGCGCATGCTGGTCACCAGTTTGGCGGTCTTGTCGATCTGGTCCAGGGTCTTGGCTCCGCCGTACTTCTGCGACATCGCGTCGAGCGCGCTGGTCAGTCCGCGGACGCTGGCGATCGACCCCACCACCTGGGTGCGGATCTCGCCCAGCACGTCGGCCATCTTGCCTGCGCCGCCCGAGAGCAACGTCAGGTTGTCGTCGTTGGTGTGGATCAGGTTGGACGCATCGCCGAGCTTGGTGCCGACCTCACCGGCTTGGTAGGTGGTCTTGGCCTGCTCGAGGACCTGCCCGGTCGGGCGGGTGATGCCGCGCACCATGTCGATGTCGGGCAGCTGCGCGATGCGCGCGGCCATCTGCTCCATGTCGGCCAGTGCCTTGGGAGTACGCAGGTCGTTCGGGGATTGGATGAACAGGAACTGCTGCAGGGTGCCGCTGATCGGGAAGTGCTGGTCCATCACCTCGTAGGCGCGGTTGCTGGCGGAATCCTGCGGCAGGTTCTTGCGGTCGTCGTAGTTGAACCGCATGAACGCCGTGGTGGTGGCCAGCGCGCCCAGGATGAGCACGCTGGTGACCAGCAGCAGGACGGGTCGGCGGACGATCATCACTCCGGAGCGCCGCCACAGCCTGCCGGTCATGTCGCGACGCTGTTTGATCCAGCCGCGCCGGCCGGCCAGCACGATGAAGGCCGGCAGCAGGGTGATCGAGGCGAGGAAGCCGACCAGGATGGTGACCGTCAGCGCAGGCCCGACGGTCGAGAAGATGGCCAGCTTGGTGAACGACATCCCCAGGAACGTGAGCGCCACCGTGCCCGCCGAGCCGGCGATCACCTCACCGATCGACACCAATGCCTCCACGATGGCGTCGTCGGACCCCATCCCGGTCTTGGTGAGCTCCTGATAGCGGCTGTAGAGGAACACGCCGTAATCGATGCCGGCGCCCATCATCATGCCGGTCATCAGCATCATCGTCTGCGGGCCCAGCCCCAGGCCGAGCTCGCCGAGGCCGGCCACCGTCTGCTGCGCGACCACCAGTGAGATCCCGATGGTGATCAGCGGCATCAGCATCGCGATCAGGCTGCGATACACCAGCAGCAGGATGGTGAACACCAGCCCGACCGTCGCGATCTCGATCATGTGCTGATCGCGGGCGCCGATGGCGTTCATGTCCTCGATCGTCGAGGCGCCGCCGACCACGTTGACCTGCAGCGACGAGCCTTTGGCCTGTTCGTTGACGGTGTCGATGACGTGGCGGTACGACTCCTGGCCGTCCGGGGTGCCCATCGTCCCGGACATGCTGACCGGCAGGTTCCAGGCCTTGCCGTCCTTGCTGGTCATCACCTCTTTGAGCTCGGGGGTCCGAACGAAATCCTGCAGCGAGGTGACGTACTTGGTGTCGTCCTTGAGCTCGTCGACGATCCGCTTGTAGGTCTCTTCGTCGGCCGGCGTCAGCCCGTTCTCGTTGCTGAGGATGACAGCGGCGAAATTGCCTGCGTCGGCCTCGTGGAAAACGTTCTGCATCTCCTTGACCGAGACCAGGACGGGCGCGTCTTGGGGCAGGAAATCCGGGGGGTTGCGGGCCGCTACGACCGACAGCGGCGTGATGAGGGTGATCAGGGCCACCGCGAGCGCTACCCAAGTCGCGACCACCAGCACAGGGTGGCGAACGATCACCCGACCCAAGCCCGAGAGGAGCTTATGTGGTGACACGCCCCTGAAAACGGCGCGCTTGGACATCACACCAAGTTACATCGCGCGGGCACCCGGACATGTATCACGAGGTGGCGAGGCAATTCGTGGCGGGCGGGAACCCGCAAACCGGATCGTACGCCGATCGAGGGCGTTGCGCGCGCTTCGGCGGCGCGCGGCCGGGTGCGGAGCAAACAACTCAGCCGATCAGCACGGCGTAGCGCGGCTTGATCACCTCGTCGATGATGGCCAGCCGTTCGTCGAAGTGGATGAACGCGGACTTCATCGCATTGATGGTGAACCGCTCGAGGTCGCTCCAGCCGTAGCCGAACGCCTCGACCAGGCGCGCCATCTCCTGGCTCATGGTGGTGTCGCTCATCAGGCGGTTGTCGGTGTTCACCGTGACCCGGAACCGCAACCGGGCCAGTAGATCGAAGGGGTGGCCGGCGATGCTGGCCACCGCGCCGGTCTGCACGTTGGAGCTCGGGCACATCTCCAACGGGATCCGTTTGTCGCGCAGGATCGCGGCCAGCGGGCCCAGCCGAGCCGTCCCGTCGGCAGCCACCTCGATGTCGTCGACGATGCGCACCCCGTGGCCCAGCCGGTCGGCACCGCAGAACGCCAGCGCCTCGTGAATCGACGGCAGGCCGAAGGCCTCACCGGCGTGGATCGTGAAACGGGCATTGTTGCTGCGCATGTATTCGAACGCGTCGAGGTGACGGGTCGGCGGGTAGCCGGCCTCGGCGCCGGCGATGTCGAAGCCGACGACGCCCTTGTCCCGGAACCGGACCGCCAGGGCCGCGATCTCCCGGGAGCGCGCGGCGTGGCGCATGGCGGTGACCAGACAGCGCACCACGATCGGGTGCCCGGCGGCCGCCGCGGCCTTCTCGCCGTCGGCGAATCCGGCCAGCACGGCGTCCACCACGGCGTCGAGCGACAGCCCGCCGTCGATGTGCAGTTCGGGGGCGAACCGCACCTCGGCGTACACCACGTTGTCGGCGGCGAGGTCCTCGACGCATTCGAGGGCCACCCGGTGCAGCGACTCGGGGGTCTGCATGACCGCAACGGTGTGGGCAAACGGCTCGAGGTAGCGCACCAGCGACCCGCTGTGCGCGGCCGTGCGGAACCACGCGGCCAGTGCGGCCTCGTCGGTGGCGGGCAGGCCGTCGTAGCCGATCTGGTCGGCGATCTCGAGCACGGTGGCCGGCCGCAGACCGCCGTCGAGGTGGTCGTGCAACAAAGCCTTGGGCGCCCGGCCGATCATCTCCAGCGTCAGCGGCGTGGTCATCAGGCGATCCGGTCGATGATCAGGGGTCGGTGCTGCACCGGGCCGTCGACGACCGACCAGGCCCCGTCCAACTCGGCCATGGCGGCGGGCATCCGCGCCGGGGTGTCGGTGTACAGGGTGAACAGCGGCTCCCCGGCCGACACCGGCTCACCCGGGCGGCGGTGGATGCGGACGCCGGCGCCGGCTTGCACGCGCTCCCCCGGGCTGGCCCGGCCCGCGCCGAGCCGCCACACCGTCAGCCCCATTGCCATCGCGTCGATGTCTCCCATTGTGCCGCCTCGCGGTGCCGGCACGGTCTCGGAATGGGTACCAATCGGAAGCGGTGCATGAACATCCCCGCCCTGAGCGCTGACCAGGGCGCGGAACCGGTCCATCGCGGTGCCGTCGCGCAGGGTCTGCGCCGGGTCGCACCCGTCGATCCCGGCCAGGTCCAGCATCTCGGCCGCCAACCGGACAGTCAGCTCCACGACATCGGCGGGCCCGCCGCCGGCCAGCACCTCGAGCGATTCGGCCACCTCCAGGGCGTTGCCGATCGTGCGCCCGAGCGGCACGTCCATGTCGGTGAGCACCGCTCTGGTCGGCACGCCGTGGGCTCGGCCGAGTTCCACCATGGTCGCCGCCAGCTCCCGCGACTCGGGCTCGGTCTTGAGGAACGCACCGCGACCGACCTTCACGTCGAGCACCAACGAGCCGGCCCCCTCGGCCAGCTTCTTGCTCATCACCGAGCTGGCGATCAACGGCAACGACTCGACCGTGGCGGTGACATCGCGCAGCGCATAGATCTTGCGGTCCGCCGGCGCCAGTTCACCGGCGGCGAAGATGGCCGCACCGATCTCTGACAGCTGCTGGCGCACTTGGGTTTTGGTGATCTCGGCGGTGAAGCCGGGGATGGACTCCAGCTTGTCGAGGGTGCCGCCGGTGTGCCCGAGGCCGCGGCCCGCGGCCTGCGGCACCGCCGCTGCGCACGCTGCGACGACCGGCACCAGCGGGATGGTGATCTTGTCGCCCACGCCGCCGGTGGAGTGTTTGTCCACCGTCGGCAGCCGGCGACCGTCGCGACGAAGATCGCTGAAGTCCAGGTGCTCGCCGGAGGCGATCATCGCCGTGGTCCACCGCGATATCTCGCCGCGATCCATGCCGCGCAGGAAGATCGCCATCAGCAGCGCCGACATCTGCTCGTCGGCTACCCGGCCGTGGGTGTAGGCGTCGATCACCCAATCGATCGCGTCGTCGGCCAGCCGGCCCCCGTCACGCTTGGTCCGGATGACGGTCGGAGCGTCGAATGTGAACTGCGTCACGGCTTTTCCCGTTCCACCCGGGCCAGGTCGTCGGGCCCGAATGCGTCTGGCAGCAATTCGGCGAGCCGACGGGGACCGGCCGGGTGGTCGATCAGAAGGTCGGGACCGCCGTGTTCGAGGAGCAGCTGCCGACAACGCCCGCAGGGCATCAGCGTCGCCCCGGTGGCGTCCACCACCGCCACTGCGACCAGCCGCCCGCCGCCACCGGAGATCAGCGCGCAGACCACCGCGCACTCGGCACAGAGACCTAGGCCATATGAGACATTCTCCACATTGCAGCCGGTGACCAGCCGCCCGTCGTCCACCAGTCCCGCAGCCCCGACCGGGAATCGCGAATACGGCGCGTAGGCATGCCGCGACACCTCAATCGCCTTGTCGCGCAGCGTTTCCCATTGCGTTTCCGTGGTCATGCGTTGCTCACCACACCACTACTGAATGCATTCACCAACCACCTCGCCGGAGTTGCCCGTCAGCGCCCGGCCGACCACATCGGCCGCCGAGGCGCCTCCTCTGCATGCACGGTAGTTCTTTCGGACGTACAAACGGAGTTAGAGTCCACCCAAATGCAACGATGGTGTTGGAGGCGCTGATGAGTACAGCGGCACCGGTCGTGCCGGCCCCGCGCGACAAGTCGACTCGACGACGGCGCACGCTCTATCGCGGCGACCCTGGAATGTGGTCGTGGGTGCTGCATCGCATCACCGGCGCGACGATCTTCTTCTTTCTGTTCGTCCATGTCCTCGACACCGCCCTGGTCAGGGTGAGCCCGCAGGCTTACAACTCGGTCGTCGAGACCTACAAGACGCCGATCGTCGGCCTGATGGAGATCGGCCTGGTGGCGGCGTTGCTCTATCACGCGCTCAACGGCGTGCGGATCATCCTCATCGACTTCTGGTGGAAGGGCCCCCGCTATCAACGCCAGATGCTCTGGGCGGTGGCGGCGGTCTGGCTGCTGGTGATGGTGCCCTCGCTGGTGATCATCGGCATGCACATGGCGGAGCGTTTCCTGTGACCGCCCCCGAGAGCCGGCTGGGCCCGCCGGCGCCGATCCTGGAGCGCAGCCACGACCGCCCGGCCGGGCTGGACAACCCGCGCACCCCGCGGCGGCGCGCTGGCATGCCGAACTTCGAGAAGTACGCCTGGCTGTTCATGCGGTTCTCCGGAGTCGTGCTGATCTTCCTGGCGCTGGGGCATCTGTTCATCGGGCTGATGTGGGACGGCGGCGTCTACCGCATCGACTTCAACTACGTCGCGCAGCGCTGGGCCTCGCCGTTCTGGCAGACCTGGGACCTGCTGCTGCTGTGGCTGGCGCAACTGCACGGCGGCAACGGGATCCGCACGATCATCGGCGACTACGCCCGTAAGGACTCGACGAAGTTCTGGCTGAACTCGCTGCTGGTGGTGTCGATGCTCATCGTGCTGGTGGTGGGCACCTACGTGCTGCTGACTTTCGATCCGAACATCTCCTAGACGACGTTTCCGAGGCGAAAATGATTACCGAACACCGCTACGACGTGGTCATCGTCGGCGCAGGCGGAGCCGGCATGCGCGCCGCCGTCGAGGCCGGCCCGCGGGTGCGCACCGCGGTGCTGACCAAGCTCTACCCGACCCGGTCGCACACCGGTGCCGCCCAGGGCGGGATGTGCGCCGCCCTGGCCAATGTCGAAGAGGACAACTGGGAGTGGCACACCTTCGACACCGTCAAGGGCGGCGACTATCTCGCCGACCAGGACGCGGTCGAGGTGATGTGCAAGGAAGCCATCGACGCGGTGCTCGACCTCGAGAAGATGGGGATGCCGTTCAACCGCACCCCCGAGGGCCGCATCGATCAGCGCCGATTCGGCGGGCACACCCGCGACCACGGCAAGGCCCCGGTGCGCCGGGCCTGTTATGCCGCCGACCGCACCGGGCACATGATCCTGCAGACGCTGTATCAGAACTGCGTCAAGCACGACGTCGAGTTCTTCAACGAGTTCTACGCCCTGGATCTGTGCCTGACACAGACCCCCAGCGGCCCGGTGGCCACCGGTGTGATCGCCTACGAGCTGGCGACCGGGGACATCCACATCTTCCACGCCAAGGCCGTGGTGTTCGCCACCGGCGGCTCGGGCCGGATGTACAAGACCACCTCCAACGCCCACACGCTGACCGGCGATGGTCTGGGCATCGTCTTCCGCAAGGGTCTTCCCCTGGAGGACATGGAGTTTCACCAGTTCCATCCGACCGGTCTGGCCGGGTTGGGCATTCTCATCTCGGAGGCCGTGCGCGGCGAGGGCGGTCGTCTGCTCAACGGCGAGGGCGAGCGATTCATGGAGCGCTACGCCCCGACCATCGTCGACCTCGCCCCCCGCGACATCGTCGCGCGCTCGATGGTGCTCGAGGTGCTCGAGGGCCGTGGTGCGGGCCCGCACAAGGACTACGTCTACATCGACGTGCGCCATCTCGGCGAGGACGTGCTCGAGGCGAAGCTGCCCGACATCACCGAGTTCGCCCGCACCTATCTGGGGGTGGACCCGGTCAAGGAGCTGGTGCCGGTCTACCCGACCTGCCACTACGTGATGGGCGGGATCCCGACCACGATCACCGGACAGGTGCTGCGCGACAACACCACCACGGTGCCGGGTCTGTACGCCGCCGGCGAATGCGCCTGCGTGTCGGTGCACGGGGCCAACCGGCTGGGTACCAACTCGCTGCTGGACATCAACGTGTTCGGCCGGCGCGCCGGCATCTCCGCCGCGAATTACGCGCTGGGCCACGATTTCGTCGACCTGCCCGACGAGCCGGCCGCCATGGTGGTGAACTGGGTTGGCGACATCTTGAGCGAGCACGGCAACGAACGGGTCGCCGACATTCGCAGCGCGTTGCAGCAGTCGATGGACAACAACGCCGCGGTGTTCCGCACCGAGGAGACGCTCAAGCAGGCACTCACCGACATCCACGCTCTCAAGGAGCGCTACGCCCGGATCTCGGTGCACGACAAGGGCAAGCGTTACAACAGCGACCTGCTGGAGGCTATCGAGCTGGGCTTCCTGCTGGAGCTCGCCGAGGTGACGGTGGTCGGCGCGTTGAACCGCAAGGAGTCCCGCGGCGGCCATGCCCGCGAGGACTACCCCAACCGCGACGACACCAACTACATGCGCCACACGATGGCCTACAAGGAAGGTTCCGACCTTCTCAGCGACATCCGGCTGGACTACAAGCCGGTGGTGCAGACCCGCTACGAGCCGATGGAGCGGAAGTACTGAGATGACGATTGCGCCCGAGGTCGACACCCGCGAACCCGAGCTGCCGCCGATCCCGGACGGGGCGGTGATGGTGACGCTCAAGATCGCCCGGTTCAACCCCGAAGATCCCGACAGCGCCGGCTACCAGAGCTTCCGGGTGCCCTGCCTGCCCAGCGACCGGCTGCTGAACCTGCTCATCTACGTCAAGAGCTACCTGGACGGCACGCTGACCTTCCGCCGCTCCTGTGCGCACGGGGTGTGCGGGTCGGACGCGATGCGGATCAACGGCGTCAACCGGCTGGCGTGCAAGGTGCTGATGCGCGACCTGCTGCCCGCTCCGGCCCGTGGTCGCTCCGCAGGCTCCGCTCCTAAAGACAAGCCCCTGACCATCACCATCGAGCCGATCAAGGGTCTGGCCGTGGAGAAGGATCTGGTGGTCAACATGGAGCCGTTCTTCGACGCCTACCGCGCGGTCAAGCCGTACCTGATCACCTCGGGCAATGCGCCCACCCGGGAACGTATCCAGAGCCCGACCGACCGGGCCCGCTACGACGACACCACCAAGTGCATCCTGTGCGCCTGCTGCACCACCAGCTGCCCGGTGTACTGGAGCGAGGGTTCGTACTTCGGGCCGGCCGCGATCGTCAACGCCCACCGGTTCATCTTCGACAGCCGCGACGAAGGTGCTGCCGAGCGCCTGGACATCCTCAACGACGTCGACGGGGTGTGGCGCTGCCGCACCACGTTCAACTGCACCGACGCCTGCCCGCGCGGCATCGAGGTCACCAAGGCCATCCAGGAGGTCAAGCGCGCGTTGATGTTCGCGCGCTGACCCGGCGGCCCGCTTGGGGTGCCGAGAGTGTGGGTTCTCGTCGCCCGAGGGTCGATTCGTCGACGACAACCCCCACGGTCGGTGGACCGTGGCCGCGTCGTACGGCCTATCCGATCACGTCGTAGCGAGTCATACGCGGCTCGCGCTCCCAGAGCACGCCGTCTCCGGCGCTCACCCCGGCCGCGCTCAGTTCCCGCTTGAGGATCTTGTTGGTGGCGGTCTGCGGTAGGTCGTCGTTGATGCGGACATAGCGCGGCCAGGCCTTCGGCGACAGATCGGCCTGGGCGGCCAGGAACTCCTCGAACTGCTCACACGTCAGTGAATGACCTTGGCGCAGAACGACTGCCGCCATCACCTGATCACCCACCCGCTCGTCGGGCACCGCATAGACGGCCACCTGGTTGAGTTGCGGCAGTCGCTGCAGGATCCGCTCGATCGGGGCGGCCGCCATGTTCTCCCCGTCCACCCGCATCCAGTCCGAGGTCCGGCCGGCCAGATAGATCCAACCGTCGGCGTCGCGGTAAGCGAGGTCGCCGGTCCAGTACATGCCGTGGCGCAGTCGCTGCGCGGTGGCCGCGGGGTCGTTGTAGTAGCCACCGAACGGCCCGGAGCCGGTGGTGTTGACCAACTCCCCTACCGCCTCGTCGGCATTGAGCAGGGCGCCGTTGCCATCGAAAACCGCTGTGGCACATTCGGTGACGGTGTCGGGATCGTAGATCGCCACACCGCCCCAGCCCTTGCCAATCGATCCCGGCGGGGTGCCGTCCTCGCGGACCACGACGACGGCGAACTCGCTGGAGCCGAAGCCGTCGATGATCCGGCAGCCGAATCGCCGCGAGAATTCCGCGATGTCGCGCTCGGTGGCCTCGTTGCCGTACATCACCCGCAGCGGGTTGTCGGCGTCGTCGGGCTGTTCGGGGGTGGCCAGCACCAGCGCCAGCGGCTTGCCGACGTAGTTCATGAACGTGACGCCGTAGCGGCGGATGTCCGACAGCAGGCGCGACACCGAGAACTTCACCGGCACCATCGCCGCCCCCGCGGTCACCGCGACCGAAAAGCCCACGGCCACCCCGTTGGAGTGGAACAGCGGCATCGACAGGTAGCACACGTCGTCGGCGGTGATCTCCATCTGGGCGACCAGGCTCAGGCCGCACATCACGCTCATCGTGTGCACGAACGGCACGGCCTTGGGGGTGCCGCTGGTGCCGGAGGTGAAGATCATCATGAACGGGTCGGTGCCGTCGACCTCACGGGCCAGCAGCGGCCCGGCCTCGGCGACCGCGCGCGCATAGTCCGGTCCGGTCACCTCCAGCACGGTGATCCCGGACAAATCCAGCCCGTCGAGCAGCGCGGCGTGGTCGGGGTCGACGAGCAACAGCTGGCAGTCCGAGCGACGGATATCGGAAAGCAGCCCGTCGCCGCGCCGGGTGGTGTTGATCCCGCACAGCACATAGCCGCCGAGCGCGGCGGCGGCCATCGACCGCACGTAGGCCGGCGAATTGGTCAGCAGCGCACCGGCATGCAGCGGTCGGGCGGTGTCCATGACCGCCAACAGCGCGGCGGCTTCGGCGGCCGCCTCGCCCAGATACTCACGCCAGGTCCAGGTGCGCTCCGGCGAGATCACCGCGACGGTCTCGTCGGCCATCCGGGTACGCAGTAATTTCTGGACGGTGTCGATCATGCGTCGGCCGGACGGTAGCGCAGCAGCGTGATCCCGGTGCCGGGCAGATCACAGAACACCGGTGACACCCGCATCCCGATGCGGACGTCGGCCGGGTCGACGTCCACCAGCTCGGTGGAGAACCGGGGGCCGACATCCCACTGCACCACCGCGGGCAGCTGGGGCACCGCCTCGGCCCACGGCGGCCCGGTCGGTCGCCGCGCCACGGTATAGGTGTACAGCTTTGCGGCACCGTCGATTTCGCGCCACTCGAGGTCGTCGGCGAGAGTGCCTGGAGCCAGCGTGCGCGGATAGAACACGTAGCGACCGGCCGACGGGGAGTACTGCACCAGGATCCGGTGCTGGGCCAGCGCGTCCCAGAACGGCTGGGACACCGGCGTCGGTTCGGGTACCGGCATCGGCTCGGTCATCAGTCGCCTCCCAGCACCAGCGCGACCTGTTCGCTCATGATGCCCCCGGTGCCGGCCACGAATGCGGTGTCGGCGTCGCGGACCTGTGCGGCCGCCGCACGCCCCATCAGCTGGCGGGCGGCGTCGACCACATGGTGCATGCCGCCCGACATCCCGGCCTGGCCGTAGGACAACTGTCCGCCCGCGGTGTTGAGCGGGAAGTCGCCACGGAAGGTGAGGTCGCGGTCCCTGATCCACCCCATGCCCTGACCTTTCGGGCAGAAGCCGGCGTCTTCCAGGGTCATCAGCACGGTGATGGTGTAGCAGTCGTAGATCGAGGCGATGTCAACGTCGGCCGGGCCGCACCCCGCCATCGCAAATGCCCGCCGCGCCGCGCGGGCGATCGGGGTGACCATCGGGTCCTGCGCGTAGGTCACGGTCTTGAACGAGATGTGTTCCCCGAACCCCTTGATCCACACCGGCCGGTGGCGAGCCCGCCGCGCCACGTCGGCATTGGCGATCAGAACCCCGGTGCCGCCGTGAACGGGCATGACGGTTTCGAGCATGTGGATCGGGTCGGCGATCATCGGGCTGGCGAGCACGTCGGCCTCGGTCAGCGGGGTGCCGCCGAACACCGCGCCCGGGTGTGCGCAGGCATTGGTGCGCTGGTCCACCGCGATCTTGGCCAACGCCGACGGGTCATACCCGTACTGGGCGCCGTAGCGCTGGGCGATCTGGGCGAACGGAGCGTTCTGCCCGACGTTTCCGTACGGGATCTCGTACTCGGCCTGCGGTGAGCCGTAGTTGTTGCTCGATGCGCCATACCAGCTGGGGGTGGCCTGCGGCCGGCGCTGCGAGCGCGGCAGCGCGCGCGAGCCGGGCAGCACGGCCAGCACCGCGTCGCACAGCCCGAGCTCGACCGCGACCGCGGCCCGCCACACCATCGCCGCCGAGGTGGCCCCGCCCAGATCGACCCGCTCGCCGAAATCGATGGGCAGGCCCAGGTATTCACTCAAGGTGGCCGGCACGAACATGTCCGATTCGGCCAGCCCGTGCGAGATCAGCCCGTTGACCACTGCCGCATCCAGCCCGGCGTCATCGAGCACCAACTTGGCCAACGCGGCGTACTGGTCGAGGGTGAACAGCTCGGGGCGCAGCGGTTTTCGCTCGGCGGGCAGCTCGGCGATTCCGACGATCGCCGCCTCACCGGCCAGCCGCATCAGGAATTCCCCTGCCTGCGAGGCAGTTCGACGGTGGCGGTGCCGGGCATCAGAATGTCGTCACCGCGTCGGCCTGCGATGTCCAGGTCGACCAGACCCCGGCCGGCCTCCACGCGCGTGGCGGTGACGACGCCGCCGAACGTCAGCGGCTGGCCGGGAAACGCCGTCCCGCGGTTCTGCACCGAGTAGGTCACCAACCTGCCGCGTCCGCCGATCCAGTCGGTGACGGCCCGGGCCAGCAGCGCGGCCTGCAGCGGCCCCTGGACCAGGATGTCGTCGTAACCCTCCCGGTCGCGGGCCCAGTCCTTGTCGTAGTGGATCCGATGGCCGTTGTAGGTGGCCGCGCTGAAGAAGAACATCTGCGTCTCGTCCACCGTGACGGTCAGCTCGGGCAGCTCGTCGCCCAGGCTGACGTCGTCGTAGTGCAGCTGGGTCATGGCCGCGCGATCATCGAGGTGTCGGCTTCGGCCACCAGGTCGCCGTGCTGGTTGCGGTAGACGGTGTGCCAGGTGACCAGAACGAAGCGCCCTGAGCGGCCGTCCTTTTCGACGATCGATTCGATGGTCCGGGTCATCTCGATCTCGTCGCGATGGTAGGCGGGCAGGTGAAACGTGGTGCTCTCGCCGCCGGCCATTCGGCGGGGTGCCTTCGGAAAGGCCAGCCCACCCGAGACGGCACCCGACGAGCCGTCGGGGCGCAGCTCGCTTCGCGGGGTGACCCCGAGGATGGCGTACTGCAGGTAAAGCGGCGGGCAGATGACATCGCGGTACCCGTTGGCGCGGGCGTGGTCGGGGTCGAACCACAGCGGGTTGTCGTCACCGACGGCCGCCGCCCAGCGTTGCCAGTCCCGGCGGATCACCTCGCCGGTGGCGGTGGCGGCGACGGTGCCCACCCGGGCCGCCGTGTGCGCGTCGATCAGGCCAGAGGTCATTGGCCGTCCTTGCGCCGCAACCGATCGGCGACCGCCGCGCGACTGACGTCGTCGTCGTCCAGCCACCCGGCGGCGATGTCGGCGCCACCGCCGAGCGTGGAGAGCACCCTGGCGCGTTCCGACCACAGGTAGAGGTCGGTCTCCATCACGTAGCCCATTCCGCCGTGCAGCTGGTGGGCGTCCAGCGTGGCCCATTTGGCCGCGGTGGCGGATTGAATTCTGGCGATCGCGGTTTCGCGGACCGCGGCGCGGCCCTGGCCGAGCGCGTGCACCGCGGATTGGGCGGCCAGCCGGGCCGCCGACACCGCGATGTGCATGTCGGCCACCACGTGCTGGGCGGCTTGGAACGAGGCGATCGGACGGCCGAACTGGTGGCGCAGGGTGGTGTAGCGCACGGTTCGTTCGAGCACCGCCTCGCCGACGCCGACCAGGTCGAGCGATGCCAGTGCCACCGCGGCGTTGGCCACCCGCCGGAGCTCGTCGCGGCCCGGCGAGTCCCCGCCGGCGAGCACCTCGTCGACCGGCACGTCGTCGAAGCGCACCACGGCGGCGTGGTGGCCACCCATCAGGGCCAGCGGCCGCAGCGTCACTCCGGGGTTGCTCAGCCGGACCACGAAGCCCACGGTCTTGCCGGTCTTGTCGAATCCGGTGACGACGATCAGGTCGGCGGTGTCGGCGTCGGTGACGAAATCGGCGGTGCCGGTGAGCCGCCAGCTGCCGTCCTTGGCTTGGTCGGCCCGCATGGTCGCGGTGACGTCGGAGGCGTCGTTGGGATTCCACAGCGCCGTGGTTGCGGCGATCCGGCCCGCGGTGAGGTCGGGCAGCCAGCGGCTGTGCGTGGTCTCGTCACCGAGCAGGAAAAGCGCGTGCGCCGCGATCGCGGTGCTGTGCACCCGCGGCGGGCACAGCGCGCGGCCGGCTTCGCGGGCGAAGATACCGAGGTCGCTCAATGTCCCGCCCGACCCGCCGACACTCTCGGGCAGGCCCAGCCCCATCACCCCGGCGGCGGCGAGTTCGCGCCACAGGTCGGGACGGCCGGCCGCCAGCAGCCCGCGCAGGCTGGCCGCCAGATCGCGTTCATCTTGTCCGACAACGAGTTTCATCTCACCGCCCGTACGACGGCATGCCGTTGCCCCGCTGGGCGATGACGTCTCGGAGAACTTCGTTGGTGCCGCCGCCGAAGCGCATCAGCGGGGCGAAGCGATAGAGCTTCTCGAAGCGGCCGCCGGCCGGCGCTTCCGGGTTGCGATGCACCAGCAGACCTTCGGCCCCCAGCAGATCGATACCCAGATCGGCGATGCGCTGCCGCAATTCGCTGCTGAACACCTTCTCGATGCTCACCTCCACGGTCGGGATCACCCCGTCGGACAGCATCGAGGATGCCTCGTAACCCATCAGGCCGGCCACCTCGACGTCGGCCTCGGCCTGGGCCAGCCGGCGGCGGAAGCCGGCATTGTCGATCGGGACGGTGCCGTCGCGACGCGGCATCCGCGCCAGCACCTGCAGCTCGTCGAGCGCGCGGCGCAGGTCCCCGGCATTGGTCAGCGCACCCCGTTCCAGGTCGAGGGCGCCGGTGATATATGACCAGCCTCGGTTCTCCTCGCCGATCAGGTTGGTCACCGGCACCCGGACATCGTCGAAGAAGACCTCGTTGGTGCGATAGCCGGACCAGGCGATCAGCGGGCGGATCCGCACCCCGGGACTGTCGACCGGGACGACGATCACCGAGATGCCGCGGTGGCGCTGGGCCTGCGGGTCGGTCCGGACGCAGAGCCATTCGTGCGTCGAGCGCTGGGCGCCGCTGTTCCAGATCTTGGACCCGTTGATCACCCACTCGTCCCCGTCGCGTACCGCCTTGGTTCGCAGCGAGGCCAGATCGGTTCCCGCGTCGGGCTCGGAATAGCCCAGCGCACAGGTCATCTCGCCACGGGCGATGAGGGGAAGGAACTCGCGCTTGTTCTGCTCGGTGCCGTGCCGCATGATCATCGGCGCGATCGAGGTGACGGTCAGATCGGGCCCGGGCGCACCCCAGTACTCGAACTCGGTCATCAGCAGATGCAGGTGCACGGGCCCCAGCCCCAGGCCGCCGTACTCGGCGGGCCAATTCAGCCCGAACCAGCCCTTGGCGCCGAGCTTGGCGCGGAACGCCGCCACCTCGCCACCGGGGTGCTCCAGGTTGTGTTCGGCGATCTCGGCGCGCAGGGCGTCAGTAACGTTCTGCCGCAGGAATTCCCGCACCTCGGCCAGCCAGGCCCGCTGATCGGCGTCGAGGTCGAAATCCACAAGTCAGCACCCTAGCCGAGTAGTTAGTCCGTCAACCCAATATTGATGCCCTTCGGGGTGTCACATTTGCCACCCCGCGCGCATCTTGAGTACATGACCACAACAACACGCCTGGAAGCGCTCACCCCGGACAAGGCCTCACGGCTGACCCGGCTGATGTACCGGTGGGCCAAGCGACGCTTCGGTGAGGTGCCCGAACCGTTCGCCGTCTACGCTCATCACACCCGTCTGCTGGTGGCCAACGCCGTCCACGAGGGCCTGCTGCAGAAGGCCTCTACGACACTGCCGGCCAGTGTCCGCGAACTGGCGGTGTTCTGGACCGCTCGCACCGTCGGCTGTTCCTGGTGCGTCGACTTCGGGGAGATGCTGATGCGACTGGAGGGCCTCGACCTCGACCGGCTCGCGCACATCGACGACTACGCGACCTCGCCGCTCTACAGCGACGACGAGCGGGCCGCGATCGCCTACGCCGATGCGATGACGACCGACCCGCACACGGTGACGGCCGAACAGATCACCGACCTGAGGCGCCGGTTCGGTGCCGCCGGCGTGGTCGAGTTGACCTATCAGATCGGTGTGGAAAACATGCGGGCCCGGATGAACGCCGCGCTGGGCATCACCGAGCAGGGTTTCGGTTCCGGGGACACCTGCCGGGTGCCCTGGGCCGGGGAGGGCCGTGGCTCAGGTTAGCCAATCCTACTGATTTCGTCCGTTTGTAACCGCACAGAAAACAAATCCGTCGAAGTTGCGCGTATTCACCACTGAAACCGTAATCTCAGCTCGTTCAAATTCAGGCGTTTAAGCAGGAGATGCCATGAGTAAAGGCGAGCTCACGTTGGAGCCCGGCGGCGCCGGCCCGTCCGCGACGGTCGAGAGTAAAGGACTCAAGGGCGGTGCGCTCGGGCTGCTGTCGAGTGTCGTCGTCGGGATGGCCTCGACCGCGCCGGCCTACTCGCTGGCGGCCAGCCTGGGCCTGATCGTCGCCAGCGGCGGTGCACTGCTGGCCGGGGTCAAGGCACCGGCCATCGTGCTGCTGGCCTTCATCCCGATGTGGATGATCGCGGTCGCCTACCAGGAGCTGAACAAGGCCGAGCCGGACTGCGGGACCACCTTCACCTGGGCCTCGCGGGCATTCGGCCCCCTGGTCGGCTGGATGGGCGGCTGGGGCATCATCGCCGCCGACGTCATCGTGATGGCCAATCTCGCCCAGGTTGCCGGCTCCTACTCGTTCACCTTCGTCGGCGGCCTGGGCTGGACGTCGGTCGCCGACCTGGCCAGCAGCACACTCTGGTCGACGGTCGCCGGCGTCATCTGGATCATCGTGATGACCTACATCTGCTATCGCGGCATCGAGGTCTCGGCACGCATCCAGTACGGACTGCTGGGCATCGAACTCGTCGTGCTGGTGGCATTCTCAGTGGTCGCGCTGTTCAAGGTCTACACCCACCAGGCCGAGAGCTACTCGCTGATGCCGTCCATCTCGTGGTTCTGGCCGGCCGGGCTGGACTTCGGCACCGTGATCGCACCAGCGCTGCTCACCGCGCTCTTCATCTACTGGGGCTGGGACACCGCGGTGGCCTGCAACGAGGAATCCGACGACCCGGGTACCACCCCGGGCCGCGCAGCGGTCATCTCCACGTTCCTGTTGCTGGCCACGTACGCACTGGTCTCGGTGTCGGCCATCGCGTTCGCCGGTACCGGCACCGAGGGGATCGGGCTGGGCAACGACGAGAACTCCGCCGACGTGTTCGCCGCGATCGGCCCGGACCTGTTCGGGGACAGCTTCATCGGCAAGGTCGGCCTGTTGCTGCTCGCCGCCTCGATTCTGACCTCGGCGTCGGCGTCGACGCAGACCACCGTGCTGCCCACGGCCCGCACGACGCTGTCGATGGGTGTCTACAAGGCGCTTCCCGCCTCGTTCGCCAAGATCCACCGGACCTACCTGACCCCGTCGGTGTCGACCCTCATGATGGGCGCGGTGTCCATCCTGTTCTACGTGCTGTTCACCTTGGTGAGCAGCAACCTGCTGACCGCGTTGATCGGTTCAGTGGGCCTGATGATCGCGTTCTATTACGGCCTGACCGGCTTCGCGTGCGTGTGGTTCTACCGCAAGGACCTCACCAAGAGTGCGCGCGATTTCATGATGCGCGGCGTGGTGCCTCTGCTGGGCGGGCTGGCCCTGCTGGTGGTGTTCGCCTACGGCCTGGTGCAGTACGCGAAGCCGGACTGGCTCACCGACGACGACGGCAACAACGTCACGATCTTCGGCTACGGCGCGGTGGCAGTGGTCGGTGTCGGCGCCCTGGTTCTCGGCGTGGTCGTGATGATCGTCTGGTGGCTGGCCTCGCCGGACTTCTTCCAGGGCCGGACCCTGTCCCGCCGGTCCAGTGCGGACCTGGTTCTGACGCCGGCGACCGCGGTCGAGCCGACGTTCGGGCTGCCCGATTCCGGCGACATGCCGACGGTGATCGCCCCCGACCTGTCGAACCTGCCCCCGGGTGAGACCGCACTCAACCCCGAGACGGGTGAGGAGTTCACCAAGGGCCCGCAGAGCTGATCAGCCCACCGGGCGCGGGTAGTGCGCCACCACCGCGGCGCCGTCCGCGCGGGGGTCCGACGCCGCGGTCATCACCCCGCCGGGGTCGACGAACACCACGTTGGCCTGCCCAAGCGCCTCGGTGTGCGGCGGCACCTCGACCGGGCTGAAACCGGCGCGCCGGATCGAGGCGCGGGCGGCCTCCGGCAGGTCGGCCTCGACGGTGACGGCGTCGGCGCCGCCACCGATCTGGTTGCCGACGATCGCGCGCGGCCCGGCGACCGCGTCGATCGCCCCCGCACCCTCGAGCGCCCGCAGCAGGATCTGGGCCAGGATCTGCGGCTGACCCTGCCCGCCCATCGTGGACAGCACATGGCGAACCCGGCCGTCGCGCACCGTCATTGCCGGCATCAGGGTGTGCGCCGGCCGCTTGCGCGGCGCGATCACGTTCGGCGAGTGCGCATTCAACGAGAAACCGCACCCGCGGTTCTGGAAGAGCACGCCGGTGGACGGGTCGATCAACCCGGAGCCGAAGGCGTAGTAGACGCTCTGGATCAGCGACACCGCGTAGCCCTCGCCGTCGGCGGCCGAGATACCCACCGTGTCGCCGCGCGGCGGGCGCTGCGGCGGGGGTCCGGGCACTGGCGTGTCGGTCACCATGGCCGCGACGTCCACGGTGGCCGCGCGCGGGTCGGCGAGCCGGGCGTCGCGAATCGCGTTACCGCGGTGGAAGATCTCCATCAACTGACCCAAGCCGGTGCCGGTCGGGTCACCGATCGCCCGCTCCCGCAGCGCGCCGAGCGCGTAGGCCAGCACGAAGCCCTGGCTGTTGGGCGGGCTGGTCAGCAACCTGAGGTCACCGAAGTCGGCGCGCAGCGGTTCGCAGACCTCGGGGTGGAACTCGGCGAAATCGTCGGCGTGCAACGGTGAACCGTGCGAACGCAGGTGAGCCAGCATCCGCTCGGCCGGCTCGCCCTCGTAGAACGCGTCGGGGCCGTCGGCCCGCAGCGTCGCGAATGTGTCGGCCAGGGCCGGCTGGCGCAGCGTCTGGCCGACGGCCAAGGGCAGCGAGCGCGGCCGGAACACCCGGTCAAAATCGGCGCCGCCGATCAGATCGTCGTTCTCCGGATCGGTGAGGTGGTGCGCCAGCGATGGCGCCACCGCGACGCCGTCGCGGGCGAGCGCTTCGGCGTCCTGCAGCGTCGCATGCCACGAGATCCGGGAACCGAAGCCGCGCATCACTTCCCATCCCCTGACTCCGCCGGGGACGGTGACCGGTGCCGCGCCGCGCGCCGGCAGCTGGTCGCCGTAACGGGCACGCAGATCGTCGGCGTCCACGGCGGCGCCGGCCCAGCCGGAGGCGTTGACACAACGCACGGCGTGGTCCGGGGTGCGGATCAACGCGAAGAGATCGCCGCCGAGGGCGACATTGTGCGGATAGACGACGGTGAGCACCGCGGCCGCGGCGATCGCGGCGTCGATGGCGGTCCCGCCGTCGCGCAGCACGCGGGTGCCGGCTTCGGTCGCCAGCACATGCGGGGTGGCCAGCGCCGCGACCGTTGCGGGGCGGCCCACTACCGCAGCTTGAAAATCGTGCGGTGCCATTCCTTTTCGGCGACGCCTGTGATGTCGCTCATCACGTGTTTGATGGTGAGGTACTCCTCGAAGGAGTAATCGCTCATGTCCTTGCCGAACCCCGACGCGCCGACGCCGCCATGCGGCATCTCCGAGATGATCGGGATGTGGTCGTTGATCCACACGCAGCCGGCGTCGATCTCCCGGGAGGCCCGCTGGGCACGGTAGACGTCGCGGGTCCACGCCGAGGCGGCCAGCCCGTAGTCGGTGTCGTTGGCCTGACGCAGTGCGTCGTCGTCGCCGTCGTGGGTGCGCACGGTCAGCACCGGCCCGAAGATCTCGTCGCGGTACACCTCGCTGTTCTCGGTGACGTCGGCGATCAGCGTGGGCAGATAGAACGAGCCCGGCCGGTCCGGGATCGCACCGCCGGTGACGACCCGCCCGCCCTCGCCGGGAGCGCGGGACACCATCGCGGCGACCTTGTCCCGGTGCACGGCCGAGATCAGCGGCCCCAGGTCGGTGTCGGGGTCCTGCGGATCGCCGACGACCAGCTTGCCCATCAACTCCGCCACTCCGGCGACGAAGTCGTCGTAGAGATCGCGGGCGACGATCGCGCGGGTCGCGGCGGTGCAGTCCTGCCCGGAGTTGATCAGCGACCCGGCCACCGCCCCGTGGATCGCGGCGTCCAGGTCGGCGTCGTCGAACACCACGAAGGGGGCCTTACCACCCAGCTCCAGCTGGGTGCGATGGCCGTGCACCGCGGCGGCGGCCATCACCCGCCGGCCCACCGCGGTGGACCCGGTGAATGTCACCACGTCGACATCACGATGGCCGGCCAGCGCCGTACCGACATCGGCACCGGCGCCGGTGACGACGTTGAGCACGCCGTCGGGCAGACCCGCCTCGGTGGCCAGCCGGGCCAGGGTCAACGTGGTCAGCGGGGTGAGCTCGGCCGGCTTGATCACCACCGAACAGCCCGCGGCCAACGCGGGCAGCACCTTCCACACCGCCATCTGCAGCGGGTAGTTCCACGGCGTGATCGTCGCGACCACACCGACCGCCTCGCGCCGGATCGACGACGTGTGATCACCGCTGTACTCCCCGGAGGCCTTGCCTTCCAGGTGGCGAGCCGCGCCGGCGAAGAACGCGATGTTGTCGATGCTGCCCGGCACGTCGAACTCTTCGGCCAGCCGCACCGGCTTACCCGTCTGGGACACCTCTTCGGCCACGATCTCGGCCGCGTGCGCCTCGACCAACTCCGCCAACCTGGCCAGGACCGAGGACCGCTCGGCGGGGGTGGCCCGCGACCACCCGCGCAATGCGGCGCGCGCCGAGGCGACGGCCACGTCGACGTCGGCAGGTGTGGCCAGCGCGAGCTCGGCCACGGCGCTGCCGTCGGCCGGGTTGACCACCTGGTGCAGGGTTCCACCGGTCACCACCGGGGCACCATCGATCCAGCTACTAGGCACAGTTCGAGTCTTGTCAGAGGCGAGTGCGGTCACCACCTCACGGTAACCGACCGGCCCGGTCGCTGCTACGCATTACCGCAGTATGGCTAGGTAAAGACGACCAATTTCATCGATCTTGTTGCCTAAAACAACTGATTCCGTGCACAATCATGGGCATGCGTGACTCGGGTGTGCCGGCCACTCGGTTTCCCGTCCGCGCCGTTGCGGCGGGTGGAAACGGACCCGTGCAACTGGACGAAATGTCCAAAGCCATTATCGAGAAACTGCAGCAAGACGGTAGGCGGTCGTATGCCGCGATCGGCAAATCCGTCGGGCTGTCGGAGGCGGCGGTACGCCAGCGAGTACAGCGACTCGTCGACTCCGGGGTCATGCAGATCGTCGCGGTGACCGACCCTCTCCAGCTGGGTTTCACCCGTCAGGCGATGATCGGCATCCGCTGCACTGGCGACACCACCAAGGTCGCCGAGAAGCTGGCGCAGATCGAAGCGGTGGACTACGTGGTGCTCACCGCGGGCACCTTCGACGCCATCGCCGAAGTCGTCTGCGCCGACGACGCCGAGCTGCTGGAGCTGCTCAACACCGAGATCCGCGCCGTACCCGGAGTCACCTCCACCGAGACGCTGGTCTATCTGAAACTAGTTAAGCAACAATACAATTGGGGTACCCGATGACAACCACCGCCAGCCAGAACCTGACCGCCGATCTCGGCGCCAAGGCAGACCGGCACCTGTGGGGCCACTTCGCCCGCCACGGCGCCGGCATCACCCCGCCGATCATCACCCGCGGCGACGGCGTCCACATCTGGGACAGCAACGGCAAGCGCTACATCGACGGCCTGTCGGGCTTGTTCGTGGTGCAGGTCGGCCACGGCCGCGAGGAGATCGCCGAAGCCGCCAAGAAACAGGCCGAGACCCTCGGCTTCTTCCCGCTGTGGTCGTACGCCACCCCGCCTGCCATCGAGTTGGCCGAGCGGCTGGCGGGTTACGCGCCCGGTGATCTGAACCGGGTGTTCTTCACCACCGGCGGCGGCGACGCCGTCGAGTCGGCGTGGAAGCTGGCCAAGCAGTACTTCAAGCTGACCGGTAAACCCGGCAAGTACAAGGCGATCTCGCGCAGCATCGCCTACCACGGGACCCCGCACGGCGCGCTGGCCATCACCGGCCTGCCGACGTTCAAGGCGCCGTTCGAGCCGATCACCCCCGGCGGCTTCCGGGTGCCGAACACGAACTTCTACCGTGCACCCGAGGGCCACGACACCGACATCAAGGAGTTCGGACAGTGGGCGGCCAACCGGATCGCCGAGGCCATCGAGATGGAAGGCCCCGACTCGGTCGCGGCCGTCTTCCTCGAGCCCGTGCAGAACGCCGGTGGTTGCTTCCCGCCGCCGCCCGGGTACTTCGAGCGGGTCCGGGAGATCTGCGACGAATACGACGTGCTGCTGGTCTCCGACGAGACGATCTGCGCGTTCGGCCGCATCGGTTCGATGTTCGCCTGCAACGACTTCAACTACGTTCCCGACATCATCACCTGCGCCAAGGGACTGACCTCCGGGTACGCCCCGCTGGGCGCGATGATCGCCTCCGACAAGCTGTTCGAGCCGTTTGACGACGGCACGACGACGTTCGCGCACGGCTACACCTGGGGTGGGCATCCCGTCGCGGCGGCGGTCGCGATGGCCAACCTCGACGTGTTCGAGCGGGAGGGCCTCAACGATCACGTCCACAACACCGCCCCGGCGTTCCGGGCCACCCTGGAGAAGCTGCTCGACCTGCCGATCGTCGGCGACGTCCGCGGCGAGGGGTTCTTCTACGGCATCGAACTGGTCAAGGACAAGGCCACCAAGGCCGTGCTCGACGACGAGCTGTCCGAATGGCTGCTGCGTAGCTTCCTGTCCGTCGAGCTGTTCGAGAACGGGCTGTACTGCCGCGCCGACGACCGCGGTGACTCCGTGGTGCAGCTCGCTCCGCCGCTGATCAGCGACCAGGCCGTCTTCGACGAGATCGAGCAGATCCTGCGCCGGGTGTTCACCCAGGCCTGGGATCACCTGCAGACTCGTGGCGACGCCTGGCACTAAGCCTCCGGTCGATCCCGTCCGGTGGCAGCCGCCACCGCGACGGGATCTGCCACCGGCCGACATCGACGCCTCGCTGCGGGTCATCCCGGTTCCCGGCCACGCGCCCGAGGACGTCGTCATCGATGCCGACGGCGCGATCTGGACGGGCACCGACAACGGCGCGATCGTGCGGATCCGGCCCGGCTCGGCGCCCGAGGTGGTGGCCGATACCGGCGGCAGGCCACTGGGGTTGGCGGTCAGCCGGGACGGTCGGCTGCTGATCTGCGACAGCCACCGCGGACTGCTGCGGCTGGATCCGGGTAGCGGTTCAATCGAGACGCTGGTCAGCCAGGTCGCCGGCCGGCCGTTGACGTTCTGCAGCAATGTCGTCGAATCATCGGACGGCACAATCTATTTCACCGAGTCGACGGCACGCTTCCATTACGAGTACTACAAGGGTTCGGTCCTGGAGGCCCGGGCCAGCGGCGCGCTGTTCCGTCGCGACGTCGACGGCACGGTGACCACGCTGGCCGACGGTCTGCGGTTCGCCAACGGGGTGACGTTGACCGCCGACGAGTCGGCACTGATGGTCGCCGAGACCACCGCATGCCGGGTGTCCCGCTATCCGCTGACCCCCTCCGGGGTGGGCGAACCAGTGCCGCTGATCGAGCATCTACCCGGCTATCCGGACAACATCTCCACCGCGCCCGACGGCCGGATCTGGGTGGCGTTGGTCAGCGAGCGCAACGCCATCGGCGAGTGGCTGGCCCCGCGGGCGCCCGTGCTGCGCAGGCTGCTGTGGCGGCTGCCGTACCGCTGGATGCCCGACCCCAAGCCGCTGGTGTGGGCGATCGCGATTGACCTCGACGGCCGGCTGCAGGCCCAGGTGCGCACGACCGATCCCCGGTTTGCGCTGGCTACCGGCCTGGTCGAACACGACGGCGCGCTGTGGCTGGGCTGCATCGGATCGTCGGCCATCGCATGTCTCGATTTGTAACAACTACAACTCCAGTCACAGCGCGGCTCCCCGGTTTCGGGTCCCGGATCCCCTACTCTGCGAGTCGATGGCGAGGCAGAGAACTCTCACGCGGTGTGCTGCCGCAGTGGCCGCGGCGCTGTGCGTCGTCGGCACGCCGGCGATCGCGTGGGCCGACCCGGCCGACCCGAACACGTGCCCCTACCGGGTGACCACCCCACCGGCCGTCGACTCCTCGGAGGTCCCCCAGGCCGGCGATCCGCCGCAGCCCCTGCCCGTTCCGGCCAAACCGGTCGGCGGTGACGCGCTGTCGGGGTGCGGGGTGATCGTCGCGGCGGGCACGCCGCCGGTTCCCGACGACATCTCGGCGGAGTCGTGGCTGGTCGCCGACCTCGACACCGGTGACATCATCGCCGCCCGCGATCCGCACGCCCGGCACCGGCCGGCCAGCATCATCAAGGTCCTGATCGCGATGCAGGCCATGAACGAGCTGCCGCTGAACAAGATCGTCAACGGCACCCAGGACGACGCCAACGCCGAGGGCACCCGGGTCGGCGTGGACGAGGGCGGCCGCTACACCGTCAACGATCTGTTGCACGGCCTGCTCATGCACTCCGGCAACGACGCCGCGCACGCGCTGGCCATGCAGGTCGGCGGCTGGGACACCGCGCTGCAGAAGATCAACGGGCTGGCCCGCAAGCTCGGCGGCCAGGACACCCGGGCCGCCACACCGTCCGGGCTGGACGGGCCGGGCATGAGCACGTCGGCCTACGACATCGGGCTGTTCTACCGGTACGCCTGGGAGAACCCGACGTTCGCCGGCATCGTGGCCACCCAGAAGTACGACTTCCCCGGCCATCCGGCCAAGCCTGGCGAGGACGGCGACCACCCCGGTTACGAGCTGGAGAACGACAACCAGCTGCTCTACAACTATCCGGGCGCCCTGGGCGGCAAGACCGGCTACACCGACGACGCGGGGCAGACCTTCGTCGGCGCGGCCAACCGTGACGGCCGCCGGTTGGTGGCGGTGCTGCTGCGCGGCACCCGCCAGCCGATCCCGCCGTGGCAGCAGGCCGCGCACCTGCTCGACTACGGCTTCTCGACGCCGCCGGGAACCAAGGTCGGCACCCTGATCGACCCCGACCCGTCACTCAAGCCGCCCAAGCCGGATCCGGCCAGCGCGGTCAGCGCCAAGGCGTCAGGGGTGCTGCCCGAGGCCGACGCGGTGCCGGTGCGGGTCGGCGTGGCGGTGATCGGGACGCTGATCGTGTTCGGGCTGATCCTGGGCGCGCGGTCGATCAACCGGCGGCCGGTCCGCGGCCGCTAGGGCGCGCGGCTAGTCACGACCTGCGCGCCACAGCCGCGAAAGGCCCAGCGCACCAACAGCGCCCACCGCCACCGCGGCCAGCGCCTGGCGTCCGCTCAGGCCTTCGTCCGGGCCGACCCGGGGCGTGATCACCGCCGGGCCGGGCGCCGCGACCGGCTCGGGGCGCAGGTTGTCCTGCGAGGTCGCGGCCCACGAGGTGGCGAACAACACCAGCCGAGCGGTGATGTAGGCGAACACCATCAAACCCAGCACCGGGCCGAACGTCGCGCCCGCCGGTCCGTGCACCACCGACCGCAGATAGATCGAGCCGACCAGCTTGAAGAGTTCAAAGGCCGCCGCCGCCATCAGGCCGGCCCGCACGCTGCTGCGGAAGCTGACCGATTCGCGGGGTAACCGCGCGATCATCCAGCTGAACAACAACCAGGACACCACGAACGACATCACCATCGACACGATCCGCAGCCCCACGTTCAGACCCGGAATATCGTGCACCCCAAACCATTCCAGGACCCGCGACATCAGGGCCGGATCACCCAGCGCCGTCAGGGCCACGGTGATGGTGATCGCCACGAAGACCGAAACCAGCGCCAGCAGATCCGACAACTTGGTGCGGACGAAGGTCAGCTGTTCGCCGCGCTGCTCACCCCACATCTGGGTGAGCGCCTCGCGCAGATTCGAGATCCAGCCCAGCCCGGCCCAAGCCGCGGTGGCCAGACCGATCACCCCGACCGACGTTCGCGACTCGATTGCCGAGTCCATCAGGTTCACCAGCTGGGTGCCGAAGTCACCGGAAACCGTTGCCCTGATCCGCCCCTCGATCTCGGCCATCAGGTCCGGCTGGCTGGCCAGGATGAAACCGCCCGCCGCGAACCCGACCATCAGCAACGGGAACAGCGCGAAGATCGTGAAGTAGGTGATGCCCGCGGCGTAGAAGTCGCCCTTGGCATTCTGGTAGCGCTCCTGGGCGCGCATCGCATGATCGAACCAGTGATAGCGGGCCCGAAGTCGGTCCAGGCGGCTCGGTTCGGCCGGTTGTGACATTGCCCAGCCTCCCGCAGCGTCTACGGACTTGTCGGCAGAAACCCTAACCGCTCATATACCCGTCCGATGGTTTTGGCAGACACCTCGCGGGCGCGCGCCGCACCCGCGGCCAGGATCGCCTGCAGTTCGGCCGGGTCGGCGAGCAGCTCGGCGACCCGCCGCTGCAGCGGCGTGACGTACTCCACGACGGCGTCGGCGGTGTCCTTCTTCAGGTCGCCGTAGCCGCGGCCCTGGTAGCCGGCGACCAGAGCGTCGACGGCGACGCCGGTCACCGCCGACTGAATCGACAGCAGGTTGGACACCCCGGGCTTGGTTTCGACGTCGAAGCGGATCTCCCGCTCGCTGTCGGTGACCGCGGAGCGGATCTTCTTGGCCGTCACCTTCGGGTCGTCCAGCAGGTTGATCAGCCCGGCCTCGGTGGCCGCCGACTTGCTCATCTTGGCGGTCGGGTCGGCGAGGTCGTAGATCTTGGCGGTGACGCCCGCGATCATCGGCTCGGGGATCACGAACGTGTCGGGGAAGCGGACGTTGACCCGCTGGGCCACATCCCGGGCCAGCTCCAGATGCTGGCGCTGGTCCTCGCCGACCGGAACCAGGTCGGTGTCGTACAGCAGCACGTCGGCGGCCATCAGCACCGGATAGGTGAACAGCCCCACCGTGGTGGCGTCGGCGCCCTGCTTCTGCGACTTGTCCTTGAACTGCGTCATCCGGGAGGCCTGGCCGAATCCGGTGAAACAGCCCAGCACCCAGGCCAGCTCGGTGTGGGCGGGCACGTGGCTCTGGACGAAGATGGTCGCGCGGGCGGGGTCGATCCCCAGTGCCAGGTACTGCGCGGCGGTCACCAGCGTGCGGTGCCGCAGCGTGGCAGGGTCCTGCGGCACGGTGATCGCGTGCAGGTCCACCACGCAGAAGAACGCGTCGTACTCGTCCTGCAGGCCGACCCAATGCCGAATCGCACCGAGCGCGTTGCCCAGGTGCAACGAGTCAGACGTCGGCTGGACGCCGGAAAACACGACACGACGAGATGAGCTGTTCATGATTCGTCAATCCTGTCATGGGCCCCGACCCGGCTAGCATCCTGCTTCGTGCGACGAATACTGGCGCTGGCCGCCGCGGTGATGATGATCGGCATGCTGGCCGGGTGCCAGAGCAACTCCGGTGACCAGAAGCGCCCGGCGTCCGCGGCGGTGGTGATCGTGTCGGGCGGCGATGCGACGAGCCCGTTCACCACACCCGACCAGGCATGCGCCACCGGGCTGGCCGCGGGCAACACCGACACCGCGCTGCGGGAGCATCTGCTGTCCAAGGGCTACACGGTCTACACCTCCCCCGCGATGGCCGGGCGCGGCCAGGTCGTCGACCAGACCGGATTCGGGCCGTTCGGCGTCTGCCCGGTCACGCTGCCGGAGAACATGACGGTCGACTCGACGGGCAGCATCGACACCGCCGGTGAGCATCTGGCCCGGTTCCTCAACTGGCTGCACACCGACAAGGGCGTCGGCGAGGTCGACCTGGTCGGCCATTCGATGGGCGGGCTGTACTCGCGGGCCGCGATCCGGGTTCTCACGTCGACGAGCTCGCCGGTCAAGGTCCGGTCGCTGACGACCATCGGCACGCCGTGGCAGGGCTCGTATCTGTCCGACTACGCCAACGGCCTGACCCCGCTGAGCGATTGCAAGGGCGACACGTTCTGCGAGACCGCGATGAAGGGCATGGCCGACGAGGTGAAGCGGCTCATGGCCGGCTCCGGGCGCGAGGTCAACCAGGCCTTCCTGATGGGCAAGAACGGCTGGAACGAATACCAGTCCGGAGTGCTCGACACCATTCCGGTGGTGTTGGTCGGTGGGAAGAGATTCACCAAGGACGGTCAGGTGAACCCGGCGGTGTGGCCCAACGACGGTCTGGTGGCGCTACAGAGCGCCCTGGCCCGCGACATCGGCGATCCGGTGCTGCCGCACCGGCGCTGCTACACCTTTGACGACACCCACAGCATCTTCGTCTCCAACCTGGCTGGGCTGGACCAGAAGACGGCACTGACGTGGGACCCACAGGTACTCGACGTGGTGGCGGCGAGCATCGAGAACGCGCCCAAGGCGCTCGCCGGTCCCAATCGGGAAGGCTGCTAGGCCAGGCTGTTCTTGACGATCACGCCGTTCTTGACGATGACGGCCAGGCCTTTGTCGGGATCGGCCAGCGCGCTCAGATCGGCGGTGGGGTCGCCGTTGACCAGCAGCACATCGGCCCACGCTCCCGCGGTGATCTCGCCGAGGCGTGCCGACTTGTAGGGATCGCGGTCCCCGGCCAGTCGCAGCAGCTCGGCGTTACCCGACGTCACCATTTTCAGCGCGTCGACGTTGCTGACGTACTCGCCGAGACGGACCATCATCTCACTTTGCCGCGCAACGCTTTCCGGCTCGAAGAGCAGATCGGTTCCCCACGCCAGCTTCACCCCGTGCTTGCGGGCCCACTCGTAGACGTGCGGGGTGCCGCTGCAGATCTCCCGGTTCTTCTCGGCGCTGTCCGGGTTGAGGAAGCTGTGGTCGTGTTCGGCGAACGGCTGGGTGGACAACCACACCTCGCGTTCGGCCAGCATGGCCACGGTGGGCTCGTCGGCCAGATGGCCGTGCTCGATGGATTTCACCCCGGCTTGCACGGCCCGGCGGATACCGGTGACGTTGTAGACGTGGGTGGCCACATAGGTGCCGTAGTCGGCGGCGGCCGCCACGGCGGCAGCCATCTCGGCTTCGGTGAACTGCACGGTGTAGAGCGGGTCGTACAGCGAGGCGGCGCCACCGCCGGCCATCAACTTGATCTGGGCGGCGCCGAGCTTGAGTTGCTCGCGCACGGCGGCCAGGACCCGCTCGACGCCGTCTGCGACCCGCATGAAACCGATTGTCTCGGCGCGGGATTCGGGCCCGCCCAGGGCGGTCGGGCGCTCGTAGACGAAGCCGAAATCACCGTGACCACCGGTCTGCGAGATCGCCGCCTGGCTGGGGTAGATCCGCGGGCCCAGCACCGGTTCGCCGTCGATCACCTTCTTGATCCCGGCGGTGTCGCCGGCCATGTCCCGCACGGTGGTGAACCCGCGCAACAGCGTGCCCTTGGCCCGGGCCAGGGTGGTCGCCGCGAGCTGGGTCTGCGAGGCCATCGCCAGGTCCAGCAGCGTGTTGGCCATGCCCACCAGGTGCGCGTGCGCGTCGATCATGCCGGGCATCAGCACCCGGTCACCGCCGTCGATCACGGTGGTGGCGGCAGCCTCGGCGATCGGCGAGGTCTCGACGGCGGAGATCGTGGCCCCGTCGATCAAGACGTGGCCGGGGGTCACCGAGCCCGAAAGCCCGTCGAAGACACGGACATTCTTGATCAGAAGGCTCATGAGCTGAACTCTACGGTGACCGGGGCGTGGTCGGACCAGCGCAGCGCGTAGGCGGCGGGCCGTTCGACCCGGGCGGCCACCGCGCGCGCCGCCAGGGATTCGCTGGCCAGGTGGTAGTCGATGCGCCAGCCCGCGTCGTTGTCGAACGCCTTGCCGCGCCACGACCACCAGCTGTACGGGCCTGCGACATCGGGATGCAGCCTGCGCATGACGTCGACCCACCCCGACTCCAGCAGGTCGGTCAGCCACTGCCGTTCGCTGGGCAGGAAGCCGGCCTTCTTGACGTTGGCCTTCCAGGCCTTGATGTCGTTGGTGGTGTGGGCGATGTTCCAGTCGCCGCAGATCACCGCGTCGCGGCCGTCGGCGGTCAGCTCGGCCATCCGTTTGGCCAGTGCGGCGGTGAACCGCTCCTTCTCCAGCTGGCGGTCGGTGTCGGCCTCCCCGGTGTGCACGTAGACGCTGCCGACGGTCTGACCGCCGGCCAGGTCGACTTCGAGATAGCGGCCGTGCGATTCGAATTCGGTTGCGGTCAAGCCGATTCGAACCGCCGCGAACGGCGTGCGGGACAGGATGGCGACACCGCTGCGGCCCTTGAGGTGCGGGCTGGCCGACGCCAGGTGCCAGCCACTCACCAATGCCGGAGCGAGCGCTTCGGCGATCTGCTCGTCGTCGGAGCGGGTCTCCTGCAGGCAGACGACGTCGGCGGCCGTGCGGGACAGCCAGTCCAGCAGGCCGAGGTTTTCCTCGGAGCGCCGGCGCACCGCGGCGCGCACGCCGTTGACGTTGATGGTGGTCACGATCACGGAGAAAACCTATCTTGCGATACCGGCGGTATCACCTTTACGGTCGGGGTGTGGCGTCCCGCGAACCCCTTCACGTCGGCTCCGGCGAACCGATCCTGCTGCTGCACCCGTTCATGATGTCGTCCTACGTGTGGGCCGAGGTCGCTCCCCGGCTGGCCGATACCGGCCGCTACGAGGTGTTTGCGCCGTCGATGGCCGGCCACAACGGCGGCCCGCGCACCCGGTCGTGGTTCCTGGACACTGCCACGCTGGCCGACCACCTCGAGCGTCAGCTCGACGAGCTGGGCTGGGACACCGCGCACATCGTCGGCAACTCGCTGGGCGGGTGGGTGGCGTTCGAACTCGAGCGGCGCGGCCGGGCCCGCACCCTGACCGCGATCGCCCCGGCCGGTGGCTGGCACCGCTGGTCGCCGGTGAAATACGAGATCGTCGGCAAGTTCGTCGCCGGGCTGCCGGTGTGGCTGACGGCGCTGGTGCTGCGCGAACGGGCGCTGCGACTGCCCGGGGCCAAGGCAGCCGCCAGCGTGCCGATCAGCGCCACCCCGGCCGGGCTGACCGAGGTGCAACTGCAGGAGATCATCGACGACGTCACCCATTGCCGGGCCTACTACCAACTGCTGATCAAGGCCCTGCTGCTGCCCGGGCTGATGGAGCTGACCGAGACGACGATCCCGACCAACCTGGTGGTCTGCGACCGCGACCGGGTGCTGCCCCATCCCCGGTTCACCAAGCACTTCCTGCGGCACATCCCGGAGATCGACACGGTGACCCAGCTCGACGGCGTCGGGCACATCCCGATGTTCGAAGCCCCGGAGCGGGTCGCGAACCTGATCATCGACTGGGTGGACGCGCACACCCCGCCGGTGCGACAGGCCAACCCCGCCGGCTAGCGCGACCTAGCCGAGCGCGGAGTTGAACGTCTTGCTCGGACGCATCACCGCGGTGGTCTTCTCCGGATCCGGGTAGTAGTAGCCGCCGATGTCGACCGGCTTGCCCTGCACCTCGTTGAGCTCGGCGACGATCGTGTCCTCGTTCTCGGCGAGCGTCTTGGCCAGCGGCGCGAAGTGCTCGGCGAGTTCGGCGTCCTCGGTCTGCTCGGCCAGCGCCTGCGCCCAGTACAGCGCCAGGTAGAACTGGCTGCCCCGGTTGTCCAGCTCGCCGGTCTTGCGCGACGGACTCTTGTTCGCGTCGAGCAGCTCCCCGACCGCGGTGTCCAGCGTGGCGGCCAGCACCTTGGCCTTCGCGTTGTCGGTCTTGTTGCCCAGATCCTCCAGGCTGGCGCCGATCGCGAGGAACTCGCCGAGTGAGTCCCAGCGCAGGTGGTTCTCCTCGACCAGCTGGCTGACGTGCTTGGGCGCCGACCCACCGGCGCCGGTCTCATAGAGCCCACCCCCGGCCATCAGCGGCACGATCGAGAGCATCTTGGCGCTGGTCCCCAGCTCCAGGATCGGGAACAGGTCGGTGAGGTAGTCGCGCAGGATGTTGCCGGTCGCCGAAATGGTGTCCTGCCCGCGGATCAACCGCTCGAGGGTGTACCGCATGGCCCACACCTGCGGCAGGATCGTGATCTCCAGCCCCTCGGTGTCGTGCTCGGCGAGGTAGGTCTTGACCTTCTTGCGCAGTTCGTTCTCGTGGGGGCGCTCGTCGTCGAGCCAGAACACCACCGGCATTCCGGAGATCCGGGCCCGGGTCACGGCCAGCTTCACCCAGTCCCGGATCGGCGCGTCCTTGACGACCGGCATCCGCCAGATGTCGCCGGCCTCGACCTTCTTGGTCAGCAGCACCTCACCGGTGTCGTTGTCGACGATGTCGGCGACGCCGTCCTCGGCGATCTCGAAGGTCTTGTCGTGGCTGCCGTACTCCTCGGCCTTCTGCGCCATCAAGCCGACGTTGGGGACGGTGCCCATGGTGGTGGGGTCGAACTGGCCGTGGGTCTTACAGAAGTTGATGACTTCCTGGTACATCCGGGAGAACGTCGACTCCGGGTTGACCGCCTTGGTGTCCTTCGTTCGTCCGTCGGCGCCGTACATCTTGCCGCCGAGCCGGATCATCGCCGGCATCGAGGCGTCCACGATCACGTCGGACGGCGAGTGGAAGTTGGAGATGCCCTTGGCCGAGTCGACCATCGCCAGCTCGGGGCGGTGCTCGTGGCACTTGTGCAGGTCTTCGATGATCTCTTCGCGCTGGCTGGCCGGCAGCGATTCGATCTTGTCGTACAGATCGGACAGGCCGTTGTTGACGTTCACGCCCAGTTCTTCGAACAGCGCACCGTGCTTGGCGAACGCGTCCTTGTAGAAGACCTTCACCGCGTGGCCGAACACGATGGGGTGGCTCACCTTCATCATGGTGGCCTTGACGTGCAGCGAGAACATCACGCCGGTCTTGTAGGCGTCCTCGATCTGCTCCTCGTAGAAGTCGATCAGCGCCTTCTTGCTCATGTACATGCTGTCGATGACGTCGCCGTTGTCGAGCTTGACCTCCGGCTTGAGCACGATCGTCTTGCCGCTCGCGGTCTTGAGTTCCATCCGCACGTTGCGGTCCTTGTCGAGCGTGATCGACTCTTCGCCGTGGTAGAAGTCGCCGCCCTTCATGGTGGCCACGTGAGTGCGCGATGCCTGCGACCACTGCCCCATGCTGTGCGGGTTCTTGCGGGCGTATTCCTTGACCGCCTTGGGTGCACGGCGATCCGAATTCCCTTCGCGCAGAACCGGGTTCACCGCGCTGCCGAGAATCTTGCCGTAGCGCTGGCGGATCGCCTTCTCTTCGTCGGTCTTGGGATCGCCGGGAAAGTCCGGCAGGTCGTAGCCTTTGGCCTTCAGCTCCTTGATCGCGGCCACCAGCTGCGGTACCGAGGCGCTGATGTTGGGCAGCTTGATGATGTTGGCGCTCGGGTCCTGGGTCAGCGCGCCCAGCTCGGCCAGGTTGTCGGGTACCCGCTGCTCGTCGGTCAGGCGGTCGCTGAACTCGGCGAGGATGCGCGCGGCCACCGAGATGTCGCTGGTCTTGACGTCGATGCCGGCCGGCTCGACGAAGGTGCGGAGAACCGGCAGAAATCCATAGGTCGCCAGCAGCGGCGCCTCGTCGGTGAGCGTGTAGATGATGGACGGTTGCTCGGCGCTCATGTGCTCGTGTCTCCCGGGCGTTCGATCAGTCAGGTGCGTTGGCGGCTATCAGTATCGCGTCGCATCCGACGCTACGTGATCGCGGTCGACGGATCCGTGCCGAGGTCTACGTCACAGTGGCTCGCCCCGTGGCCACCCCGTCCGGCCCGGATATCCCGCTGGCCTCCCGTTACGAAGGTGCGCTACGCTTTGGGTCGGTCATGAGCGCCAGCATCAAGCCCCGGCTTGCTGGCCGGCAACCCTCCAACCGCGGTGGGGTGCTCCGGGTGAAGACCAGGTTGAGTAGCCGACAGCGGCTACCGGCAAGCGCGGGTCCGTGCTGACGGGCCCCCAGAGACAGATGGAGGTTCGTTTCACATGAGCACGTCGCAGACCGAGGACCCCAGCGCGACCTGGTCTTTTGAGACCAAGCAGATCCACGCCGGGCAGACTCCCGACGCCGCCACGCATGCTAGGGCGCTGCCGATCTACGCGACCACGTCCTACACGTTCGACAACACCGACCACGCCGCCGCGCTGTTCGGGCTGGCCGAGCCGGGCAACATCTACACCCGGATCATGAACCCCACCCAGGACACCGTCGAGCAGCGGATCGCCGCCCTCGAAGGCGGGGTTGCCGCGCTGTTGCTGTCCTCCGGGCAGGCCGCCGAGACCTTCGCGATCCTGAACCTGGCCAACGCAGGCGACCACATCGTGTCCTCGCCGCGGCTCTACGGCGGCACCTACAACCTGCTGCACTACACGCTGCCCAAACTGGGCATCGAGACCACGTTCGTGACCGACCCCGACGACCCGGAGTCCTGGCAGGCCGCGGTGCGGCCGAACACCAAGGCGTTCTTCGGCGAGACGATCTCCAACCCCCAGATCGACGTGCTGGACATCCCGGCCGTGGCCGCGGTCGCCCACCACAACGGGGTGCCGCTGATCGTCGACAACACCATCGCCACGCCCTACCTGATCCAGCCGATCGCCCACGGCGCCGACATCGTCGTGCACTCGGCGACCAAGTACCTCGGCGGCCACGGCACGGCGATCGCGGGCGTGATCGTCGACGGCGGCACGTTCGACTGGACGAGCGGCAAGTTCCCCGGCTTCACCACCCCTGATCCCAGCTATCACGGTGTGGTCTTCGCCGACCTCGGCGCGCCCGCCTACGCCCTCAAGGCGCGGGTTCAGCTGCTGCGCGACCTGGGTTCGGCGGTCTCGCCGTTCAACGCGTTCCTGATCGCCCAGGGCCTGGAGACGCTGAGCCTGCGGGTCGAGCGCCACGTGTCCAATGCGTTGAAGGTGGCCGAGTTCCTGGCCGGTCACGACGACGTGGTGTCGGTCAACTACGCGGGCTTGCCGACCTCGCCGTGGTACGAGCGGGCAAAGAAGTTGGCGCCCAAGGGAACCGGCGCGGTACTGGCCTTCGAGCTGGCCGGCGGCGTGGAAGCAGGAAAGGCGTTCGTCAACGCTCTGACACTGCACAGCCACGTCGCCAACATCGGCGACGTGCGCTCGCTGGTGATCCATCCGGCGTCGACCACCCACCAGCAGCTGTCGGCCGACGAGCAGCTCGCCACCGGTGTCACCCCCGGCCTGGTGCGCTTGGCCGTCGGTCTGGAAGGCATCGACGACATCCTGGCCGATCTGGAGCGCGGCTTCGCGGCCGCGCGGGCGGTGTCGGACGGCCAGCCGTCGGACGCGCGCGCCGTGGCGGCCTTTTGAGTTGGGGTGAGCCTGACATGACACTGTCTGATGAGCGCTTGCGCGAAGAAGAACAACAATCGGCCGGGCGCGATGAGCGCACGGTGACCCTGCCGGCCGAGGGGGAGATCGGCGTCGTCGACATCGGCCCGCTGACGCTGGAAAGCGGCGAGGTCCTCTCCGACGTGTCGATCGCGGTGCAGCGCTGGGGTGAGCTCTCCCCCACCCGCGACAACGTCGTCGTGGCCTTGCATGCCCTGACCGGCGACTCGCACCTGACCGGGCCGGCCGGCCCCGGCCACCCGACCCCGGGCTGGTGGGACGGTATCGCCGGCCCCGGCGCGCCGATCGACACCACCCGCTGGTGCGCGGTGGCGACCAACGTGCTGGGCGGGTGCCGCGGCTCGACCGGCCCGAGTTCACTGGCCCGCGACGGCAGGCCGTGGGGCTCCCGGTTCCCGATCATCACGGTGCGCGACCAGGTGAACGCCGATGTGGCCGCGCTGGCCGCGCTCGGCATCACCGACGTCGCCGCCCTGGTGGGCGGTTCAATGGGCGGCGCACGCGCACTGGAGTGGATGATCGGCTACCCCGAGCGGGTGCGGGCCGCCCTGGTGCTGGCCGTCGGCGCCCGCGCGACCGCCGACCAGATCGGCACGCAAAGCTCGCAGATCGCGGCGATCAAGGCCGACCCGAACTGGCAGGGCGGCGACTACCACGGCACCGGCCGCAATCCCGACGTCGGGCTACAGCTGGCGCGCCGGTTCGCGCATCTGACCTACCGCGGTGAGGTCGAGTTGGACAGCCGGTTCGGCAATGCCGCCCAGGGCGACGAGGACACGCTGGCCGGCGGCCGGTACGCGGTCCAGAGCTACCTGGAGTACCAGGGCGCCAAGCTGGTCGAACGCTTCGACGCGGGCAGTTACGTGACGCTGACCGAGACGCTGTCCAACCACGACGTCGGGCGCGGTCGCGGCGGGGTGGCCGCGGCGCTCGGATCGTGCCCGGTCCCGGCGGTGGTCGGCGGGATCACCTCCGACCGGCTCTACCCGCTGCGGCTGCAGGAGGAGCTGGCCGACTTGCTGCCGAACTGCTCAGGCCTCGAGGTGGTCGAGTCGAGCTACGGCCACGACGGGTTCCTCGTCGAAACCGAGGCGGTCGGCGGCCTGATCCGCCGGACCCTGGAGCTGGCCGGCGAAGGTTCCGCCGCGCCGTGACCGAGTCGCGGCGGGAACGTTCACTGTCCTTCGGGTCCGAGGCCGCCGCCTACGAGCGCGGCCGCCCGTCGTATCCGCCGGAGGCCATCGACTGGCTGCTGCCCCCCGGGGCGCGCGACGTGCTGGACCTGGGCGCAGGCACCGGCAAGCTGACCACCCGGCTGGTCGAGCGCGGCCTGGACGTGGTGGCCGTCGACCCGTTGGCCGAGATGCTGGAGCTGCTGAGTTCGGCGCTGCCGGACACCCCGGCCCTGCTGGGCACCGCCGAGCAGATCCCGTTGCCGGATGACAGCGTCGACGCCGTCCTGGTGGCCCAGGCCTGGCATTGGTTCGATCCGCAGCAGGCGGTCGCCGAGGTGGCCCGGGTGCTGCGGCCGGGCGGCCGGCTGGGTCTGGTGTGGAATGCGCGCGACGAACGCCTGGGCTGGGTCAAGGATCTCGGCCGCATCATCGGCCACGAGAATGCCCAGTTCAACGACACCACCACGGTGCCCGCACCGTTCACCGGCGTCGAACACCACCGCGTCGAGTGGACGAGCTACCTGACGCCGCAGGCGCTGATCGACCTGGTCGCCTCGCGCAGCTACTGCATCACCTCGCCGGCCGACGTGCGCACCCAGACCCTCGAGGAGGTCCGCGAACTGCTGACCACCCATCCCGCGCTGGCCAACTCGACCGGATTGGCGCTGCCCTACATCACGGTGTGCATCCGGGCCACGCTGGCCGGATAGATTGGCGGCCATGGTGTCCGCGGAGCAATGGCTGGCCGCGCTGGCGCTGGCCGGGGTTCCTGCGTTCCACTGCCGGGGTTCGTCCGGCGGGATCGAGATCGTGGCGCGCACACCTGGATTCATGGCCGCTCTGCAGGGGCTGGCCGGCCGGCTCGACGAGCGAACCCTGCTGTCGCGGCTGCAATCACACACGGCACAGAGCGGCGAGATTCCGGTGGTGATCGCCTCGGACGACGCGCCGGGCTGGCGGTGCGTCCTGCACCCCGTCGACGGGCAGCCCGACGAGCATCTGGCGATCCTGAACCTACCGGCGCAGTGGGGCACCTCCGACGATGCGTTCCTCACGATCGTGGAGAACCTGCCCGACGTGGTCACCCGATACGACCGCGAATTCCGCTGTCGCTACGCCAATCCGGCGATCGGCGCCATCACCGGCGTCCCCGCCGAGAGCCGCATCGGCAAGACCTACACCGAGACCGGCGCCGCTGCCGCGCTCGCCACGAGCTTCGAAGCGGCCTACCAACGCGTCATCGACACCGGCGAGCCGGTGGAGGTGGAGTTCGACTACGAGGGCCCAACCGGTCTGCGCCACTACCTCGGCCGCGCGGCGCCCGAGTTCGACCGTGACGGTCAGGTCGAGAGCATCCTGTCGGTGGTCCGCGACATCAGCGACGTCAAACGGCTGCAGCACCAGCTCGAGCAGCTGGCTCGCACCGACCCGCTGACCTCGCTGCTGAACCGGCGTAGCTTCACCGCCCGGCTGGGCACCGAGCTGGACCGGGTGCAGCGTGGTCACGGCGGCTTCAGCCTGCTGCTGCTCGACCTCAACAACTTCAAGTTCATCAACGACCGGTTCGGTCACGTCGCCGGTGACCGTGTGCTCGAAACGGTGGCCCGGATTCTGACCGACGAAACCCGTTCCCACGACGTTGCCGCGCGCCTCGGCGGTGACGAGTTCTGCGTGGCGCTGATCGACACCGACGCAGCCGGCGCCGCGGAGACCGCACGGCGGATCGCCGAGCGGGTCAGCGCGATCGTCGACGACACCGGGAGAACGCTCGGGGTCAGTGTGAGCGTGGGTGTCGCGGCGGCCGAGGCCGGCGATGCGACCGCTCTCGACCTGCTGGCCCGAGTCGACATGCTGATGTATCAAGCGAAGCTGGGCGGCGATCCATGACCACCGCACACCAGTGGCTCGACTGGCTCGCCGCCGGCAATGTTCCGGCGGCGCTGTGTCGGCTCGCCGGCACGCGGGTCGTGATCGATTCCCGGACAAGCGCATTCGATGCCGCGGTGGACGGGCACCCGGACTGGCCCGGCGAGGAGGTGCTGCTGGCGGAGTTGGCCTCGGCCTGGCCGGACGGCGGCGACACTCCCTCCGTGCTGCACTTCGACCACACCCCGGACTGGAACTGCGTGCTGCAGGCGTTGGACGACCCGCCGACGCGGTGTGTGGCAATCCTGCGCCGGACGACCGAGCGCGAACGGCACAACGAGGCGTTCTTCACCACGGTGCAGACCCTGCCGGACATCGTGGCGCGCATGGACCTGCATCATCGGCATCTGTACATCAACCCCGCGATCGAGCGGGTCACCGGACTTGCAGCCCAGTCGTTCATCGGCAAGAGCAAGCGGGAGATCGGCCTGCCACCGGAACTGGTCGCGCAGTGGGAAGCGCTGGTCGACCGCGTGCTGGACAGCCGGCAGCCGGCCGAGGAGGAGCACGAGCTGCCCACCCGGCACGGCCCCCGGCACTATCTGACCCGGGTGGTCCCCGAACGGTCGGCCGACGGGGTGATCCAGACCGTGGTGAGCACCTCGCACGACATCACCGGGCTGAAATCGCTGCAGCGGCAGTTGGCGCTGTTGGCCAGCACCGACCCGCTGACGTCGCTGTTGAACCGGCGAGGCTTCCTCGAGCGGTTGGAATCCGAGCTCTCCCGGATGCGCAGCAATGACGGACAGCTGGGCTTGTTGTTGCTCGATGTCGACAACTTCAAGGCGATCAACGACACGTACGGCCACATGGCCGGCGACAACGTCCTGATGGCCATCGGAGACGTTCTGCACCGAGAAGTCGGCGACCGCGACTTCGTCGCCCGACTCGGCGGTGACGAGTTCTGCGTGGGTCTGGTCGACGCCGACCGCGAGGCGGCCGGTGCGGCCGCCGAGCGGATTCGCCTGCGGATCGCCGATCTCGATGCCGGCCACCGATGTCCATGTGCGGTCAGCGTCAGCATCGGGCTCACCGCCGCCGCCGGCGCCGGGCACACCGTGTCCGACCTCATCGCAAGCGTCGACCAGTCGATGTACCGGGCCAAGTCCGGCCGCCGGGATCCGCGGTGACGCCTGCACCGGGCTCGCCGAACCAGCGGCTCAGCGCTTCGTGCAGCCGCTGCTCGTCGGCAGCGCCGAATTCGTCTGCGGCCCAGGCCACGTAGCCGTCGGGCCGGATCAGCACTGCCACCGGTCCGCCGGCGAGCTCGGCGTCGACGGTGTCGACGCGGTCGGCCCAGCTCCGCGCCCACCGCGCGGCCGCGCCGCCACCCAGATCGAGCAGCACCGGCCTGGCCTTGTGCAGCAGCTCGGCAACCCGGCGGCCGTCGTCGAGCGTCAGGTCTCCCACCAGATAGCCCGACAGCGGATGGTCGTCGCCCATGTCGTAACGGACATCCGAACCGGCAAGCAGTCCCGCCATATGGGCAGCGGCTTGGGGAATGGCGATCAGCTCGGTGAAAAGCTTTCGCAGTTGGGCAATTTCGGGTCCGGGCGCCATCAGCGCGATCTGCGACATCGAATGCATCATCACCCGCTCCCCCACCGGATGACGTTCGGTCTGATACGTGTCGAGCAGAGCGTCGGGTGCGGTGCCGTTGACGACCGCAGCGAGCTTCCAGCCGACGTTCACGACATCCTGCAGCCCCAGATTCAGCCCAGGGCCGCCCATCGCACTGTGCACATGCGCCGCGTCGCCGACCAACAGCACCCGGCCGGATCGGTAGCGCTCGGCCTGCCGTGTGTTCTGGCCGTTGATGCGGCGCAGCGCGTGCGGGCCGGGGCCATGCGGCTCGTCGACCCGGATTTCGGTGCCGAGCACACGGGCCAGACTGTCGCGCAGTTCACCGAGCGACATCGGCTCGTCCGCCTGCGCTGCGGGGCCGAATTCCATCGTGCCCAGCAGTGTCCGGTCCGGCTCGAACGGCGCATAGATCACCATTCCGCGATCGAACCTGTTGTGACCGAAGGAGACTCGGCCGAATCCTGGGACATCCAGACCACCGTCGGAATGCAGGTACTCCTCGGGCACCGACACATGGGCGACCCTGGCGACGGTGGGCGACGTCGCGCCGGGAAAGTCGATCCCGACGCTCTTGCGGACAAAGCTGCGCCCGCCGTCGGCACCCACCAGATACGACGCGGTCGCGGTGTAGACACCGGATTCCGTGGCGATCGTCAGCCGGACACCATCGTCGGATGTGTCCAGCGCCGTGAGCTCGTGGCCCCAGCGGACGTCGATACCGAGTTCGCGGGCGCGTTCGGCCAGGAAGCGCACCAGCTTGGGCTGCGAGATCGCCATCGCGTACATCGGATTGTCATCGATGCCGACGAGATCCAGTGCCATGCCGGAGAAGATCCAGCCCTGCACCGGGCGTGGCGGGTCGGCGAGCCCGGTGATCGGTGTATAGAGACCACGCATATCGAGCAGCCGAACGACCTGGCCCACAAGTCCGTTGGCCTTCGGCTCGTCGCTGGGCCCGGGTAACGCGTCGAGCACCACGGGCGTGACGCCCGCCAGGGCCAGTTCACAAGCCAGCATCAGGCCGTTGGGACCGGCACCGGAGATGACGACGTCGACATCGCTCATGACGACTTTCCTTTCGGTTCGGGCAGCCCGGCGACGACATCGGCGAAGCCTCGGCGCATCAGGCCGACGATCGGAACGGGCGGGTCGGCGGCGATGTAGGTGTCCATGGCGGCCTCGGCGACAGCGCGGATGCTGGCGGCCACCAGCCGCGGATACATGTCGCGGGCCGGATCGGTGCCGGTCCGTTCGGCGATCGCCTCGGTCCATTCGGCCATCAGGTCTTTGGCCAGAGCGTTGCGCACTTCGATGGCCATGCTCAGCTCGAGGAGCTGGTCGAGTTGTTGACGGGTCGGGGCATAGTCTTCGCCCATCTCGGCGAGCAGAGGAGCGAGCACCGCCTCGGTGATGGCCGTCCACAGCGGTTCGCTCGCGGGCCGCGCCCGAAATGTCGCGAGGCTGCGCCGCATCCGCTCGAGCTGCCGGTAGGCGATGGCCTCGTACTTGCCGGCGAAGTAGTTGTTGAACGTCCGCAGGGAGACCCCGGCCCGCTCGGCGATGGCTTCCCTGGTGACGTTGTCGATGCCCCGCTCGAAGGCCAGGTGCAGTGCGGCATCGCTGAGTGCCCGGCGGGTGTCGGCTTTCTTGCGCTCACGCAATCCCGGCGACGAGGTCATGCCGCCACCGTACGCCTAAATTTGCCTACCGTGCAAGATTGCCCACTGGGCAGAAATCAGCTCGTGCCCAGCGGGTCGATCGTCGACGCGATGTAGACCATCACCACGCAGACCGTGGTCATGGTGGCGAAATCCACCCCCCGCGAGCGCACCACCAAAAGCCCGGCCCGTTCCTCGGTGAGCACCAGGCGAAGTCCGGCGGCCACCCCGACGGCGATCCCGATCAGCAGCGAACCGCGCCGCCAGAATCCCGCGGCCACCAGGACGAACGCCACCACGAAGATCACCCCGACACCCAGGATGGGCCATTGCGAACGCACCACGCGCCTGGTGAAGGCCACCGCCTCCGCACGAGTCGGCAGTCGGCGCTTCGCGCGAGCGGTCACCGGGCCGCTTCGGCCAGTTCGACGACGTTGGTGAGCAGGAACGCCCGGGTCAGCGGGCCCACCCCGCCGGGGTTGGGCGACACCTGCCCGGCGACCTCCCAGACCTCGGGATGCACGTCGCCGGTCAGCTTTCCGTCCACCCGGCTCACCCCGACGTCGACCACGGCCGCACCGGGTCGCACCATGTCGGCAGTCAGCATGTGCGGCACACCGACGGCGGCGACGATGATGTCGGCCTGCTTGGTGAGCGTGGGCAGGTCACGAGTTCCGGTGTGGCACAAGGTCACGGTCGCGTTCTCGCTGCGGCGGGTGAGCAGCAGGCCCAGCGGGCGGCCGACCGTGACGCCGCGGCCGATGACCACCACGTGCGCGCCGGCGATCGGCACGTCGAAGCGGCGCAGCAGATGCACGATGCCGCGCGGCGTGCAGGGCAGCGGCGCTTCCTTACCCAGCACCAACCGGCCCAGATTGGTCGGGTGCAGCCCGTCGGCGTCCTTCGCCGGGTCGACCCGCTCGAGGGCGGCGTTCTCGTCGAGGTGGCGCGGCAACGGCAGCTGCACGATGTAACCGGTGCACTCGGGGTTGGCGTTCAGCTCGTCCAAGGTCTCGTCGAGCTGCGCCTGGCTGACGTCGGCGGGCAGGTCACGGCGGATCGAGGTGATCCCGACCTTGGCGCAGTCGGAGTGCTTGCCTTTGACATACGCGTGCGAACCGGGGTCGTCGCCGACCAACACGGTGCCCAGCCCGGGGGTACGTCCCGCAGCGGTCAGGGCCGCGACCCGGTCGGTGAGATCGACGAAAATCTCGTCGCGGGTGAGCTTGCCGTCCAGGGTGATTGCGACCACGCGCCACATTCTTCCATCGGCATCGGGACGGCCGTTGACAGCATGGGATACCGCGTGGTCAGCTGCGGTTATGAACAGTGCGCCAGATGTGTTCAGCCCGGCCACACTCGGCCCCATCACGTTGCGCAATCGCACCATCAAGTCGGCCACCTTCGAGGCCCGCACACCCGACGACGTGGTCTCCGACGACCTGATCGCCTTCCACCGCGCGATCGCCGCCGGCGGCATCGGTATGACCACCGTCGCTTACACCGCGGTGAGCCAGGGCGGGCGCACCAACGGCGGCCAGATCTGGATGCGTCCCGAGGCCGTCCCCGGCCTGCGCCGGCTCGCCGACGCCGTGCACGCCGAGGGCGCGAAGATCAGTGCCCAGATCGGTCACGCCGGCCCGGTGGCCAACGCCCGCTCGAACAAGGCGACCGCGCTGGCCCCGGTCCGGTTCTTCAACCCGCTGTCGATGAAGTTCGCCCGCCACGCCACCCGCGACGACATCAACGACGTCATCGCCGCGCATGCGGCGGCCGCCCGGTTCGCCATCGACTCCGGATTCGACGCCGTCGAGATCCATCTCGGGCACAACTACCTGGCCAGCTCGTTCCTGTCGCCGATGATCAACCGGCGCAACGATGAATTCGGCGGCTCGCTGGAGAACCGCGCCAAGGTGGCGCGCGGCATCGCGATGGCGGTCCGTCGCGAGGTCGAGCGGCTCGGGCCTGCCCCCATCGCCGTGACGGCCAAACTCAACATGGCCGACGGGGTTCGCGGCTCGATCCAGATCGACGAGTCGCTGCAGACGGCGAAGTGGCTCGAGGAGGACGGCGGCCTGGACGCCATCGAGCTCACGGCGGGCAGCTCGCTGCTCAACCCGATGTATCTGTTCCGCGGCGATGCGCCCGTCAAGGAATTCGCCGCGGCGCAGAAATGGCCGCTGAACTGGGGCATGCGAATGACGGGCAAGAAATTCATGCGCGAGTACCCGTACCGCGAGACCTACCTGCTGCGCGATGCCGAGCAGTTCCGCAAGGAACTGACGATGCCGCTGATCCTGCTCGGCGGTATCACCAACCGTGAGTCCATGGACCGCGCGATGGCCGCGGGCTTCGAGTTCGTGGCGATGGGGCGGGCCCTGCTCGCCGAGCCCGATTTGCTCAACCGGATCCAGGCCGACGGCGACGCGCACTCGGTGCAATCGCTGTGCACGCACTGCAACAAATGCATGCCGACGATCTACTCGCGCACCCTGTGTGTCGTGACGGGCGGTCCGGCCTGACGGGCTGACGGCGTCGATACCGATAGAGTTGGTGTCGATGAGTCGACCAGCCGCGCCCGTGCTCACAGTTCGGTACGACGGGTCGGAGCGCACTTTCGCTGCAGGACACGATGTCGTGGTCGGCCGCGACCTGCGTGCCGACGTGAGAATCGCCCACCCCTTGATCTCCCGCGCCCATCTGGTGCTGCGCTACGACCACGGCCGGTGGATGGCGATCGACAACGGCTCGCTCAACGGCATGTTCGTGCATGGACGCCGGGTGCCGTCGGTGGACATCACCGACGGCCTGACCGTCAACGTGGGCAACCCGGACGGGCCGGCGATGAGCTTCGGCCTTGGCCGCGCCCAGGGTTCGGTGGGACGCCCGCCGCAGACCTCGTCGGTGCGGCTGGCGGCTCCGGTGTCCTCGCCGTCGTGGCCTGCCGCGCCGACCCGGGGTCCGGTGACGGCCGGATCGTGGCCCCAGTCGCCACCGGCGCAACCACCGCAATCACCGCCGCCGTCGTATCCGACCGGCGGTTCGCGGGCGCAGCCGACCTACCACCCGCCGACCGGGGCGACCGCGGCCGCGCCGCCGGCCGCCGCGCCGACCCAGATGCGCCCGGCGGTCGGGAAGTCCGCCGGATCGTCGAACATCGCGACGTCGATGCTGAAAATCCTGCGCCCGGGCGCGCCCGGCGAGGTGCCGCCCGGCGGGATCAAGATCGGCCGCGCGACCGACAACGACATCGTCATCCCCGACGTGCTGGCCTCGCGCCACCACGCCACTCTGATCCCGACCCCGGGTGGGACGGAGATCGTCGACAACCGCAGCATCAACGGCACATTCGTCAACGGCAGCCGGGTCGACACCGCGCTGCTGAACGACGGCGACACCGTCACCATCGGCAACGTCGACCTGGTGTTCACCGGTGGCACGCTGGTCCGGCGCACCGAGACCGAGGCCGCGACGGCGACCGGCGGTCTGGACGTCCGGGCGGTGACCTGGACGATCGAGCACAACAAGACGCTGCTGGACAACATCTCGCTGACGGCGCGCCCCGGCACGCTGACCGCGGTGATCGGCCCGTCCGGTGCCGGCAAGTCGACGTTCGCCCGACTGGTCGCCGGCTACACCCATCCCACCAGCGGCACAGTCACTTTCGAGGGTCACAACATCCACGCCGAGTACGCGTCGCTGCGCTCCCGGATCGGCATGGTGCCCCAGGACGACGTGGTGCACGGCCAGCTGACCGTCAACCAGGCGCTGATGTATGCCGCCGAACTACGGCTGCCGCCGGACACCACCAAGGAGGACCGCCAGCAGGTGGTGGCCCAGGTGCTGTCCGAACTGGAGATGACCCAGCACGCGAACACCCGGGTCGACAAGTTGTCGGGCGGTCAGCGTAAGCGGGCGTCGGTGGCGCTGGAACTGCTGACCGGCCCGTCGCTGCTGATCCTCGACGAGCCGACCTCCGGGCTGGATCCGGCGCTGGACCGCCAGGTCATGACGATGCTGCGCCAGCTGGCCGACGCCGGCCGCGTGGTGCTGGTGGTCACCCACTCGCTGACCTACCTCGACGTGTGCGACCAGGTGCTGCTGCTGGCGCCGGGCGGCAAGACGGCGTTCTGCGGTCCGCCCAGCCAGATCGGCCCGGCGATGGGCACCACCAACTGGGCCGACATCTTCAGCACGGTTGCCGGTGACCCCGACGCCGCCTATCAGCGTTACCTCGCGCACACCGGTCCGACTCCCCCGCCGCCCCCGCTGGAGGCGCCGTCGAACATGGGCGAGCCGACACACACCAGCCTGCTGCGCCAGTTCTCCACGATCGCCCGGCGGCAGATGCGGCTGATCGTCTCCGACCGGGGCTACTTCGCGTTCCTCGCGCTGCTGCCGTTCATCATGGGCGTGCTGTCGCTGTCGGTGCCGGGCACGGTCGGCTTCGGGGTGCCGAACCCGATGGGTGACGCGCCCAACGAACCCGGGCAGATCCTGGTGCTGCTCAACGTCGGCGCGATCTTCATGGGTACCGCGCTGACCGTGCGAGACCTGATCGGCGAGCGGCCGATCTTCCGCCGCGAGCAGGCGGTCGGGTTGTCGACCACGGCGTACCTGCTGGCGAAGGTGTGCATCTATGCGGCGTTCGCGATCGTGCAGTCCTCGATCGTCACCGCGATCACCATCGCCGGCAAGGGCAGCCCGACGCAGGGCTCGCTGACGTTCCTGAGCCCGACGCTGGAGCTGTTCGTGGTGATGGCCGCGACGACGGTCACCGCCGCGATGGTGGGTCTGGCGTTGTCGGCACTGGCCAAGTCCAACGAGCAGATCATGCCGCTGCTGGTCGTCGCGGTCATGAGCCAGCTGGTGTTCTCCGGCGGCATGATCCCGGTGACCGGCCGGCTCGTGCTCGACCAGCTGTCCTGGATCACCCCGGCGCGGTGGGGCTTCGCCGCGTCGGCGTCGACGATCGATCTGATCAAGTTGGTGCCCGGCCCGTTGACCCCGAAGGATCGGCATTGGGAGCACACCGCGTCGGCGTGGTGGTTCGACATGGCGATGCTCGGGGTGTTGTGCCTGGGCTATCTGACGCTGGTGCGCTGGAAGATCCGGCTCAAGAGCGCGTAGCCCCCAGCGATTTCGGCGCGCTTTCGTTCGCTCAGCGGCGTGTTCTGTTCGGGGACATCGCTGACAGTGGTATGTCTCGGGACATCGCTGACACCTGAGTAGGGCTGGGA